>CAYLOQ010000028.1:774-1674 GCA_964385425.1 Candidatus Woesearchaeota archaeon | reverse complement strand
CAGACGTTCAAAGGCGATGAGTTCGACGAGTAGGGGCAATAGCGATGGCAGATATTCGGATGACACGGTATCCGGCGAAGGTTTTGGGGCGGGAAGCGAAAGCGGTCGGTGAGATAACCGATGAGATCCGTGAGCTTGCGGCGGCGATGATCGATATGATGCTTGAGCAAAAGGGTGTGGGACTGGCTGGGCCGCAGGTGGGGGTTGATCTTCGGATATTTGTTTTTGCAAACGATGCGACGCGTGAGAGCGCGAGGGTTTATCTCAATCCGGAGATTGAGATCGGGGGCGGATTAGAGGCGAATCACGAGGGGTGCCTTTCGCTGCCGGGTATCGAGGTGAAGATCAAGCGGTATAAGAAGTGCACTATTACCGCGACGGGGCTGGACGGCAACCGGTTTACCGAAGAGGCTGAGGGGATAGAGATTCGCGGTTTTCAGCATGAAGTCGATCATCTGGACGGTATGCTTATCAAAGACAGGATGGGCCAGGCCCAGCGGATCGGAGCGAGGAAGATACTGCGGCAGCTCCAGGAAGATTACGAAAACGAATAGTAACCGGTCTAAAAAACTTCACTAAAAGTTAAGTTTTTCAGAAAAAGACACTTGACTCTTAGTGAAGTTGTGGTATAATGTTAATGTAAGGATGTCGAATAGCGGGCAAGGAATTGAAACGATGACATTTGCGATGATAGACAGCAGCAACTGGGACAGAAACGATTATCTGACTTTTGCCCGGGAATATTACAACTATGTGCTTCAAGTGTCACAGATGGATTTGTCAAAGAAACAAAAAAGCTACTGCGACAAGATCATCGAGTCTCTCTCTGAGATCACAAGTATCCTGGTGTACAGTGGTCCGCGATTGGACAAGCAGAAAAAGAAACAGATCGATGCACAT
>CAYLOQ010000028.1:0-764 GCA_964385425.1 Candidatus Woesearchaeota archaeon | reverse complement strand
GTATTCGATAGGAATATTCAACGATGAGATCAATAAGTGAAAATTTAAGCGTTGAAAGGGGTTGTTGAAATGGGAACTGATGTCAAAAAGAACAGCGCCAATGAGCATATTTCCGAAGATGTTATTCGGTTGCTCAGGGGCAAGGGTATGACCCTGAAGGAAATCGGGAAGATGATCGGGTGCAGTGAATCCTTTATCAGTATGGCGGGTAGAGGCCAGCGGTCGTTGACAATCGACCATCTGACTATGCTGGAAAAGAAATTGGGTAAACCTTTGGCAATACTTTTGCTGGAATCAGTCGACCTTAAAAAAGTAGACAAGAAACTGAAACCTCTGTACAACCAGTTGGTATCGCTTGTAACCGGCCAAGCGGTGGTCAAAGCAAGAAAGAAGCGAAAGGCTGCAAAAAAGGCGAGTTGATCGTACAGGGCCGGGGGTTGTTGGTTGGGATTTTAATTTGGTATTTCTATGCGAATAGTTTTTTTTGGTTCTGCTGAGTTTGGTGTTCCTTGTTTGCGTTCGATGCATGCAGATGGGGGGATTGATCTTGCGCATGTTTTTACTCAGCCTGCGCGTAAGGCGGGGCGCGGCAGGAAGGTGATCCCGACACCGGTTGCGGTGTGGGCGGGTGAAAACGGTGTGGAATGCAGTGAAGCGGAGAATATTAATTCGCCGGAGATGATTGAAAAGGTTGCGGCGTGTGGGGCGGAACTATTGGTGGTGATAGCATTCGGTCAGTTCATATCGGGCAAGGTCATCGATCT
>CAYLOQ010000027.1:820-1871 GCA_964385425.1 Candidatus Woesearchaeota archaeon | reverse complement strand
TTTAATACAAGTTAAATATGTCAACACTCGGTCGGAGAAGTAGTTTTTTAGGCGAAATATTTATAAAGTATGCATAAGTATACTTAAGTATATGGAAACTAATATACGATTAAATAACAAGATAAAAAATAAATTAGAGTTAATGAAAGTCCATTCTAGAGAAAGTTATAATGATGTTATTGCAAGGATTATTGGTAATTCTAAAAAAATTGATGAAGAAAGTCTAAGGGAAACTATAGAAGTTCTAAGTAATCCTGAAACAATGAGGGATATTGCAGAAGCCCTTGAAAACTATGAAAAGGGAAAGTTTGTGGAACTTAAATGAGTTATAAAATTCTTCTTTCCCCAAAAGCAAATAATTAGTCACAAAAAAATAAAAAGTATTTAAAAGAATAGAAAATAAATTAAGAGATTTAAGAGAAGACTCTGAACTTGGAAAACCCCTAACTGGTAAACTATCTGGTTTATGGAGTTTAAGAATCGGTGATTATCGTGTGCTATATCAAATAAAGGATAATGAACTTGTTATTTTAGTTTTAAAAATTGGGCACAGAAAAAAAGTGTATGATTAAAAGATAAATTTCCGAATCCCTGCCGCAACTCGGTCGGGGCGTTATTCTTACTGATTCTCTGAAAGTCCTTTTCTCCTGCGAATTTTTCTGACGACATCTGCCTGGATGCTTGCAGGAACTTTTTCAAATAACTGGTCAAGCAAAGAAGACGTTCCACGGCCTTCTGTAGCTGAACGTAAATCATTGCTCCATCCAATCATTTCTGCAACAGGAAGTTTTGTTTTTACCTCTGCCCGGGTGAATTCCTGTTTCACCTCAAGCATCTGCCCTCTCTTGCTTCCGACAAGTTTTGTAACAGTTCCGAGGAATTTGTCGGGTATTTCAATGACATGAATCTGTAGCGGCTCAAGAAGATATGAACCTGCTTTTCTCATCGCTTCAATAATTGCTTCCCTGACAGCAGGGTAAACCTGTGCCGGACCGCGATGAATTGCATCCTCATGAAGTTTTGTATCATCAAGGGAAACTTTGAGCTTCAT
>CAYLOQ010000027.1:0-810 GCA_964385425.1 Candidatus Woesearchaeota archaeon | reverse complement strand
TACTGATTCTCTGAAAGGTCTTTCTTCATTTCAGTCTATTATGGCAAAATACAACAATAATTTATTTAAATGAATATAAATTAAAAATGAAATGGAAATGATTTCTAAACCAAATTACAAATTGATTTACAATGCAGATGCTGGGGATGATAATGTTGATGGAGAATGTTACTTTAATGCCTCTAATGATGATAAAGCTCGCGAATTAGCATTTGCCTATATTCAAGAAAAAAATCAAAAAGAACGACAAAAAGCAAAGAATCAAAAAAGAAATGTTGAACTTTGGTTTAAGCCTTTATCTCTTAGTAAATTAAATTATGTGGTTAGAGAAGTTATTGAAAAAACCTCTGTGTCTCTTGAAAAAAGAGTTTAGAAAAATTACTGATTTTCACTCAAGCCTTTTCTCCTGCGAATTTTTCTGACGACATCTGCCTGGATGCTTGCAGGAACTTTTTCAAATAACTGGTCAAGCAAAGAAGACGTTCCACGGCCTTCTGTAGCTGAACGTAAATCATTGCTCCATCCAATCATTTCTGCAACAGGAAGTTTTGTTTTTACCTCTGCCCGGGTGAATTCCTGTTTCACCTCAAGCATCTGCCCTCTCTTGCTTCCGACAAGTTTTGTAACAGTTCCGAGGAATTTGTCGGGTATTTCAATGACATGAATCTGTAGCGGCTCAAGAAGATATGAACCTGCTTTTCTCATCGCTTCAATAATTGCTTCCCTGACAGCAGGGTAAACCTGTGCCGGACCGCGATGAATTGCATCCTCATGAAGTTTTGTATCATCAAGGGAAACTTTGAGCTTCAT
>CAYLOQ010000026.1:0-1953 GCA_964385425.1 Candidatus Woesearchaeota archaeon | reverse complement strand
TAAATGGGTTCAATATTTGCGGGTAAATCCACAATTGAAATAGTGTCTCTTAGAGCAAAGTAAGCAATAGTTCCTGCAATAATAAGTATGGCAATTATAATAAATACAGTCACCTGCCCCTTATTTTTCATTTTTCTTCACCCCGCTGATTTTTTTCTTTATCAAACCTATTATTTCAGTATTAATATCTTTTATTATACTAGATTTGAATTTTTCCCAGAGCTTTTCATCTTCTATAAGAAGCAAATATTTTTTCATGATCAACCCTTAATCTTAATCTAAAAAAATCTAATATATAAATGTTTCTTAATAACTTATTTACTAAGTAACTTAGTAAGTATAAAACAATAAATGATAAGCACTAAATAAAATTAAATTTAATATCTGTATCTTCCTGCCCTGAAGTAATTAATTCCTCCAAAAAGAATCAAGATTCCTCCAATAAAAATTATCCATGGATCCAAGCTAGACATTGCTTCTGGAAGAGTAAAAATATCCAAGGGATAGTTTAGAAAATACAATCCAAAAATTAGATACAGCAACAAAACGATTAACCTAGACCCGCCCCTCATATGTAAAATTAAGAAGCGTCATATTTAAATATTTCTGAAAATTTCTTTTCCTGAACATCAAGGGAAAGACTTACGGCCTTGTAGTCCAATGGTTAAGACGCTTCCTTGACGTGGAAGTAATCGCAGTTCGATTCTGCGCAGGGCCATTTTATCAACAACCTTTAAAAACTCATTTTTTCTTTTTTCAACATGAAAATCCCCAAGACAGTAAACAGATATTGCCCTTATTGTAACAAAAAAACAAAACAAAAAATAAAAATAGTTTCAACAGGAGCGAAGCGAGGTACTTTAACAAGGGGCAGTATAACAAGAGCCAAAGCCCGCGGATTGGGAAGAGGCATAGGAAATAAAGGAAAGTGGGGTTCAAAGCCCGCTGTGTCAAAATTCAAGAGAAAATCCAAGACAACTAAGAAAACAAATTTTCTTTATATTTGCGAAGTTTGTGGGAAGGCAAAATATCGCGCAGGTCACAGAAATAAAAGAACAGGGAAAGTAATACAAGAATGATAAATAAACTAAAAACGGTTAAGGGAAAGTTTGATAAAAGGTTTGAACAGGGAAAGTTTGATAAAGAAAACCGTGGGTTGTCTTTATAATGGCACAAGCAAAAAAAAGACAGAAATTTTTTGATGTGAGTATTCCTAGCTTAGAAAGAGAAACCCAGTTATATGGATATGACCTTAAAGACCTGGAAGGAAGATACATAAAATATGACTTAACAAGGCTATTAAGAGGTAAAAGTATACTTCTTCAGTTAAAAGTCAAAATTCAAGGAGACAAAGCAGTTGCAGAACCCAGAGAACTGAGAGTTATGCCTTACTTTATCAGAAGAATGATGAGAAAAGGAACAAATTATGTTGAAGATTCTTTTTCTGCAGAATGTAAAGACGCCCAAGTAAGAATAAAACCTTTTTTTATAACAAGAAAAAAAGTTTCAAGGGCTGTCAGAAAAGCTCTCAGAGAGAAAGCAAAAGAAGAACTAATAGATTATGTAAAAAGCAAAAGTGTAAACGTACTTTTTGAGGAAATTATGAAAAACAGGGTTCAAAAATCTTTGAGTCTAAAACTAAAAAAAATTTATCCTCTCTCATTGTGTGAAATTAGAGTTTTCAAAGTTGAAAAAAACCTTGAGAAAGAAATTGACAATGAAAAATGACTGAAAATCATCTTTTGCATGAGGTTGTGATTACTGCGATTGTTGTTAAAGACGGAAAATATCTTATTACAAAACGCTCTTTAAATAAAAAAAGATTTCCTGGTAAATGGACAGTTCCTGGAGGAAAGCTTGAAGTAAGTGATTATAAAGATTTACCTAAAGAAACCGAGCATTATTGGTATAATGTTCTTGAGAAAGTCTTGAAAAGAGAGGTAAAAGAAGAGG
>CAYLOQ010000025.1:1522-1972 GCA_964385425.1 Candidatus Woesearchaeota archaeon | reverse complement strand
CGCGAACTACCGGACCGTCATCGGTTGCGGCTACTACGGTCTGGACATAGACGATTGGAAGTGCCTTGGCGAAATGATCGGAGGCGTAATTCAAAATGCGTCGGACAGGGGTGTCCGCCCTGCCCATGATGTTTTCCATACCGTAAGCAGCACCTAAGAAGTGACTCTTATTAATAGCTTCTGCGCCGCCGGTACCGATAAAGATATTTTTATTGTAATTGGCCATGCCGATGACTTCATGCGGAACAACCTGGCCTATCGAAAGGATAAGATCGAAGCCGCCATCTACTAACATTTTGTTGACCTGCGCCGGCCATGCGAAATCGACTTTACCTTCGCTTACCTCTCTTACGAATTCGGCAGGAACCTCACCAAGCGTAGCCAGATCGTTTCGCCAGTCATGCTCGCGGAACAGATCAAGCGGCACATCGCCGAACATACGCTTGATCT
>CAYLOQ010000025.1:0-1512 GCA_964385425.1 Candidatus Woesearchaeota archaeon | reverse complement strand
GCAAAATGCGTCCCCAAAGCTGGCAATATATCGGTCATCTTGTCTTTATAGTACTGCTGCGCATATCGAGTGAGGTCACCGGCGCGTGAATAAAAACGCGTAATATCCGGAGGAATCGCCAGCACCTTCTGCCTTTTGCCAAGCGCATTTAGAGCCTCGACGAGTCCTTCGTTAAGGTCGTCGGCACTTAAAGATATGTTTTCACCCGCTCGGCTGTAATACAGCATAGATCGCTCCGTAAAATCACACACCGCTAAAAGCACCGAAGCCGCCATCGATCGGCACTACGATACCTGTGACGAATTTCGCCGCGTCACTGAGCAGCCATCGCACGGTTCCGCACAATTCCTCAGCGTCGCCAAACCTGCCCATAGGCGTATGGTCGACGATGGTTTTGCCGCGAGGTGTCAATTCGCCGCTGCTCTCTTCGGTTAGCAGGAAACGATTTTGCTCCGTAAGAAAGAATCCCGGAGCGATTGCGTTAACCCGAATGTCTGTCGAATAATTCTGGCACATGTGCACCGCAAGCCACTGCGTAAAGTTGCTTACCGCCGCCTTGGCTGCCGAATACGCCGCGATCTTCGTCAAAGGACAAAACGCGTTCATACTCGAAATATTCAGGATCAGCCCTTTGCCGTTATCGGCCATGTGCTTACCGAACACTTGGCTCGGCAGCAGCGTCCCTAAAAAGTTGAGGTCGAACACATGGCGTATCGCGTCAGCGGGAAGATCGAAAAAACTCATCTCCTCGGATGTCGTCGCCTCCTTCTTATTGCCGCCAGCACCGTTGATAAGAATATCTACACGGCCCATACTGTCGCGGGCACAGCTTAGAGCGCTCTGTACCTGCGGCTTGTCCAGCACATTGAGACGCAGCGGTAAAGCGAACCCGCCTTCGGCTTCGATATCCTTGGCAACTTCATTAGCCCGGAACTCATCGTAATCGGCAATGCAAACTTTAGCGCCGTTACGCGCCAGGTCCCTGGCCAACGTACCGCACAGAACGCCGGCGCCACCGGTAATTACAATACATTTATCTTTAACATCAAAAAGATCGTTCATTTCATTATATCCTTAAAACATAAATACTACTCAACATGCGGCTATTGTAGGCTACCAAACTCGAATTTGGCAATATTAATCTGGCAAAAATCTTCGGAAAACACAATAATTCTTGCCACTTACAGAGCAAACACAGCCATACGCCAAAGACTATTGAATTGGCTGGTACAATACCCGGGTGCTTAAAAATGGTCAGCAAGTAAATATGACGGCTATTTTAAGATGTATTTTCACAAAGATATATCTTATGATGATACGAAGAGTTATTAGCAATGACGATCATTAAAGATGGAGTTGAGCATGAAAAAGGAAGTTTCGTTTCTGATATGCGGTATGCTTATCGGGGCTTTGATAGCAACCTGCGGGTTTGCATTGTTCCTTCGCAGGGCGAATAATGACGTTTCTGCCGGTAGCAGTGCGCAGGTCGTACTCAAGCTTGGGCACAGTCTG
>CAYLOQ010000024.1:1291-2000 GCA_964385425.1 Candidatus Woesearchaeota archaeon | reverse complement strand
CATCAACAACAGAACAAGTTCTTTCAGGAATATCCATTAAATTGGCCAAAGACATGAAAAATAAACTAAACATTGATTTATAATATTAGTTGTGGTAAATTATATAAACAATTTTTTCTTAAACAATTCATGAAAAAAAAGGTGATTGTTTTAAGTCTCGGAGGAAGTCTGATAATTCCAGAGCAGGTTGACCTTAAGTTTTTAAAAAAATTCAAGAAAATCATCCTGAAAAATACAAAAAGTCACAAGTTCTTAATTGCGTGCGGAGGAGGAAGTATTGCGAGGAAATACATTTCCGCCCTGAGAGAAGAGAATTTAAGCAAAAAACTTCAGAATTTCTCAGGAATTTCTGCAACAAGAATGAATGCAAGGTTTATGAGTTATTTTTTCAACAAAGATCCGGAATACGGAATTCCCCACACAGCAGAAACTTTAAGAAAGTATATAAAAAAACAGGATATTATTTTTTTTGGTGCTCTTGAGTACAAGCCAGAGAAAACATCTGACTCTACAGCTGCAGAAATTGCCAGAAGTTTTAAAACAATATTCATCAATTTAACAAATGTTAAAGGCCTTTATGACAAAGATCCAAGAAAACACAGAAATGCAAAATTTATTACCAAGATAAGCTGGAAAGCTTTCCACAAAATGGCTACAAAAGAAGGATTCAAGTCAGGAGAGCATTTTGTCTTGGACCAGACAGCCTCAA
>CAYLOQ010000024.1:559-1281 GCA_964385425.1 Candidatus Woesearchaeota archaeon | reverse complement strand
CTCAAAAATTATCATGAAAAACAAAATCAAGACTTATATTCTCGGAAAAGACCTTAAACAGCTGGAAAATGTCTTGAAAGGAAGAAAGTTTAAGGGAACTTTTGTTGAAGGGTAATTCTTCCGTTTCTTGACCTTCTTTAACAAAAATTGGGTTAACTCAATTTTTATAAATACTACTATTTTCTTTAAAGAATGGAAAAGTTTGTTTTAATTCAGGGAGGCGATTTTCAGAAAACCAGGGAAAAAATAAGGGAAAATAGAGGAACAAAGGTAATTTTTTCAAGTGATAATGATGAGCTAAATAAAAAGGTCCTTGAAAAAGAAAACATAAATGTCTTACTTTTAATCTTATCAAAAAGAAAAGACAGGCTAAAACAGAGAGATTCTGGTTTTAACCAGGTACTTGCAAGGCTCGCGAAAAAGAAAAATATTGTAATAGGAATTAATCTTGATGAAATTATTAATTCAAAAGCAGAAGAAAAATCAAAAATTATTGCAAGAGTCAGGCAGAACATAAAACTCTGCAATAAAAATAAATTAAAGATGAAATTTATCTCAAAAAAAAACTCGTCCAAGCTTGGCCAAGTTAAAGAAAAAAGAGATAGTTATGATTTAAAATCTCTTGGATTGGTTCTTGGTATGCCAACATGGATGACAAGAGATTTATAAGTAGTAGAGAAAATGTTAATAAAGACGATACTAGACAAATTTAAGACTAAAAA
>CAYLOQ010000024.1:0-549 GCA_964385425.1 Candidatus Woesearchaeota archaeon | reverse complement strand
TATGATTAGTAAAAATGATGTTAAATAAATATGAAACTGAAAGCGGTAGTAAAGTGTTTAGATATAATTTAATGGATTTTTATATTAACAATCAAAGTCAATCCTGTGAAGCAGACAATTTTACATAAAATGGATATAGAAAAAATTTTAGAGACTTTAAGTCCGAATGAAAAAAAAATTCTTCCTCATCTTGAGGAGAAAAATATATCTGAAATCTGCAAGAAGTCAAACCTTGACAAAGTCTCTGTAATAAGATCTCTCGAATATTTGAAGAACAAGAAAATAATAAATATTTCCATAGAAAAAAAGAAAATAATTGAAATAGGTGTTAATGGCGCACTATACAAAAAGAAAGGTCTGCCTGAAAGAAGACTCCTTGATTTACTGAATGAAAGAAGAATCCTTAATCTGGATGAAGCTCAAAAACAAAGCAATCTCTCAAATGACGAATTTAAGGCTTCAATAGGAATTCTGAAAAAAAAAGCTTTAATTGAATTAAAGAAAGGGAAGATGATATTTAATGCAAATAAAGAGGAAATTTCCAGGAAA
>CAYLOQ010000023.1:0-2052 GCA_964385425.1 Candidatus Woesearchaeota archaeon | reverse complement strand
TAGCATTAACGGGAAGCTTGGAAAATGCAGAAAAACTAGCACAAATTTCTGCACATCATTACAAATCGAATCCATTTTTTTGGGCGTTAGGTAAGGTCGATCCTTCTAAGATAAGGATTGCTGGCTTGGACTCACGTGAATTTGGCAGAAGACTTTGTGTTGTTGCTAATTACTTTGAAGATCCTAGACGTAGGTATTCTTTTAGAGTAATGGATGCAGGTACCCAAGTGTTGCATTAAGAAATCAAACCTCAAACTCAGTCTCTTTAATTGATTTTTTGCCGTCAATATCAATCTCGCGTATGATTTTTCCTTTTCGTTTTGCAAGCTCACGGATTTTTGCAAAGTCTTCTTCATCTGTCTTTGGCAAAACAATTTCATCAATAATAAATTTATGTTCAATATTTGCTTTTTTGCATTCAGGCAAATCCCAGAAGAAGTCATCCTTTGCAGACCTGTAATATTTTTCATCAAGCTCTAGCTGACAGAATCTGGTATCAATTTTTCCCTCACTTTTCCCTGGCTTTGGTATCTTGCTTTTTATTCTTAATTTAATGCCATCTCCGTCCGCATTCAGAAGAAAATAATAAATCCTCTCCGCGATTTCTTTGACCTGGTCCGCTGTAAAATTCTTAACATTATAAACCCATTTACCTGCTTTTTTTCTTCCTTGCAGATTTCCAATCTCTTCCTTGCTCCATATGATTCCGTTGAATGTTATGTCTCCTAAACCTGCGACAAACAAAACAAAATCATTTACAAATTCAAAACTGCTCTTAATTTTAACAGCTTTTGTTTTCCATAAGCTCAAAACAGCCCTTTTCCCATATTTTCCCTTTCCAAAACGAATAAATTGTCTGTGCACGAATTCATCTGGTTGTTTCAGAAAAATCTTCTTTATGAAATTCATAAATCTAATTGATTAATTTTCCTTATAAATTTTATGTATTCTTGGTTTATTTTGGGTTTTGTCTAATATTTTTTGAAAAGATTACAAAGCTTTATAAATTTCTTCTGACTTAATATTGACAAGATGGATGATACTTATTTCAAAAGAGTAATGACGGCAATTTTGCTTATTTCTTTGGTAGTTTTATCTTTCTTTTTGCTAAAACCTGTTTTAATTTCAATCATTGTGGCTCTTATTCTTGCATTTGTTTTTAGTCCTGTATATGACTGGCTCTACAAACACACAAAATCTAAGAATCTATCAGCAATTTTAATTATTTTATTTTTGATACTCCTAATTATCCTGCCAATATGGTTTTTAACCCCAATTTTAATTAAACAGTCTTTTTCAATATTTCAGGCAACACAACAGATAGATTTTGTAACACCTATCAAAGCCATCTTTCCTGATTTGGCTGCCTCAGATGAATTCTCCGCAGAAATTGGTTCAATACTTTCTTCTTTTACATCAAAAATAGCCAATTTAATGGTTAATTCTTTCTCTCAAATAATACTTAATTTTCCAACCATTTCTCTTCAGTTTATAGTTGTTTTTTTCACATTCTTTTTTGTGCTTAAAGACAAGGATATTATTCTTGATTATGTAAAAAGCCTGCTTCCTTTTTCAAAAGAAGTGGAAAAGAAATTATTTGAATCTTCAAAAGGAATAACTGCTTCAGTTCTTTACGGGCAGGTTGTTGTAGGAATTCTTCAAGGTATTGTTGTAGGAATTGGATTTTTTATCTTTGGGGTTCCCAATGCTTTATTCTTTACCCTTCTTGCAACTATTGCCGGAATTCTTCCTATTATAGGAACAACAATTGTATGGCTTCCTGTCGCAATTTATCTATTCATAGCAGGAAATACTATTCCTGCCTGGGGGGTTATTACCTTCGGTCTTATCTCTGCTACAATTGACAACTTCATAAGACCTGTAATTGTTTCAAGAAGAACGAAAATACACTCAGCAATAGTTCTTATTTCAATGATCGGGGGATTTTTCTTCTTCGGAATTCTTGGGTTTATTCTTGGA
Organism: Candidatus Woesearchaeota archaeon; assembly: GCA_964385425.1. GTDB lineage: Archaea > Nanobdellota > Nanobdellia > Pacearchaeales > GW2011-AR1 > ASMP01. Next base: position 72 of record CAYLOQ010000023.1, on the reverse strand, counting down.
CCCTTAATAATCTCTTATCTACTTATATTTTTAGAGGTTTACAGAGGGAAATCCACGCCAGGGGTAATAATC
>CAYLOQ010000022.1:351-2053 GCA_964385425.1 Candidatus Woesearchaeota archaeon | reverse complement strand
ATTTTCTATATGAGTCCAGCGATACACGCGACCAGAATGTTTCTCAGTCCATTCTGTAGTTGCTCTAGGATCACCACCAGCGTCTATAATACAAGTCCTAATATTATTTCTACTAAACCATTGATCTAGCTCTTCAAATGTATCAAACTCTTCAAGTTGCCTAACTTCCCACCTGTCATTTCCCTTTTCAATAACAGCAGCATGAAGCTTAAGCCCAACGTCAACTCCTCCGAAACCCTGACCAGCAACATGCAATGTAAGATCACTGTCATATTCAAGCTCGGAGCTATCAATTCTACCGCCCTTTGGTGCGTAAGCTAAGCCAAGACCTGAGTTATAGAATCTTTGAAGTATTGGGATATCAGAAACTCTAAGCGAATCTTCGGCCATATCAATAAGGTTGACGAGTGGAGATAAAAGACGTGATATATGATAACCGTGAACTCGTCTGCCTGGATGAGCTGCTACCCACTCACCTTCACCTAAACGGTCAATAGGCAGACGACACTTTGCATTATCGCACAATACCTTTACATCAGTAACAGCCTGAATAGCGTTATCATAATGGAAAACAATATTACTGTCCCAGTCTATAGGCTGCCATCTATTACAGTGCTGGCATTTAACATGCCACTGTCTCTTATCTGACTCACCATACATTAAGTCAATACCCTGACCAGGGTATGTCGGCTTCGAGACAGCCCTAAACAAAGGTTGTTTAGAAGAACCTAGACGTTCCCTAGTCCACTCTACGGTCTCTTCACTAAACCAATCAACCTCATCGTCAATAACAATATCAGCATCAACAGAAATAGCTTGCTTAAGAGAATCAGAGCCTCTCATATGTAAGGAGCTACCACCAAGTCTCTTTAGCCTAGACCTGTTGGCTTGATTTCTAGACATTGAAGCTTTGAACCGTCTACTAAGATAAGGCGACTCTTCTATAGCCTTATCCATGCGTGATTGGGAAAAGTCATCCATAAGAAGCTGTGTGGGCATCATATAGAGAACATTACCTCGATCTGCATATTTAGAGTCAATAGCCCACAAAGAGAGATTAACTAAGAACTCAGAGACGAAGACCTGCGTACCCTTTTTAACAACTACATCAGGTGACAGATCTTCATAAATACCGAGCTGTGAAAGAGGTAAAGAAACCTCGCGGCCATTAATAAGACGATTTTCACTAACCCAGCTTAGAAGATCTTGAGCATCAGATGTCTCAACACCTATAAGGCTTTCACGAAGTCCTCTAGTAAGATAGTCAGCGCCTTTACCACCAACTACTTCTAGAGCTTCTATCTTTTCTCTAGACACGGACAGCTTCACCTTCCACGATGTCTTCAGTTTCTAAATCAGGAGCTGGATTACCAGGAAGGAGGGCGGCGAATTCTGACATAAAAATCCTTGCTCTGTCTGAAGGACGTTCGTATCCATTACAACGAGTAAAAGCGTGGGTAATAGCAGCGATGATCCCATCCATAAACTCTCGTTTAATAACATCGTTTTCTTTTTCCCTAATTATTCTAGCATCTTTAGCTATTCTGCTGACAACCTTTAGACACTGAAGGATTAACTCTCTATCTGTATCTTCTACCTTACTTTTCTTAAGAAGCTCAGCTAATACGACACGAGCAACAGCTAGCTCTTCGCCTAAGTCTGTACTGTAGAGCTGTTCTATAAACTCAGGATGAGCTGTTAG
>CAYLOQ010000022.1:0-341 GCA_964385425.1 Candidatus Woesearchaeota archaeon | reverse complement strand
TGTTAGCTCCTTGCGTATATTTTCGTAGCCTTTCCAAAGGCGGTGAGCATCATATATACTAGCTGAACCTTTAGCTAGAGCTAATCCCTTTTCTGTAACTTTCCAGGCTCCACCGTGTCGCCTGCATCGCCAGCGTGGAGCAATAGGAGTACCTTTGCATAAAAGGCTAGCACGACCTAATTCCTCACCACAGACATAGGTTCCACTCTCTTCATCAAAGACAGGCTCCTTATTTTTGACGAAGGCTACAGCCTTACTGCCACCTATCATTACGCTATGATTTCCCATGTTCTATACATATAATATAACGGGGCGTTTGTCAAGCCCCTTTTAGGACAAAC
>CAYLOQ010000021.1:0-2225 GCA_964385425.1 Candidatus Woesearchaeota archaeon | reverse complement strand
AGGTTTTTGAATAAATCAGAAAGAGATAGTCCTTTTCTAAGATGTCTAGCAACTAAGAAAACTCCGGCCAAGAATAAAACAAAGACCACAAGAATAAGGACATTTCCCGTGCTTAATATTCCACCTTCACCAAAGATAGCAAATCCTACAGGTGCTCCAAGGGTAATCCTCTCCCGAACAGAGAAAGAATAAACTTCTGAATCCAAATCAATTAACAAGGTTAGTTCGCTATCTTCCAAAGACTCATTCTCACCGAGAGAAATCAAGGATACATTAAGAGGTATTCGAGTTTCAAAGTCTTCTATAGAATCTGCAGAAAGTGTTTTGTTTTCCTTAAGTTCTGATACAGTATTATCTGAAGAATCAAGTAAAGAGAACTGTAAATCAATATTTTGTTCAGATCCAGAGAGTTCTTCTAAGGAATAAACAACCCCCACCTCATCCTCACTAACTCTTTGTACATCTATTAACTCAAACCCTAATGTCTTTTCTACAACATTGGCAGTGAAAAGAATAGACTTTCCTGTGCCCGGGCATTTCAAAGCCACACCCAAATTATATTCTCCAAGCTCAATTTCTTCTGGGACAACTACATCAAAAACAAACGTATGCTCTCCCCCTGCTTCTAAGGTTACTGTCTCTGTGTGATTTATCCATGTATAGAATTTTCCAATGCTCTCAAAGTTACATTCTTGAAGTGAGCCAGTCCAGACATTTCTAACAGCCCAACTAATTTCCTTGGTTTCATTTGGATTCAGGGTTAAACTCTGAATGCTATCAGCAGTTAGTTTAACTGTTTCCACAAATTGGGTCTCTCCTGTACTCTCACTGCTTTCTTCACTTGAACTAGAAGGTGTAGGAGTATCTACTAAAAATGAAGAAGACTGATAATCAGAAGCTCCAAGGGAGTTATTCACATATAGATTAAAAATATAATTCCCATCATCTGGAACATCAAAATTAGAGTCAGCACATCCTTCAAGTGTTTTATTTTCTCCCCCATCTATGTTATACCAACAAATCAGACCAATCCCTGTAGCTGTGAACTGGATAGGTATTCCTGTTTGCGAAGATTTTTCCCCTGTTGGCTCTGAAATGTTTATAGAAACAATACCTAAAGAAGAATTAATAACAACATTTTCCAAGAGAGGAGTTAAACTTGAATCAGAAGTTGAAAAGTCAACCCTGTACTGGAAATATTGTCCGATTAAATTGAGGTCGGATAAATCAACGCCTGTAAAATTAGCATCAGAACAATCTGAAGAGGAACAAGCTTTAGCCTGGAATGACAGAGAAGCGTTAAAAGGAGAGACATAATCATAACTTATTAAAACATTATTCCATTCATTAGTTGTTGCATTTGTTACAACCCCTGACAGGGAATTTACTGTTGCGTTCCCCAATCCTATCATACTATTATCGGTTGCATCATATAAGGTAGTTAGGGTTATTCCACTCCAAGAAGAATCAAATCCAGAAAGAGTGTATCCTGTAGAGTTGATCCATCCACTTTCGTTAGTTACTGGATTATCTGTTGAATTAGGGGCCCCTCCTTGCCAAACAATTGTGTTCCATTGTAAGGAAGTGTTTGCATCAAAAACCTCAGATGTATATGTTCCAGAAGCTTGTCCAGAGCTTAAGACAACTGCGCTTCCATTATAAACGACATTTTCAAATGTACCATTAAAACCAGAAACAGCTTCATCAAAAACTACAAAACCTGTAAATCCGAGATCAAAGAAATATAACGAAAACAAACCCACTGCAACTAAGATTCCAACAGACAAATAAACACCAACCTCTCTTTTCATTACAGTAATAGATTTTTTCCCTTTAAATACTTTTTTGAAATCCAATGTATATAATGTTTTTTAATGTTTTTAAAAAAATAAAGGTATTTTTGATTCATTCTATAAAAACAAAAAATAAGTGGTCCCACCATGATGTTCCCTAATTAAAAAATAAAACCTAGATAATAATTTTAGTTTTTAAATAAAATTTTACCTAAAATATCCAAAAAATTCTAGTCAATTTCTTCTATTAGATTTATACATACATAGTAGAATATTTATAAAGGTTTTTACATATATGATAGGTAATGGTAAGGACTCGAATAGTACGGACTACGATAGAGGATCTCAGGAAAAGAATCAGTGTTGCTGAAAAAGCAAAGAAAGAATACACAGGATATCTACAGAACATACATGATAGGTACGAAAAATCAA
>CAYLOQ010000020.1:0-3241 GCA_964385425.1 Candidatus Woesearchaeota archaeon | reverse complement strand
GGGACACGAAGAAATTTCAGGCTCAGATTAACGCGGATTTTTTTAAAAGATTTGCCACAGAGGACAACGAGTAAAAAGAGAGAAGATTTTATTTTTTGGGGGTTTTGCTCTTTACTTTTTGGGGATTGGCGGGTAGTTTGGAGAGGTGAAAAGTAACAGGTGGGAAAGTGACAAGGTGGTGGGAAGCGGCTGTTGGCCGTTGGATTTTATTGGATTTTGAATTTGTGATAGAGAGATTTGGGATTTAGCCGTTAGCTATTAGCTGTTAGCTGTGGAATCGGCGGAGCCGATGTTGTTTAAAAAAAGTGATTTAAAAAAGGGATTGTGAATGAGTTCACATAAAAAAGTACCGGACCCCTTTAATTTTCCTAACCAAACAGACGCAGACAAGTTGCGAAAAGAAGATGGAGTCGTTCACTTAGCCACTGGGCACAGAGAACACAGAGAATTTAAAGAAGCAGGCCTATGGTAGATAAATTCAAATTTAATATTGGCGAGATCCCGCGTGAGAGGTTAGAAAAGCCCACGAAGTTTATTGGGAATCATTCTACAGTACTAATATACGAAAACCAGCCATTTGGGTCTGGAACTTTCGTAAAGTGTGGAGACCGTTTCGGAATTCTTACAGCGTACCACGTACCTTATAATACGACAAAGGATTTCAATTTTAGGCCTAATTCAACAGATAAACTTGGGTTAGCAATTTCAAATTTCAAACACGCATTCTATATTGAAATGCAGTACCTTAATCCTTATTCTATAGGGGTTCCTGACTACAAAAAACATGGTGGCCCAGATATGGTTTTTCTTGAAATTCTTGATCAGAGCAAGCTCAGCTGGATTAAGGAGTATCGATCATTCTGGGATATTCCTTTTGAGGATGGAGTGAGTATGATTAAGACATGCTTATCCAATTCAGATTCACTTTGGGCTATAGCTGGACTTCCTCAAAGCATGATACAAGAAGAGCAGCCAAATGGCAACTTCCATCGTGTACTGGGGTTGAAATGTCAGGCTTTCTTTTGTGGAATAGAAGCACCATTTGAATCTGACGGATTTGATTATATTGAAATGAAAGCAAATTATGAATCAAAGGATCCAATACCAAATTGTTTCAAGGGAATAAGCGGAGGAGGACTTTGGAAAATCCCTATGAGTATTGCTGAAAAAAATTTGGATAGTCTTAAGTTTGGCGAACCGGCACTTTGTGGTTTGCAGTTTTGTCAAACTCCTTTGGAAGGCAATTACCGTCGACTTCGTTGCCATGGTTGCAAATCGATTAATTCACTTTTCACGAAAGTTTTGAAAGATGTTTAAACCCTATAGTTAAGCAACTTGCACACGCGGAATCATTTAATAAAAAAAAATGGACAAGCAGATAATTAAAGGTTCCAGGAACCGTTTTCTGCACTTTAATTTTTATAGTTTCTTTAGTTATCCTTTATTGAAGGTGACTCAGGCAAATGAGGATTAAACAACTTAAACTAACAAATTTCGGCCCTTTTAGATCTTATACGATAGACTTTAAGGAAAGAAATGAGGCTTACGTTCTCTTAACGGGAAAAAACAATGAAGGCAAGACGCACATAGTAAAAGCCTTGAGGCTTTTAGATGCTGCTCTGCGTGTAATTGGTAAACGGCAACAACAATATTGTTATGATGATGATATTTACTATAAATTGCTTCAGCAAGATACAGATGGTTTGCTATTGGGTCGTATGATATATAATTATCATGATGTAGTAGGCACGATAAAAGCTGTTTTTTCAAATAACTTTAGAGTAACTGCGTACATTAACCCTATGGAGAACACAATATACGCTGACTATAATGGTAAAATACCCGGTGATGCAAGACAGATATTTGGTTTTATACCTACCCTAGGGCCATTAAGTGAAGAAGAGGAAATCATATCAAGGAAGTCTTATTTAAAAGCGTGCCTGAATACTTCTTTGGCGCCTAGGCACCTTAGAAATCATTTTTACCAGATTCTCGATGCAGAAGAATTTTCTTTGATTCAAGATATTATAAATTCATCTTGGGAAGGTATCGAGTTGTTAGGTTACAAGGAAGATTATAGTTCTAGTAGATTGTTCTATTATTTCAAAGAGGGGAGAATAGAACGGGAACTATGCTGGGCGGGTCAAGGGTTACAGGTATGGTTTCAAATAATAACCCATTTAGTAAGATTGCGATCGTCAAGTATCCTTATACTTGACGAGCCAGAAATCAATTTACATCCTGAAAAGCAAAATGATTTAATCAGAATTATAAAGGAACATTTTGACGGTAGTGTTATTATTGCGACGCATTCGGTAGAATTAATTAATAATGTAGATGTCAGTCACATTATTAATGTACAAAAGGCACACAATAAGCCCAAACTTAAGTCAACAAACGACAGGGTTTACCTAGATCTTGTTAGATCCCAAATTGGTAGCAACTTTAATTTGATTGCTTCTCAATTTGAAGATTTTGATGTCATAATATTCACAGAAGACACTGCAGATTTTGTTATTCTTAAGCAAATTGCTGATATGTATGGTATCAAGAGAAAAGCTTTTAATATTCCGTTTCACGGTTTCTCAGAGTATAAAAAAGCAACAGTCTATAAGGAAGTTTATGAAAAAATGATTGGAAAGAAAATTGACTACACACTTGTGTTAGATAGAGATTATTATCCTGAGGTGTATCTTGAAAAGATTAAAAAAGAAATTGAAGGAGAAGGGATTAGGGTTTTATTCACACCGGGTAAAGAAATTGAAAACTTGTTTCTAATGAACAAAGTTCTTTTAAAGGTTGTTCCACCAGAACACCATCAGGAATTCCAAGAGTTCTGGGATGAACTTTTTAGCGATGACATAGAATTGTTTGGGACTTTTTTGACGTTACATGGGAAATTTCTCGACCGAAAATTAGATCCTAAAACCGTCATTATAAAATATGGGCCAGTATTCAGGAAATGTTGGGCCGACAAAGATATGCGTTATAAAATAATCGGGGGCAAGGACGCTTTACATAAACTTCGGGGTTTTTTCCAATCTAAACTAAAGAGAAATCTTCAGCAAAAAGAGCTAGTCCAGAAACTAGTATCTAATAACAAGGATGAGACTGAGAAATTTGTTAAGTCTATTTTTCACTTGCAAAAGCCAATCCAACAGATTTTGCATTACTAGAAAATTAAAGGGGTCCGGTACAATAGTGTTCGGAACCCATTTTGTACCTGTTTTTGATTTTTTAT
>CAYLOQ010000019.1:0-3532 GCA_964385425.1 Candidatus Woesearchaeota archaeon | reverse complement strand
AAAAGGCTCTTCAAAAAGAAGATTCGAGTCCTTCCCAAGAAGAGCCTTTTTCTTCTGAAACTAAATTCAGGGTAACAGGAACTGTGATTTCTGCTACAGAAGGCGAAGGGTTTTTATCAAGATTCTTTAGAAATACTGGAAGAATAACAGGAAGAGCTGTAGATACTGCAGAACTCCAAGAAGTTGTAATAGAAGACAATGTAACAGAATATGAAATAGAATATGAAACACCAGCACCTTACACAATTGAAGAACCAATAGAAAAAAGAAAGGGAAAAAGAATAAAAATCATAGGACCTGAAACAATACATTATGAAAATGTCCTTGCTTTCACAACCCTCGATGAATCCTTAAATATAAGAAATCCTTCTCAGGTAAAAATTCATTGGATAGAAAATGACAGTTTTGTTCCAATACAAACAATTAGAGACGCAGACAACAACGGAATCTATGATTATATTGAATGGCAAGTTTCTCATTTAAGTGAACAAACTTTTGATATAATTATTATAATAAAAGCAGAACATCTTGATAATAATAGAGAATTTATTTCCGACATTTATGATGAGGCAAAAGAACTTGATGATATATGGTCTGAAACCATAGAAAACCAAGATTATGTTAGAGTAACATTTGAAAGAAATTTAACATCTAATAAGGATATAACAGTATATCCGAGAATTGTTTCCGGAGCCCCTAGAATAGAAGTTTATGAGATTGATAGCAATGAGTTAATAGCAACCTTTGATTCTTTAAATTCAAACCAATACAATAAAGTTTTCTTAACAAACCTTCAAGGAAACCAAAATGTTTTTGATTTAAGAGTTTCGGGTGGTTCGGTCGAGTTCGACCATATTGTTGATCCAAGTTTATCAGATTTTAATGGAACATTTTTTGATGGATTTGAAGATGGTAATTTAAGTGAATGGACTCTAGCAACTGCACTAGGAGCTGATAATTGCACTGCCAGCACTACAGACCCTTTTGCAGGAACATTTCATGCAAATTGCCAGCCAAGAGATACTACAGAACCAGCGAGCATAATGGAAATAGGTATTGATACAACTGGCTATGAAAATATTACGTTTAGTTACTATAGAAAATTAGTCGGTCTGGATGTGGGAGATGAATTTAAAGCTAGATGGAATGATAGTATTTCCTTGATTACTGTAGAAGAAACTTTAGGAAACTCTGCAAATGATGCGAATTATGTTTTCAAGACATTCAATCTTTCATCAACCGCAGATGATAATCCTAATTTTAAGATAAGGTTTGAATGCACTGCAGGAGCAACTAGTGAAAGATGTAGAATAGATAATGTTACTGTTCAGGGAGATGCTATTCCTGCAGATTCTACTAATCCTGTAATTAATTCAATTTCTGATTCTCCAGACCCTGTTATTAAAGAGACAAAGATAACAATCACGGCAAATATAACAGATGATTCATCAGTATCATCTTCATGGGTTGAAATAAACGGAACAAATTATACAATGATTCAACAATCTGCGAACGAAGGTATCGAAAAAGAATTATTCACAGATGATTTTGAGTTTGGAACACTGAATGCCAAAAATTGGTCTTTAAATAGCACCAAAGGGTATTGGGCAGCATCAACTCAAGAGCCAATGAATGAAACCTATCATGCACAGGCACACCAGACAGGGGCAGGAGATCTAAGTTATATGGAAGTTAGCATAGACACCTCAGACTATGCCAATATCACTTTCTCATATTATAGAAAACTTGTTGGCTTGGATGTAGCAGATGATTTTGCAGCTGAATGGTATTCTGGAGCTTCCTGGGTTTCAGTTGAACAATTAGGAAGTGGGAGTGAGAATAACGAAAATTATGTTTTCAAGACATTTAACCTTTCGTCTACTGCAGATGACAATGCAAATTTTAAAATTAGATTCATGTGTGAAAATGGAGCTGTTAGTGAATATTGCAGGATCGATAACGTTACTGTCAAAGGAATAGCTTCTACGGGTTTAGATTCAATCTGGGAATATGATTACAAAACAGTTCTACTCGGAACCTTTGATTACACTGTTTATTCTAAAGATACTTCAAATAACAATGCAACCCCTCAAACCAACAATTTTACAGTGATTGAAACAAACATTACAATCAGCGAAGTTGTGCGGGATTCTAACGATACTGCATTAAATACAACGCTAGAAATTCAAGACCAAAACAATATTACCGTATATAACGAAACAGGTATCACACACATTAAAGAGTTACCAAAAGGAAACTATAAAGTTAAAGTTAAGCCCAAAAATCATAAGATAAAAAATATAGACCTAAAAGTTAATGCAACCAAAGATATCAGTGATATAGTGGATATCGATGATCCTCTTGATAACCAAAATTTTGATGCGCTTTATGCATTTAATCCATTAACAAATTTCACAAATGCCACCATTACTGTGGAAGCGAAAGGAAAAAATAAGATATCTAGATGTTCTGACTGGAATTTCACAGAAAGGGTTTGTAATAGTGGTTGGTCAGAGATTAAAAAAACCATAGGAAATTATAACATAACAATAAACTCTAGTTCTTCCTCTGCCTATAGTGAAATAATTATAGTAAGTGCAGAACACCTGGATTCAAACAGAGAATTTATTTCAGACATTTACGAAGAAGTAAAAGAATTAGATGATGTCTGGTCTGAAACAATTCCAAACAATGATTTTGTGAGGGTTAAATTTGAAATAAATTTAACTTCTGACAGGGATATTACCATTTATCCAAGAGTTGTTTCTGGAAATCCAAGTATTGAAATCTACGAATTTAATGAATCTGATTTAATTGCAGAATTTACATCAATAATCAGCAATCAGTACAATAAAATATTCTTAACAGCATTAAATGGTAGCCAGGATGTTTTTGATTTAAAGATTCTTAATGGTGCTGTTGAGTTTGATCATATTATTGATCCTATAGTGAGTTTATTAGACGATGGATTTGAAGGATCTCCCTGGGATGTTAATTTTAATGATAATGGGGGAGACTGGGTTGACGATACTACCGGATGTACAGGAGGTGCAGGGATTTTTGAAGGATCCCATAGCCCTCGTGCCCATAAAGACCTAACAGTCTTAACTTCAGATGATTTAGATGCTTCAGATGCCACAGCTATAGAAGTAAGTTTTTGGTTTTGTTTAGATGATACTGAACAATCTGATTTTATACTACGATATTTTGATGGAAGTGTTTACGATTCAATTAATGCTACATTAGGACAGATGGCAAAAGACACATGGATTCAATATACTGAAACAGTAACAAACAGCCAATATCTTATCAGCAATTTTAGAATACAATTTGATGGGACGGGAATGGGGGGGGCAGCGGGTGCAGAGCAGGTCTGGGTTGATTTGGTTCAAATTAATAAAACCATTACAGACACAGAACAACCAAAATGGCAGGACGATTCAACAAATTCCACATTGGCAGGAACACTTATACAACATATCGTTAACTGGACAGACCTTGCCTTGGATGGTTTTATCTTTAGTTTTGATAA
>CAYLOQ010000018.1:0-3796 GCA_964385425.1 Candidatus Woesearchaeota archaeon | reverse complement strand
AGAAGTAGAACCCGGAGGTAATATTATAAGTGTTAAGTATGAGAATGAAGCTCAGCTTAATATGGTGGTTAGAGATTTTACTGTCCCTGAATTAGAAGAGCAAGGATTTATAGTTCATCAAATTCCAGATGGTTTAAACTTTAGGGAAAGTTATCTGTGGGTAAATCAAAGAGCATTTAAAATTGATGATGGATACGCTTTAGATATTCATTTTAATTGTTGTGGTGGAAAGGGAGCAGAAGTTTATTATTATGGATGGTTCGGCAAATCAAGAGAAAAAGCAAAATTATTGATAGATGCTTATTGTTTAGAAACAGGGCTTAAAAATAATGGAGCTAAATCAGACTTTTTTTCTAATCATAAAGAGATCAGTTGGATAAGGGAAACAAATTGCTGGGCGAATTTAATTGAGTGCGGATTTCTTGATAATGATATTGATATGGAGATTGTTTTAAACAATATTCCATTAGTGGCCAAAGGAATTGCTAAAGGAGTGTGTGCGGTTTATGGTATTGAGTATAAAGAAAAAGAAAAGTCTCCTCTTAGTCGAGAGGAGATCAAAGAACAAATAATTAGACTTGTAAAAAAATTATAACCATGGAATTTTCTTTAACATTAACAGGCCTTTTAGGAATGATCATCGCTCTTGTTTTACAAGCAGTTGGAGTGGAAATTACTAGTCCAGAAGTTATGGCCTTTCTTTTAACAGCAGGAAAAATCATCTCTGGTTTTATAATCTACATTGGAAGAGTAAGACAGGGAGATGTAAATTGGTTTGGTAAAAAAGACTAAGAATAAAATCTGAATCAGAAACCTCTCAATTTTTCTGGTTATGTTTTTAATTGGGAGGTTTTTGTAGTTTTGACCAAAAAACGAGGTCACAGGATCGCTTTTAACGAGTTTTCAAAACGTCAGATGATGATTATTACCTCTTTTTTTATCTGTGGAGAAACCCCCCTTGACACGATTTCTTGAATCAGCCATTATAAAGAGTAGCATGATAAACAAGAAAAAAGAAGAAAGAAAAATAAGGATCTCAGAATCTCAATACAGGGCAGGTAAAAGGGCCTTAGTTAGACAAAAAAAAGCCAAGCGCTTAATTTATGAGCTTTGGCTTCTTTTTAATAATGTAAAATAATTAACAAAATCATGAGCTACACTAACCAAAAATTTTTAGTCTTCGCTGCTGGTATGATGATGCTTTTATTCGCTTTATTAATGGCAATATAATGAAACCAAAATCAATAATAGAAAAAGGGGAAAGATTTGAGAAACTAATAGCCAGAGAGATTGAAGCAGAAGGTTTAGGGCTTGCTAGACGAGAAAGCGGTAGTGGTTCAGGAAAAAAGAAAGGAGATATTGCAGCTAACCTTCCTTTTTTATTGGAATGTAAAAATTGGGATGTAAGAATTAAAATAATATTAAATTGGATAGATCAGGCCAAAAAACAAGCAGAGATAGGAAATTGGTCAAGAGATAAATGGGCCTTAATTTTCAAAGATCCCAGGAGTTCAGAAGCTAATCCTGAAATATATGGAGTAATTGACTTTTGGCAGCTGCTAAAATTATTTAAAAAAGATAGTGTAGCACGAATTAAAGAGCCAGACAGAGAAATGAAATGGAAACTTCAAAAGTTAATTAATTCAGCATTGGCAGCATCAAAAGAAGTAGAGACAGAAACAGGTTGGAAAATTATAAGAATGAGAAAAGATGCTAAAGCTGTGTTAAAAGAATTGAAAAACTAAATAGCTTTTCTTTTCACCCTCTTGGCAGGCGTGCTAATTAAACTGCCTTTTTTAAAGGATATTAGGGGGTGAAAAGAAAAATTATTTAATATGAGCCGAAAAAAAGACCGAGAAATAATAATTTACACTTTGATTCTTCATAAAACGAGAAAAGAATTGGGTTTATCTGCTCTAGAATATTGTGTGGCAGATTGCATTTATCATTTAGCCAACAATCCAGCTAGTAAAATAAAGGGTTGGTGTTATGCCACTAAACAAACTATTGCTAATTTTTTTGGCATTACAAGAAGAGCTGTCTATAAAATTCTTATTAGGTTAGAGAAGAAAAAATTAGTTGAAAGAAATCCTGATGACAGAAGATATTTAAGAACTACTAAGAAATGGTATAAGAAGGTTATTTTAATGAAATTGCAGATGAGAATGCATAGTGAACAAAGTTCACATATAGTGAACAAGAGGCACTCTAAAGGTGAACAAAGTTCACGTGGGAATGTGAACAAAGTTCAGTCATATAAAGATAACAATAAAGATAATATAAATATTAAGAAATTAAAACTTTCTAAACGAGTCGTAGCAGATAAAATGTTATTAACTAATAAAAAATAAAAAAATGAATTACTACATCAATCCAAAAACTCAAGAATTAATAATAGTTGATTTAGAAACTAACGAGATTTCTGTTGCTCAAAGGTTGGAATTAAAAACTGGTGAAATTCTTGAAAGAGAACCTGCAAAAGAAATTCCAGAAAAGCTAAAAAAGGGAAGTCATTCAAAAAGGGCTATACCTGAAGCCAAAATCCAAAAGATTAAAAGATTGTATTTAGAAGGAATGAAGAGAGTTGTAATAGCAGAAGAAACAGGAGTTAAACTTTCAACAATTTACAAATATACATCTGAAGCAAAGAAAAATGAGGTTAAGGAAGTTAAGGAAAAGAAACCTATGGGAAAGGAACCCATCTCTCCAGAGATAGTTCAAAAGATTAAAGAAATGGTTGAAAAAGGAATTGATCCTAAACAAATAGCTAAAGACTTGAAAATTGGATATACGTCAGTCTATAAATATGCACCTGGAATAAAAAGAATAAAAGTTTCTCAAAAACAAAGAGATGAGATGAGAAAGTTAAGAAAAGGAGGAATGAGTTGTGGAAAAATTGCAAAGGAGGTAGGAATTACAAAATCTCAAGCTACTTTTTATACAAGAGATGTAAAAATTGAAAGTCAGAAAGAAGAACAAGAATCTGGCCATGTTGAGATTTCAGAAATTGCTAAAAATGAAAAAGATAGAATGACAGAAAAGAAAAAATATACTTGTTTAAAAGAGGATTGTGGGCGGAAATTTGAAAGCTTTTTAGGTGTACAAGATGCAATTTGCACAAAGTGCGGAAGTCATAATATAACAGAATAATAAAAATGTCAGAAACAGTAGAAAAAACAATAGAAATGAAGTGTTGAAGAATAACAACGAGTAAAAGGTCGTTCCTAGTTTTACTAATTTAAAATTTATATTCCAATGAACAAAGAAAAAGTTTTAGAGTTAATTGAAGAAATAGAAAAAACATTGATTGAGCTGAAAGAAGAAGTAGAAAAAGGGGAAGAATCTGAATAACAAAATCTGAACCAAGGCCGCTTAATTTTTAAACCTTTGTCTTTAATTAAGCGGTTTTTGCTGTTTTGAGTCAAAAATGAGGCCACAGAATCGCCCCTTAGGCGTTTTTAAAAGATAAGACGATAGTTTATACTTGTGGAAAACTCTGCTATTGACAAGGGTTTTTGGTTAATATAAGATTAAATAAAGAATAAAATATGAGAAAGATAACTAAAGATCCAAAATTAATAAAAAGAAGAAACGAAATGATCCTTGTGCTTAGGCAGGAAGGATTTTTTATTGATGATATTGGGCTTATATTTAGATTAAGACAATCTCGTATAAGTCAGATTTTAAAGAAATTAAAGAAAGGAAATGGGCAGAAAAAAAGGGTTTAAACACTCAACTGGAACAAAGGAAACAGAAAAAGCGTTAGCATTAGTTAAGGGCCAAACTTCAAAGGCCA
>CAYLOQ010000017.1:1467-5063 GCA_964385425.1 Candidatus Woesearchaeota archaeon | reverse complement strand
CGCCAGTGTAACCAATACGAGGCTGCGTCTTGACCTGCTACCATACCAGCTCTCACAGGCCCCAATGCTTTCCCACTAGTATTCTTAATACGGAGTCTGCATGTAGCAGGAACATCTCCACCTACATCATGCATATCAATTATACTTTGTTTAGTATTGCTTGGAAATGCTCTTAAGGCAGTATGTCCAACATAAGGAAGTTCTATACTATCTGTTAAATCAACAAAGCCACCGAAAGTACCGTATGGGTGTCCTTTAATAGCCATACACCCTTTGACATAAACTTCACCGTTTGCTCCAGCAGCAGTCATCCACCCAAATTCAAATATTCCTAAGCCAGACGAGAAAGTTCTTATAAATACTCGCCACTTGTCAGCTGTATTAACAGTTAAAGTCTCGAATATGCTTCCGTCAGAAAACTCAAGTTTATCACCAGCAGTCTCAGCAAGAACCCATATTAATACTGTAACATCACCTGTAGCTACAGGTGTATCAGGAGTCTGTTTAATGGACTTAGTAACACCACTGGCAGTTTCCTGAATCTTAATTGCCCAATGCCCCCATTTTATAAGAGCAGCGATAATGGTAGCTTCCATCACAGTTAGGCCGGAAGTTGCTGAATCCCGCATCCCATCTCCCATTGTCCACCCATCAGGAATACGAGCCATAAAGTCAGGAGTATCTGTTGGAGAGCCTATTATGCTTAAAGTCCGACTATTACCAGACTCATCTGTTAAAGTTGTTACTGGATTGGTTTCAGTATAAGGCCATAGACCTGCAATATCTTCTTTAGCTAAACCCCAATAAGCTGGAGTCATAGCTCCTTCCTGAGTAAATGCGGATAAATTAGTTATACCTTTTAAGCCATAATGGTACAGATAAATCATCTGATATGGCAGAATACTTTTGTTATGAAAGACAACACCCCCACCAAATTTACCGTCAAGTCTTTGACCGTTTGTTTCGTCTCCACCAAGAAGTAATTTTCCAACAGGAGTTCTCAATGCGAGAGACGCAGTTTCACGTTCTACTGCTTCTATCTTATCATCAATACCTAATACTGATACGACATCAGTACCATCTGTAGTAAACAGAGTAAACCAAACAAAGTGCCACTCACCATTAGGTAAACCACTAACGCTTACCAAGTCATGTGAAGTAATGTCAGATTCCACCCATGAAAACGCTACTTTATCTGATGCGTTCATACGCAGTGTCCATGATATTATACCACTGACACCACCTGCCTGCATGATAATAGCTAATGCACCTTGTTGTGTGTCACGTTTAACCCATTGACCAACAGCTATAATTGGTGGCGTACCAGCAGGAGCAAAAGGTGATGCGTCTGCAAGTTCAAGCCTTGTATCAGTCGCACCAAGATCAATAACAGAACCAGAATCCCTGCCACCCTCAGAAGGATTCCAGTCAAAGCTAGCATTCGTCAAGTGATTATTAAGCCGCAGCGTAGTCTCATCTCTAGCATATGGCTGACAGATAAGAGTAAGTTTACACTCCAACAGAAGAGAATTTCTGTCTACTGGATGACTAGCTAATCGCGGCCCTATTTCAAACTCACCATCCAGAACATCGAAGGCGACAATCCCAGGAGCGTCAGTAAGACTAGAAAGCTTATACTTTAGTTCGACCTTTGGGCCAAAAATATTTACAGCTGTCTTCTTAGCAGTATCTAATAGACGATTAAGAACACGGATACTTGAGCTTAGATCATTATGATTCGCAGCATCTATCTTAAAATCTATTACAATTTCTCTATTGCCATACTTTCTCTCAGAGAGTCTTTGTCCTTCTGAGAGTAATGGATCACCTCCCATAAGACGAGTAACTTCAGGGAAGCCAATTTCTAGCCCATTAGGCATAAGAGCAAAATCAGATGTAGAGTCGATAAAGTCCACAGTATTAGTTCCATCTGTTAACTTTAATACAGTAGCCATTACCGAGTATTAAACCTTTTAGACCTATTAGTAGTAATTACTTCCCTTCCTAGAGCTTTGTTTATACCACGAGTAGCAGCAGAAGAGACTTTTCTTAAGTCACCCTGTCTAGCAACTTCTACTCTGTCTATATGTATAATAAACAATGGCCCCGCTCTTCCAGAAGATAGACGAGCTGGAGACTTACCAGGAGGTGTAATTTCTTCCTGCCCGTGAGCCACAATTAGACGCGGCTCTCCTGGAGCACCTGGAACAATACCACCCAGTTGGAAATTTATACCGAGCTGATCTATTAATTCGTTACCTTTTTGAGTACCAAAGATAGATCTAATGATTTTTCGCATTTGCTCACGGATAAATCCTGGTGATGATGTAAGAAGAAGATTAGCTTGTTTTCCTGTTAGACCTAGCATCAACAACTGAAGAGTTACAAGATTTTCTAACACAGGTAATAACTGATCCCTGTAGGCGTTACGTAATCGGAATGTTTCACGTACTTGATCTCTTTGCTTATTTAATACTCTAACATGAGCATTACGTACACCGTTTATGAAACTTATTGCCGCTCTTGATGCTCTTCGGTTATTCCTTATAGATTCATTAGCAGCCCTTTGCGAAGCAGTTATATCGGCACTTGATCTATCTTGAGCAGCTCTTGTTGATGTTCGTGTAGTTCTATTAATAGCATCTATCTGACGTTGAGAAGATCTCTGAGCCTGTCTGATTTGCAGATTTGCTGTATTGGTTGCTAATCTAACTTCTTCTCTATTAGACCTTTGAGCTTCTCTGATAACTACATCTGAAGCTTTACGAGCAGATTTAATACGTTCGTCAGTCTCATCCTTAATAGCATCTATTGTCTCATCTCTTAACTTCTCTATTTGAGCAATTGCTTCTTCTATAGCATCTATCTGGTCTTTTATTGAGCTAATACTTCTTTCACGTTCTGTAATTTCATCTTCAGTCGCCTGTTGTTGTTGCTCAAGTCCTGCTATACGAGCTGCTAGAATAACTTGTTCCTCTGTTGTATCTACTCCAACAATCGCAGCCTGACGCTCTAATTCAGCAAGGACAGCCTCTTGTTTAATTTTCTCAAAGATGATATCTGATCGTCTAGATCGTAAGTCTGAAAGGACTTTCTGAAGATCTCGGTCTTGCTCTTTAAGCTCTTTAACCCTATTTCTGTTAATATCTATTTCTGTTCTAGCAGTCTCACGAACAGCATCAATACGCACATTTTGTTGCTTGCGTATAAGACTTATCTCTTCGGTAAGAGTTTCCCTGAGAGAATCTATTTCATCTTGTTGCCCGTCCCTAATAATCTGTATTCGTTTATCTGATGCTTCTCTAATATTATCTATTCGCTTTTCTAGAGCATCCCTAACAACTTGTATCTCTGTTTGTTGTTCATCCCGAAGCGCATCAAGTTCGCCTTGGAGCGCATCACGCCTTATATCAACTTGTTCTGCAAGACCTTCTCTAATGATCCTGTTCTGTTCATCATAAAAATCAGTAGTCTTCTCACGAGCTAAACTGATTCTCTCATCAAAATCAGCCCTTGTTTGTTCAATAGGAGCTAATGCTAATTCTAAAGCTCTTTGGTCTTCAATCTGTCTCTGTATATCACTTATAACATCAGTC
>CAYLOQ010000017.1:0-1457 GCA_964385425.1 Candidatus Woesearchaeota archaeon | reverse complement strand
ACCACGAAACGCTGCGCTTAACTCAATAAGACTATCCAAGGCAGGTTGAACTACGATACTAATTTCATCGGGGAGATCATCAAAGGCAGCTTTGACATCGCCACCAACCTGAGCTAATTCCACTAATTCTCTAGTCGCAGTATTTACTCTTTCTGCTACCTCTTCATATGTCTCAGAAAAGTCACGGCTGATATTCTGGAATTGAAGGGCAGCCCTTACTTGATCAGCTGAAACAGGTTCAAATTCTATATCTTGGAAACCTGACGCTATATTTTCGCCCGATTGAGCTAATCGGGCAAACTCTTCTGAAAGAAGTTGTGTCTCGCCCTTAGCTTCAGCAATTCTTTCAGTAAACGCCTGTAATCGCTCTGATACACGCTCAGTAATAGACGCAGTACTGCTAAATGATGCTACTAATCTATCAAGTAGAAAACCACCAAGTGCTGCACTAAGAGCTACTGTAATAGTGATAAGATTAAGGAACTTAAATCCAGTAAACAATACAGCAAACCCTAAACCAAACATCGCCTGAGATAGTCTGCCAGCTGCTAACTGAGATAGAGAAAAGCTAAGGAGCAGACCTTGACCTGCTTTTTGTGTATTAGTTAGCGGTCTATTAAGACGTTGCTCAAGCGCATTACCAGCTTCAACAGCTTGGACTTTAAGAATATTTATTTCATTACTAAGAGCTGTAACAGCTGCGCGTCCAGCTTCAGATCGCGGTTGTAACTGTGATAGTCTATTAGATAGCTCATCAAGTGTCGCTGCTGTAGCTTTACCTGTAATGCCAACACCTATCATATCCTGAGACAACTGATTAAAGGTTTTAGCTGTTCCTTTTGAAATATTATTAGAGTCTAAAGCTGATTTCGTATATTGTTGAAATACTTTGCCAGTACTAATTAAGGCAGAGTTAACACCCTGAATACTACCAATAAACTTAGGACTAAATCCAGTTCGGAGAATTTCAGCAAGAGCTGCTCCAGACTTCTGGAGCGCTGGCGTCATTTTACCTTCTAATTCGCCGGTAAACTGGCCAGCCGCATTTTGTGCTCTAATAGAACTCTGAGAAAGTCTTTGTAGACGCTGAGATGTATCATCTATAGCCTGAAGCTTAGCTATAGTCTCAATGACGATATCTAAGCGAAGACTATCAGACCCACCTTGAAATTGTTGAACCATGACTTAGGCAGGCTTTCCCCACACTATACCTTGATCAAAAGATTCGTCAGGCATAGCTTTCATCTCACCAACGGCAGCTTCGTCTGATCTCTCAGATGCTATTCGGAGGTAGGATCTGAAGTATCCGGAGGGAAGTCTAAGGAGAGATCCAAGGTCGATAGCGATGTTTGGAAGATTGATGAGTTGCTTCGTAAAAAATCAGATACACCTTGAGCCTCATTATTATCTAGCTTACCTGCTAGAAGAGTTAACGACTGATAAACAGCACGTTTTAG
>CAYLOQ010000016.1:0-5586 GCA_964385425.1 Candidatus Woesearchaeota archaeon | reverse complement strand
GTGCCGGAGTGGTCAAACGGGCTGGACTTAGGCTCCAGTAGCTTAGTGCTTACGAGGGTTCGAATCCTTCCTCCCACACTTAAATATAATAGATAAAAAAGAAAAACTTTTTGAATTGAAAAAATTATTTTCCTGTGAAAAACTTTTTTATTCCTTTAAAAGGATTGGATTTTTTTGGTTTTTTCCCAACCATTGATTCTGCGAGTTTTTTGAAAGCTTTGCTAGCTTTTGCACGAGGCTTTAAGAGAACTAACGGTTTTCTTTTAGCTATAGATTCTGGGATCTTTTTATCAAAAGGGATCTCCACAAGCACTTTTATTCCAAGTGCATCTTCTATATCTTCCCTTTTAATTTCGTATTTTTTGTTTCTTACCTTATTTAATACGATTCCCCCTACAGGTATTTTCATTATCTTCGCATACTCGACAGCCTTAGCTGCGGTTACGATAGAAGGATAATCTGGATTCGTGACTATCAACAAACCACCCGCCACATGCATCGCTGCAATAGATTCTATATCAAATCCGGGAGAAGCGTCCAGAAAAATTAAATCGTAATACTTTGATAGATTCTTTAATAAATGATCGTAATATTTTACTATTTTATGAACATTTGTTCTAACATTATTAATATTTCTATCCCTTTTTTTAATTTGTATAGAAGCAGGGATAACATGTAAGTTATCATCATAGATATGAATCGCTCTCCCAATTGCAAATTTCTTCCTTAACAGATCGTGTATGGTGTTTTTTGGATAAAAGATATCTAGATGAAGGCCTAGGGATGCTGTCGATACATTGGTGTCTATGGCAAGAATCTTTTTGTCGAATTCTGTAGCTAAAGCTGCAGCCAGGTTTGCAGTCGTGACTGTTTTCCCTACACCTCCTTTTGGAGACATCACAGCTATAACATTTGATTTTCTCACCATTATGTCTTTTTCTTTATATATTTAATGAGCTTTTTTAAACTTTCTTTTTTCTTTGGTGTGGCTGTCTTCTTTTTACGCCTTAAATGCCTAATCAAATATTTTTTTGTATTATAAAGAATTATAATAATAATTATTAATATTATGATAAATATAAAGATAATTATATTTCTAATTAAATTAGTCCCAATTCTAAATTGTGCTGTTGAACTAGCGGTTTTTCCTTCGTAAACTATTGTTGCATATAAAATATATTTTCCTTCTTTTGCATTATTTGGAATCTTGAAATTTCTAATGAAATTCTTTTCTTCTTTTACAGCGAAGGTTTCTTTGTCTTCCAGTAAAATTTCATTTTTAAAATTTCTAATCTGATAAGTTATTTCAACGTTGACCGAATCAGGTCCTCTAATGTTAAATATGCTTACTGCTATAGAGAGAACATCTCCAGGCTTTATTATACGGAATTCTTCTGGAATTTCTACTTCAACGTCAAATAAAGCACCTGCAGATTCAACTTCTATGGTAACTGGAATCTTTCTTTCCCCTCCCCCTGCTCTAATAAAGAGATTTCCAAGATATAGCTCTGGCACAGTATTTTCTTTAGCTATAAAATCGATAGATATTGTTTTTTCCTCTCCAGGTTCAAGTTCAAAACTCTCTTCGTTTATTCTTATAAATTCTCCCATATCAGAGGATATTAAAAAAGAAAGTTTGGTGTTTTTCTGGTTCTTGATTGTCATCTCTTCTGTTTTTATCTCTCCTTGCTTTAGGGAAATTATTATTTCATCCAGACTTATAGTGAAAGTAACGCCTCCACCACCCCCACTTCCCCCAGCTCCTCCAGGACCCTCTACATCTCCACTGGGAGTTTCTTCTGCAGAATAAACAGTAAATCCAGTTACATTAAATATAAGAGTTCCGCCAGTATAACTCTGTTGCGTGCATATTGTTGACGGGCAAACAGAACCATCTCTTAATATTCTTACTGGTGGATTAAGTGTTAAATTATATAAATATAAAGTCGCACTTTTATTGAAATTTGGGAGGGCTGTAGAATTTAATTCAATCTTGTTTGATGAAATATTTGTATTTGTCTCTAAATTTGTTTCACCATCTATCAGGTCTGCATCATCGGTCACATTAATGGTTTCATTGAAACTTATTTTTCCGTAGAGGGTATTTTCTAAGACAACACCACTTAGACTTTGTATTTCTGTAAAGGAAAATTCACTGAAATTTGTCGAGCCACCCTTATTTGCACCTTTGTAATTTTCATGAATAACATTATAGAGGCTATTGTTAATAGTAAAGGTAACATTCTTGGTTGTTATTCCAAAACTGTTGTTGGCAAAAACATAAATTGTATGACTTCCTTCAGATGTGTTAAAAAGTGTCTCATCTAGAAAAGTTATATTATCCCCCTTATCTAAATTATACCACATGTCATTTGTATTGGCGTTAACCTTTAACCTAAGACTTTCATTTTCAAAATAAGTCTGATTCAATGGTTTGATAATTGTTAAAAAAGGGGAGCCTGTAATAGATATTGTGACAGTCAGACTAGCATCTGTTATTTCTCCTGTAACTGTTTCCCCTGCTGTGTCTTCAACCCCTGTCTTTAATATCAATAGGTAGAACAGGATTATACCCATTAAAAGAACAAAACCTATTCCTAATAAAAGAATAAAAACACCTCTTTTCATTTATAGAAGAATAAAATAATCTATTTAAAGTTTATTAGAGAATTTAAATTTAATAATTATAAATTTAATAATTACTCGTTTCTTAATGTTTTCTTCTTCTTGCAAGAGTGAAGACTATTAATGTGACGGTAATAGCGATTAAAATAAACCAGAAACCAGGTATGCCTTCTTTAGGTTCTGGCTGGACATATAATTCACTATCTCTTTCACCGACTATTTCTACAGGGAACCTGCTCACAATACCTCCTGTGAGATGAACCATTCCACCACCACCTGTTGAAATTTGTGTGAATGATGTAGTTATCATGTGTGTAACGCCCCTCTTCGCATCCTCTGGGACTTCTATTCTTATGGGAACTCCAATTTCATCTCCAAGAGGGACGAGATAATCTAAATTTGTATCAACCAAGGTCGCTATTCCTCCACCGTCATCTGTAATCTCTGCCTTTAAGGTCATAGCTTCACCCCCAAGCATGTTTTGCAATCCTAAAAAAACAGTTTTAGATTCCCCTGGAGCTAGTCTTAGTGGCATATCATCCCAATAAGAATTTACGACTCCGAAAGCTAAACTAAAAGGCATTAAAAATGCTATCAGGAAAGCAAATAATCCTCCAATAATTACCTGTTTACTTTTTTTCATTTTGTATCTTGTTTTTAAATGTTTTTTATGTTTTTAAAGATTATTCTAAATTTTTTATTTATTTTTTTCATTTTATTTAATTAATAATAACTGTCCACGAACCTAATGCTGTACTTGAATATGATTGTGCGCTTATATCTTGTGGAACTCCTTTCAAACAGAAGAAAACCTCTTCTTGCCCATTTCCTAGGTCATTATCCCCTCGCTGTAATATCAATGAAGTAACATTTATGGAGCTATCATTAACCATTGCTGTTGCACCAGCACCACAACCTTCTGAAATATTCTCTATTGTAAAGTTCTCTGTAAAGATGTGTTCACTAGAAGTTTCTTCTCCCTGAAGATCAAGTCCGGTAACATTAATATTCAGGTTTATATCGTTGCCTGTGTTATTTATAGTAATTGGGTCTGTGTTTGAACCTGTATTTGTACCTGATAATGATACAGCAGGCCAACCTAAAGATACAGGAGACATGACCATTGCAGTCAATACGTTATATTGGAAAGTTGTAGAAGAATTCTCACCAGTTGCCTGATTATTGTCTCTCACAGTAACATTTATGGTCCATGAAGCATCATTTTTATCAAAATAAGTCATGTCTATAGTACAAGTAAAATTGACATCATTTCCACTAGTAGCCCAGTCACTGCACGTAAGATTTAACCTAGTTG
Source organism: Candidatus Woesearchaeota archaeon (assembly GCA_964385425.1). Lineage (GTDB taxonomy): Archaea > Nanobdellota > Nanobdellia > Pacearchaeales > GW2011-AR1 > ASMP01. The sequence goes on along the minus strand of CAYLOQ010000016.1, from coordinate 1,646 downwards.
GTTCTCCTGATAGCTGAAACCTGCCCTCTGCAGTGCTCACATTTATATTACCTCCACCGTCATCATCTGTTGCAGTAAAGTTAAAAGTAATAGTCCTGTTTCCAGCCTCAACAGGGCTCTGTGCAGAAATAGCCTCTACAAAAGTAATTGTTGGTGCTGCGTTTCCTATTGTAATATTCAATGAGGTTTCATTACTAGTCAATTCACCTGTAATTCTTTCTTCACCCGTAAATCTCTTAACGAAATCATCAAAGAAACCTGCAGAGATTAAGGGAACTATTAATAATACTAAAAGTCCTAAAAAAATAATTACCATTATCCCCCCCCTTTTCATTTAAGTTTCAAGGATACTGATAGCTTTAGCTATCAGAGGAATTGAATCCTTTCTAAATTTATTTAATTTCTGATTCATGACTATGAAGAGGCTAGATACTAGCCTCTTTGAAATAAACAACGAATATAGTGTGAACTGTATTCTGGAGGTTAATATGAGTGTAAGTTTTATGAAACTTTATGAACGAAACAACCGTTCAGTTGGAATTGCTTTTTGGCATGTCCAGTTTTGTACCAAGTATCGCTATGCGATGTTTAATAAGTTTAAATATAAAAGCTTGATGGAAGCCTGTATCCGACGGGTGTGTTGTAAACATGACATCAAAATTGTTGCGATGTATGTCATGCCTGATCATGTGCATCTCGTCGTGAAAACACCAACAAATGTGAATCCGACCAAGATTGTTCCGCTTATCAAAGGAACTTCTTCCTACCTTTTCTTTAGGTTTCACCCTAAAGCAAGATTAAGATATCCCAAAGGACATCTTTGGAGCAAAGGCAAGTTCATTGCTTCGATAGGTTTCACCGACCTGGATTTCACCATCGCCTATGTACTACATCAAGAGGAACACCATGGTACCCCTATCATCAGTGCGTCTGGAAACCCACACCTTTAGGTGTGGGAGGACGTCATTTTAAAATTACGTTTACTTTATTTTTAAACATTTCTCTTCTTTTTCCCAACTGTTCGAGAATATATTGTCCAGATGTTTCTTTGGTCTCTATCGAGTAATTCAGCAATCTCACTATATTTCATTCCTCTTTCTCTTAGATATACAATGATTGATTCTAATACTGTTAATTTTCTGTCTTTGAATATCGACATCGATAAAAATACCTTTGTTTCTTTAACTTCTATCAGATCTTTCTGCTTTTCTATAGCCCTCTTATAAGATGTCCTAATTGTTATCTCATTTCTATTTAATTTTTCTGCGATTTCACCATAATCCATTCCCAAGTTTTCTTTCGTGTATTTGGTTATTGTCTCTAAAACACCAAGTTCTTTAGAGAATATTGTAATCGGAATATTAATCTCTTTTATATCTTCGATCTCTTTTTCACTTATCTTCCTTATGGCTCTTGAATATATTGCCCAGATGTTTCTCTGATCTCTGTCTAGTAATTCAGCTATCTCACTATATTTCATCTCTTTTTCTTTCAGATACGCTATTATTGATTCTAAGATGGTTAGTTTTCTATTTCTCAATATAGAGGTTGATAGGAAAATATTAGTTTCTCTAATTTCTATAGGTTCTTTTTGTTTTTCTATTGCCTTCTTGTAAGCTGTCCAGATTGTTCTCTGATCTCTATTC
>CAYLOQ010000015.1:0-7402 GCA_964385425.1 Candidatus Woesearchaeota archaeon | reverse complement strand
GGTGTTTGAACAGGTGTTTGAACAGCATAAACAGCTGTTTGTTTATTAAACACCTGTTTGGGTGTTTTAAACACCCCCCTCGGTTTGATTTCATTCATTATAGAAAGCACATTTTTCAATCCTTCAACCTCTTCTTTTACCGTCGATAAAAGATCTTTTAGGTCTTCAATATCTCTTTTTTGTAATTTTCTTTCAGAATCAAGGTGTTTGATCCAAGCTCCAACAGCATTTATGTCTTTTTTAACAGATTCAAAACCCCCTTTTGTATCATCCTTTAGCTTCTCAACCTCCTTTTTTCCAGAAAACCACCAAAACATACACATCTTTTGTAATTAGCCTTTAAATATTTTTTGTTTTACGTCGATAAAATACAAAACTTTCAACGTAAAAAATTAGTAAAAATCTATGAAATATGTGTCGAAGACCCAAGGTTTCCTATGGAAAAACAGCAAAAAAGAACAGTAAACAGCTGTTTAAAACACCCCTAAACAACCTTGCACAAAGATTACCTTAGTGCACAACCCCCGGCAAAACAAAAATTAATTCAAAAATTAGCAAGAAAATTAATGAGATAGGGAATAATAATATTTATAAATAAATTAATTGTGTAATTGAACATGAAACCAATGAAATATGTATCACCACCGGGAGAGGATCTCCAACAGGGCCTTTATTCATTTAATAGAACAGACACACTTGTTCTTGTAGAAGCTAATGGGAACAGATCATATGATGTATCTTTTTTTCCAAGTCCAGGATTAAGGCCTAGTAAGGATCTTGCGCAAAGACTTGTACTTTTGCCAGATTCTAGAAAGAGAAGTATCTTGGCAGATTCCGAAATCGTTATTTGGTTAGCTAATCAAACAAGGGGTAAACCAAAGCTAGGGATTGCCGTGAACAAATCCTTAAGTTATAGAACTTCGGAATCAGAAACCACCAGAGAAGTTAGGGATAATTAAGCAAACCAGGTGAATAAAATATGAACAAAGAAGTCAGAATCTGTGGAAGTTGCGAATACTTTGATTTAAAGCATTCAACTATGGGAAGGTGCTTTTTATTTGATTCTACAGATCCAGAAAAAAGAACCTACATAGGTTGTGTTGGGGAAGAAGATCCTTGCAGATATTCTTTACATGTCGAAGAGAGGGTAGAACTAACAAGAGGGGGGATCGCAAAAATCTTAAACAGATTTCTAGATGATTTTGTAGAAGAACTCGTTGAGGATGATATAAATGTAGAAACAGTACTGGATGGATTAAAAAGACTTTAAACTAAGCTAACCTAAGTTGACATGATAAATCAGGAAATAAGAAAATGTATGGATTGTATTTGGTATGATCTCTGGCCAGAAGATTATAATGTTGGAAGATGTCGTTTATTTGATTCGGTGGATCCTATAAAAAGAGACCCTTACTCGGGCGGCGTAAATTCTCAGGGTCCTTGTAGATATGGTCTTCTGGTAGAAACTATTGGAACTGAAACAAAAATTACTCCAGCAGAGATAGCAGAAATTGTAAATCGTGCACCGGAAACTCTTCGAGGAAAGGTTACAGCATCAGATATAACGATCAATTTTGTATAATTCTTAAAAAAAGCAATTTTATGCGTAAAAGGTTCGGACAATAAACGTTATGAGAACCGTGGGGAATTGGGGTTAATTACTCTTCTTCTACACCATCGATTAAGTGTAGAAGCCCACTTAATTTTTCCTGTATCTCTTCGCGATTTTCATCGAAATCACCGACATTCCAAATATAATTTACACCAATGGTTACTCTATGATAATAAGGAGGATTGCCAGAAACAGAACCCACTTTTTTTATCTTAAATAAAGGCATTTTCCCTCCTTTAAGCGTTCCGGTGTCTTTTATGTATCTTACCAAACTATCATAATGTTCCTGTGATAAGGAATTCACCCTTATTCGATCTATCGAAGTCATTGTAATTCCCCCACAAATTCTGTGTTTTTAAACATTATTGTTCTAAAGAGATCTTTGTTACCCTGAATCAGGATCGCATCTTTGGTATGTTAATTCTCTGACCGCACGTGTCTCTACGCTTTCTTGGGAAACGTACGTTTTGTCTTCAACCTTATTATATCTTACAGATTCGCCACTAGAGGAAAACCTAGCATCAATAACAACGAAATCTGCCAATCCGAGAAATAAAAGTCTTTCCTTTTCTGTTAGATTCATCGCAGCTACAGTAGTAAATGCAGGATCTCTAACTTTTCCTTCTAAGGGAACCTGAACTATTAATTCTCTAGGCATTGTTCTCTTTTTGTCTGCCATTGTAAAAAACTAATAAATTCTGCATTTTTAAACATTATTGTTCTTGAGAAAGCAGAGGTTCTTCAAAAGAAGAAATTCCAAGTTTATCAAGGGCAGACTCTAATTCCCTTTGACTTCTCATAAGAATCGGATCATCTGTAAAAGAATTGGGTATTAGTCTACCCATTTCACAGAGGTATGCCATAGAGAATGGATTTTTATTGTCTGGTTCTGTATGTCTCGGATAATTTTTTGGAACTTTAGAGGAGAGGATACACCCATTTTCAAGGACGTTATAACCTAATCTTTGAAGAGTTTTCCTGCCTTTCTCTTCAGATTCAAACTTATAAAAGTTTGCCATAACCTCACACATTTCATCTATTTTTAAAAATTATTGTTCTGAAGAAATTAAGCTACTTGTGATTCAATTATTTCGAGTAATTGACTTTTACACAGAGCAATCTGATTAGACGTTGCAGTCACTTGATTAAGCATCTGTTGTTCAGCTGTTTCTAAATTAGAATTTTCATCATACTCAAATTCACAGGTATAGGGGGGTGCGGCATCAGAAAAGCGTTTCACGAGATACTGAAGAAAATCTTGAAAATTTAACCCACCTGTAAAGCTCCAGTCTTGTTTCTCATCACACTCATCTAATCTAGATACATGATATGCCACTCTTTTTTTAGGTAATTTTTCTCTTCTAATTGTATAAAATTTATGTTCAAGTTCCATTTTTTGTTATAATTCATCTATTTTTAAGCGTCCACAACCTTTCCCGATATAGGGTATACTTTTTCCCAAGCAGAATCTTCTAAAAGATTCATAAGAACATTTCTATTTCCTCTCAGACGACCTACACTTGTTTGTTTACCACTAAGCCAAATACTACTTTTTATGGTTAATTCATGAGCCCCCGAACTCGAACTTAACTCATACATCTCACGACGACCTTCACTAAGAACTCTAAGAGCAGCATCTCGGTCTTCTCCTTCGTATACTCTCTCGTCTGAACCAACACCCTCTACAACAATATATCTCGTCATTGTAAAAAACTTAGAATAAACCTATTTTTAAATATTATTGTTATGAAGAATTCTCACAACCAAGAGCCCATCTTTAAAAGTTATCCAAAAGAAGAAATTCCAAGTTTATCAAGGGCAGCTTCTAGTTTCCCTTGCGTTTCCAGAATAACAGGATCTCTGGAAGAAGTGAATATTAGTCTACCCATTTCACCAAGGAATGCTATAGGGAAGAGGTTTTTATTGTCTGGTTCTGTGTGTCTTGGGTAATTTTCTGGAGCTTCAGAGGGGGTAACATTCATAGAGTTTGGAGGGACGTTATAACCCAGTTCTTGAAGGATTTCTCTCCCGCTTTTCCCAGATTCAAATTTATAAAAACTTATCATAAACCTCACACATTTCAACTATTTTTAAACATTATTGTTCTTGAGAATTTCACAACTCTTTTACGAACTTTTACAGATTATTGTGTTTTATTTAGAGAGCCACTTGTAAACTTTATCGTGATGATCGTAGTAATAGATAACAATGACCCTTCTTTCATGATCAATTTTAAAGATTAAAACAAAAGACTTATCTATATGAACTCTGTTAAAAGAATGTAGGGGTCTTTGAAGAAACTTGTAGATATGTCCCGGGTTTTTTCTTATGTCTCCAATTTTTTTATTAATTATTGATATTTGTTTAGGATTTTTCTTTGATAATTTTTTAAAAATTCTATTGGCTTCTTCCTTAATTTCTAAAGAATACATTTTATTCTGCAAGCCCGTATCTTGCAGCGAAGTCATCGACCTTAATAGTCTTCTGTTTCTGTATCTTCTTCATCTTTTCTATGAATTCGGGTCTCAGCTCAGGCTCTCCTTCATTATCAATATAATTATTCACAGCAAAAGCCACAGCTTCTGACTTATCTTTAAATCCATATTTTGCTTTAATGAGATTCAGGATTCTGTTAACGTTTTCATCAAGTTTGATTAATGCGTTTACCATTTCAGCTTAGTTTAACTAAGTTTAACTTATTTTTAAACGTTTCGATTTAAACATTATTGTATTAGAAAAAATTATTGATGCTGATTTTTTTCATAATCTCTACGCGCCCAGTCTATGAAACAACCTCTCGTATCATGATATGAATTATTCCATCTAATAAGAAGGTTTCTAGCCCTTTTTCCAGAATCTGTTTGGCTACTCGAATCTTTTGGAGTAATTACTTCGTATACCCTTGGAGTTTTTATTAAGAGTCTGTCAATATTATCTTCCTCTAAATCTCTTTTTGCTGCAGCCTTCCTCCAATCAACAGTCCTATCCGTATAATCTATCATTATTGTGGTTTTACCCACTTCTTGAGACGTTACTTGGTTAAAGCGAGAAAGAAGACCCATTTGTTCCCTGTATATTCCATCACATTCCCAAGTGTCCATGCGAAGAGTCCCACGACAGCCAGTAAGTGCTCCCACTAACCCAAGAACATAAGATGTATTTCTGACTAAATTTCTCATGTTTTTTCAATAATCTATCTACTTATAAACATTATCGTTCTAAAGAAATCAATGACCATTCTCTGAAAAATACTCATCAAGAACAGCCTCTAATTCCCTCTGTTTTTTTATAAGAACAGGATTTTCCGAATCTCTCCATGTAAGTTTTCCTGTTTCAGAGAAATATGCCATAGAAAAAGGAATATCATATATTCCCGGCACTAAATGACTTGGCCAAAATCTAGGAAGTTTTAATGGGGTGACACAACCACTTTTGATACGATAGCCCATTTCTATAAGGACTCTTCGCCCTTCAGTTTGTGATTTAAACTTATATTGTTCTGCCATGATTCCAGAATAAGATTTGATATTTTAAACATTATCGTTCTGAAGAATTCTTATAACCAACCTTGTCCGAAGTTTTATGCAGATTTTTCAATTCTAGCTACTTCTTCAAGTGCTCCAGGAACCTGTTGTTCTGTAATTTCCTCAGGAGAACTATCTAATAAGAGCCTATATTCTTTTTTATCCATACTTCTAGTCAAAATCCTCTTTCTCGCCTCATCTATGTATTTTGTGAGACCAGGACAAACAGAAGACCAAGAACTGAATTTAGTTTGAATATTTTCATCAAAGAATTCACTGGTTTCTTCTAATTTTCTATAAACAGGGTCTTCTTCATGAACTCCTCGTTGATAAGCATCATTTAGCCTTAACACTCTGCTTTCTTCAAATGATCCAAGATATCCTTTAAGATAGGGGACAAGATTAAAAATAATTTCTTCTGGCTCTGCAACAACCTCCCCTTCTCTTACAATAGTTTTTTGTGGCGGAAGCAAACCTCCGGCAATAAAATCTCTTTTTGCTATAACAGCGCCCCGCATTTCATCTAATTCCTCTTCAAACCTACCAAAACCACAGAGATACCACCCTAAGTGTCCCTTACCTTCACAAAGACCCTGGTATAATTGATCCACTCTCTCGAGTTTCTGCCATGAAGGATCTTTATTTCTCTCTAGGCTCTTCGCTACTTCTAACATTCTGCTAAGGTCTCTTATGTATCTTCTCATTTTACTTTTCTCCTAGACTCAATGTCTCTAGTGAAGTGGGGCTACCATTCATGGGCTGATCGAGGTCAGGAATCCTGATTTTGTCATCCTTCGTATAAGCAAATCTTGTCCATACCCTTAATTCATGTCTGTGTTCGAGAACTAAAACATTAGGCATATTTTCCTCTACTAAATCAATAAATTCGTTCCATTCAGGGGTTGTTATGCTATCTCCACGAACCCATCTTCCACGTAATTCTCTGTAGGATTTGTTTACTTCTTGATAAGCTTCGAAGGATCCTCGCCCTTCGTCAAAATCTTCTTTATATTTTGGAGGATTTACCTTAAAACTTATCGCAAGATAAAGGGTTGCTAGTGTAGTAAGCCCTAATATTGATGCCATATAAATTTCAGGCCTTCCCAATTCATACATTAAATCAAATTCCATTGTAATTTTGCATCCAAATAAGGGTATTTATAGATTTGTAACACCAATTGATGTAACAAAAGAAAGTCTTAAATAGGGAAAATGATTATTAAAAATATGGAAACATCAGTGTTAGAAGAGATGGGTCTTACAGACTCTGAGATAAAAGTATATCTAGCATTACTTAAATTAGGCTCTGCAAAAGCCGGAGAAGTAATAGATAAATCAAATCTACAAAATCCAGTAGTGCATAGGGCATTTCATTCTTTGATTGAGAAAGGAATTATAACTTATTCTGTCGAGGGTAAAATTAAACATTACCAAGCTATGGACCCCTCTTTATTAATGAAAATTCTCGAGGAAAAAAAGAAACGGCTGGAAATTTTAATACCTGATTTAAAAAAACTGCATCAAGAGAGAAGAGAAAAAACAAAAGCAACAATCCACCAAGGAAGAAAAGCAATAAGAAAACTGCTTAATTACATGTTGGATTCTAATAATAAGGAATTTCTCTCTTATGGGGCTGCAAAAAGCTCAGAAGATGTTTTGAAAGATTTCTTTTGGCAGGCATTTAATGTGAGAAGAGTAAAAGAAAAAACTCAAACAAAGATGATTTTCCACACATCTTTAGAAAAAAGAGCAAAAGAGTTGAACAAACTGCCTCTTATGAAGGTAAGGCTCACAGATAAAAGTTTTGAAGAAATGGTAGAAACTATAATTATCGGAGAAAAAGTCGCAATTGTCATTTACCTCGAAGATCCTATAGGAATTCTGATAGAAGAGCCCCTTGTCGCAAGATCTTACAAGAAGTTTTTTAATCTTTTATGGAAGCAGTCTAAGAAATGAATTTCCACCAACCTTGTGCGAACTTTTTAGAGTTATTTCTTTGGAAATAAATTCCTCATCCTTTCCCCCCAACTTCTTTGTCCAGAAAGACTCTTACTTTCTTCTAAAAGTTGAGAAATATAATCAACTAGGGGATCTGGATTCATACTAGAACCATATGCTACCAATCCCGCTTCCTTAGCATTAGTTTGATTCCAACGTGTAGAGTTACCCATTATTACAATACCAGGTCTAATCTCCCTTAATTTTACAGCTGTTTCATATCCATCCATACCCGGCATTTGAAAATCTAAAACAACTAGATCATATG
>CAYLOQ010000014.1:0-7898 GCA_964385425.1 Candidatus Woesearchaeota archaeon | reverse complement strand
CGCGGTCTTGCAGGTAGGTGTAGAAACTTCGGAGTGCCGAGAGATTGTTGGAAATCGTGGTGCGGCGGTGCCCGCGCGCGCGCAAATGGCCCAGGAAGCGCCCTATCTCTGCTGGCTCCACTTCCAGCAACGCAACCGACCGGAGGTAGTGGGCAAAGTACCTCAACGTCTCTAGGTATCTCTTGCGTGTGTTGCCGGAGAATTGCTCTTCCGCAAGCCAAGCGTCGAAGGAAGCCACCAACGCGAGGTTGTTCCCCCGGTGTGACTTGACCAGCCCGCCGTTCGGTGGTGGTGCGACTATCGCGGGCTGGATGTACTCGCGGCCCTTCCTGAGCACGCCTTTCTCGCTCGTGTTGTATCGCCGCTGCGTGGCTTTGCCGTTCTCGCTCTGTTCGTACTTGTGGCGCACAGCCTTCCCCTTGCCGGTCTGCTCATACCTGCGCCGAGCGTTCTTCGTTTTCTCTGACTGCCGATAGCGCCGGTTGGAGGGAAGCTGCTCATAGCAGGGGCCGCAGATGTGGTGCCTCACTCTTGTCCTAGTAGGGGAGACAGGCCGCACGCCACACTTCCGGCACAGGTCGACTTCTCTGGCCGGGTTGTCCGGCGCGCGGCTGTCTGTCATGCACTCTTCCATAGCCGTTCTAGCTTGACCTCGAATGGCCAAGCAGTTCTTGGACGAGACTTATGTTCATGCCCCCTTCGAGTAGGGCGACCGCGCAGGAGTGGCGCAAAATAATTGGGCTGACCTGTTTCAACCCAGCCCGATTTCCAGCCTTGCGGACGGTCTGATGGGCGGATTTCAAGGAGAGAGGCTGCCTGCGCTCAAGGAACAAGCAGCCGGCCTTCCGGCCTGCGAGGTAGGCCCGCAGAGCTTTGGCGGCTTGCCGACCGAAGGGAACCACCCGATCGCCTGTCTTGCCGTGGAGCAAGACCGTGCGCCGGTTGAAATTGAGATCCTTCACTTCCACGTTGGGAACTTCGCCGACCCTTGCAGCAGTGGCGTAAAGAAACTCCAGGAGCGCCCTATCCCGCAGGCTGTCTCCAGCTTCGATTAAGCGCCCTACTTCCTGTGGCGAGAGATACCGAACATTTCCTTTTTCCATTTCAGTCTCCTTTCTGCGCCCCATCGGGGGCGGGGATTGCCTCCATCCGCCTGCCCACTCCCAAGAATGAGCAGGTAGTCGGAGGCTAGGCCCTAGCAGCGGCCATCTGCCCTACGATGGCCTCCAATCGCTGTGTGACCTGCGCGGCGCAGCGGGCGCACAGTCCGTGTCTCCCATGAGGTTGTCTCTTTTTGTGGCAGTAGAGACACCCAAAGCGCCGGTAGTGGGCGGCCCACCTGTTCCTATTCGTCATTGCCCTCTCTTCCTCCTAGCGCGGCTTGCCATCATCAGCGCCCCGAAGCCGCGCACACTGAGTGGGGCGGACGCCCCGGCAGGCAGAGCGGGGGCAAGGAGAGAAGCCTACCGGAGCGTTTCGGCTCAGGCCGTGACGACTAGGTGCGTGAAGCGGTCGGGCTTTGTGCCTGCCAATACCCGCTTGGCGTAGTCCACGCCCAACTTCCGCTCCACCACCTGCTTCCACTGAACGGAGCGGCGCTCAATGATTTTCAGGAACGCCCGGAGCAAGCCGACCTGGACAGGCACGCTAACTTCTAGCGCGGCCTGTACCTCGGCCTCAACTTCCTCCAACGCCTTCTTGCGTTCGGCGATCTCGCCTTTCAGGGTCAGAAGGTAGGCGAGCTTTTCCTGGGTGATGACCTCGGTGGGTTTGCGAAACGGTACTGCTTGCGGTACGGTTTGGGTAGCCATCGTTGCACCTCCGGTGCATCTTTGGTTAGGGGCGCGTTCCGTGTATCTGCACGGGCGCGTCCCGCTCTTCTATCGCTTCTTCCTTGGCTTCTTCATGTAGTGCGCCGCCTTGTAGCGCCGCACGCGCTCCACGTCGCGGTCGGTCCAGATTCGGATAATTTGACCGCCGTTGGCCCGTTGCTTCGGTTCTGGGATCGCTCCTCGTTGGAGCCAATCTCTCAGAGTGCTTTTGTGGATGCCAACTTTCCGGGCGACCTCAACAGTGGAGTAGCTTTTCATAGTCTAGTACATCCTAGCAGGGGTAGGATGTTTGTCAAGAGAAAAGAAAAGCGAAAGTCTTACTCGGTCGTGGTGCGCTGTGCTTGCTGCCACTCTTGGCATTCCTGACGGCGGCGCTCAGCCGAAGCTAGGACGTTGGGATACGGACGAAGAGGATAGCGCTTTGCTGAACGGCCAGCCAGAACGTCGGGGCAAGTCGCAGCCAGCCATTCCTGGTGCGCGGCTTCTTGTTCGGCTTTCTTTTCCTCTTCGCGCTTCTTGTAGTGGGCGCGTGCTTCCTCAGTGGCGCTCACCACGGTCATTTCGCTGGTCGCGGTGTCCAGCACGTAGGGGAAAAGATCGTCTCCCATGTACTGATACCTGCCAGCATGGGGCCGCAGCAGCAGGATCACCAGCAGCACGGTCACGACTACGAGTAGGGCTGTGTTGAGACGTTGCATGGTGTACCTCGTAGATTCCCTCTGTGTGCCGAGGGTAGCAGGGTGGCCCGCCCCTGTCCATCCGGCGCGTGATAGCACGCCAGGCGTGCCTGATTCGACGCCAACGCTGCCCGGATGCGTGCCAGCTTGTCGGGGTTTCTGATGGGTCACAAGAGGCGGCACAAAGGATCACGAAAATAAGCCTGCAAGTAGCTCTTGCAGCGTGGTTCTTGAAGTACGCCTTGCGGGGCCTGTGGAAGAAGAAACCGCCAGTTCCTTAGCTGGGGGGAGTCATCTTCGCCCTTCTCTTGGTCGGCTGCGGGAGCTGGCTGGGGGGATGGAGCGGAAGCTGTTGCAATCTGACCGGCTCAGTGGTTAGGATTGAGGTCGTGCCTGCCAAGAAGGTCAACTGTAACGGCAACGGCCGCTGCAAGCTCCATCCCCACACTGCTACTGCCTGCCGTGCCTGCCTCGTCCAAGGCTTGCAGGAGTTCCGCTTCACGAATCTCCGAGCCGGCCTACGGATCGCCGCTAAGAAAATCACTGCACTGCGGGCTGAGTACGCCGCAAAGGGTGGCGCGGAAGTGAAAGCCACGATGGTTGCCTACGAACTGGGAACGCTCCTGGCTCGGCTCCAAGCCGCAGACGACCAAGTGCAGGATTTACCTGGGGATGCTGGACTAATTAACCGGGCTACCCGGCAGGCTAGTAGTGGTCAAACTGCTGTTGGTAGGGCTTCCTGACTTCTGGCTTACTCTGAAAGTGTACTTACTTGGTTTTCTCCTCAGCTTGTGGTGCCTCGCTAAGTTGGGCTGCTTCCTGGGTGTTGTTCTCACCCTCTTCAACCCTGACCCCTTGTACCATCCGCTCTCTCTCCCGACGCCTTGCGGCATCCAGTTTGCCGGCCAGAACTTGAACCGAGACGTTGAGTTGCTTCGGTGCGAAGTCACCGCGAAGTTCTGCCGCCAGTCGGATCGCCTTCATCCTGATGTCGTGCGCGATCATCTTCTTGGAGTACACAAGCTCGCCAGTCTTTTGATGTAGAAAGACTTTTGTCTCTTTGGCGTTCATTCCTTGCTTCACTCCCTTTGCCAGCTTTTCAATCGTGACCCCGGCAGCGTCAAGGACGTGGTTGAGGTCCCTGTTCGTGATCCGCTCGATCTCGCTCTGAACTTCAATATTTTTCAATACCTGGTGCCCTGATTGGCCTGGAGCTAATTCGCTGTAACCTGCTAGCTTTGCTGCCTTTGTCTGGTTCCCAAACCCCTCACCTTCTGGGTTGGTGAATTCTGACACAAACCGCCTCTGTTTGAGGGTTAATTTCCTACTAATCTTGCGGCCATCGGGCTTTTTCTGGTTTCCGTTGTTCTTACTCATGGCCCCATCATTCTACCCCAATTCACCGCAGGGGCAAGCCTTCCTGCTCACAACCAGCATTGGCAGGAGTCGCAGGATTTAATCCTGTCATGGCCCAGCAGGCGGTAGAGAGAATCTTCGAAAGGGAGCCAGTCCTTTTCCAAGCTGTGAGTGAGCAGCGGTCCGTTGCAGTACGGGCAGCGGTCGCCTTCATGGGGCTGTCCCCAATTGATGGGGTCTTTGCAGCGGAAAGACCACAACAGGCCCGTGCAATTCACGCACAAGCAGTCATCGTTTTTGAACGGCAAAGAGGGAAGCAAGAACGACTGCTCTTGGTCAGGAAAGGCTGCTGCTCTCATCGCCATCCCGATATAGCGGGAGCGTTGCGGGCTGAGGGTGTTGGTCTTCAACCTCGCGCTGATCTGCTCACTCGGCATTCCTATAATCCTGACGGGTTGAAAAGTGGTTCGCCAAGGCGTGCCACCTGCCGCAAATCTCCTTTTTCACGGCTGGCCTACTTGGAGGCAAGGAATGATTGGATGATCTCGACAAACGGGATGCTTGGACCACAAACTATCAAGGCCACAAACGGTTCCGCCTGCGGCACAGGAACCCCACTTAACCCCAAACGCCGCTGTCGAATCAGTACCAAACATTGGACCGCTCCAGTCACCGTAATGCCGGCTACTTTGTCGGTTCCTGAGCAGAGGCCGGGTATGACCGAAGTGCGTTGGCCTGGGGGTGTTACAACTGCGCCGCCGGTGCCGGGAATAACAACCTGAGCCCAAGCAAGAGAGGGCGCGGCCAGCAGAGCAACTAAGCCAACAAAGATGCGTATTCTCATTGCACGGCCCCCTAGTTCGCCTCCACCGGCACTTGGAACAAGATGTAGCTGTAAATGCTTTTCATCTCAGACGCACTCTCTCCGCCTTGAATCTTCGGTGAAACATATTGCAGTCCTGAGCAGCGCCCCTACTTGCAGAGAGGTAGGCGACTGCCTGCCGAAAGCAAGCGGATTGGGCGGCTGCGAGAATGGAGTTTCGGCACACATTTCCGTTTAGCATCCCCTTCGGTGAAGAGCCTCAATAGAACTAACCCTAACGATCTTCGCTTCCCGTGATTGTTTTGTGATAAGTAATTTTTTACCGCCAATGTGAAAGACCGTAATTTTGAAAACATCAATTAAGCAATCCTCATCTGTATCATCGCCAACCGAGTCAATCACCGAAATAACAACTCCAAAGTTAGTGGCGTTTATATCCGCAGGCAGCCAAGTCCGACCCCACTTGTCGCCAGAAGAGCCGTAGGTAATTTCCACCTCGGAGGTAGTCCAGCCCCCTGTGTCCGGTTTGTCATCCCCTCCAATCACCCCACCCTTGACTAGTTTTACAGAATCGTCCGTACACTGTTCCGTTCCCAGGTCTCCCTCCAGCCTTTGGATACGAACCTCTATGCCTTCAATGGAATGTCCGCCAGGAATGGAGAAAGCGAAATTTGTCGCCTTGAGAAATTGAGAACCATCGGGAGAACTCAACGAGTTGATTTGCACTTCGGCTTCGATTCCATTATCTGTTTTGGCATTATCTACGCTCAACCATACCTCCCCTGGGTCTGAGGAATCGTTGGCCATAGTCAAGGGTGTTTTTTCGGTGGAAGCAGCAAAACAAAGAACTACTGCGACCAGTGCTAGGACAGAGAGAATTATAAGACGTTGCATTTTCCCTCCACCAGGAAACTCACGTCTGCCTGAGCGTTCACGGTCACGAGGTTAAAGCGGAAATAATCGTTGGCGGTCGCGGTCGTAGTCGTGGCGGTGTAATCCTGCCGATTGTCTCCGGTGTTGCTGTAGGTTTGGTTCCCGCTGAAGATATTGCCCTGAGAAACCCCGGCGCTGTTGTAGCGCGTGACCTGGAAGGTCATGGTTCCGGTTCCCTTTGTGACCGCCACGACGGTAACGGCCTCAACACTTATTCCAGTCGCGCATTGGTCGGCCGCAGGAAGCGGGATATTGGTTAGCCCGGCTACGGGTGCCGTTTCCCAAAACCCGCCCCGCCAAGCTATCTTCCTCGCATCCACATAGGATTTTCGTGTTGCTTCTTCGCTGGCGGTCGGGTCGGAAGCAGGTAGAACCGGAATAGAGGAAAAGGTTTTTATCCCAGCGATTGTCTGAGCGTGGGTGTCATCCACCAGCGCGACAACGGTAGCGCCGCGTTTGATTCTGAGAATGTCATCGGCGGTCAGAACATACAGCCTGCCGGTAGTAGCAGCGGGATCAGCCGGAGCGGAGCCCTGCTCTGCCAGGTCAACATAAGGATCAAACAGCACTGAACCCCGTGAGGATGCGGCCAACTCACGCCAATTGGTTCCGTCGTAGATAAAGCTGGCTGAGGTACAGGAACTCGCCGTGGTGCCGACTGTGGGTGGAGTCAGAACAGAAGCCGGCCATGTGAAGGTTCGGCCTCCTGTGGCATCCTGGCAGATGTTGAAGTACACGACCCGGCCATCGGGTGCGTTTGAAATCGTCGAACTGGTCACGTTGCCCGTCAATGTCATGCTGAAATAGACGCTGCTGGACGAGTCGAAGGTCGGTGTGGAGGAGAAGGTGACGGCCGTGGTGCCAACTACTATGTTCGTGCCATCGGAGGCTACTTGCACCGTGCGGGTGACGCAGGTAGCTCCGAGGCAGAATTGTTCTTTGTAGAATCCAGGCGCAGCGTAGTAGTAAAAGGCACCGCCAGAATCCACCGCGAGGGTAGGACCAATTCCAATCGTGAGAGCTTTGTCGCTAAAGATCGAAGCGGTGGGCGAACAAGGTGTTCCGCTGGCTGCTTCAGTACAGACTCGTACCGTCGCGCCTATCGCTGGCCTGCCATCGGCCCGCAAAACGGAATCGTTCGTGATTCCGCCCTGACCGTAGGCAGAGATGGCAAACAGCACCAGACAACTCAAAGCAATCAGTGTTCGCTTCATAGCCTTCCCCTAAAACAAAAAACCCCGGCCCACCCTTTCGGGCAGGTCGGGGTTCGTGACCCTCTCAAACTTTAAGGCGGTTGCTACCGCTCTATGTGGTTGCTATTTCCTGTTCAATCCTCCTACTTGGAATCATTCTCGGAAAGGAAAACTTGTTGATGTATTTGCACTCACGGCACTTGATCTCAATTTCTGCGGTCTTGATGCGGCCCTTCAACAAGAGCCGCTTGCACCTCTTACACCTCACGTCAACCATCATCAGATTTCTTTGGCCGTCTGCAATAATCTTAGCCATGAATCACTGGCCTTAATCCTGTGCCTGGAATCACTGGTTGTAGTCGTGTAATCGGTACTCCGGGCGCTGGCGCAGTTCTCCGGCGCTCCCGCTCCTGTACTCCCTTCTGCGCGGTGAGCTGGTCCTGCAACCAATCCAGAATCGCCTTCTGGTCTGAGTCGGGTAAGGCTTTCAGGGCTTCGACCAATTGCTGGCGTACTGCTCGGCTTACGCGGCCTGTCCGCCGAAGTTCCTCTACGACACCCTCAACCGCTGCTCTGGCCTCTGGCAACGGCATTTGCTCCATCTCCCCCAGCCGTGCCTTTCTCCGCTGAATGTCAACCAGGGCTTCAAAGGCTTCCTTCGGCGTCTCGTAGAACCCGGAGCGGGTCAGTTCGCGGAAAGCAGTGCGGGCATCCTGGTTTCGCTCCAAGAGTTTGAGCATCACGCGGCGAACCTCATCCTTGGAGGGACGTGAACCGTGGGCCACTAGGCGCTGGTAGGCTGTTTGGGTTCTCTCGTCGCCCCCACGTTCAAGAGCATCAAGCACGGCAACTGTCTCCGGGTGGGCTACCTGGGTGATTCGGGCGCGGAGCTTGCCGACTTCCTCGCGGAAGGTTTCCGCTGAGGTAGTTCCCCGGATGAACCGCCCACGCTCCCGGCCGGCTTCCTCCTGCACCTTGCGAGCTCGGCCGGCGGTCAACGCCTTTCGCAACCCAATCCGTTCCTCTGGATGGAACCGCTGGAGTCTGCCGGTGGCCGGTTCGACCAGTATCTTCTCCCACCAGG
>CAYLOQ010000013.1:0-8606 GCA_964385425.1 Candidatus Woesearchaeota archaeon | reverse complement strand
TTAACACGCATGTTAAAATTTAATCAATCTTATTTAAATACTTTTCCATACTCCTTCTGTACCTTCATCCAATATAACAAACTTTATAAAAAATCCAAAACTTAAACAATCAGTCATGAACCAAACCCAAGGGAAAGTTTGATAGGAAACCTTTCAGGTTAATCAACCTTGAGTCTAACTTGAAGGAAAGATTGATAAAGAAAACCTTGGTTGTCTTTATAATGCTAAATAAAAAAGAAATCGCCATAATCCTTCTCGTAACTTTAATTCTCTCCTTCACAATTAGTCTGATAAAAAGTATGGAAATATTTCTCTATACATTTCTCGCAGTATTTTTGATCATAGCAATAAATATAACAGCAAAGAAGATTGCTAGCTTCTATCTTGGATCCAAAATTGAACTAAAGCTCTGGGAAATCAGGAGATATGGATTTAAACCAAGTAGGCATTTCAAAAAACCATTCCCTGCAGGAGCATTTTTCCCAATTATTGTGACAGCCCTTTCCTTAGGATACCTCACATGGATGGCTTCTCTTGTTTTTGATGTAAAACCAAACACCCATAGAAAAGCAAAACGACATGGGTTATACACTTTTTCAGAGATGACAGAAGCCCACATAGGGTTAATAGCATCCATGGGGATTTTTGCTAATCTTATTTTTGCTGTGTTTGGTTACCTCGTGGGTTTCTTGGATTTTGCAAAATTAAACATATATTATGCTTTTTTCAACATACTTCCTTTATCTAATTTAGATGGAAACAAGATATTTTTCGGGAGCCGGGTCCTCTGGAGTTTCCTAGCTTCTCTAGTTTTAATCGGGCTCGGTTCTATACTCTTCCTAACATAAAACATTTAAAGAACAAAAACAACAAATGATGTGGGAAACAAAATTTTGATTGTTGTTATTGCGGTAATTATTATAATAACAGGCCTATTCTTTTTAATAAAAACCCCTCAGGAAGAATCTACTTATATCAATCTTAACGAAGAAAAAATTGAATGTTATGAGAATGCTGTTCTTGGTCTTTTTTTAGCCGCAAATATTACGTCTGATGAATTAAATGTTCAAAATGTTAGGTGTTCTAAAGGGGAACTTGCATACGTGCAGCGAGAAATAAATGGCACTTATTTTGAGAACAATGATCATTCAAAAGAGCCAAAAAGTTTTTATTTTCATCAAATAGTCGGGGGTGTAAGATCTTCTGGTGCAGATACTTATTCTGAATTATGCCTAATTATAGAAAATAAGATAGTTATATCTGAAATTAAGACTGGAAGAAATCTCGAGTATCAATCCCCTGCAAGATGTTCTTGGCAAGAGAGGTTATAATAAGTAATTTTTTAATTCCATAAAGTATTTAATAAAACAAGGGCTCATAAAAAAATGGAATTTTTAGAAAAAATTATTCCAAGAGAGTACCAAGAAAAAATTTTTGAAACTTGCATAAAAAAGAACTGCTTAGTTGTTCTCCCGACAGGTCTTGGAAAAACCCTTATTGCTCTAATGCTTACCATTCAGAGAATGAAAGAATTTCCAGGAGAAAAGGTTGTTTTCCTTGCCCCAACAAAACCATTAACACAACAACACCTGGATTTTTTTAAAAAACACCTTCCAGAATTATTCGGAGACATGCAATTATTTACCGGGGCCGTCGGCCCTGAAAAAAGAAAAGAGATTTGGCAAACAGCAGATATAATTTTTTCAACACCCCAATGTGTTGCAAACGACCTGAGAAAGAGTCTCTATGAACTAAAAGAGGTTTGTTTGCTCGTAGAAGACGAAGCTCACAGGTGCATAAGGAGTTATGACTACAATTATGTTGCACAAAAATATATTGAACAAGCGAAAAATGCGAGGATTCTCGGATTGACTGCATCACCAGGAAGTGAAGCGCAAAAGATTAGAGAGATATGTAAAAATCTCTCAATAGAAGCTGTAGAATTGCGAACAAGGGATAGTAAAGATGTGAAAATATATCTTCAGGAATTAAAATTTGAGAAAATTATGGTAGATCTTCCTAAGGAATTTGTGGAAATACAAAAGGCTTTGTTAAAATTATTTGATTCATATGTCGGTGAGTTGAGAAATAGAAAAATCCTCTGGAGCTTTCCGACAAAAACAGAGCTAATCAAAATTCAAAAAAAATTGCAATTGAGTATTATGAAGGGAAATAAAACCTGGAACATGATGTTGGGTATGAGTGTGTGTGCGCAAGCCATAAAAGTCCAGCACGCACTAGAACTCTTGGAAACCCAAACCCTCTCTGGTTTCAATAAATATCTAAGAGAGTTATTCAAACAGGCTGCCAGAAAACAAAGTAAAGGGGCCATAAGGCTAGTAGCAAAGCCCGAGTTTAACTATGCTTTTGTTAAATCAAACGAACTCCTAGCTAAAGAAGAAGAACATCCAAAAATTTTTGAGCTGATACAGAGAGTAGAAAGAGAAAAATCAGAAAATGAAAAAATAAAAATAATAATATTTACCCAATTCAGGGATACTACCCAAATAATTTCAAAAAGGCTGAATGAGATTAAGAATATTAAGTCCAAAGTATTTGTGGGCCAGGCAAAAAAAGAGGATGGTTCTGGACTCAGTCAGAAAGAACAAAAGCAGATAATAGAAGATTTCTCTTCTGGAAAAGTGAATGTTTTATGTGCGACATCCATAGCAGAAGAAGGGTTAGACATTCCAGAGGTAAGTATAGTCATATTCTACGAACCTGTTCCATCTGCAATAAGGGCTATTCAAAGAACAGGGAGAACTGCCAGATTATCAAAAGGTAAGGTATTAATAATGATGACCAAAAAAACAAGGGATGAAGCATATTTTTATATCTCAAAAGCAAAAGAAAAGAAGATGCATTCAGCAATAGATTCTATAAAAAAACATTTATTCAAGGGTGAGTTAGAATCTCAAGAAAAATTAGAATGAAAAAATTATTCGAAATCTTTTCAAAAAAACAATCCAAACCTAAAGAAAAACCCATAGTTATCATAGACTTTAGAGAAAAGAACTCTCTGATTCCTTCCGAATTAACAGATTTGGGGTTAGAAATTCAATTTAAAAATCTAAAAGTTGCAGATTATTTGATTAATGGTGTTGCAATAGAAAGAAAAACAGTTTCTGATTTTGTTACGTCTATGATAAACCGAAGGCTTCTCAAACAATTAGAAGAATTAGGGCAATATAACGACCGGCTTTTAATCATAGAAGGTATAGATGAACAAGAACTATACACAGATTCCAAAGACAGAGAGGGCATGCATCCAAACTCTATTCGTGGTTTCCTTCTTTCAATTCTTCTAAAATACAAGGTCCCAATAATTTTCACAAAAAATTATGAAGATACGGCAAAATTCATTTCAGTTCTCTCAAGGAGAAAACCCAGAGAATTCCCGCTAAATGTAAAGAAAAAAAATCTTGGAAAAAAAGAACAAATGCAATTTATTCTCGAAGGTTTCCCGGGAATAGGACCAAAAACAGCTAAAAAACTCTTGAAAAAATTCAAGACGATAAAAGATATAATCAATGCTCCAGAATCTGATTTGCGTGATGTTATTGGAAAAAAAGCAGAAATTATGAAAAGAATTATAGATAATAAGTATTAATCGGATTTACTCAATTTTTTCATCCTCTCTTCAAGCCAGATCCCATGTTCTCCCAAGAGACGAGAGACTAACTCTGATTTTTCCAGAGGATTACTTTTTAATCTGACTCTTGTAAGACCATTAACTTCCCTTGGGCTTGTGGTTTCCAAAGGGGAATAGTCTCTTAAAAAAAGAACCCAATGAAAAGCATGATGAAGATATTTTATTCCCTCCCTAGGAATACCTGTTCTCTTAGAAACTTTTCCATAAATATCTTCGTAAAAATCATCCAAGGTCGGGAGAACATTTACTCTAACAGATTCCAGAGCTACACCAAAATAAATATCTGTAAATGATTCCGGATCTAAGTTCGCCATTAAAGGAACAATAAAGAATTACCCTTTTATTCTTAATTATATCAGATTATATTCTTCCAAAGTCTCATAGAGCGGTCCCTCTGGAGTCAAGGTTGACTTCTTAAGTGTAAATTTATCAACTTTAAATTTAATTTTTGGTATTTTTACCTTTTTCAATTCCCCTAAAAAATAATTTTTATTTTTTAAAAACCTTACACGGGCAATTGTGACATGACTCATGAATCTTTCTTCTTCCTTGAAAAGCCCTGAAAGAGCTTTATCAACAACCTTTTGTAACCCATAACAATTTCTCAGATGAACCCAGACTATCTTTACAAATTTTGGAGAGAAAACTCCGATCTCATCAATCTCTGTCTCAAATTTAGGAAATTTAATTTCTAAAAGTTTCTTCTTAATTTCCTCAACTTTCTCCCCACCTATTTCTCCTAAAAATTTAAGAGTTAAATGCGAGTTCTCAAGCTCTGTCCTCTTTCCTTCAAAACCTGGAAGATCATCTTGTAACTTTTTTATTTCTCTCTGAACCCTTCTTGGTAAATCTATAGAGATGAAGGTCCTTAGTAGTTCCATTTTAACATTTTAGAATAATCCACTTCTTTAATAATTTTCTTAATTAAGAAAAAATAAAAAAATTTAGAGTTTTATTCGGGCACCAATGCAAAAAAACTATATTTTTTTATTTTTGCCAAATCTCGGACATCTTTTAACTTAATACCCCTTATTTTCTCCTCAAATTTATAAAATTCTTCGGCATTTCCATTTACCTCGGATAGGAGTAGATTTTCCATTTGATTCTCAGAATCTTCCATAGATATTTGATGGTTTCCAATAATCTGTTCCTTTACTCGCTCTAGTTCTTTTTCACCAAGACTCTCTGAAACTTTTTTAAATTCATCTAGAATGAGTTTCTTAACTTTCTCAACATTTTCCTTCATTGTTCCCACATAGATAAGATTATATGCAAAATCCTTATTTACGCTTGAGGCGTCTTTCACGGCATACGCAAGATTCCTTTTTTCTCTAATCTCGTTAAAAAGCCGGGAAGACATTCCTCCGGCCATCAGAGTCCCTAGCACAAAAGCAACATAACTCCCTTTGTCTCCTGCAAGTGGAACATGGTGGGCAAAAACCAAATTAGCCTGATCAATTCCTTTTCGTTTTTCAATCCTTGATTCATTCTTCTTTTCAATATCAAATCTTGGTACTTTTCCCTTTTTATCTCCAAAATTCTTTTCCACAAAATTAACAATTTTACCAAAATCAGCATCTCCTACAACACACAAAACCATATTATTTGGATTATAAACTTGTTTGAATTTTTCGACCATCTTTTCCTTTGTAATAGAATTCATTGTCTCAGGGGTTCCGATCAGGGGGAGTCCTAAGGGTTCTTTGTATAGGGATCGTTGAATTTCCTTAAAGATGTGACGAAGAGGGTTATCTTTATTCATTTTAATTTCTTCAAAAATAACCTTTCTTTCCTTCTCGAATTCTTTTTCATCAAATAATGGATTTTTTACCATATCGCTTAAAACATCTAGTGCAACATCTAAATGTTTGCTCGGCATCTTACACCAATAAGCAGTAACCACATCACCTGTAAATCCATTTAAATCTCCGCCATTCCCTTCAATTTCTTCTGCAATTTTTTTTCTATTTCTGGTCTTGGTCCCTTTGTAAAGCATGTGCTCTATAAAATGTGAAATTCCCTTATCGTTGGCAGCCTCGTTAATCCCTCCATTCCTAACAGCAAATGCAACGCTCACTACAGGAAGATTCCTCTTTTCCAAAAGAACCGTCATCCCATTTTTCAAAACTTTCCTATAAAATTTCTGTTTCATGACGAAAGAAAAATGAATTAGTATATAAATATAATTACCTATTAAAAAATCCAGAGAAAAAGACCTAACACTATAGCTAATACCACTATCGCTATTATAAACCAGATCCACCATTTCTTCTTTTTAACAGGTTGACCTGTTGCAGGTGTAGTTTGAGCTTGTTGCTGTGTTGGTTGCTGGCCTACAGGAGGTGTTGTTTGAACTGGTTGTGCGGGTTGCTGTGTTCCTTGTTGTGTTGGTTGTTCCATTACCTAAACCAAGGAAGTTCCCATTATAAACTTTACTTCTTACTAAAAACTATATACCTTTCCGCGCCCTCTTGAAAATGATCTAAAAGTCTAAAGTGTTTTTCTATAAATTTCAAGATCCATGTTCTCTTCACCCAGATTTTTTCTCTCTTGATCATGGTCTCTGTTGGGAAGCTTATCACTATTCTTTCAGCTAAATCAGAAATCTCAGAAATTAGCTTCTTGGAATAATTCCTCTCCAATAATTCCAGAGAATCCAAAACCTTAAATAAAAAAATAACTCTCGGCTTCTTCAGTTTTTTAATCTCTCTTTTAACTTTATTCAACTCAAATAAACTAAGATGAATAGCCTTCCCTCTGACCTTCTCTCTTCTAAAATACTTGTTCATCAATTTTACTAGCTGTCCTATAGATTCTATTGCTAAATAATCCACATTAAACCCTGCCTTACCAAAATAAGAATAACTAAAACCGTTGACTCCTGCTCCAAGATCAATCACACTCAGCTTTTTTTCCATTCCACCCAAGAGTTTTCTATAGATATCTTTGTAATAATGAATCCTTTCCCTAGTTGAAAGGTGTTTCTTTAAAATCCATCCAACACCCCTTTCTTTCCAAGAAAAGAGTTTTCTGCTCGTGAACGCTGAAAAAACCCCCATCAAAAGATTTCTCGCAAGCTTAATCTTTTCCTCATCCAGATAATGTTTTTTGTCAAACTTCTTAAGAGCTAGTTCAACGTCTTTTTTCGGGAGCTGGGAAAACTCCTTCTTCTGCATGATTCTCTGGATTATTTGTTTTTTATTCATCTTATAACTTCAATTAGAATTAACTCTTAATTTAGAATCGTAATATTTCGGTGTGAGATAATATGTTTTCTTGTGTGTATCTTCCTGACTACAAGAAAAAACATATCCTTCTTGTTCTAACCCCTTAATCACTAAAAAAAATAATCCGGGAAATTCTCGTCCATTAGCTTCATCCAGTATCCTTGACAAATCAGTACCCTTTTTTCCTGACCTTTCTAATACTTCTAAAATTTCCTTTACTTTACTTACTTGTTCTTCTCCAGAAAAATGTCTTCTCATATGGGGTGGTCTTCGCATAAAAGTAAATTAGAAAAGAACTATAAAAAGTTTCTTCCCATAATATTTTTAAGTTCCATTGATTTAAAAGATATATGGCCTCAACCAATCAATCTCCTTTCTATAAAAAAGCAGAAGCTAAATTCCTTTCAGCTGGAACAGATGAAGAAAGGCTGATTTATCTTGAAGAAATGATTCGTGAATGCCCGAAACATAAGAGCAGCGAGAAGATGCTCGCCCAATTGAGAACACGGCATAAAAAACTTCAGGAAAAAATAGAAAAGGGTAAGAAATCAGGAAAAACTAGCAAGCAAGGAATAAAAAAAGAAGATTTACAGGCAGCAATAGTTGGCTTCACAAATACAGGAAAATCTTCTTTACTCTCTCTTTTAACAAATGCAAAACCAAGAATAGCAGAACATGATTTCACTACAAAATCCCCACAGATAGGTATAACAAACTTCTACGGAACAAGTATTCAACTCATTGAAGTTCCTGCCTTTGAGTCAGAATATTATGACAAAGGACTGGTTAACACTGCAGATACAATCCTGATAATTATCAATGATCTCAAAGATATAATAGACATAGAAAAAGGGTTAAGAAAAGCTTACGGAAAAAGAATTATAATTTTTAATAAAACAGATCTGCTTGACAAAAATGAAATTAGAAAAATCTCTGCTACTCTTTCTTCTAAAAAATATGATTTTGTTTTGGTTTCTACTAAAGCTAACGAAGGACTAGAACAATTAAAAAACAAACTCTTCCAGAGCTTCAATAAGATCCGTGTTTTTACAAAAGAACCAGGGAAAGAAAAGACAAAAAGACCAATAATCCTTGCTCCTGAAGCAACTGTAGTTGAGGTCGCAGAAAAAATCCTCAAAGGATTTTCTAATAAAGTTAAGGAAACAAAAATCTGGGGACCTTCTTCAAAATTCCCAGGCCAAGTAGTTGGCTTACAACACAAATTAAAAGATATGGATGTTGTTGAGTTTAAGACTAAGTGAGAAACATGTCTTGAATCAGCATAATTGATTTAAAATAAAAATTTCTTAAAATATTAATGAGAATAACAGATCTAGTATTAGGGTTTGTTTCTATGGTTGCAGGAATATTGACATTAATAGCAAATAAAGAATTTTGGCCAGCAGGATTATCCTTAATTGTTACTGGATTTTTAATAATGTATTTTACGGACTACACCTCAAGGATAGTCAAGAATGAATTTGAAATAAAAAAACTTAAGGAAAAACTTATAATATATGAAAGATTATCTAAACTAGAGGCTCAAATTTTCAAATGAATAAAAAAGGTAATTTCACAGGTAGTGATATGATGGAGATTATAAAAATAATTATTATTGCAATTATGGGGGGATTCATTGTCTTGACTCTAATTTCAACCTTATTCTAATAAAACCCGTAAAATATATCACTTCCATCCTTTTCTTATGGGAGCAATAATTTTCTCCA
>CAYLOQ010000012.1:0-15354 GCA_964385425.1 Candidatus Woesearchaeota archaeon | reverse complement strand
GACAAACGTTCCATTATTGCCATTTCCTGAAGAATCAATTGCAACAGTACCTGACCCCTCATTAAACTTCCAGTGGACTAACAAACCAGTAGTGCTTGGATCTTCACCTCTAGCAAGGGTAGTAATTTCTGCCTGTGACAACTCCCGATTATAAATACGGACACCATCCATGAGGCCATCTAAAAAGAAATTAGGGAATGCTCCGATTTTAAATGTGGTGTCGAAGGCAATCACGGCATCTCCGGTACCGTTGACTTGGGATATGCCATTTTGATAAAGCTTATAGTTTCCACTTCCCGGCTTTGTTGTAATAGCTAAATGATGCCACTGGGTTTTATCAAAACCAGTATTATCAAAAGCGTTGATACGCCGGGTAGTGGCAAAGGCACTGATGTAGAGTTTGCCATCTGTCCAAGGATAATGATCATCCTGATTTGAGATGTTATTAAGAGTAAAAATACCTCCAAAACCAACTGTTGGCATTTGATTATCTAGTTTTACCCACATTGAAAGCGTTGCTTCATCTGTGAAACTCCCCGAAATATCATCTCCGGCTATATAGTCACCATTACCATCGAACTCCAAGGCATATGGATCTACACCGCTTGGGAAATTTACTGTATTATAACGTACTGCCTCAGCCTGACTATCTGTTCGAGTGATACGAGCGCTATTGTTATCTCCACTGCTAATAAGGCGATGTTCAGGGGTTACAGCAAATTGTGTGAGTTGGGCTGTAGGTGAAGTTGTCCCAATACCAACCCTATCATTAGTTTCATTAACAAATAAAGTTCCTGAATCAACATTTAATCCGCCAGTAACATTCAATGTCCCATTAACATCAATCTGCCCTGAAACAATATTTTGAATAAATCCTCCAAGTGCAAAAACAATTTTCTGTCCTAATGTTAAATTACCCTCAACATTAACAACCCCACCATCTTTTGGAAGAATATTATTAACAGTAATATTATCAGCACTTACAGTAACATCACCAAGATAAGAAGTTCCTGTTACATTCAAATCACCCCTAACTTCCATCCCACCCTGATAAATATTATTATGAGGAACAACATTCCTATCTGGTTTACCAGAAGTCATAACTCTGTTTCCTGTTCCAGTTTGAGATACTGCAACAAACACACCATTGCCATAAGTTACATCATACCAAGTATTACTAGCAGCCGCAGTTCTCGATGTCCAATTCATACCATTAGACGAAGTCATAACTGTCCCATCAATTGAAGTAGCAACAAATAAGCCCTTACCATAAGTTACACTATACCAATTATCATCAGCTGCACTAGTTCCATTATACCAAGTAATTCCATCAATTGAATACATTGCCCTATTTCCAGAACCAGTATCACCAACAGCTACAAACTTTCCATTGCCATATGTTACCGACTGCCAATCATTTCCTGCTGCACTAGTTCCATTAGTCCATGTAATCCCATCGGGAGAAGTCATTACCCTATTATCATTTGAGCCTATTGCTGCAACAGCAACAAATAAACCATTGCCATAAGTTACATCGTACCAGCTATTAGCGTTTGATGCACTTCTAGCTGTCCATGCCATGCCGTCAGGAGAAGTCATTACTCTGTTAGTCCCATCTGTTGAAACAGCAACAAATGTTCCATTACCATAAGTCACGCTATACCAAGTATTACTCTCAGCACTCGACCTTGATGTCCAAGTCACTCCATCAGGCGAAGTCATTACTGTTCCTTCCTCTGAAACAGCAACAAACAATCCATTTCCATAAACTATATCTTTCCACGAATCACTTGCAGCAGCAGTTGCATTAGTCCAAGTCACTCCATCAGGCGAAGTCATAACACCCCCATTATATCCAACCGCAACAAACTTTCCGTTACCATAAATTATATCCATCCACCATTCATCTTTCGCACTAGTTCTGCTTGTCCATTTAGTCCCTGTTGAAATAATATCACCAACAACTTCTAATTCAGTAGTAGGACTTGTTGTTCCAATTCCAACCCTTCCAGTACTAACATCAACAAACAAATCAGAATTATTAACACTAAAATTATACCCACCAACAATATTCATATTTGCATCTAAAGTAATTGTATCTGCAAGTTCTGTTCCATTGATTGAATTAGGAGCTATTTTAGCAGCTGTAATATTATTATCAGCGATATCTGCTGTTAAGATCGTCCCATCAACAATATGCGTCGTATTAATTGAACTAGGATTCAAACTATCTGCACCAATATCTGTCAACCCCGAACCATTACCATAATAAACTCCAGTAACATTAACACTCCCATTAACATCTAACGCTTGGGTTGGACTTGCTGTTCCAATCCCAACTTTACCAGCACTATCAATTCTCATTGCCTCTGCATTATCAATAGAGAACCGAATCGGTTTCCCTGCGATTCCATCAAATATAAAATGCCCTGAACTGCCCCCTGATGCAAGGTAAATGTTCGCTTCGCCATCGTCGTTTATGAAATTTAAAAACCTTGCCTGTGAAGATGCAGCGTTCCCTAAGTAAAGGTTCTGCCCAAGAACATACAGGTCTGTAGATATTTTTGCATCTCCAACGACATGCAGTTTCTCATCTGGCGTCGTTGTTCCAATCCCAACATAACCAGCACTAACATCAACAAATAAATCAGAATTATTAACACTAAAATTATTTCCAACTATGTTCATGTTTGCATCTAAAGTTATTGTATCAGCAAGTTCTGTTCCATCGATTGAATCAGGAGCTATCTTTGCGGCAGTAATATTATTATCTGCAATATCTTCTGTAAGAATTGTAGAATCCAAAATATGAGTCGTATTAATAGAATCAGGTAAAATAGAGTCTGCTCCAATATCTGTTAAACCGCTTCCATTACCATAATAAATTCCGGTTACGTTCAAGTCTCCCCTTACATCCATTCCACCTTGAAAAATATTATTTGTTGGAATAACATTTGCTTCAGGCTTTCCAGAAGTCATAACTTGAGTGCTTCCACCATCTTGAGAAACTGCTACAAAAATTCCGTTACCATAAGTTATATCAAGCCAAGTGCTATTTGCTACACTTGTTCTATTTGTCCAAGTGATTCCGTCGGGTGAAGTCATAACTCTGTTATCTGCGCCACTAATAGAAACAGCTACAAATAAACCATCGCCATAAACTACAGAATACCAATTATTATCCGCAGCACTTGTTCTGTTTGTCCAATTAATACCATTGGGCGAAGTCATAACTCGATCGCCTGTTCCAGAGTCTCCCACTGCAACAAACAAACCATTTCCATAAGTTACCCCCCTCCAATTACCAGTAGGATTACTCTCAATAGTCCAAGTAAAACCATCAGGAGAAGTCATTACTTCACTTCCTACTTGAGAAAGTGCAACAGCTACAAATAAGTTATTTCCATAAGTTACCGATATCCAAGCACGTTCTTCTGCACTGGTAGTTGTCCAAGTAATACCATCAGGGGAGGTCATAACACGATTAGTGCCAGTAGTTGCAACTGCAACAAACAAACCATTACCATAAGTTATAGAATCCCAATTATTATCTACTGGAGTGTCTCTTAATGTCCAGTTTATTCCATCGGGGGATGTCATGACCCTGTTGCCGGCGGTTCCGCTATCAGCTACCGCAACAAAAAGGCCATTACCATAGGTTACGCCTCTCCAAGTATTATCCGCAGCACTGGTTCTGTTGATCCAATTAATACCATCGGATGATGTCATGACCGAGGTGTTTCCTGTACTCCCAACAGCTACGAATAAACCATTACCGTAGATTACCTCATCCCAATCACTATCTACTGGGGTGGTCCTTGATGTCCAAGAAGTTCCTTTGGAAGTAATGTCTCCAACGACTTCTAATTCAGTACCAGGACTCGTTGTCCCAATACCTACCCTATTATTATCAGAATTAACAAACAAAGTATTATTATCAACAGTAAGATTTCCTTCAACAATTAAATTATCAGTTACGTTCAAAGTTCCATTAACATCAACTTGCCCTGAAATAATATTTTGGATAAATCCTCCAAGAGCGAATGTTATCTTCTGCCCTAAAGTCAAATTAGTAGAATCTGAAATATCTGCGTCGATGATTGTCCCATCAATAATCTGGGTAGTGTTAATTGTATTGGAATCTATCTCAGAGTTGCCAACAGAAGTTCCTAATGTTGCATTAATCTCTTTGTTAGTAATGGTGATTCCATTCCCAGCACTATAATTCCCAATTGCATTAATAGTTTCATTCAACTTAGTCTCATTCAAATAAATTTTTCTTCCACCATCATAAAGATACAAGCCGTTTGTTTCATTCAATAAGATTAAATTATCAATTGTAGAATTAAGTTTTGTTTCATTAAGGATAAAGTAATCAGTTCCATTATTATAAATATAAACCCCTCCAGCATAATATAATGTATTATTATCAATCTCATCAGAAAATCCAGAAGGCACACTTGTAAGTTGTGACCATCCTAAATTTGTCAAACCAGAACCATTACCATAATAAATTCCGGTTACGTTCAAATTTCCATGAATAGTTGCAGAGCTAGCATTTACATCTAAAACATTGATATTTGTTCCATTTACTGTATGAACTAAATTACTTACCTGTGATTCAGTAATTGTTACATTTGTCCAATCACTACTATAAATATTTGAGAAGTTTAAAGTCCATCCTGCTGTGTTATTTATGGCATAGGTTTGTAAGTCTGTTATTTGCGATTCTGTCAAACTTGTTAATTGTGATCCATTTCCGAAGAAATAAGTAGCACTTACATTTCCTGTTGCACCAATATTACCAGAAACATTTAGTTTTTCAGATGGATTCGTTGTTCCAATCCCTACTCTTCCAGTAGAAACATCAACAAATAAATCTGAATTATTAACACTAAAATTATATCCTCCAGCTACATTCATATTTGCATCAAGAGTGATTGTGTCAGCGAGTTCTGTTCCATCGATTGAATCAGCAGATATTGAACTAGCACCAATTCCAGTCAACCCAGAACCATTCCCAACAAAACTCCCCTCATTCAAAACAAGCCCAGTAGAATTAACTTCCAAAACATTTGTCCCACTCGTATTCACAACCCTAAACTTATCAGCAATAATAGCACCACTAGCACCAAAACCAGAACCTCGAAGATAATGTGTTCTTATTTCATCCTCAGATAAAGCACGGTTGTAGAATCTGACTTCATCGATGAAGCCATCAAAATAACCATCGCCGCCACGTCTACCAATTTCATCCCCACCAGTATTGGAGGTAGGATTGCCCGTCTCTGTATTACTATCAACTAAAACTCCATCAACATACAAAAACATTCCTGAAGAAGTATCTCTAACAATCACAACGTGATACCATCGATTCGTCTGAGTACCCGAATAGCTTAAATAAGCGTTATCATCTCCATCGTAATGAGCCCATTCAATAAGAGCACCTTTTATTCTTAATCTCGCGTGGCCAGTTCCAAAACTGATAAAACCGTGCTCCCCACTAATCGTTCTGGTATTAATCCAAGCTGATGCTGAATAAGTATTAATGACCTTAATAACACTAGGCAGGGAAACATAATCATCAACTCCATCAAAACTACATCCAGAACCATATTTTCCATTAGTAGAATTACATGTAACTCCATTAACTTGCGTTCCATCATTTCCATACGGACTCCTATCATAATGTGTCGAACCATTTGGTTCGCTGAATGGCAAATACAGCACTAAACCATCATCAGTTCCATAAACTGGTTGAAAGAGACTTCCTGTGATGTCGATGTTATTCCCTACTGTAAGGTTTTCTATTACATTAAGGTTTTCTATTACATTAAGACTTCCTTGTACTAAAACATTACCATTAACATCAAGATTGCCAATAATATCAATGTCTCCACCAGTTTTTGGCAGAATATTATTTAAGGTAATATTATCAGATGTTAAAGTGACATCACCAAGATAAGAAGTTCCTGTTACGTTTAAGTCACCGATAACTGTTAATTCTTGGCCTGGACTTGTCGTTCCAATTCCAACCCTATCATTTGTCTCGTTAACAAACAAGGTCCCCGAATCAACATTCAACCCACCACTAACATTCAAAGTACCATTAATATCAACTTGTCCTGAAATAATATTCTGAATAAATCCTCCTAAAGCAAAAATCAATCGCTGACCCAATGTTAAATTACCATCAATATTAACAACCCCTCCATCCTTAGGCAAGATATTATTCACAGTGATATTATCTGAAGTCAAAGTAACATCACCTAAGTAAGAAGTACCAGTAACATTCAAGTTACCAACAATAGTTGTATTGCCACTTACTTCCAACTTCGCTCCAGGATTTGTCGTTCCAATTCCAACCCTCCCATTATTAACATCAACAAAAAAATCAGAATTATTAACACTAAAATTTCCTCCACTAAAAGTCACGCTTCCATTAACTTCTAACTTATCTGTCACATTCAACCCTCCAGTAATAGTAATCCAACCATCAACAATATTATCAATAACTTCTCCTAATGTAAAAATAATCTTTTGTCCTAAACTAAAATTTCCTGTTGCGTTAATGTTCTCTTGTGAATAAATACTTCCTTTTGCTTCAATATCATCTTCAACCCCTAAATCCGCTCCAGTTCCAGTGGTATTACAATCTATTAAATTAAATCCCTGACATAATGTATAATTCTCATCTATTGGCGCATTTCCTAAAGACTTTCCTATTTGTAAACTTTTGTCAAATATTGAAGATCTGTTTGTTCCGCCTTGAGTTATTACAAAATCAGAACGATTACTAACATCATCAAAAAACATATAACCCATCTTATAAGGATTTACAAGATTATGGGTGAAGAATATTAGAGAGTTATTTGTTTCATTGGTAAGAGCTGCATGATCTTCTTCTGCTCTTTCTTTTGGAGTGCTGGAAAAGATATGGAAAGCTTCTTCATAACTGGTCCCATTAAAAATAACTATTTCTAATCCATCACGAAGTGAAACAGGACTACCGTGAGTAATTGCTCCTATCATATGCAAATCTCCTGTTATATTTACACCACTCCCAAAAACAGCATTCCCTGTAACATTCAATGTAGTTGCATTATCACCTGCTAATTTTGTTAAGTAATTATTAAGAATAGTTCCCCAAGCATCATCATCTCCTCCGACAATTGGCAGACGTTCTGCAGAAACTAAGAACATTCCTGCTACTAAAATAAATATGCTTGCAAAAATTAACAATTTTTTATTCTTCATTATTTCCCTCCGTAGCATAATATACCTTAGCCATTCCCACCTGTCTTATCCTGACTTTTTCAGCACCTTCTAATTTAGCAAGAGCTATTCTGATTGCAGAACGGGTTAATTTAGAATTACCAACTAATTCAGTGATTGTTAAACCCCCATTAATTAACCCACCATCAGCATTTTTCTTCAGAATTTTTTGTACTTTCTTTACAGTATTATCACCCATTTTTCCTTCTGAATTATGGATTTTTTACTTGTTTTATTTACAATATTGTGCACAATATTTTATACAAGATTATTCATAATTTAGTTAACATTATTGTTAACAACAGACTTTAAGAACCGCACGAGAAAATTTGGATAATCTTTCTCAAAATTTATCCCAAATTAGATAATTTTAAAATCTTCAATAACTTTTTATTATTTATGAGCAAGAGGGTGGCGGACTTAGGTGATTCAGATACAGGTGGAGTTCAGAATCCTAACGAATTAGTGGGTACTTCTTTAGGAAAATATCCAATTAAAGAATTTGCTCAAGAAACGAATAAAAAATGGATATACAGGGGATACCATCCATCACTTAACTTAGATATTTGTATAAAAGTACTAAGACCCAGTTGGGTTGGATTAAAAGTATTCTTAGACGAAATAGATAATCTTAAGGAATTACACCATCCAAACATAGAACAGATCTTTGACGCTGATGTGGATGGGGGATATCACTATCTTGTTTCAAGATGGGTGGAAGGTAAAAATTTAAGAGAAGAGGTTGAATCTGGAAGGAGGTTTTCTCTGGAAAATGTATTAGACATAGCTGGTTCTGTTTTAGGGGCTCTTGATTACGCCCATAAGGAAGACTGTCCTCACACAGACGTTAAACTGGAAAACACCATCTTAGAAGGAGATAACAATAGACCACTTTCTGAAAGAGTTTGTGTGGTGGATTTTGGACCTTGGGACGCTGATGATGTGACGCGAAATCATGTTTCTGGAACAGCAGGAGTTTTGAGAGTTCTTTTGGATAATCAAGAAAATCCTGAACAAAAGATTCCAATAAGGTTAGAAAATATCCTTAGAATAGCAGAAAGAAGAGATTATGAAACTCCTGGAGAATTTAAAGATGCTATTGAAAGTTATAGAAGGGGTGTCAGAAGAGGAATTAATAGAAGGAAATTTTTGAAGATTGGAGCAGGGGGTCTAGTCTCAACAAGCCTACTAACAGGAGTAGGTCATTCTATCTACGGGCATTTAGAACATATAAATTCAATAGATTATGTTGTTGAACAGATAGCACAAACAGAAGCTAGTGATCATGAAAGAACTGATCCTCTTTTTAGAGAGCTGGCTCTTAGAATTTTTGATCAAAAAATAAGATTGTTAGTTGAAGATGGGAAGATACCAAAAGGAAAGTTTCCTTATGCAACTATAGAAAATGGAAGTTGGTTCTTAACAGAAGGAGGATATTGGACAGAGGGTTTCTGGCCTGGAATCTTATGGCAGGGCTTTAGAATAACAGAAGATCAACAATTTAAGGATTGGGCTATAGATTGGACTAGGGTAATAGATTTTACTGAAAGGGATAAAACTACTATAAGAAGTATAAGATTCTTCTATTCCCATGTCAAGGCTTTTGAATCAACAAGAGATGAATTTTTTAGAGACCAGGCTTTAAGAGCTGCAGAATTCATGGCCTCTAGATTTAATAAAACTGGGGAGTTTATTCAAACAGCAGGAGAAATTGTTGATTCTGATATTCAACATATTTCCATAGATGCCATGACTACATCGCTTCCCTTATTATCGTGGGCATATACAGAAACTAATAATGGTTCTTTAAGAGACATCATTACGAGACACTGTGATGCAACTATTCAATACAATGTTAATGAAGATGGATCTACAATTCAAGGAATGGAATTTGATCCAAGAACAATGATGCGTACAAGAGGGATAAAATCTCATGGATTTGGTGAAAATTCCTGTTTATCCAGAGGACAGGCAAGAGCAATTAAAGGATTCACGACAGCTTATAGGGCGATAGATAAAATAAGGTGTCTGGAAATTGCTGAAAAATGTGCTGGGTATTTTATTGATAATCTTCCAGAAGATTTTGTTCCTTTTTACGATTTTAAAGATCCAAACGAAAATATACCAAAAGACAGCTCTGCAGCAGCAATAGCAAGTTCAGCTTTATTCGATTTATATGGAATAACGGGCAATGAAAAATATAAAATGGCCGCCTATGGGATATTAAAATCCTTATCATCGGGAAATTATTTATCTACAGATTTAAGAACTCACCAAGGAATAATAATGCATGGTTGTGCTAATAGAAATATAGGAGAATATCTTAATTCATCTTTAACCCATGGAGATTACCATTTTTTAGAAGCTTTAGAAAGATAAATTATCAGGGATGACAATCATCAGGATATCCTGGCTCATGAGGACAATGACCATAACGAATTATCGGTCCAACAGTTTCGACAGAATCTTCTCCAACTACAGTTACAGAAGAAACACCACTAAACAAAAATACACCCCCAACTAACAACCCAAACACAGCTAAAATACTTAAGGCTATAAGAATTTTTTTCATCAACATATACCTCCTTTCATGGAAATATATTCCCTAAAAAATTTTAAACCAGGTGATAAAAAAAGGATAAATTAATGAAGAATAGGATAAATTACAGATTGCCAGAGATATTTAGAAACTATGAGTGGATTTCAACTAATATTAACAATAAATCTCTGATGTCTTTACAAATAGAAGACAAATAAACATCAATTCTACCGCCAGAATTAGATATTTTATTATGGGCTGACTTAACTTTCATAAACAAATTCTCAATTTTTTCCTCGTCATACTTGTAAAATAATTCATAAAACTCATTTAGTAGATCATTAATATTTCTAAAAATAGTTATAAAAATCGTATCAATTTTTTCTGGTTTGTTTAAATAAAAATTACATAAATCTTTATAGCGGTCTGCTGTCTCTTCTAGACTCTTAATTAAGTGATAATAAATAGCTGTTTTTCTAAAATTGGCATGACCTTTTTTAATTAATAAACGTAAACAATAATTACTAAATTTGTTGATGTTATGATCCATTAACCCTACATTTTTTAATCTGTCGCCATCATTTTTCTGTATAGCTTCTAAGCTTTCATTGGATAAATCCAACAATAAGAGTAATATTCTTCTTAAAGCATTATCAAACTCATCTTTTTTCTGGTCAGCCAAATTCTTAATTAAACAATCATTATGGCCTTGTTTTATTATCTCAAAACCAATTAGTTCTTTCGAGATAAGGTCTCGAATAGTTTTAATATATTCATTATTATTATAACTAAGAGAAATTTCATCATAACCCTGAATATAGGATGAAGTGATATAATTTCTTCCCAACCTTTTTAAGTCTCCAACATGAATTTGTTTTTTCTCTAAATCAAATTCTTTTTCAGAGTTTATCCTCAATTCGTTGCCAAATTCTTCTAGATTTAATTCGTCACCCTTCTTGATATCAAATTTCCTGACCCAACTTGCTGGCAAAGAAATTGTCAGTGTCGATGGTCCGTGTAATACAACTTTCCTTTTGATTTTCATCACCCCGAAATTAAATAATTTCTTCATTATAAATATCTTTCGAAAAAATATGTATATAACCCCTAATATGTATAATGTGATAAAAAAAGATATATACTAAAGTTATCCTATTATTACATATTGGGATAAATTATTTTTAATATAAAATGGGAACAATAATTAGCTCAAAAAAAGAAGGTAATAACGTGGTGCTGGAAATTTTAACAGATTACGAAGAATTTTTACAATTAAAAGGTCATTTAAATGACATTCGCTTGATTACAGAAAATGTTGCAGAGGTACAAACCAACATCAGTCAGCGAGGAAAGAATGAGGCCACCAAGTATTTTTTAATACCAAGACAATTCAGAAAAGGATTTAAATTTAACAATACCACCTCTTGTCAGAGATTCAATCTCAAAAATAAAGTCCTTTTTGTCTACGTTATTGATAAGCTAAAAATAAATCGTTCTAAAAGAGAATTGGCTATAGAAAAAATAGAAGAAAAAACACTTAGCAAAAATCATTAATTGCAGAAATAAGAATAGTCTGGCAAATATTTTTTGTAAGATAATTTTTATCTATCTCTCTGAAATATAATAAAGAGCCCTTTGTTGAAAATGCGGGGGACAGGATTTGAACCTGCGTAAGCACTAAGCTACAACCTCTTAAGGGTTGCCCGTTTGACCAGACTCCGGCACCCCCGCGTAAAAAATTGAGACTAATTTAGCTTAAAAAACTTGCTAATTTTACTTGTCTACCCTATTATTAACATCCTAAGATTTTGAATCTTTCAAAATCTTTATTAACTATCTTAATTTATTCTAATTAATGGTTGCGGGATATAGGAGGTGCGGAACCTAGGTTCTGCGCTGGAGGTTTTTAAATATGAAAGAGCTGGTGATAAAAATATTAAAAAAGGCCCTAAAAGAAAAAGGGGTTAGTCTGAAAAACGAAGAGATAGATAGGGTGATAGAGACCCCTATTCCAGAGAGGGGGGACTACGCCTTTCCGTGTTTTTTTTTAGCAGAAAGATTCAAAGAAGAACCAAAACAAATCGCGTTGGAGTTAAGAAAGAAAATGGGGAATCCCCCTGTGATGGAGTTTGAAGCCATACAAACAATAGGACCATATATAAATTTCTTCTTGAACAGAAAGAGCCTGGCAAGACAAACTGTCTGGGATATCTTGACTCAGAAAAAGAATTTTGGAAAAATAAATATTGGAAAAAAGAAAAAAGTTGTTGTTGAGTTTTCTTCACCAAACATAGCAAAACCTTTTGGAATAGGACATTTGAGATCCACAATTATAGGAAATTCTCTTGCAAATATATTTGAATTTGAAGGTTTCAGGGTTGTTAGGATAAACTATTTGGGAGATTGGGGGACTCAATTCGGAAGGCTCATCTTTGGATATGATAAATTTGGAAATGAAAAACAATTTCGAAAAGATCCTATAAAACACCTCCTGAAGGTCTATGTTAGGGCGAACAAAACCAGATACGATAAAAAATCCAGGGAATGGTTTAAGAAACTTGAAGAGAGAGACAGAAAAGCCACGATTTTATGGAGGCTATTCAAGGCGTACAGTTCGAGAGATTTTAAAAAAATTTACAAGAAATTCGGTGTGAATTTTGATGTCCACGATTCAGAATCACAATATAATAAAAAAGCAAAAAAGATTCTGAAAGAATTAAGGGAGAAAAAACTTTTAAGAAAAAGCCAGGAGGCATGGATTGTAGACCTTAAGAAATATAATTTAGGTGTTTGTTTAATGGAAAAAACAGATGGAACAACTCTTTATGCCACAAGAGATTTAGCTGCAGCAATTGACCGTTACAAGCGTTACAAATTTGAAAAAATGGTTTACGAGGTTGGTCAAGAACAGAAACTATATTTCAGACAGTTATTTAAAATTTTAGAGCTGATGGGTTACCCTTGGTTTGCGAATTGCATCCATGTTGATCACGGTTTGTATTTGGATAAAACAGGAAAAAGATTTGCAACGAGAAAAGGAAAAACAGTATTTATGGAAGATATTTTAGATAAAACAACCAAACTAGCAAAACGAGAGATTCAAAAAAGAACCAAGAATATCTCAAAAACAGAGTTGGAACAACGGGGATCCCGGGTTGCAATGGCGGCAGTCTTTTATGGAGATTTGAAAAATAACAGATCTAAAAATATAGTTTTCGATATTAAAAAATTCGTTTCTTTCGAAGGTGATACAGGCCCTTATATTCTGTATAGTTACGCGAGGGCTAGCTCTATTTTAAGAAAAACAAAGAATAAAGATAAGTTTAAGGTGTATGATTTAGAACAAAAAGAAGTAGACCTCGTAAAAAAACTATCACAGTTTCCAGGAATTGTTTTTAATTCCTACAGGAGCCTAAATCCGTCGATAATAGCAAATTATTCTTATCAACTCTCCCAGATATTTAATGAGTTTTATCACGTCTGCCCTGTATTAGGATCGAAGGAAGAAGCGTTTAGATTGGCGTTGGTAGAGGCATTTAGGCAGGTTTTAAGAAATGCTTTAGACTTGCTCGGAATAGAAACTTTGGAAGAGATGTAATCAAAACATATTTAAATAAAATCTTCCTTAATATAGCATATTAAAAACGGAGGTAAAAAAATGGTTCAGGTTAAAAAGATGAATGAGTCGTACTTTGCTAAACTCTTGAAAGAGTTTAATGTTGCAGGTGAGTTAGTCAGGGAAAGGCAGGAAGAGAAACAAGGACTCTTGGATGACTTTGATAGAATCAGCAAAAGGTTTTTCTTTGGTAAGATTTCTGAGAGGACGCTGTCGTCTTCTGTTAAGAAAACAAACAGAGAACTGTCCAGATTGAACAGCGGAATAAGGACTAACATGGCGAAAGCCAGAAACGCAGGGAGTAAAGCCATGGCGTTGGCTTCTGCACAAACACCAATAGCTTATAGAGCAACCTTATCAGGAACTGTCGGTGGAGATAAGAAAAAAGTAACTAAGAGACTTGTGAAGAAAAAAGTAAAGAGAGCAAAGACAGCGAGGAAGGGAAAAACAGGAAAGAAAAAATCGAGGAGAAAAAAGAAATAAATCAAAACTTATTTAAACTGTTTTTCTCTTAGATGATTAAATAATTAAATAAAAAAGGAGGTTTAACATGGCAAGACAAGGAGGAAGAGTGCTGAACTTTGTTGCTTGGTTGACAGGAGTGATTGTTTCCTTATCTGTAGGATTTGCAATGATCGGAGGAACACTAACACTTCCAAGTTGGTTAGGTGGAAGCGTTTTAGCATTTATCGCTGGATGGGTTGTTGTTATAACAACGTTACTAGGGGTTATTCTAGCAGTAGTAAAGCAATAATTTCCTATTTTATTTATTTTTTATTTATTTTTAATAATTTTCTAGTTAGATAAAGAGAAGTATAAAGGTATTTCTTAGAAGTTATTTTTATATCACAATCTAAAGAATGAAATCCTATTTGGGTGTTGAACTAATGATTTAGAACGATCGATTGGTGGGGTCATCATTTCTCTCTAAAGAATCATAGATTTAATCCACACGTTTCCAAGTATGTCTTAGTAATCTTGTAGGAGGATCTTCTCCCCTAAACTGCCAAGCCCAATACTGATGATTAAGTAATCCATTAAGCATTGTCCAAGTATGGGAGGGTCTCTGAATTGCCTTAACTGTTAAACCTTTTAAAAAATTAAAATTAAAAGCATTCTTTATTAATTCATTTCTCCAGAATTCTGAAGTAATATGATAATCTTCTGTCCCATCAACTTCTTCCCCCATATTAAAAAATCCCGCCGTGCATCTCTCCAATTGTCCTGGAAGAGGATAATAAACTCCAAACCCCTTATTCAACATACTAAAATAAAAATCACTTGATCCCCTTAAATGAGAAGAAGGATTTTTTAACATTTCTTTAGGATCGGGTCTTCTTGCTTCACTAGGAAAATGAATTGCAGTAGTTGCAAAATTAGTCCCTGGCTTTAAAATTCTATGAACTATTCTAAACATCTCTCTATAGATCTCATCTTGTCTTCCTTCAAGAGCATCTTCTGGTTGTACAAAATGTTCAATGGAGCCATTCGCAACAACTCCTTCAAAGCTATTATTCCACGATTCGGGAATATCTCTATAGTTCATTAAATGAACATCTAGCCCTTCTTTGTCACATAAACTAACTTGCGGTGCTGAAATACTAACACCTTTCCCTTTTGCTCCTCGCTCTCTTAATGTCTTAAGTAAATTTCCACATCCAAATCCAATATCAAGAACAGAATATCCTTCTACGCAACCGATTTGATCTAACAAATAATCTCTTTGTAATCTTTGAGCCTCCTCATAATTTCTCTCGGGATTTCCATCATATATTCCTTCTGTAAAATCTCCCATCCCTCCTGTAAGAGACAAATGCAAGAAATCATAACATAAAATTACTGTTTGGTGGTTTTCCATTAATAAAAAGTAATAAATTTTACTTATAAAAATTATTGTGGTATAATAAACTCCCAGAAAGAGCGT
>CAYLOQ010000011.1:0-16341 GCA_964385425.1 Candidatus Woesearchaeota archaeon | reverse complement strand
TGCTAAAAAATATCGTCATATGTGTTTATATACCATAGAATATGGAGACGGGAAAGTTTTTATTGATAAAACACTTCCAGGGGACAATCGCATACCCCCAAATAGAATATTCACAAATAGAAAAGTTCTCGAAGCTATTTTACAAGTGCTTGATAAAGATTAATACCCTTTTTCTTGCTCTACTTCGAAAGATTTATACATCTCTCGGCGCAGGCCCTACCTTTTTAAAAGCCCCGGAGGTGTTGGGCAAGAGGAACACAAAGAAACTCTTCTTGGAGCAGAGATTTCATACTCTTTGTACTTAGAACAACAAGCCTTATCACAAAAAGGAGTTCTTTTTGGGTATACAAATGCTAAGAGCTTCACATCTTCAAAATAAGCATGCTTTCTTTTAATTGGTTTTTTGCAGAACTCGCACTTCACCTTAAAATTTTGAGTTATTTTTATAATCGCTTCTTTTAATACCATGTATGAATTTTTGAGTATAACATTATTTAAAAATATACCTAAAACACCCCCTACTTACGTGGGCGTATTTCAAAAGTTTTAAATAGATATCTGAATTATATTTAACATGGAAAAACAAATACTTGATTTTACTGTGATAATTGAACAGGATGAAGATGGAATTTATGTAGCTAATGTTCCTGAGATAGAAGGATGTTATACACAAGGAAAAACACTTCAGGAAGTTTTGGAAAGAATTAAAGAGGCCATTGAGGTATGTTTAGAGGGAGATAAAGAGCAAGTTAATCCAATGAAGTTTATAGGCATTCAAAAAGTTAGTGTAAAAAGATCCCTTACGGCTTAAAATGGTTAAGCTGATTCTTATTTCTGGAAAGGAATTTTGTAAAATATTAGGGAAACTGGGTTTTGAAAAAATTTATGGCAAAGGAAGTCATATAAGATTTAAACATAATGATGGAAGGAGAACAGTTGTTCCTGTGCATGGAAATGAAGATCTAGGAAAAGGCCTTTTAAGACATATACTAAAACAGATAAAATTAAGCAAAGAAGAATATGATAATCTAAGAAGAGGGGTTTGAATCTTTTTTGCAAAAAATTGAGATGTCCTTATGTTCCACAAGCATAAATGAACAAAACAGTTCAGTGCTCGGTATCGGCGTTTATTTTATATATTGCTTTTTCTTAATCTGATTAGATCTTTAAACTAAAAAATGAAGAAGGGTGGTTTATTTACAGCTGTTTCAATAATATCTGGAACATGTATCGGAGCAGGATTCCTGGGTATTCCTTATGTTGCAGCAAAAGCAGGATTTTTTGTTGTATTGGCTTATTTGGTTTTGATTGGAGGAGCTATTCTTTTGGTAAATTTGTATTTGGGAGAAATGCTCTTAAGAACAAGAGGAGACCACCAACTAACCGGATATGTTTATAAGTACTTGGGAAAAAATGGGAAGAGAATAATGCTCTTCGCAACACAGTTCTTAATTTATTCTGCGCTCGTTGCATATATGTTAGGAGTAGGGGAAAGCGTGAGCTTCATGTTTTTTGGGAGTTTAAATCATAGTGTGCTTATTGGAGCCTTGTTTGGTGGGGTTATGTCTTTATTTCTAATTAGGGGTCTGTCTTTGGAAACTAAAATAGAAAAACTTGGAGTTTCCATAGCCTTAGCACTCCTTCTTTTAATCTTTTTTATTTTCTTTAAAAGAATTGATTTCACTAATCTATATACCTTTGATATGAACAATATCTTTCTTCCTTTTGGGGTAATCTTATTTTCCTTGATGTCTTTTTTTGCATTACCTGAAGCAAAACTAATTTTAAACAATAATAAAAAATTAATGAAAAAAGCAATCATTCTTGGAACCCTATTGCCAATCATATTTTATTCTTTATTTACTTTTTTAGTTGTCGGGTTTAAGGGAGCTGAAACTCCCCAGATAGCAACACTTGCCCTTGGAAATATTTTTATTTTACTTGGAATCATCACAATTACTACCTCATACATGGCTCTGGCTGTTGCCCTTAAACAGACCCATATCTTTGATTTGAAACATAGTAAGGGAAGCGCATGGGTTCTCTCAGGAATCTACCCTATTGGAATTTTTTTAATAACCCGCCTTTTTAGTTTTTTTTCATTCATTAATATTTTATCTATAGCAGGAATAGTTTCTGGAGGAATTATCGGAATATTAATTTTAGCAGCAAATAAGAAAGCAAAAAAACAAGGAAATAGGAATCCCGAATATAAAATAAAGATAAATAATTTCATCATCGGAGCCCTTTCTGTCTTATTCTTGTTGGGTATTTTTCAGGTTTTGTTGAGCTTATGAATGTAAAAAATAATATAGGTTAGAGTATAGAAATGCTTTTAAAAAATTTTATCTAAAGTTAAGGATTAAAGATGGTTGATGAAAATTTTAAAAAAGTGATGCAGGCTAACACCGGCTGTGTAGTTATCATGGCTGGTTCTGATAGTGATGATAGATCTAGGAGGGATGAGCCATCACACATAGAACAAATTTCCGAATCTCTTGAGTTGTTTGAAATTCCTTACGAAGTTAGAATTTGTTCTGCCCATAAACAACCTGGAGAACTTCTCAGGATGATTAATGAATATAACGTGGTTGGGGGGTTGGTATCCTATGTTGCTGTTGCAGGAGGAACAGATGCCTTATCTGGAACATTATCTTATCATGCCTTAGGACCTGTTATAAGTTGTCCTCCAGATGCACCAAATGAGTCTTGCTTAACAAATCCTCCAGGAAGCCCTAATGCATATATTGCTAGGCCGGCGAATGTTGGAAAATTTGTTGCCCAAATCTATGCTGGAGTTAATCCAAGATTTAACGAATTATTAAAGGCTTCAAACGCTAAAAAAATAAAATCCCTTAATCAAGCAGATGAAACTATCCAGACCAAATATAAGGAAAGGCAAGCAAAATGACCAATCTTT
Source organism: Candidatus Woesearchaeota archaeon (assembly GCA_964385425.1). Classification (GTDB taxonomy): domain Archaea; phylum Nanobdellota; class Nanobdellia; order Pacearchaeales; family GW2011-AR1; genus ASMP01. Next base: position 13,421 of record CAYLOQ010000011.1, on the reverse strand, counting down.
TAAGTCAAGATGAAGCAAGAAAATTAGTTGAAAAATATATGGAAAGAGGAGATGAAATAGTTTCTACACAGGAAATTATAGATTCTGGAGCAATTCCACGTCTCGAAGGATATTGGGTAAGACCTGGAAAAGTTTCTGATTCTATCTTTGGAGGAAAGGGGAATTATGTTGATAAATCAACAGGGCAAACAGTTGAATTTGAAAATCGACCACTTAAAACAAGAGAAGGACTTCCTTTAAGGTTAATGGTAAGAACCCAAAGAATATCTACCCATGATATTAGCAGAGGAGAAATTCCATTTAAAGATCAAATTCTAGCAGTTAATCATAATCATATGAGAAGGATGTTAGCAGATGTTTTAGGAACATCTCAGTTTGAAGTAGATGGTTTAGATGATAATTCTGTTGTTATTGCTGCAGAGGATTTAACCCAAATCCCTTTTGAAAACGTGCCCAGGGCATATATGGCCACTAGTACAACAGATACGAATATGGGAAATCAATATTTGAATAAAGGAGTGAGAAATTTTGGAGGACATAAACTTCCTGAAGGATTAACAGCTAATTGTAAATTGCCTTATGTTATGGATACTCCTTCAACGAAATCTGAAAAACACGATGAAACAATCACTCCAGAATATTTGTTTGATATGAACATTTGTACACCAGAACAATATAGACAAATAATAAATGATTCTATGTTTGCTTTTGGTATGGTATCACAACTTTTAAAAGAAAGAGGATTAATCGCAGTTGATACAAAAACAGAGCATGGAATTAATAAAGAAAGGCAGATAGTTTCTCAAGACGAAATATGGACAATGGATTCTTCTAGGTTCTGGCTTTTAGATGATTACAACGAACAATTGGCTAAGCTGGAAAGTGGAGAGATAACAGATCTGGCTCCGAAATCTTACTCAAAGGAATTTGCAAGGGGTTTCTCTAAGGGGGATCAGGGTTATACAGATGAGCAGAGATCCAAGATAGCAGTAAGATACTTTGAAGGAATACAACATTTATTAGGAAGAAGATTTGAGCCAGACATGAGATCATGTGAAGAAAGGGTTTTTTCTGGGCTGGAAATTATTGTAGATAAATTGGTGGCTTAATTAAAGATGTCTAGTGATAAATATCAAGAACCTTTAGTTGGAAGATATACTCAAAAATCAATGCAACATCTTTTCTCAGAAGATTTTAAATTTCAGACTTGGAGGAAGTGTTGGACTGCGTTGGCAGAAGCTGAAAGGGAATTGGGTTTAACAATTATAAATCAAGAGATGATTGATGAGCTTATTTCTGCCCAAAAAACAATTGATTATGCTGTAGTAAGAAAAAAAGAGGAAGAAATTAGGCACGATGTTATGGCCCATATTCATGAATATGGAACCCACTGTCCTACAGCTAAGGGAATAATACATCTTGGGGCCACTTCTATGTTTGTTTGTGACAATACTGATTTAATACAAATGAGAGAAGGAATGAGATTAGTGAAATCTGGTTTAGTAAATGTAATTTCAAATATGGGTCAAATTGCAGATGAACATAAGGGATTAGTTACACTAGCTTTTAGTCATTATCAACCTGCACAACCAACAAGTGTTGGAAAAAGGTTTACTACCTATATCCAGGATTTATTAATGGATCTAGATTCTATTGAATCCTTAGAGTTTAAGGCAAGAGGAACAAAAGGAACTACGGGAACCCAGGCAAGTTATTTAGAACTTTTTGATGGAGACTATGATAGGGTCAAACTTCTTGATAGACTGGTTTCTGAGAAATTAGGTTTTGAGCGTGTTTTTGATGTAACTGGACAAACTTATCCAAGAAAATTTGATACAAAAGTTGCTGAAGGCCTTGCAGGAATAGGAGTATCACTTTATAGATTTGCAAACGATCTTAGGCTTTTATCAAATCAAAAAATAGTAGATGAACCTTTTCAAATAGATCAGTCGGGGAGTAGTGCTATGCCTTATAAAAGAAATCCTATGAGAAGTGAAAGGATATGCGCCTTATCAAGAAAGTTAATTGGGCTGGTTCCTAACTTTTATGGAACTGCCAAAGACCAGTGGTTAGAGCGAACCTTAGATGATTCTGCTATTAGAAGAATGGATATTCCTCAAGCATTTTTATTAAGTGATGCTATTTTAATTTTAGCCAATAATATAACTAATCAAGATGTTGATTTAAAAAAACAAAGACCTTTAACTTTTTATCCAAAAAGAATCGAAAAATTACTAAATGATGAACTTCCCTTTATGGCAAGTGAAAAAATTCTTATGGATTTATCAAAAAGAGGACATAGCAGGCAAGAAATTTACGAAATTATTAAAAGACATTCTATAGAAGCTGGAATAGCGATAAAAGAAGAAGGAGCAGATAATGATTTATTTAGAAGACTTGGAGAAGATGGAGAATTTCCGTTATCAGAAGAGGAATTAGATAATTATTTATTGCATTCCGAAGAGTTTGCTGGAGCAGCTGAACAGCAAACAAGGGACTATTTAAGAGAGGTAGTAAATCCCATATTGGAGGAGCATAAAACTTTAATGGGTAAATCGGTTTCAGAAATAAGAGTATAATAAAATGAGCATAAGAGATTTAAAGGGCAAGGTAAATGATAGAATTCTTGTAGAAAATGTTCTTGTTAGTGTTTCTGATAAAAGTGGTTTGGAAATGTTAGTTCCCAGATTGATTGGTGTTAATTCAAGGGTGAGGTTTATGTCAACAGGAGGGACTTATGATGTAATTAAAGATATTCTTGGAAATTCTTATGGGGGTAATTTAATCGGAGTAGTTGAATATACCGATCTTCCGGAAATGGATGGGGGAGTAGTAAAAACACTTCATCCTAAAATTTATGCTGGTCTTTTAGGGGAGAGAAATAATCCTAAACATCAGAGATATCTTAGAGAGGAAGTTGGTGAAGGAGTATTTATTGATCTGGTTGTAGTTAATCTTTATCCTTTTGAAGAAATGGTAAGAAGGATAGAAGCAGGAGAGATAGACCCTAAAACAGGGGATCCATATAATTTTGAGTCCGCAAGAGGAAATGTGGATGTTGGAGGTCCGACAATGTTGAGGGCTGCAGCTAAGAATTTCCCAAGTTGTGCTAGTGTTTGCGACCCAAAAGATTACCTAGAGTTAGTTCAGAGGATAGAAGAGAACGGGGGAGCTACTAGTTTTAATCAAAGACTGAATTTAGCACCAAAGGTTTTTGAAACAACTGCAAAATATGATGCGGAAATTGCAAAATATCTGGCAGAAGAAACTCTTAATACTCTTGATATAGAAGCAATAAGAGGTTTGTATAAATTTAGTGAAGAATAAAAATGACAGATGAATTAGATAAGGAAAGAAGAGCACAGTATTCAAGAAGAGTAAAAGAAGATTTACCAGATACTCTTTCTTTCCCAACTTTTATAAAAAGATTACCTTTAAAGTATGGTATTAATCCAGGTCATCCTGCAGCGTTTTATTCTGAAGAAGGTGCAAGTGGGCCGAACATGGGAGATTTTCAGGTGTTGCAGGAAGGATCAAGAGGTCATGGTCCTATTGGTCTTGGTTATATTAATGTCGGGGATATGAATGTTGGCCAGAGTCTTGTTGGGTTATTACACAATGATTATCCTGGGTTTGCAGTCTATTGTATTGTAAAACACGAAATGCCTTCTGGAGTTGGAATAGGTAGAGATCTTCATACTGCTTATATGAATGCTTGGGGATCTGACCCTTTGTCTAGTTTTGGAGGGGTTCATGTAACCTCTCAGGAAGTTGACAATGTAATAGCCAGAGAATTGGTCGACAAAACAAAAAATGTAGAGGTTATCTATGCTCCTTCTTTCTCACAAGATGCTCTTGAAATACTTGAAGAAAGAAAATCATTAAGGGTAGTTATTATGCAAGATATAAATGAACCTTCTATAGATGATGGATTTGATTATAAGAGAGTTAGAGGAGGCATGTTAGTTCAACCTCGTTGGGAAACGAGAATACACACCCCGAAGGATTTGGAGTGCATTTCAGAAAGGCTCACCATACCAGGAGAGATGGAAGCAGCATTGTTTAATTGGAAGGTTGCGGGATTTACAAGGTCAAATGCAGTGATTATAGGAACAAGGTATAAAACACATGGTATTGGTTCTGGGCAGAGGAGTAGAATTGACGCAGCATATGATGCAATAAGATTTGCGAATGGAAGAAAAGGGACAAACCCTAGTTTTGGTTCAAAAGGAACCTTCATGGCTTCTGATGCCTATATGCCATCTACAGATGTTGTGGAGCTAGCTGCAGAATCTGGTGTAACAGGGATTATTTTTCCTTTGGGATCTATTATGGACAAAGATGTTATTAGGGTGGCAAATGAAAAAGGTCTTGTTTTATTAGCTACGAGAGCACAAGGAACCCCTGATTGTGAAAGATGTTTTACTCATTAGCTAACTTTTAAGTAAAACTTAAAAAGTAAGTTGATTATTTTTTCTTATGAATAAGGCATTAGTAATCTTTATAATTGCACTAGTTGTGTTAATTGGAGCAATTGGAATAAGTAAAATGAATACAAGTACTGAGGCAAAAGTTAAGCTGGAAACAACACAGGGAGATATTGTTATACAACTGTATGAAAAAGAAATGCCTATAACAGCAGGGAATTTCAAAAAACTCGTGCAAGAGGGATTTTACAATGGTATAATTTTTCATAGGGTTATTGACGGATTCATGATTCAGGGTGGGGATCCTGAAGGAACAGGAGCAGGTGGTCCGGGTTATACGATAGAAGATGAGTTTACAAATTCAGATCTGGATAAAAACAGTAGGGGAACAATTTCAATGGCCAACGCAGGACCTAATACAGGGGGTAGTCAGTTTTTCATAAACTTGGTTGACAATAATTTCTTAGACGGAAGACATCCTGTCTTTGGGAAAGTTGTTGAAGGTATGGATGTCGTAGACAAGATATCAGAAGTTCAAAAAGATCCACAGGACAAGCCTTTAGAAGCTGTGATAATTAACAAAGCCGCTTTAATCTAACAGAATAAAATTTGGAAGCAGGGACTGTAAAGATATCAGAAACCTTTAAAAAGAGTTAAACCCTCATCTATTTTGTCTAACTTCGGTTAGGCGCGGAGGGAGGTGGACTTCGGTTTATTTCCTTCCACTTAAATTCTTCGTGATTAAACTTTATTCTTGAATACAATAATTTTTATAAAGCACCTAATTATAAACAAGAATGAGCCTTTTGGGAAGAGAAGAAGAGAATGTTTTTTTTGAAGAACTGGATGATGTAATGTTTCATAGGGGTGATTATAAAATAGAAGAAAATGGAAATGATTTAATTCCATATGCAAAAGCTAATGTTCTTAAGGGATCAGATCCTTTGTTGGAAGAGGCTTTTAGGAGGCTTATAGAGAGGGCAAGAGAAAATGGATGTCGTGATTTATATGGTTTTTTTAGTGTAAGTTGTTCTAAGGGAATCCTACTCGGTAGAAACTCGTTTACTGTTGAAGGAATTCCTTATATTCCAAGAAATCCGAGTCCAAGAGATGCATCTAATATTTCTTGAATTATATCACTCAAACGTAATTCAAAAGCTTTAAAAGAGAAACCCTCTTTTTAATATTACTTAAATTAGAGGTTATAAAATGGAAGAAGAAACAGAAAAAAAAGAAGTTCAGGAAGGTTCTGAGACAGAAGAAAAAACCATGCAAGAGCCTGCTCAAGAGGTACCGGCTCCAGCAACAACGCCAGAAGCAGCTCCGCAGCAGCCAGCACAGGCATCAACCACTACGCCAGAAGCAGCAGCACAGGAACCAACAACCGCAACAGAAGTCCCAGAACTCCCAGAAAAATCAGAAGCTGAAGAAAGTGAAGAGAAAGAAGAAACGTCACAATAATTTAATTCTTAATTTTTATTTTTATTTATTTTTATCAGTCGTGAACCAATTTTAAAGGAAGATTCATAAAAGAAACCTTGGTGTCTTTTACTTCAACAGGTTTATATATCTATTTTACAATTTTTTTGTTATGGGATGGAAAGTTCTTCTTAGCTTTATTTTTATATTAATCGTAGTATCTCTTCTAGTGCTTTATTGGTTTATTCCTTTGGGAACCATAGAGTATGGATTAAATTCTCCTGGTCATTCTAACTTTAGTTTGAGCAGCTCTGGAAACGAGAGTATGCAGTTTTATCAGAGTATGAGATATCCTGATTCAAGAATATCATATATGATTGATAAGTGCCCTTTAAAGAAAATGGAAGAGATGGAAAGAGCATTTGAAACAGTTTCAGATCAAACAATTCTAAATTTTTATCCTGTTGGAAGTAATGAAGAAATTTCTGTTACCTGCGACAGTAAGACTAAAGTTGAAGGAGGTTTATTTATAGCAGGGGAAGGAGGACCTGTAAATATAACACGGTCAGATAAATTTAATGTTATACATAAAGGGGGCATCTTACTGATAAGGGAATCAAAATGTGAAAATCCTAATATAGGTACACATGAGCTCTTACACGCCCTAGGTTTTGATCATTCAAAAAATCCAGATAATATAATGTATAATGTCAGTAAATGTAGCCAGACGATTGGAGAAGATACAATAAATCTTTTAAATTATCTCTATTCTTTTCCAAGCCAGCCAGATCTGTCCTTTGAAAATGTTTCTGCATTTATGCGCGGGAGATATTTAGATTTAAATATGACTATAAGGAATAACGGGCTTAAGGATTCTGAAGAAGCAGAAATATTGGTCTATGCAGGTGATAAACTCATAAAAGAAATTGAATTAGAAGCCTTAGAAATTGGACACGGAAGGGTTATTGTTTTAACGAATATTTTCACTTTAAAAAGAAATATCGATGAATTAAGGTTTTTCATAGAATCTGGTTTTGAAGAGCTAGATAAAGCTAATAACATTGTTACACTGGAAATAAAAAAATAAAAAAAGAATTAGTTAGTCGTCTAACTCTAGATTGTTGATCTCATCCATAAATTCGTCTTCATCGTCTTCTTCTTGTATTTCAAGATCTTCATCCATTTTTCAACCCCGTTTTTATTATTTTTTTAAGCGAGAATTAGTTTTTAAATATTTCTATGTGTGAACATATATCTTTGTAAATGTTTTTTATAATTTTTTTATCAGGCAGCATAATGTTTCTGAACTTTTTTTAATAAAGGTATGTCTGCGGGTGCTATTGGTTCATACGTCCCCATGATTTCATTAATACGCGGGAGAGCTATGTTAGAATGAGCTTGCGGGAAAAATCCTCCCCCGGTATACATCACCTCGTAAAAAACAAGATATATTCCTGCCTCACTTTCTCCAACTCTTCTAATAATTTCAAATCCAAATCCAGGAAACTCTTCCTTATATTCACGCATAAGGCATTCTTCTTCTGTTTCATTTTCTCTTTGACTTCCTCCGGGAGCCTCCCAATGATTCCCCAAAGCCACAGTAGGAAGACGTTGTCCAATAAGACATACTCCTCCAGGCTCATCAATCCAGGGCAATCCCGCAATAACCTTTTGTAGACCACTCATTTTAATTGTAATAAACTTTCGTTGGAGCTTTTGTCTGTGAGATTACTTCATACGACCAGTCACCATATTTATATTTTTCTCTCGACATATCTCTGAAAACAAACCTGCTTTCTTTTTGAGACCCTATGTAACGGGTTATGGAATCAGAAGATCTTCTTCCGTAATAATCATCAAAATAAAAATTTACCTTAAAGTAACCTCCCCTATAATCCCTGTTCCTCACATAAACTTCGTATCTATCTATTTCATTTCCAAAAAGTCCCTGTACTCTTCGCCTCCTCCCTAAATCATCATATCTCAGATATCCATCAGATGTTTTTGCGTATCTTAGATCCTGAACATAACGATTTCTTACATAGGGATAACTATCCACAATATATGGTTTTGAATAAGAAGAACGGTATGGAGAGCCGTAAGGGTCTCTGTAAGAGGGTTGCCTTGTGTCATATTTTACTCCCCTGGGAGATAGGGTATTAGAACTGTAGGGGGAAACCCTTTGTGTGTTTGTACTTGTATCGTATGAATTAGCCACAACAGGTGTTTCCTGTGTTCCTGTTGGTTTAGAAATTGCAGTTACCATGAAGGTCAACAAAATTAGAAAGACGACTAACGTAACTCCGAGAAGAATTTCGATTACAAACCTTTCTTTTTTCTCCATTTTAATTTTTAAAATACCTCCTATCCATTATTTCTTCTACAGCTCTAACTAGATTTTTAACATGTTTGTATCTTGTGTGATCATAAACTCCTACTACCCCCCACCCTTTTGTAGTAGGTCCGAACCCATCTATAGTTTCTCCTACAGAAGTGATTTCCCAATCTCGGAAAGACCAAAGTCCTTTTTTAAGATCAACCCTAACATCTTCTGGCTTGACATCAGACATCTTTTTTGCCTTACTTTCTAAATCTCTGAATCTAGATAAGACATAGGTTGTATCACCCCCATAAGCAAGAACCACGAGGTTTTTTTCATCCATATCCAAGCAAGAAATCCTTTGTATATAAGGATTGTTGGTTTTCGAAAGATGTTTTTGGAATTAATTAATTATGTGGCTTTTATCAGAGATACTATGCTGCTCTCAAATACTGGGAAATACCTAATTGCCTACCACCTTCAAGGTTTATAGCCAAGTCTCCTAATTCATATCCTGCTTCGTCGGATGGACGATAAGGCATTTCAAATCCAGCTCCAGTAGGTCTCAAACCTCCAAATGCATTCCGAACTTCTCCATGCGAATCAGTGATTTCCTTTAAGGTTCCATCTGAATCATCAATATCTCTTAAGGTTCCATTATTTGAACCAGTAATATTCATTAAAGTTCTACCCTGATCTCTACGTAATTGAATAAAAGGGGAAGATGCAATTCTAGCAGAATAACTGTTACGCCCATCAATATAAGTTATAAGTAACTCACTTCTTTTTCCTTCTTTGCCAAGCCCATACGATACTTTAGCTGGCGCTCTTCCCCTTATTACTTCACCTAGTTTTTCTAGATTATTTACTCTTTTTGTCATAGAAATACTTAGGCTTTAAACTATTTAAACCCTCCTATTTGTAACTACTATAGAATGATTATATCCCTCCGCCTAGATTAATCAATTGGTTATATTTAGGGATTAGTTTGTAGCTTAGTGTGATACGATGTTACCCACTTAACTATTCTGATTCTTTCGGTCTAAAATGACCTCCAACAACCCCACTATTTTCCTCTTCTTAAGCATTTCTATACTTGATTTTTCTTCATTTCATAAGGTTTAAATATGGTAGAATTAAGGGAGAATTATGGAAATAGAAATACACGAAAGTGAAATCTTCTCTGAAGGAGATGGCGTATCGGATGATTCCTACTTAAGATTAGATGGGGGACTTGATAGGGGTTATGTCTTTAGAGCGGGGGACGTTTACGCATTAAGAATTGGAGATATGGATCAATTAGAAGAAGCATATGAAGTAAGTCGTTTTCTACCAGGTGGTAGGGTTATTCTTTTGCCCATAGGGATTAAGAAAACACTTAGAAAACTAAGGAGGAGCGTTTTAAAACTAGATGAAGTAGATCTTCCTTCTTCTGCAGGACACAAAACACCTCCTGTAAGAGCCACAGAAGGAGATCCCAGTCCGTGGAGGGAAAATGCAGTAAGGGCTCTTGAGGATCAAATCTGATTCTTTAGGTTTGCTCTACTACACAAAGATTTAAATTTACTTCTACTCCTTATGTCTTTCTACGCCAGTTTAGGGAGTCGCACCCACGCCGGACTAAAGTGTCTCAGTTAGGGTTTATTTTGAATATACACTAGAAGTAGATTCACCGCCATCAACAGAATACATCCCCCCAGTTACATAATTTGCTTCATCAGAAGCCAAAAAAGCCACAATATTAGCAACTTCATCTGGTCTACCAATTTTTCTAAGGGGTACTTTGCGTTCAGAAATCTTTCTATCTTGTTTTGTCCTAAATGAATTTCTTAATAAAGGTGTATCAATCGGTCCTGGAAGAACAGAATTAACCCTCATACCTTTTGAAGCGTATTCCTGTGCTAAGCATTTAGTCAACATAATAACTGCAGCTTTTGTTGAACAATAAGCAGGGGATGATGGTTCTGGAACAACCCCTAGGGCAGATGCAATATTAATAATATTTCCTTTTGTCTTTAAAATTAATGGAATAGAATGCTTGCACATAAAATATGTTCCTTTAATATTGATATCAATAATTTTATCTAATTGTTCTTTTGTTGTTTTTTCAACTGATGATTGGAAATATATTCCTGCATTATTCACGAGAACATCAATTTTATTTATTTTGTTAATATTATTTTTTATTTGTTTTTCATTGCTAATATCAACTTTAAAAAATTCTACTTTATAGTCTGGCTTTTCAATGTCAAAAATAATAACTCTTGCTCCTTCCTTCAAAAATCTTTTAGCAATAGCCTCGCCAATCCCCTTTGATCCTCCTGTGACGAGCACAGTTTTTTTATTCAATACCATCTTACATTATCTAAAAGTATGCCCTTTAATAATATTTCTTATTTTCTTCCAGTAATCCCCCTTGCATAAGAATCCTGTACGGATTAATTCAAATCTCATACTTGATTTTTGCTCTACTTCTCAAAAACCATAAATCTTGAATATTTAGACGTCTGAACAACTCTAAACTCTTTACCAAAAAACTCCCTCCGCCCAGCTTTTGCATTTGGTTGTTTTTAGGGATTGGGTTTTAAATTTGACAAGATTTATTCTGCCTTTAATCTCTCTTTTAGAGTATCTCTAGCAGCACTTTTTCTTGCCCCCGATTCTGAAAAAGGCATATAACTTGCAACTCTTTCGAATAATCCTCTTATTTCCATCAAGACAAGAATTTCTTCTGTTGGCTTAGCTTCGAATTCTGTCCTATATTGGTCGTATTTTGCCCAACTATATTCAGCAGCTTCTCTTACAAATCCCATAGGAGGTCCTCCAACCATATAATCTAAGTAAATCTTTTATTTTTAAAGATTTCTGTGACAGAAAAATCCCTCCGCCCAGGATTACCAATATGGATTCTTTAGGGATTGGAAAGTGTCTCAGTTGACATATTTATATTTTTTGATGGGAAAAAGAATTATTCAGGTTTCTTTAACAGTCTTTACTCCAAAAGAGTATTTACCTCTAAAATGCGCGTAGTTGTCCCCAAAGGTAAGCCTTTCCTTCAATCCACTATTAGGCCCATTACCAAACGGTCTAGCAAGTAGGGAAGGAACTCTTATTTCTGAAGGTTCAGCACTATCTGAAGCAAAGAAACAAGGGTCAGAATTGTAATGCTCAGAAACTCTTGCAAGTTTTTCTGCGTTTCCTTCATCACCAACCAAGGCAATAATCCCTGAATTTGTTGATAATTCTAAAGGAGTTTGGGATCCTCTCTTAAAGTTGCGGGGAGTAAATCTTACACTTCCATCATCACTAAATACCACACTATTTCTCTCATGTGAACTTAATTTAGATTTAAGTTTCTCTGCATCCATATGAATTCTTTCTGATGGTAAAAGGTGGGGGTTGTCTTGGACAAACATTCCTTCAGGAGTATAAAGAACCCCCGTGTTTCCTGTAATGTAGTATCTATCCAACATTCTTTCAATAACAATAGGATCTGGGCTCTCTAAAAAAGAAAGAACTAAGGGTATTAATTCTGGCATTGTAGACATTCTGAATCCAGGATGATAATCAAATTGCCTCAATCCAAAAAAATTTGTAGGAACCACCCATTGGGTACTAAAAGTAAGTCCTTCGTTTGGTAGACTTATTTCTCCTCCAGATTCTCCAATTTTTGGTTTTGTTGTTGTGTCTGTCATTTTATCTTGAAAATCTAGGGAATGGGAGATTTATAAATCTTCCTATCTGTAACCACTTAAAAGTAATATATCCCTCCGCCCAGATTCGAACTGGGGATCTCCCGGGAACTGCTTCCCTTTGACTTTTGGGGCTTCATCGTAATCATGATTGAATCTCCACCTTAGATGCGAGATGGAACCAAGGTTCTCTCGCGCTCTCTCCTATCAAGATAGGCCGAGGGCTCATAATCTACAGCCAGGCGCTTTAACCACTAAGCTACGAAGGGGTTGAAATAAGAATAATTGTTGATTATTTAAGTTTAACTATCACGGAAATGTTTAAAAACACAGAATTTGTGGGGTTTTTAAGTCAAATGACAACCACATATAGAACTTTTAGAAATTTAACTGCGATTGGTGTATTGGGGGTGATTGGTAGTCTTGGTTATGGTTATTCTGAATTTAATGACGTTCTTAGAACTAGTTCGTCTGAATTTGAAAGGGTAGTTGAAATAGATGCTGAATTGAGAGACATAAGTAGTGTGCTTGATAATATTCCAGTAAGGGTTGTGTTTGAGGATCCAAACTTCATACAACGCTATGTAGCGATGCACCAAAAGGAGGATAGACTAAAAAAAGAAAGTGACAGCTTATCAGCTTTCCCTGCTGTTCAACAAGTGCAAAAAGAGAGGGGGGAGCATCTTTTCAATACGATGTTTTATGGTATCGGTGGATTTTGTTTATTTGGACTGTTAGGGGCTGCTAGTGTAGCAGAATGGACGAGAAGAAGCTCGCGTGAGAAACGTTAAAGAGAGTCTAACTAACCTCCAACACTAGAAAAAAATAACAAAATAAGCAGTAGAAAATAGTTCATCCAACACCCTTTCTGGGAGTTATTTAGAAATATATTATTCTCAATTGATAATCCTGATTATGTTCGGAAGAGTTGATTTTTCTTTATTCTTTTGGGAAATCTTTTCTATCTTTTGATTGAAGATATTCTTCAACAGCCTCATAACACTCCCATCCAGGAACAGTATCCATCATTTTTCCCATTCTTGCCCCAATGAAATACATTTGAAGAAGTGCTTCATTAAAACCCTTTCTTGTTTCTTCATCCCTTAAACTACCTTCAAAAATTTCAATTGATCTAAAAGTAGGTAAATGGTCAGTTGCATATCCTTTGAGATCTTCTAAACTTCTGGGCATGTTGTTTATTCATATTTTAACTTTTTAAGCATTTCTATACTCAACTCCCCCCTATTTCACAAGGTTTAAATACTGTAGGATTAAGGTAGATTTATGACATTAAGATATAGGTTGTTTGGAAGACCTGGAAATTTAGACGAATTTGTAGACAAAGTTAGAAGAAGGGATGGAAACCAAGTAGATGTGTTTCTAGAAACACACTTTGATGGTGGTTTTGAAGAATTTTATTATCATTATGCTATGGGTGTTCAGACTGGGGAAACAAAGTTAAGACTTAAACGTGCCAATGTTAGGTTAGGAAATTTACATAGTACATCCATAGATAGGATTGAGGTTGAACGGAATTGTTTAAAAGAAGCAGTAGAAACTGCT
>CAYLOQ010000010.1:23517-25277 GCA_964385425.1 Candidatus Woesearchaeota archaeon | reverse complement strand
TACCTCCGAAGTTCTTGGAGATAGAGAAGTTAGTCACGTCTATTACTAATGAAGGAGGTAAAGTTGTTATTTGGGGTATATTCATCAGAAGTATTAAAGACTTGCAAGAACATTTACAAGGTGTTGGCATAGAATCACGACTTCTGATTGGTGAAACGCCCATAGAAACAGAGGGAATAGATGAAACTATTGAAACGCGTGAGAAGATTATCAGAGAATTTAATCGATCTGATTCTCGTTTTAATGTATTGATTGCTAACCCTTTTGCGGTTGCCGAATCAATTTCCCTACATAAAGCTTGTCACAATGCAATCTATATGGAGCGCAACTTCAATGCTGCGAATTTCATTCAGTCAAAGGACAGAATTCACAGGGTAGGGTTGAAGCGTGATGATGAAATCAATTATTACTACATGATAAGCGAAAATACCATTGATCAAACAATTCATGACCGGCTCCTTGAAAAGGAGGCTGCAATGCTCCGGATAATAGAAAGTCAAGAAATCCCGCTTATAAATATGAACATGGATTACGAAGAGGACAGAACTGACGACATAAAGGCAATCATACGGGATTATGTTAAACGATCTCCTATCAGTTAAAAAGACAGCAAGTTTAGATGAACTGCTTTACTTGCTTTCAAATGTGTTGTCCTGCGACACACCCATGCCGATAGGAGAAGTTCGTGCTCTTTGCGCCAGTCACACCTTTCGGTTTGCAATGGCTTTTAGTGAGACCATCAAGTTATTAGAGACCTGTTCTATTATCAAGCAGTCTGACAAGGACATATATTTAGACTGTGAAGGAAATAAGAGAGAAGATTTAGTTAACCCCACCATCTTATGTAGAAAGATAGTCGATTCTATTATACACACTTTAGTTAAAGGCAAGGTGGTAGCGGAGTTGTTTAACCACAAGACCATTAACTATGATGTGAATTCCAATTCGATTGCATTCAATCTAAACATGGTTGCTCCGAAAATGGGTGGGGTCAAACAAATTCTGATTAATCTGGGTTTTCTCATCCCACAAGAAAGAGTTTTTGGTTTAGCCTTGGTAAGTCATGAACATCATAAGTTTTTTGAAGACCGAATCATTCCTTTAATAGATAATGAAGAATATCTGCGATCATCTGGATTATCCCAAGAGACGCTTAAGAAGATAATTGCTAATCAAGAAGCGGGGGGAGAGTTGGCAGAAGAGTGGGTTGTGAAATTTGAGCAGGAACGATTGCAAAACCATTCGTTAGTTAAAACCATCCGAAGGATTTCCTTACTTGATGTGGCTGCAGGGTTTGATGTAGTGAGTTTTAATGATGAGGCTTCAATGAAAATCAATCGGCTTATTGAAGTCAAGTCATACGCAGGAAAATTGCAGTTCTACTGGACTAAGAACGAGATTAAGACTGCACAACTTAGAGGAGATAAGTACTTCCTGTATCTCGTAGATAGAAGTAAGATGGATGAAAAGGACTATGAGCCGGAAGTGATTCAAAATCCTTTCGAAAGGGTTTATATGAATGAAGATTGGGAACGAGAAGTGCAAGTGTATTTGTTTAAACGAAAGAAAGAGTAATTGTCAACCGCTAACAAGCCGCTGATTGTGCGGTGGGTAGAATGACCTGGGCAAAAAACATTTAGATTTTTAGACAAATAGGCGAAGGAATGGGATAAAAAAACCTGTATATTTATGCCGTAATTGATTAGTTAAGTGTTTATTGAATGGAAACGATAATTAAATACGCAGAATACCTTGTTAAG
>CAYLOQ010000010.1:14127-23507 GCA_964385425.1 Candidatus Woesearchaeota archaeon | reverse complement strand
TGGAATTCCTGCCTACGTTTTACTTCGGCAGGCAGGTATGAAAGCCCGGTACGAAGTTTTTATAAATGAAAGCGGGGGTTCACCTTCGCAGAGCTACGGTGAATGCGATAGGGGAGTGGGCTGTAATATTTGTAGTACTGAATAATAATTTAAAACTTTTACGTATCTTTATGCTAAATTTTACAAAACATGCCAACAAAGAGAAAAATTAAAAGAATTTTGCCCAGAAAGGAGCTTACTCAGGCGGAATGGCAAGAACTCCTACGTAATATTTCCAGGAAAGCTATCAGGGAAGCATTTGGAAAGGGGTTATCTGTTACTATTGCAAAAGGTGGTAAAGTTTTTAAGCTTCATCCTGATAGGAGTTTGGAGTTTGTTGAAGATATTCCCACCATAGAAAGGAAAACATCCAGGAAAATACTTACCATTGATTAATTATCGGATTCCAAGAGTAAGAATGATTGCAGGCCCTAACGGATCCGGTAAAACAACACTAATCAACGATTTAAGAAATAAAGTGAATTTTGGTCATTATCTCAATGCTGATGATATTGAGAGAGAATTAAAGAAGACATCCATACTTGATCTTTCACTGTACAATACCAAATTTACAGATAAAGAATTTCAAGAATTTTTAAATCAGACTACGTTTACAAAAAAGATCAAAAGAAAATCCATCCTTAAAGAATTAATAATTAATGAAAAAAAATCAATATTAGAAACCAAAGGAGTAAATTCTTATGTAGCTGCGATAATAACTCAATTCTTAAGAAACAAATTTATAAAGACAAGACAGACATTTTCATTTGAAACTGTAATGTCTCATGAAAGTAAGCTCAAACTGCTTGAAAAAGCTAGAAAGCGGGAATTTAAGGTGTATTTATATTATGTTGCAACAGAATCACCGGTAATTAGTGAAGCAAGAGTTGAGTTAAGAGTAAAACAAGGTGGACATCCTGTAGAGAAATCTAAAATTAAAAACAGGTATTACCGCTCTTTAGATTTGCTACTTAACGCTATAAGAATATCTGATAGAGCATATTTATTTGATAACTCATCAGATAAATATAGGTTAGTGGCGGAAGTAACAGGTGGAAGAACTATAAGGATAAATGATGACAAATTTATTCCTCAATGGTTTATTAACTATGTTGAAAATAAATTGATTTGATAACATTCTGTTAAATAGGCCTGAAGAAACGAAACAGCAATAAAACCGGTCTCGAAAGAATTCAGTGAACAGCGCCCATTAAAAAATGTTAGACGAAAAAGAAGAAATTCTTGTTGAAATTTGCAATCGCTGTGGGAAAGATGTTTCCTTTGGCTCGGGTTTATTTGTAAATCGGGTACCGGATTTCAATGATATTATGATCAGATTTGATAATAACTGGATATTCCCAATTGGTGACTTTGTTTGCGTTGTTTGTGATACCCAAAAAGATGAACCGGCTTCATAGCCTTTTTGTCGTATAATATAATTGCATTATGTTAATATAGCTTGGCTTTGCGCGCAGGGGTTTTTTCTTTTTTTTTTAGGGGGGACATAAAACCGCTCGCAGAGCGGTTACTCTTTCTTTTTTTATCTTACTTGCCTCTTTTCTTTTGGTAGCAATAGGTTTTCTGGCGGGCTTTTTGTTTTCAGCGATGGCGCAATGATTTGCAAAAGTGTTCTACTTTAATAAAATTATCACTTTTGCAATTGATTGCATTGCGCAGGTACAAAAAGCATGACAGAAAACCTATTATGCGGATGGTTTACTGTCTCTGATACTTTTGCAATTACCTCTCAACCTTATGTAATTGATGCCCGGACTGCCAAAATTGCATCTTGCTCTCGTCAAATTGATGCTTGCTGTGCCAAAATTGCGTCTGGCTCTTGTCAAATCAATGCTTGCTGTATCAAAATTGCGTCTGGCACTCGTTAAATTGATGCTTGCTGTGTCAAAATTGCGTCTGGCACTCGTCAAATTAATGCTTGCTGTGCCAAAATTGCGTCTTGCTCTCATTAAATCAATGCTTATAGTGTCAAAATTGCGCCTTTCACCTGTCAAATTGCCTCTGACGTTCATCAAATCGGGAAATACTTGCTATTAAAGGGATACAGTGCAACAATATTCATTTTTATACGTTTAATAATGTAAAGGAGCTAACCCCTGCCCACGAAAAAGGGGAATGATTAACTAAAAAAGGAGGTTATTATGACTGGCAAACAGGAAAATAAACTTTCTATGTACTTTGCGGTACAGGGAGTTTGTAACGAAAACAACACGGTTTGGGGTGGTTTGCCCGCTTATGTTAGTGCTTTTGGCGATTTTGAGGGTGTAATACAGAGTATTCAAGGAAGCCGATTGGTGCAGGAAAAGGATACAAAGGGTGTTACACAGGATAAAGCGTCTGCTGTGGAGCAGGTAATTGAAAAAGCATTGGAAGTAAGTACGGCAGTTCACGCTTATGCTACCGATACGAACAACAATGAATTGAGAGAGAAAATCAATTACTCGCCAAGCGACCTGAAAGGTGCACGCGATACTATTTTGATTGACAAGTGCCAACTGATACACGATGAGGCGAATAATGTAATTGGTTCTCTTGGTGATTATGGTGTTCTTGCCGCTGACCTTACGGATTTGCAAAGCAAGATTGATGCTTATGAAGCATCTGTTGCGAAGCCGAGGGAAGCGATAACGAACAGGTCTACAGCTACTACAGAATTGGAAAACCTTTTGAAAGAAGGGGATAATATTCTGGATAACCGATTGGATAAGCTGATGAGTAATTTCAAGCAGTCCGACCCGGAGTTTTACAGCACGTATTTTAATGCACGTCTGATTGTGGATTTGGGAAGAAGGGGAACGGCTGATGAGCCGGAAGTTCCGCCTGAAATTAGTCCGCCTGAATAAACCCTGTTAAATAAAAGACCCCAGTTGTATAAAGAGATACAACGGGGTAAAGATTTCACAGGGTAAACCAAACAGTGTTGAATAAAAAAGGTCTGAAACGAGGTTTCGGGCCTTTTTTGTTTGCTTTTTTTAAAATATTGAGTATGTTTGTTTTACCTTTATCGTTTCGTATTAAGGAGATACTAAAAAATCATTTATAAAATGGCAACAGATTGGGTTGAAGCTGAAAATCTTGTAGCAAAGATACTCAGAAATGCAGGAGCGGATTGTGAGGAATGTATAATAGTAAATACTAAATTACCCGGTAAAGCTGATATTTTGGCTAAGTGGTCTACTGGTAAAAGATGGCGTGTACAGGTTAAATCTACAAGCATTCCTGATTTAAAACCTGCTTGGCCGTCAAAAAAGAATTTGGGTATTTTAAAAGCAACTGCAAGTTTAAATGGTGAAATACCTGTAGTTGCTTGGGTATATGCAGATAATACTGTTGTGTTTTATTCAGCAAGGAATCGACAATTACTAATCCCATAGTTAGTGCATGGTAGGAAAACAAATTAGGCCAAAGGTCTGGACGAAAGTTCAGACCTTTTTTGTTTGCTTTTTTAAAATATTGAGTACATTTGTTTTTGTTAATCGTTCTTTGAGTGTGAGCTTATAATATTGCGTTACTAAGGTTTCTCTAACTAAAAACCGCTAAGATTATTAATGTCAGAGAGAAACGGCATAGGAAACGCACCCTTAGGGGTGTGTTCCTCATCGCTGTTTCAGTTCTGGCAGGGTGCTTAGCGGTACCTTAGTTAGCTGAAATGTATGCAGAGGTTCATGCCCTTTTTTATTTTATATTATGGAAAAAGAAAGTTCAGATACAAGTATGATGGAATATGATTTTAGTGAAATATTTTATCATAAAGAGTTAATTGAGAATAAGGTATTTAGTCAAAAAGAAGCAAGGGGAATGTATGATATTCTTGTACAAATTCACTCGGCTTTGAGAGATAAAAGCACAAATACGGATTTTAAATTGAGTATTGTTGAGATTGGATGGTTTCGTGGTATTGATGAACTGTTGAAAAAAATTAATGCGCATGTAAAAAATAAAGAATTCAAATTGATTTGTTAAATGAAATTTATTATGTAAATTCGTTCTTTAAATAAGTTATTAACTTGTTCTGCATAGGGACACAAAAACTAAAACAATGAAAAAAATTACACTAACATTAGTCGCTATTGCCTGTTGTTTAGGGGCTTTTGCACAAGGTCAATATAAGAAAAGTAATGCGTGTAAAGAACTGTTTATTTCTGAAATGATTGAGGGTAACGGGCAGAACAGGGCATTAGAGCTTATTAACCCCTCCGATACTGCGATTGACCTAAGCAATTTTTCTATTCGTATGTTTTTAAATGGACAACTCACACCTCTTATCATACCTTTAATCGGTACTCTACCTCCCAAATCCACATTTGTAATAGCGCACCCGGCAGCTTCAAACGACATCAAAGCAAAAGCTGATATGCTTCACCCTCAACTGAGTTTTGACGGAAATGATGCCATTGTACTTGAAAAAACCGGAGGAACTCAAATTGATAAAATAGGAGAAATTGGAGTTGACCCGGGTAACAGTGGCTGGTTTGTGCCGCCCTCCGGCTCAACAAAAGAACAAACATTAAGAAGAAAGTACCCTGTTGATAAAGGTGAAACCGATTGGAATCAAGGCAAAAATCAATGGACTATCCATCCAAAGGATTCGGTCAGTAACCTTAAACAACATCAAAATGTTTGCGTGTTTGCTCGCGATACAGCTGTGGTTTATAATGACAATGGTGAACCCGTTTTTGCTGCAAGAGAACTAATAGTGCGTTTTGACACTTCGGCTGTAAAACGTTTGGCAGTTGACAACCTGACAGGCGCTGACTCAAGAAACCTGCCTTATTTCATAAAACCATCTGCTGTATCAGCAATTAATCAAAAATTAATAGGGCTCTGCGATACATCAGTAGGAGCGATTAATATTTTGAGGATATTTCGTCAGCTAAAAACAACTGATACGACAACTGTTTCAAGATTAGGTGAAACAATTCCCATCCCACCATTTTGGGCGACATTCATTCTTGTATTTCCTGTTGGAACTGAAATTGGGCAAGTGGCAGATTCATTGAACACCCTTTTTCCGCTCATTAAATACACCCACCCAAACCTTATAGTAGGGCTAACAGCTACCGCTAACGATACTGAATACCCCAACCAGTCGTCTTTGCATACCACAGCATTTTACGACACTGCCCACATCAATATAGAGCCAGCGTGGGATTTAGAAACGGGTAAACCGTTTGTCAGAGTAGGTGTGTTCGATACAGGTATAGATTGGGTTCACGAAGATTTTGGCGATGGAACAGCTTCCGGCTCTAAAGTGATTGATGGATGGAATTTTCAAGATAACACACCGTTGAAATCTACAACTACGGGCGATAATCATGGTCATGGGACGTCATGTGCGGGGATAATAGGTGCAATCAGGAATAATAATCTTGGTATTGCGGGTATTGCCGGAGGAAATGACATGGGTTTTCCCGATTTATCGGACAAAGGGGTTTCTTTATATGGAATGAGAATTTTTACACCATTTTTTTACAATCCTATAGATTATATTGCAGATGCAATCATTACTTCCTCTATTGAGGATATCACCAAAAATTATGGATATGGTTTACATATCATGAGCAATAGTTGGAGGTTTCATGAAAGTTTCTCCGCATTTTTTACAGACACTAACATTACCCTACTCACAGAAGCGGTGCATTTTGCCAACAGAGCGAAAGTAACATTCGTTGCAGCAAGAGGCAATGAAGGAGTTGCTTTCACCCAGTCATATCCAGCTATCATTGATGATGACTGGGTGCTTTGTGTAGGTGGCACAGGAACTGACGGAGAGTATAAATCCACTACTAATGGCGACACTTGGTGGTCAGCTACTCAAGGGTGGGAAATTGATGTAGCTGCCCCGGCAACAACAGAAATAATCAGAACCGTTCAAACAGGAGGCGGTTATCAAAACTTTAACGGTACATCAGCAGCTACTCCTCATGTGGCAGGCGTGGTTGGTTTGTTGATGAGCTACCTGAATGCGCCAACTGATGCGTATGACAACCTTGCACCCGAAGATGCAGAAGCCATCGTTCAAATGACGGCTAAAGATAATAATATTGGTGCGCCATATTTTTTGCCGGGAGTAGATTCGCTGTGCGGGTTTGGCTTGCTTGATGCGGGAGCTGCCCTGCAACTTGTGGATAAGGATTCACGAAGGTTAAGCCACTACGGAACAGATTCGTTTCCCAACAATAAAACGAAAGTTCTGTATTCCACCAATGATACCATTACCATTCTTGAGCGTTATGAAAATGATGCGGGAGTGTGGTTTTTGCCCGGCAAATATGTTGTAAGCACGTATAAAATAGATGCCACAGTTTTTCATAACCTGCCCGTGCTGGATTCTATCGTGGCATACTGGCCCCGGCACAGTTCCTCGAATCTGCTGCCCCTGTTTGATTCTAATAATGAATTGCTGCCGAGGGAAAGGATTACGATAAATTCTGTCAATCAGGGTTCTGCATCATTGACAGGTTATTTGTATGAGGTAAAAGACACGCTTGGAAATCCGCTTGGGTGGTGGCCCTTTGACACTACTTTGTCGCAGGCGCAACTTACCTATACTATTTTGCGCCATAACATTTTGTTTAGCGGAACAAAAGAAGAACTTTATGAATCTTCGTGGGTTGCCATTTATCCGAACCCCTCCGGCAATCTGCAAAACCTGCTGGTTCACACAGACAAACCGCAGGAACTTGATATCAGGTTGTATGATATCACAGGAAAACTGGCGATTAATGTTTTTCAAGGGAGAAGCAATACCGGCAAGAACATATTTCAGGTATCTCTCGGTAAATTGTCGGTTGGAATGTATATATACATGATAAAACGGGACGATGGAATTGAACATGTAAAAGTTGTGAAGCAATAATTAAACTAAATATCGGACATGGTTGCCCGGTAGGGTTTTAACCATATTATCGTGAAAAAAGCAATATTAATAATTTCGATATTCTTTTTATTCAGTTCCCTGTCATTTGCTCAATTAACTATAGTAAATACTGGCACCAATGCCATTCTTAACCAAATATCCATAATCGGAAATAATATTGTTGTAAATGGTCGAAACGATTACATGGCAAAGTGCTATGACGAATGTGATACACTAATTCCATTAACAGTTGCCGGGCCGGTGGGTTACAACAACTATGACCTGAACCGCTTGGACACCAACAATTTTTTTATTCTCCCTACAAGCAGCGGTTCCAATTATAGTGTATATAAATCTTCTGATGGAGGTTCCAATTGGCAACTGAAATTTGATACCGCAGGTGTGTTTTTAACCCACCTTGCATTTTTTGATACGTTAGAGGGAGTTGCAATTGGAACGCAATACAGATTAATTAGAACGCAAGACGGTGGTAATACCTGGACAAACGAAAGTGCTCCCCTCATCATTACTTCTGCTGCTGAAGTATTTGGCGACAGTACGATTTGTGTCGGTACAAATGAGCGTTTTAGGATTTCACATGACAGGGGCAAAACATGGACAGGCACCGGGTTTATACAAGCCAGCCCAAGAGATTTTTTCTTTTTAAATAAAGATACTCTTTTTGCCACTTCTTATAGCGGTACAGGCGCTTATTTCTCATATTCATTTAATGGGGGTGCAACATGGCAGCATAACTCCTTACAAAATGGGATTGAACCTTATGGTATTTATTTTAAAAGCGATGGTGAAGGTTATGTTGTTGGTCGTGACCAAGTGAACAATAATTATGGAATAATTTTAAAAACAACTGATTGGGGGCAAAGTTGGTCGCTGTTTGATACACAAATAACTACTCTTTTAACAGACATTAAATTTTTAAACGATAGCATTGCCTTAATAGCGGGTACTGGCGGTGTGCTCTTAAAATGGAACAGCAAAACATTTAGTACAAATATTTCAGAAACCCTTACTCCGTATTTTAATGTTACTATCAACCCTAACCCCACCACCGATAAAATTACAATTAGCAGCAGCGGCACCCTTGGCTTAATAGAAATTTGCAATATTTTCGGAAAAATAATTTATCAATCAATAATCAATAATTCACAATCTGAAATTGATATTTCCACCTATTCTGACGGTGTTTACTTCCTCTTTGCCAACAACAATGGACAAGTACATACAATAAAAATTATAAAAATGTAATTTTAGAGACACAAACCAAAAAGTGTATCATGCAATTAAACCGGAAAGATTGATAAATTTACCGGAATGAAACTCAAAGCAATACTGTTAATTTTTCTTGCTGTAATGGCTTGTGCAAAACAGTCATTCGGGCAGCAAATAGATAACATTGTCTTTTTGCCGAGTTCTCCCGACACGAATGATTTTTTTTCGGTAGATGTTTACACGGTGCATAGCTCTACGGAATGCTTTTTAGTGGATACCCTAACGGAAATCAGCATTAACAATGATACAATAAATATCAAAGCTACCCACAGTTATGGAGTTATGCCTGCCGGTTGTTTGAGTAATGATACTTTTGATATAGGCGTATTAGCAGCAGGAACATATTTTTTGCATTTTGAACTTCACATCTACGAATTTAACCCCTCTCTGCAAGATATTAAAGACACAATGGTAACAGTTGTGCCAGCAACTTCAATAAAGGAAAATACAAATGATGTATCTATCATTAATTTATTCCCGAATCCTTTTAGTGAAACTGTAACGGTAGGGATAAAAACTGCAAATGATAACTTCCCCTTATCTTTTAAGTTATTTAATCCTTTAGGCAGGGTAGTAATGGAAATAATGAATGTGCGAAATGAGAAGTTTGAAGTAAACAGGCAGGGCTTGTCAAGTGGGATTTATTTTTATCAAATTAAAGATAACAAAAGCAATTTTGTTAATGGTAAGGTTGTGATTCAATAGTATTTCTTTTTAATTTTCTTTATTAAATCTCTTTATTTCTTCAATTTTCTGCGTCAAAGAGCTACGAAAAGAAATTATCCTACAGTAAAAGGTTTTGCAGGTTTTTTTCATTTCTGAGCCGCCTTTGCCCCTAAATGTTTTTTTTGGAGTTTAATATCTTAAAAAGATTGCTACTCGATAAAAGGTATTGGATTACAACAAACCGTTAATGATGCGTGAAAAAAAACATTTAGATTTTTGGGCAAACAGGCGAAGAAATGAGATAAAAAAACCTGCAATAATTATTTGTTAAAAGTTTTCATAATTTCCTTTAGCGGTTCTTTTTATTCCCTACCGGGCTAAAATGAAAATTCCTGATACTCTTTTTGATTGAATGATTTGGTAAAGGATGAGAAAATTGGATTGTACAGTGGGGCAGGTTTTTTTCATTTCTGAGCCGCCTTTGCCCCTAAATGTTTTTTTTGGAGTT
>CAYLOQ010000010.1:4038-14027 GCA_964385425.1 Candidatus Woesearchaeota archaeon | reverse complement strand
AAAAAACATTTAGATTTTTGGGCAAACAGGCGAAGAAATGAGATAAAAAAACCTGTATATTTATGCCGTAATTGATTAGTTAAGTGTTATATTGAATGGAAACGATAATTAAATACGCAGAATACCTTGTTAAGCTGGAATTTATGAAAGCCCGGTACGAGGTTTTTGTAAATGACAGTGGGGGTAGGGGAGTGGACTTCATTATCAAGGCCAAATCAGGAAAATATCATGAGGTTTCACTACAAGCGTTAAATCTTGAAAAAGACCGCAGTATAAAGATACCCAAATCAATATGGAATGGCGAGTTACGTGAAAACCGGTGGATAGCGTTGGTTTTGTTTATGAAGGAGATGGAACCGGTTGTTTACCTGATTCCTTCTAAGGTTTGGGAAAACCCGAACCAAATCTTTATTGATAATGAACAAGGTGAACGTTTCAGTCATTTATCTAATTGGGAAATACATGTATTTACTAAAGCTATTCAGGAATTGAGCCAATATGCGTTTGTTAATATGGTTAAGGAATTAGTATAAAATTAGCACATCCTAACATTATGTTAAATAGAAAAGTAAATAAATACCCAAAGACCTACCAATAAGCAATAGCAAAGGTATTGCAAACTGAGGAACGAATTTGCAATTACTTTTGCGCTGTAAACAGATAAATCTCTTAAAAAATGGCATTTTGAAAATTGGCGTTAAGAAATTGCCGGAGTGGAGCGTTAAAAAAAATTCGCAGTGTGCCCTAAAATCAAAGCAATGACAATCAAAACTTACAAAGAGATTGGTAAAATCTATAAACCTACCAAGTATCCCGGCACACCTTGAATTTTTTAGCGGAACGCAGGCAATTTTAGCTAATTTTCAAACAGCCTTGATTTTTTGGTTCTTTTGCATCAAGGCAAAAGAACATAATATTTAAATCACTCGGCTAATTGCAATCAAGTTAGCTATAAAACACAAACCTCTGCATAATTCTTTTTAAGCGCGCAGGCAAAAAAAAAGAAAAAACTGAGTAGGCGTGCGCAGGTTAAGTTTATCAGGTGTAACAATGAAATTAAGCTGTATAATGTATGAGAATTGCATTGTGCAACTTAAACTGTGCGCGGCTATTTAATATAATGACGAATTATAGGACAACGGGAAAACCTTTCGTTTAGCACTGACAAAAAAATCAAATGGCGCTGGCAAGCGACAACCTATTTACCCGCAGGGCGTAGCGAAGCGGAGACATAATATTTATTATAATTGACAAAACTTTAAAGTTACTACAAACCCCGCCAATAAAGCCATACGGCTAAATTACCCCTAAATACAGATATATGCTTTTGTCTTATAATATATATTATGTTAAATAGAACCTTTGGCTTTATTAAAGAGCGATTAACCAAGCACCCTCCCCTTTATCTTAGAATTCGTAGATTAATTAGTTCTCCAGCAGCTCTTTCATTTCATCAAACTTATCTTCGTTTCCCATCCGTCCATACAGTTCCTTCATGGATATCAATGTATTCCTGTCATTGGGTTTTAATTCCAATGCTTTTTCCAGATAAGGCAGCGCTTTTACCATAATTATCTCTGCTTCCTTTTTTTCCTTCGCATATTTTGCATTGTCAGATATTTTTTCAGCAACTTTTATATGGCTCGCCCCTTCATTGTAATACAAGGCACCAAAATTGTATAAAATGTTAAAATATTCTTCCTGTATTTTATTGAGCGCCTTTTTTGTTTCCGTCTCTTCTTCGGTTCCAATGGCTTTTTTATATTCTTCCAGGTTGTTATTATACTTCTCCGCAGCTAATTCAAGTGCCTTTTCATATGCTATTGTTCCATCATTGAAATCTTCGGGCCGGTCATACAGAGAGCCCAGGACAAAGTAGAGATAGTGATTGCCGGGATCCTTTTCTATAGCTAACTTAAGATTGGCAATTGCCTCTTCACGCTTTCCTGTTTGTATGTAGTAGTTGAGTTCTTCAATAACCAGGGTATTATCTTCAGGATATTGCTCTCTCCCTTGTTTGATTACTTCAAATGTCCCTGCGGTATCCTTTTCCCTTTTATGAACATTGGCTAAAAAATAAAATATCTTTGCCCCTCCGTATTCCAATTCGATCAATTCTTTGTAATATTTTTTAGCTTTTTCTGCTATTTTAAGCTTTTCAGCCGCCAAGGCAGCATTGTAGAGGGCATTTGTATCAATTCTATTGAACATGGGCATTTTGCCTATCAAGATAGCGCTTTCAAATGACAGTAAGGCATCCTTATAATCTTTTCCATTGTATTCATGCACCCCTTGATTTACAAAATGTATGGCACAAATTTCCAACCGCTTCTTTATGTCATCTGTAAATTGCCCTTTTAGATTTAATTCTATTGCTTTCCGGTATGCCTGAAATGCCGTATGCAGGGCATTAGGGTCTAATTTTTTGTAGTTATCATCCTTGCTCTCATAAATTGCATGATATACCTTGCCCCTGTAATACCATGTTTTAGCCATGCCCACTGTTCTCTCGTCTTCAGCAGCTACATCAATCGCCTCCTTTGCCTTGTCAAGCTCAGCATATTCAAGATACTTATCAGCGCTGAAGAGCTTCGCTTTCTGAGAAACACAGGTTTCACAGATCAAAACACATACTGCACAGATTACGGCTTTTTTCAGCAACCTCGCTAAATACTCACCCCGTGAATTCAACAGAATAAATTGCATTGAACTTCTTTGAGAATTTTTTATGTAAAAACAATAATAACTCGTTGATTATCAACTAAGTACAAATTCTATTTAACATAATAATTTAGGAGGTCTCTTCTGTTCCGTTTTCACCCGGTTCATGGTTAGAGCCCTTTGCAGTGTTTGTGTCATCATCTGATATCGATGTATCACTTTCTGTTGTTGCACCATCCTCTTCCTCTTCTTTGGGAACATTAGTGACTGCTGCTATAGAATCTTTTTCTTTAAGATTGATCAACTTTACACCTTGTGTTGCTCTTCCCATGACTCTCAAGCCCGAGACAGGCAGCCGGATCAGGATACCGGACTTATTGATGATCATCAGGTCATCGGTATCTACCACATTCTTAATTGCAATTAATTGTCCGGTTTTATTAGTGATGTTTATGGTTTTAACGCCCTTGCCCCCCCTGTTTGTTATCCTGTAATCTCCTACTTTAGAACGTTTGCCAATCCCTTTCTCTGCTACAACAAGGATGGTTTCTTCCTCTCCTTTTACACAGAGCATACCAATAACTACGTCCTTAGGCCCTCCGAGTCTAATGCCGCGAACTCCCGCAGCATTCCTGCCCATAGACCTCACCTTCACTTCATTAAACCTGATCGCTTTACCCGATCTCAATGCCATAATTATCTCATTACTTCCATCTGTGAGTTTGGCTTCGAGCAATTGATCGCCTTCCCGGATCGTAATGGCATTGATGCCATTTTGCCTTGGCCGTGAATAGGCCTCGAGCTTAGTTTTCTTGATCACCCCTTTTTTAGTACATAATATTATATGGTTGTTATTGATGTACTCTTCATCTTTAAGGCTTTTCACATTAATAAACGCTTTGACCTTATCATTGGGTGCAATGTTTATCATGTTCTGAATTGCTCTTCCTTTTGAAGTTTTCGATCCCTCGGATATTTCAAAAACCCTCATCCAATAAACTTTTCCCTGCTCGGTGAAAAACAACATATAATTGTGCATTGAGGCAATAAACAGGTGTTCGAGAAAATCTTCATCTCTCGTTGTGCTCCCTTTAGAGCCCTTTCCGCCCCTGTGCTGTGTTCTATATTCTGTTAATTGAGTTCTTTTTATATATCCCATGTGTGATATGGTGATCACGACATCTTCGTCAGCAATCGTATCTTCAATCCTGAAGTCCTCTGCAGCATATACTATTTCCGTTCTTCTATCATCGCCATATTTATCTTTTATTTCCAGGAGGTCTTCTTTAATGATATTCATGCGCAGACCTTCATCGCCCAGAATTTTTTTCAACTGCTTAATTAATCCCATTAGCTCCTTATGTTCTTCTTTGATCTTATCTCTCTCTAAACCGGTTAATTTTTGTAATCTCAGCTCGAGTATCGCCTTGGCTTGAATCTCAGTCAGCTTAAACTTCTTCATAAGCCCCTTTTTGGCATCTTCGGGGGTCTGTGACGCCCTTATGAGCTTAATGACCGCATCGAGACGCTTAAGGGCAATGAGCAAGCCCTCTAAGATATGCGCTCTTTTTTCCGCCTGGGTTAACTCGTATTTTGTTTTCCGAACGACAACCTCATGCCTGTGCTCCACAAAGTAGGTAATTAACTCCTTCAGATTAAGCATCTGGGGCCTTCCCTTCACAAGAGCGATATTGTTAATGCTAAAAGAAGTTTGTAATTGTGTATGCTTGAACAGGGTGTTTATCACTACATTGGAAATCGCATCTCTTTTTAATTCGTAAACTATACGCATTCCGTTCCTGTCTGATTCATCATAAATATTAGAGATGCCTTCAATTTTTCTATCATTAATAAGATCGGCTGTTCTTTTGATCATCTCGGATTTATTGACCATATAGGGTATTTCCGTAACTATAATTCTCTCCCTGTCATTGCCAAATTCTTCCATTTCATATTTCGCTCTCACCACTACCCTACCCCTTCCGGTTTCGAATCCATTCTTTACACCTTCATAACCATAAATGATACCTCCTGTTGGAAAATCAGGCGCTGTTATGAATTTCATTAATTCGGGGATAGTAATATCATTGTTATCAATATATGCAATTGTCCCGTCAATAACTTCGCTCAAATTATGGGGCGGCATATTCGTTGCCATGCCAACAGCAATGCCGGATCCGCCATTAACGAGCAGGTTGGGTATTTTGGAGGGCAATACGGTGGGCTCCTGTAGGGTATCGTCAAAGTTCAATTGAAAATCAACGGTCTCCTTATCAATATCGGCAAGCATCTCTTCGGACATTTTCTTGAACCGTGCCTCTGTATATCGCATAGCAGCCGGAGGATCTCCATCAACAGAGCCAAAATTTCCCTGTCCGTCAATCAATGGATACCTCAACGACCATTCCTGTGCCATGCGAACCATTGCATCGTAAACAGAAGTGTCGCCATGCGGATGGTATTTACCGAGCACTTCCCCTACTATTCTTGCAGATTTTTTGTAGGGACGGTTTGACATAATGCCCAAATCGAGCATACCATACAAAACCCTGCGGTGAACAGGTTTTAACCCGTCCCTTACATCAGGCAATGCCCTGGAAACGATAACCGACATCGAATAATCGATGTAGGCAGATTTCATTTCATCTTCAATATTGATCTGGATGATATTATCTTTTGTTGGCATAGATTTTGTCGTTTGTTACTCTTGAAGAAAAGGTTAATATTTTGCACTGTTTAACAAGCACCGAAAATAAGCAATTATGTTGACAAAAGATGATTAGAAAAACGCTTTATTATTAACATTTTTCTGTTAATAAAATTGCTTATCACGAGAATATTGTCAATCATTGCACTTTACTTTTGTGCAATCACTTTAGTCGCAACACTTGTTGTGCAATTATTATAAGGATAGAAGCAACCTAAGATGCCATTTTATCGTCTTAACAAATGTAGGGTTACTGAAGTGATAGTGTAGGAATGGCATAAATATTGAGCTAATATTTAATAGTTTGGAATTTTAGAACGATGGATGCAAAATTTTCTCCCAGAGTAAAGGAAGTGCTTACTTTCAGCAGGGAAGAAGCATTGAGGTTGGGGCACGACTATGTGGGTGTTGAGCATCTGCTATTAGGTATTATCAGGGAAGGAGAGGGAATAGCCATTAAAGTGCTCGAATCTTTAGGAGTTGAAATGGGCAAGCTAAGACAACTGCTTGAACGGCTGATAATAAAAGGCGACCCTGCTTCTACCGACACATATAAGAGTAATCTCGTAAATCTCCCTCTTGTAAAGCAAGCTGAAAAGGCGCTGAAAATCACTTACCTGGAAGCAAGGTTGTTTAAAAGCGCCACTATTGGAACAGAACACCTCCTGCTTTCTATCCTCAAAGACGATAATAACATTGTAACTAAAACTCTTGAACAGTTTGACATTGACTATAATGCCGTTAAAGAAGAATTGGAATTGATGCTGTCAATTCCGAGAGGAGAATTTCCGGGGAGCCAGACCGATGATCCTGATGATGACGATGACGATGAAGGCACTTTCAGTTCTGTACCCAGGCGGCCCTCTGACACGAGATCAAAAACACCTGTTTTAGATAATTTTGGCAGGGATATTACAAAATTGGCAGAAGAAGACAAATTAGACCCCATTGTGGGACGCGATAAAGAAATTCAGCGCGTTTCCCAAATTTTAAGCCGCAGGAAAAAAAACAATCCCATCCTGATAGGTGAACCCGGAGTTGGTAAATCTGCCATTGCCGAAGGATTGGCATTGAGAATTGTCCAGAGGAAAGTTTCAAGGGTCTTGTTTGGTAAAAGGGTGGTAACACTTGATCTGGCAGCACTGGTAGCCGGAACAAAGTACAGGGGACAGTTCGAAGAGCGGATGAAAGCCGTAATGAACGAGTTGCAAAAATCACCCGATGTGATATTGTTTATTGATGAAATACATACCATTATTGGTGCCGGGGGAGCATCGGGGTCTTTAGACGCGTCAAATATGTTTAAACCGGCTTTGGCCCGCGGTGAGATTCAATGTATCGGAGCTACAACGCTGGATGAATACCGTCAATATATTGAAAAGGACGGAGCATTGGACAGGAGATTTCAAAGGGTTATTATTGACCCTGCTACACCGAAAGAAACGGTTGAAATCCTCAATAACATAAAAGACAGGTATGAAGATCATCACAATGTAAGCTATACTGATGAAGCAATAAAGGCGTGTGTTGCTTTGACATCGAGGTATATTACTGATCGCTATCTTCCCGACAAGGCAATAGACGCCCTTGATGAATCCGGCTCCAGGGTGCATATCGTAAATATCAATGTTCCAAATCATATTATTGAGATAGAACAAAAGATAGAAGATGTTAAGATTGAGAAAACCAAAGTAGTTAAAAGTCAGAAGTATGAAGAGGCGGCAAAATTCAGGGATACTGAGAGAAATCTTCAGGACGAATTAGAGAGCGCCAATCGTATATGGGAAGAACAATCGGAAAACCGCAGAGAGATTGTCAGCGAAGAAAATGTAGCAGAGGTTGTTGCAATGATGTCGGGCATACCGGTTCAGCGAATAGCTCAAACCGAAAGCTCACGCCTCGTAAAGATGGTGGATACAATAAAAGACAAGATCGTTGGACAGGATGAAGCTATCAAAAAAATTGTAAAAGCAATACAGCGCAACAGGGCGGGGCTAAAAGACCCCAACAAGCCAATTGGCTCATTTATATTCCTCGGCCCGACAGGTGTTGGAAAAACCCAGTTGGCAAAGATATTGTCAAGCTACCTGTTCGATAGCGATGATGCTCTGATCAGAATAGATATGAGCGAATATATGGAAAAATTCGCTGTATCACGTTTGATAGGTGCGCCCCCGGGATATATTGGTTATGAAGAGGGTGGGCAGTTAACAGAAAAAGTCAGGAGAAAACCCTATTCCGTTGTTTTGCTGGATGAAATTGAAAAAGCCCACCCGGAGGTATTTAATTTACTCCTCCAGGCATTGGATGATGGCTTGATGACCGATAGTTTGGGCAGAAAGATTGATTTTAAGAATACCATCATCATCATGACTTCAAACATTGGCTCCAGGCAATTGAGTGATTTTGGCAAGGGAGTGGGTTTTCAAACCAATGCAAAATCATCGGGAACTGACAATGATAAGCATGTTAAAAGCGTGATTGAAAATGCTTTAAAAAAGACATTTGCCCCGGAGTTTTTAAACAGGGTTGATGATGTGATTATCTTTAATGGACTAAAACGGGAGGATATTCACAAGATAATAGATATTGAACTCAATGCGCTCTATGGCAGGATTGAAGGATTGGGTTATAAAATTAAGATTAGCGATGTGGCAAAAGATTTTATTGTTGACAAGGGCTTTGATGAAAAATTCGGTGCCCGCCACCTGCAAAGAGCTATACAGAAATACCTGGAAGACCCCTTAGCCGAAGAGATCATCAAATCCAAATTGTCAGAAGGCGACACTATCAATGTAGGTTTTGATAAAGCAAAGAACGAGATAAAGATTAAAATTACGAAAACCAAGGCGAAGATAGCCAAAGGCGAGTCCACCTCTCCGAAGGAATCCTCACGAACTGACGGAAAGGGTAAGAAAGAGGAATAATCTCAGAAATCGACATTATTTACCTATAATTTACATAAGAGATTTTACAAAAGGCCTCTTTTTCCGAATAAGAGGGAGACAAACGGAGCAATTCTCTGACAAAAGGAGGGGCATCTTCAATATCAGAAGATTTTTTAGTGTATTGGGTTATCTCAAGAGTAATTCCCTCTTTAGGCCTATTGGGAATCTCATCCATCGCGTTTACAGTGTACATTTCCTTATCCCAGAATTTTAGGTACTGGGTGTAAACGGTTATTCTTTTTTTCTTGTCTCTCTTTACCTCGAAAAGGTTGAATTCAGGTAAAAACTTTTCAAAAAAATCTTCTAACTCCTCTGCAGAAAGAGGCACCGTAAAGACATGTGCCCTTAATGAATGATAATCGGTAAGTTCGCCTTTCTCTCTTACCACTCCCATAAGGTTTTCTGTTTCTTCAGGTAGAAATATCGTGCTGTTGTGAAGTGGAAAATATTGCAGATCTCTAAGTAACAGATAAACATGATGCTTGCCACCTTTTGCGTTCTTAATAAAGACCCTCGCTTCTTCAAACTTTCTTTTTTCTGCCAGGTAAAGCGCCAGGGTTTCGCGAAAAAGATCATTTTCCAGATCGAGTTCAATGGCTTTTTTTACAAATTTAACTGCCTTATCATAATCAACCGCTGATTTCGCTGATTCAGCTGATCCCACCTTTTTGCCATAAAGCCGCGCTTTCCAATAGTGTGCTTCGGCATTGCCGGGCTCTGTTTTTAATGCCTTGTCCAGAACTTCATGCAATTGTTCGGTATTTTTTTCCAGTGCAATCCCGATTTGCACATAAAGAATAAGCGCCTGGACATCCGCTGGATTTCGGCTTAAATAACCGTCTAATTTTTTAGCTATCTTTTTTCTTTGCTGCTCGCTTATAACTTCAAATTTTTTAACCATACCTTTGAGATGTTCAATAGACCAGCTTATTGATTTATCCGGATCAAACCCTGCCAATTCATTCCATTCCGTACCTGTCCATCCTTTCCCGCTTTCATTAAAGAGCGCTAAGCCCCCACCGTAAGTAGCTATCCATTTATTGCCGTCTCCATCTATGGTTATTCCCCTGACTTCATTATTCGGCAATCCGGAATTAAAAGTATTATAAACTGTCCATCCTGCCTGCGCTACTGCTTCGGCAGGCAGGGTTGAATCTCCATCTGTCCTGAGCCCTTCGTCCCTCAGGATAAACTCCACCGAAGGATCAAATTTTGCCAACCCCCCTTCTACGGTTCCTATCCAGATAGTGCCAATTTTATCTATGGTCATTGAATAAACTTTATTATCCGGCAAACCTGAATTGGATTGATCATATACTGTCCACTTTTTGTTGCCATTAAATTTCGCTATGCCGCCACCATTAGTTCCAATCCAGATATTTCCTTCATTATCAAAAGTGATTGGGTAAACATCATTGTTCGGCAGTCCTGAATTGAAGACAGCATATTTTTCCCAGGTGGCATCACCGTTAAATTTTGCCAGGCCGTCATAGAGAGTCCCAATCCATTTATTTCCGTCACGGTCTATGGCGATTGATCTGATAAGGTTGCCGGGAATAGGCGAATTGGAAGTATTATAAACTTTCCAATCAGTGCCGTCAAATTTTGCCAGCCCGTTAAACGTGCCTATCCATACGGATATTACATCTTCACGCAGGGCAGAAACTTCCTGG
>CAYLOQ010000010.1:3230-4028 GCA_964385425.1 Candidatus Woesearchaeota archaeon | reverse complement strand
TCGGGCAGCCCGGAATTAGAGGTATTGTAAACTGTCCATGTCGTATCCCCGTCAAATTTTGCAACTCCGTTTCCGGTAGCGACCCACACATTTCCACCCTGGTCTATAGCGATAGAATCCACGTGATTGCCCGGGTTCCCCGAATTATATTCGTTGTATGTATTCCATTTGTCTTTTCCATCAAATTTCACCACCCCGTCACCGGCAGTTCCCAACCATATCGTCCCTTTTTCATCTATGGTGATTGATTTTATCTTGTTTTCAGGCAGTCCTGAATTGGATGTATTATATATAGTCCATTCCGCCTGCTGAGCGAAACAGTTTAAAGTTAATAAGAGAAATATGGGAATTAATTGTTTCATAGAGCACAGATTACACAGATTTTAATATTAACGAATAACGATTTTTTTACGAATGTACGAATCTTATTCCCCTATGAAGATGAATACCTTAACTCTTTTTTCTACCCAATTCGTATTGATTCGTTATTCGTTAATTCCTTTTTCATTAAAAACCACCAACCCGCCAGCAGTTGCGATCCATTTGTTGCCCTTTTTATCTATTGCAATGGAATTGACAGTATAGGGCTGTGTTAAATCTAATATGTCATAGGACGTCCAATGGGTTCCGTCAAATTTTGCCAGCCCGCTGTCATGGCTTCCCGCCCATATATTGCCACTGCCGTCCACAGCGATAGCATACACAAAATTATCGGGGATTTGGGAGTTGGATGTCTTATATACCATCCAACTGGTATAGCCGTCAAATTTTGCCAGTCCGCCAGAATAGGTTCCAACC
>CAYLOQ010000010.1:0-3220 GCA_964385425.1 Candidatus Woesearchaeota archaeon | reverse complement strand
TGTAATGGATATGACGTAATTGTCAGGCAAGTCCGAATTCCGGATATTATAAACTGTCCAAAATGTTCCGTCAAATTTTGCCAGCCCGCCTCCAAAGGTCCCTATCCACTTATTTTCATAGCGATCTATAGTGATTGCATAAATGACATTATTTGGCAATCCCGAATTGGAAGTGTCATAATTCGTCCATTTCAAGCCTCCCTGAGCATCAGACCCCCATGAAACAGAGCTCATTTTCACCACTCCCCCGTCTGTTGCAATCCATTTATTTCCGCTGGGTTCTATAAAAACATTCTTAACCGAATTAATGGGAAGGGGTGAATTGTCCTCTCTGAAAAACAGCCATTTTGCACGAGAAGTTATCTTATCGGGATTGTATTTGAGATCTGCATTGATATAAGTATTAAAAGGAGAACCTGTATTTTGCGCAAGAGAGGACCCGGAAACCATGAGTTTAGCTAAACCATCTCCTCGCGTGGCTGTCCATATATCCCCGAAACGATCTATTGCTATTGACTTGATGGCAATGAATTGCATATCCTTTTTGTTCTTTTTGCTATAATTAATCCAGTTCCTCCCATCAAATCTTGTTAAACCCTGGTTGGTTCCGATCCATTTATTCCCATTTTCATCTATTGCAATTGCATTGACATGATTGTCGGGTAATCCTGAGTTGGATGTGTTGTATACAATCCATTTAGTATCGGTCGCTTGAGAATACAAAACACAAGGTACGAAATATAGAATCAGGATAAAAATCAATTTTTTCATTTATGAAAGATTTCCAATACCCCCTCACTGGCCAAAGTAAATGAAAATCCCCCATCGTGAAACAGATTCTGCATCGTTACCATCCTGGTAAAATCTGAGAATAGTATTGTGCAATAATCTGCACATTGTTCAGCAGTGGCATTTCCTAAAGGAGCTACAGCCTCAGTATAGTGATAAAATGAATAAAATCCTTTTACCCCTGAACCGGCTATAGTCACTGTGGGAGATTGGGAGATCGTATTGATCCTGATCTTTTTTTCTTTTCCGTAATAATAACCAAAATTTCTTGCTATTGATTCAAGCATTGCCTTTGCCTCTGCCATATCTTTATAGCCGGGCAAGGTTCGTTGAGCAGCAATATAGGTCAGAGCAACCACCGAACCCCATTCATTTATAGCATCCATTTTTTGGGCAGTTTGCAGTATCTTGTGAAATGACAAGGCAGAAATATCCAGCGTCTTGAGAAAATAATCGTAGTTCATATCTGTATATTCCCTGCCTTTTCTGACATTGGGAGACATCCCTATGGAATGTAAAATAAAATCTATCTTCCCGCCCAATGTTTCCATTGTTTTAGTAAACAGGTTTTCGATTTCCTCTACAGAAGTAGCATCGGCAGGAATGAGTTCGGCATTGCATTCAGTTGCCAGTTCTTTTATTTTACCAAGTCGCAGGGCTATAGGAGCATTGGTCAAAACGATTTTCGCACCCTCTTTGCATACACGCTGTGCTGTTTTCCATGCTATGGATTTTTCATCTAAAGCACCGAAAATAATTCCCTTTTTTCCTTCTAATAATCCGTATGACATTTTTAATGGTTAATGGTTAGTGGTTGATTGCTTAACTTTTGGTTCATCTCATGGAATATTCCACGAGGCAAATATAAGAATAGTTATTTATTGATACAGACCTGATTTTATTCAGGCATTTATGCGGTTTTTTGAAATTATAAAAAATGGAATCTTTTATTTAATTGTAAATCTTCAACAAAGAGAGGAATGCTTAAGCAACTCTTTTGCATTATCTATCGCTGCTGTTGATAATTCTTCACCGCTAAGCAGCTTCGCTATTTCGTCAATCCGATCGCTCTCGTTGAGTTTTTTAAGAACAGATTTAACAGTCCCCGTATCAGATTGTTTATACGCCAGGAAATGCGTATTGGCTTTGCTGGCAATTTGAGGCAGGTGGGTGATGGTAATTACCTGCAGTCCGGCAACAGCCATATTTTTCATGATGTTACCCACTTTATCGGCAATTTTTCCAGAGACGCCTTTGTCAATCTCATCAAATATTATCGTGGGAAGCGATGTCAACTGGGAGATTACTGATTTAATGCCCAGCATCAATCTCGACAGCTCTCCGCCCGAAGCTACTTTAGAGAGCTCCTGGTAATTGCCCCCCTTATTTGCCATAAATAGGAACCGGACCTTATCAATGCCTGTTGAACCACAATCATCAATGACAGCATGTTCGATCTTCAAACGTGCATTTGGCATTGCCATTTGCCCCAGCAGTGATTTGATATCTCTTTCTATGTTGGGTATCGCCCCTACCCTATTTTTCGAAATATTCTTTGCCAATGAAGATAACTTATTACTCAACTGTGCCAATTTAGTTTTTAATTTCTCTATGTCATCTTCCAAAGAGTCAATATTGTTGAGCTTTTCGCTTAAAGAATCTCTCAGTTGCAAAAGTTCTTTAATGGTTTGTAAATTATGTTTTTGCTGCAGGCGATATACCAGGTCGAGGCGGGCATTTATCTCTTCAATACGCTGGGGGTTATGGCTTGTCTGCTCTTCCATATTCTCCAGGTCATTGGCAATATCTTTTATTTCAATATGTGCACTGTTCAGGCGTTCGCTGAGTTTTTCAATAGCCGGGTGGTATGTGCTCAGTTGAGAGACCAGGTTATTTAATCCGGAGAGTTGATCCAAGATGCTGCCATCACCGGAATTCAATGACAACAATGCTTGTGAGAGGTTTTCTTTTATTTCTTCAGCATGATTTAATGTCTTATACTCTGTTTCCAATGCTCCCTGTTCCCCTTCCCGAAGGTTGGCTTCTTCCAGTTCACCGAGTTGAAATTGAAAGTAATCCAGGTCAGCGTTTTTTTCCCGTTCCAATAAGTTGTTCAGTTCGCCCTCAAGGTTTTTAAATTCTCTATATACTCTTTTGTAATCATCCAATAAGCCGGGATGTTGGGCAAAGGCATCCACAACGGATAATTGAAAGCCCGTACTGTTTAAGGTCAATGTCTGATGCTGGGAATGGATATCTACCAGTTTCAGACCGAGCTCTTTGAGCTGGCTGAGGTTCACGGGAGTATCATTGATAAAAGCCCTGGACTTTCCTGCGGGGTTGATCTCCCTGCGAATGGCCGTTATATCTTCATGATCCAGGTCGTTCTTTTCAAAAAAATCTCCAGGGAGAGTTTTTGAAATATCAAAAG
>CAYLOQ010000009.1:0-26032 GCA_964385425.1 Candidatus Woesearchaeota archaeon | reverse complement strand
CATAGATAGGATTGAGGTTGAACGGAATTGTTTAAAAGAAGCAGTAGAAACTGCTGAGGGGTTGCAATGTCTTGGTTTGAAAGTTACTATTAGTGGTAAACAAATTGACGAAGCGAGAGAAGGTATTGTACAATATGATGGGATATTAAAGAGTTGAGAGAAGAATATTTAGCCCAGCTTTGAAATCGGATTAGAATATAAAAAATATACTCATCAAGTTTTAAGTTAAGTGGTAGATATCTTTGTAACTCTAAGCGACGGAGGGCTTAAACTTAAAAGAATTAGTTAATTTTTAAGGTTTGTTATTTTCTTCTTTTCCATCTTTCCATCCGACTAACCTTTTCCCCCGATTCGATTCTTTCCCTTATATCGCTATTATCTGGATGATAATACCATTTACTGTATGCGGACAGGGTTCTAAGAGATCCACCCACAAAAGAAACATATGCTCCTGCCAAACCAAGAGGAAATTGAATGTCAGGAATAGCATTAATAATAAGACCAACCCCCGTTGCAAACATGATATCTGAAATGTAATCCACTTTTCTATTTCCTTTAACGAAATTTTCTTCATATGCTTCAATACTTAACTTATCATCTAATTTCATTTTATTCCTCCAAATCCTTCTTCCTCTGCTCTGCAATGAAGAAGGCACGGTTGGATTCTGCTTCCTGGATTTCACCATTTCTCTCGTAAATCGCCGTTGCAGTAGGGAGAGCAAACTTCCCAATAACACCGACCTTGGAATAAATTATATAACTTAAAAGCCGAATTTCCCCTGCTTCGAGTTTTTCAAAATTCCAGTCCAGTCTTCTGTTTTTTTCATCAATCCTGTCTGGTTTTTCTCCACCAAACCTTTCATATATCTTTACTAGGGGAGGAAGCCTGTCTATTACATTTACTCTCTCGACATATCTCTTCGCATTGACTATGATTGAAACCTTGAGCGCAAATTCTCCACCCTTCGCCTTCACAAAAGTAACTTTTTTTCGGAGAACAATGTTAGTTTTAGTGTATTGTTTTGCTAATACAACCATAGCCACGATAAAAAAGATGATTATTAGGGGGAGAAGCCAGTTGGTTTTTACCACAATTTCAAGAGTTTCTCCTGGCTCTACTTCATTTATCCAGGTATAATAGACCGTGGACCCCTCTCTTTCGACAATATCTGGTTGTGGACTGAAACTTGTGAAAAGGCGCGAAATGATATTTTTCTTTATGACTGTTTCAGATTCTGAGACAGTGTTCCCTTCATTCTTTTTTTCTATTATTTTTGTATTTATGAGAAATCCATAATCTTTTTTAGTTGTTGTAACTAAATCTTTTTCAACAAATTTTATTATTCCCTCAACATCAGCTTTTTCTCCATCAACTTCCACCCTTGTTTTTAATGTATAAAATCCTGCTTTTAATTCCCTAAAGTCATCTTTATCTAACTGAACCTTGAACTCTTTCGTCTCCTTTGGTCCTATAGAAAAACTTTCTTCAAGATCAAAGAAAGCAGAGGAAAATTTTCCTTTGATTCCCCCAAAATCAAAATTTTCTCTATTTCTGATAAATATCTCTATGGAGTTTGATTCTAAATTTACGTCTCCGGAGCCCACTTCAAACGCATCTTTTAATTCTATTATCTTAAAGGTTAATTCTTTTTGCATGTCTGGTCCTTCTTGACCTTTGATATAATAAGGAAGGGTGTAGAACCCTCTTTCTCTTATATTTCCAAGAGGAGAAATCTGCAACTGAATTTCTTTCGTCTCACCACCCTTTATCGGTGTTGTTCCTACAGGGAACATGTTAAATCCTATAAGGTTATAAAATGCAAAGTTATCATCTGGTCCATTATTAGTTATCTTTAAGTCAAACGTTACAGGTCTTTCTAGATTCACTATTAGAGTCTCCCCTGTGCTTTCTTTTTCAACAGTTACATCTATCGCTAAAACAGAAGGCAGAACTAATAAAATTAAGACTAAAAAAATAAGTACCCTTTTCATATATTTGACATAAGTAATTTATATTTAAGGATTTCGGTGGTGTTGTATAGAATATATCTTAGTAAGGCTATCTTGATCTCTTTTTTCCTTCCAGGTCTAGATAAGCCTTGGCCTGAACTAAGAATTCATCAGAGTCGCTAGCTATTCTATCTTCTAATTCTTCTATTCTCGAAACTATAACCCATTTTTCATAGATACCCCTTAAGAATTTATTAAACGCGTTGGTTTCAAATCTTCCCTTATGATCTCTTACTAAAATTCCTTTAAACTCTATTTTGATAGACCCACTGTTTGTTTTAATTTTTGTTCCACCCTGATTTATCTCTATATTGATTAGATCCCTTATAGTGAATTTTATTCTAGTATCAAACCTAAAATAATCTGTAAGTTCTAATTTACCGTACCAGTTTATAATTATATCTTTAGCCTCTCCTTTTATTTTTTCTTCATATTTTTCTTCTTTTACCTTTAGACCTGTTTCTTCTGTCAGCCAGTCGTAACAAAATTTATAGAATTCGGGGAAATCAAATACCCCTGTGGATTTAACTGAACTTGAAAATATGATATCTTGTTCCATTATCTTATAAAGATAAATTTGATTTAAATATTTAACTAAATAACAACAATCTTTTAATACTCCCTCATTTCTATTTGTCAATGACAAGGGAAGTTCATGAATTAAGAATTTTGAAATATAATCCCGGAGAAAATCCTGTTCCTATTGAAGAGATTTATTATCTAATTCCCAGAAGGGGAGAATTAGAGATCTATTGGTTGGAGGATGCTGGATTATCAGAATTTTGGATGAGGGGTTGGAATTTATAGGGATAGATGGCGCTTCTTTAAGAAAATTAGAAGAATGGGAAGCAAGAAAAATTTTTTCAAAAATTCCAAATAAGAAAAATTTATAAAAAACTTTGATTTAATTTTATATTCATGGTAGAGAATTTAGAAAATATGGTTAAGGTTCTTGCTTATTGTTCGCTTGGTTTGGGTGCATTTATTGGACTTGAGGTGGGATTAATTCAACTCAGCAAAATGAAGAATAATCTAATACAAACAATGGGCAAATATAGAAGAGGAGAATTGGATTCGAATCCAATCTATATTAGATATTTGGAACGTTTTTATAAACCAAAAGAATAATCAGATAGAATTCCTGCAAGACTCGCAAATTAGCATCCCATGCACCCTATAGAGGATGTCTGTATTCCCGCATTCTTCACAGATTCCCTCGTGCATGAATTTTCTGTCTTTGGCTTCTTTAATTCTCTTTAATTTTTTGGTTTCTTCTCTAACCTGTGCAAGCTCATCTAGTTCTGGATAGAATTCTGGATTGAAATTTAGGATGTCTTTTATGGTAATTATTCCAACAAGTTTTTTTTCGTGGATAACCGGAAGCCTCTCAAATTTCAATTTTTTCATTTTTTCGGCGGCATTTTTTAACACTAAAAATGGTTTTATGGTTGCTATTTTTTTAGGAG
This sequence comes from Candidatus Woesearchaeota archaeon, assembly GCA_964385425.1. Lineage (GTDB taxonomy): Archaea > Nanobdellota > Nanobdellia > Pacearchaeales > GW2011-AR1 > ASMP01. Next base: position 22,556 of record CAYLOQ010000009.1, on the reverse strand, counting down.
AAATATCAATTGCCCTGATTTTGGACAAATCTTCTTTTGATTTCTTAATCAATGCCCATAAAATATCCCTCTGATCTATAAAACCTACTAATCTTTTCCCTTCCACGATCAACAAGCTCCCAACTTTTTTCCTAACCATCTTTTTTGCACAAGCTAACAAATTTTCTTGCGGTTTGATGGTTATCGGGTTTCTAGTCATAACATCTGCAACTAGAATCTCTTTCATGTATTTATTAAAGGGTCTCAACTTATAAATATTTACCTCAAAATGACCCTATTCTTTTATTACAACAATCTTTAAATAAGCGTACAGGGAGATATTATTTATGGCAGAAAAACCAGTAGTTCTGATGCCAGAAGACGTGGAAAGGATTATGGGAAAAGATGCCCAGAGAAACAATATTCTGGCTGCAAAGATGGTGTCTGAGATAGTTAAGACTACCCTCGGTCCAAAGGGGATGGATAAAATGTTGGTTTCTCCTACTAATGATATTATCGTGACTAACGATGGGGTTACTATTTTAGATGAGATGCAGATAGAGCACCCTGCTGCAAAGATGATGGTTGAAATTGCAAGAACACAAGAGAGCGAAGTAGGGGATGGAACCACAACAGCAGTAATGATTGCGGGAAAACTCCTTGAAAATGCTGAAAAACTTTTAGATAAAAAAATTCATCCGACTGTTATAACGAAAGGATACAGAATAGCTGCAGAAAAATCTCAAGAAATACTAAAAGACATTTCTCTTAAAATAACTCCTGAAGATGAGGATGTTTTAAGGCAGGTGGCAATGACTGCAATGACTGGTAAAGGGGCAGAGGATGCCAGAGAAAAGTTTGCAGAGATAATTGTCAGAGCGATAAAACAAATTCAAGATAACGGGAACATTGATACTGATGATATTAAAATTGAAAAATCTAAGGGTGATGGAATTAAGGATACTGAATTAATATCTGGAATTATCTTAGACAAAGAGAGAATTTCTCATGACATGCCGAGCTCTGTTTCCGATGCAAAAATTTCTCTTATTGATTTTCCTTTAGAATTGAAAAATCCAGAGATAGACACCAAAATTTCAATTTCTTCTCCAGAACAGTTGCAGAGTTTTATTGTGGAAGAAGAGAGGGAGATAAGGGATATGGTAGAAAAAGTAAAGAACTCTGGGGCAAACGTAATTTTTTGTCAGAAAGGAATTGATGATTTTGCACAATATCTCCTGGCTAAGGAAAACATTTATGCTTGTAGGCGTGTTTCTAAGAGTGATATGGAAAAAATATCTAAGGCAACAGGAGGAAAAATAGTTAGTAATCTTGGGGAATTGAGTCCTTTTGAGCTGGGAAATGCTCAACTTGTGGAGGAAGTGAAACATGGTGAAGATACAATGACATACATAAAGGGGTGTCATAATCCTAAGGCATTAACAATTCTTATTCGTGGGGGGACAGAACACGTAATCGATGAGATAGAGAGGGCTTTGAAAGATGGGATAGGGGATGTTTCCTCTGCGCTGCAATCTGGCCTCGTGGTTCCAGGAGGAGGAGCTATAGAAATTGAACTAGCAAGAAAACTCAGGGAGTTTTCACAAGGTCTGAGTGGAAGAGAGCAATTGGCTGTAGAGGAGTTCGCGTCTGCACTTGAGTTTATTCCAATAACCCTTGCAGAAAATGCAGGAATGGATCCAATAGATGTCCTTACTGAGTTAAAATCAAGGCATGATTCTGGTGAAAGAAACGCGGGCCTGAACCTCTTTTCAAATAAGGTTGAGAATGTTTTAGAAGCTAAAATAATAGAACCCTTAAAAATAAAAAGCCAGGCAATAAACTCTGCGAGTGAAGTAGCAATAATGATTTTAAGGATAGATGATGTTATTGCCTCTTCTGGTAAAAATAAAGGGGGGATGCAAGGTCTCGGGGGCCCAGGAATGTCTGGAGATTTTTAATTCCCTAAAATAGCATAGAGAACACTGGCTGCTATGACTAAAGAGGCTACGATGTTTCTCCAACTTAATTTCTCTTTTAAGAAAATTCTTGCAAATATATAGATGAATATTGGAACCAGCATTATTAATAGACTTGTAAAAATAACACCTATTCTTAGATATCCATAATAAATAATAACTCTGTAGAAAGCCCATATAGCTCCCGTGGCAAAAATCATCCATCTCACTTTTGTATCGAGTTTTTTGAAATCTGGCCTAAATATTATAAAACTAATTAAAAAAATAGAAAAACTTCTAATAAAATAAAAACTTACTGGAGAATAAAAATCTAAAATTAATCTAGAAATAACTAATTCAACAGCAAAAAAGAAACTCCCTAAAACAGCCGCTATGAAATATTTATTGAATGTTAAATGATGTTTTTTTACATGTGAAAATATTAATGCAGCTCCTGCAATTAACGCTGGAATAATTATATTAAAATTTCTATCAAATAGATCCTCAGCAAAAAAACTAAAAAGAATTGCGAGTAAAACAACAAATAAAGGCTCTAAAACTCTTGCAGGTTCTAACCTTCCTAGCTTTTCCCCCTTGAGTGAATAGAAAACTAACAGATTTGCTACTATGGAAAAAATAACAATTAGAGAGAAAATTAGAACATTTTTTAACTCAAGAGCGGCAGAATCTAGCTTCCAGAAAAAATATAAAAAAGGAATCATTACTAAAACTATTGCAAGAAAAGCGGAGGTTTGATATAATTTAATATCAATCTTTTTTTTTCTAAGAACCACCCTTTCTAGAATAGCTCCTGATGCTCCTGCTATAGCTCCGATAATTGGGAAATAAAATACCATCCTTCTCTTTTATAAAAAATAAGAAAAAGAGATTTAAAAATCTTTAAGAATTTTTTCAGGACAATCTGAACACTCTTTCACCCCTATTTCAATCTCGACCTCTTGCCATATATCTACCTTGAGCCCATCCGACTTCATAAAAAAGAGTTCATCACAGTTAAGTTTTTTTATTAAAAGAATTCTTTTGTGAGCGTCTTCCGCAGTTGAATTTTCCATGATTTTTTACCCTCTTTTTTAAGCATCTAGACTTATTTATAATTATCTTCAGGTTATCAAAACATTGTTTTGATACACAAAACAAAATATTTTAAACCATTCAAACGATATCTTGAAATGGGATATAAAGTTATAGCTCCTGTGGGAGATAATCTAAAGGCTCTTTTTATAGGTATAAAAGAATTTCCTACTGAAATGGTTTTTTTGTTGACCCCTTCCGAAAATATGAGAAAGGCAAAAAAACTTGCTAGAAAGTTAGACGATTTTACGATAAAATCAAAGATTATTGAATTGAGAGATAATAATTTAGAAGAGATGTTTAGAATTTTTGGAGAGTTGTGCGCTTCTAATAATCCTGACGAGATAATAGTCAATGTTGCAACAGGAGATAGGATGACTACCTGCTCTGCATTGAGTGCTAGTTTTGCAAATGGCCTGAAGGCATTTGGTGTAGATAACGATAGGACCATGCTCCTTCCCATAATGAAACTCTCTTATTATAACGAGCTCAACGAGAATAAATTAAAGATTCTTAAAGCATTGAGTGTCGAGGGTTATACAGCCCTAAAAGATCTAAATAACGAATTGGGTATGTCTATATCTCTTCTTTCGTATCATATTAATGGGAATTATAAATATAAAGGATTAAAGGAATTTAGGCTTGTTTCAACAAGAGAAAGAAACAATAAATTATATGTTAAACTTTCGGAAATGGGAAATCTGTTGTTGAAAGGGTATATAACCCCCAATAAGAAGAATTAAAAAAGCTCTTTTATTTAGATAAAAAAGAGAAAGAGGGAAAAATGAAGATTTTTATTGATAGTGCAGATATAGATGAAATTAAAGAAGTTCTTGGTTATGGGATTCTAGAAGGTGTCACGACAAATCCTAGCCTGATAAAAAAAGCAGTTGAGGGGAGGAAGGGTAAAAAAATAAATATGGAATCTTATATCAAAGAAATCTTAGTTGTCTGTAAGGGTAAGCCTGTGAGTTTGGAAGTTATTGGAACAGATTACGAAGAGATGGTTAGTGAAGGAAAAACTCTTTTTAAAAAATTTAACCCTGTTGCAAAAAATGTTTATGTAAAGATTCCTGTAAATCCCTGTCTCGAAGAGAAGTGTGATATGAATTTTGATGGAATCAAGGCAATAAAAACCCTTTCCAAACAAAAAATTCCTATTAATTGCACTTTAATTTTTACTCCAGAACAAGCATTTTTAGCTGCAAAAGCAGGAGCAAAAATAGTGAGCCCTTTTATAGGAAGAGAAGATGACTATATCAGAGAAATAAATAGGCTAAAATTCAAGAAAGAAGATTATTTTCCAGAAGAGGGTTTTAGGAGAGGAAAGAAGTTATTAGATGATAATGGAATTGTTTCTGGCGTGGATCTCATAATAGAGTGCATTGAAATACTGAGACAATCCCGTTTAAAGACAGAAGTGCTGGCAGCGAGCATAAGGAGTAAGAGGCAGTTTAGAGAAGTTTCTGAAATAGGTGTAGATATAGCAACAATTCCTCTTGGAATCATTAAAACATTAGTAGATCACCCAAAAACCCTGGAGGGCATGAAAAAATTTACTAAAGATGTTATTCCAGAATATAAAAAACTTTTAAATAGAAAATGAGAAGAAAAAAGAAATCATATAACCCCTTCAAAATGTGGGTAAGTTACTTGGGGGCTTTAGGTGGCTTAAGCATCCATACTTATGTAAACCATGGCGGTGATTTCCTAGAATTATTAACTGCTGGATCCCATATTATTAATGGAATTTTATACAGTCTTGGGGGTTTCCTGGTGGGTTGGGGAGCTTTCGTGGTTTTAATACGAAATATATAGTTTAAACTTTGACTCTGAAGCTAAAAAATAAAATAATGAAAATTAGAAAAGAAAAGTTCCAAGAACTTCCCAAAGACGAAAAGGAGTTAATTGAAAAAGCAATATCTGTGAGGAAGTTTGGTTATTCTATCAATTCTGGAGTAAAGGTTGGGGCGGCGTTGAAAGTTAAATCCGGGAAAATTTTTACTGGTGTCAATGTGGGGAATGTGACTTCAACTTTAAATGTTCATGCAGAAGTTGCTGCCGCCACTAATGCAGTAGGTGGTGGTTATAAAAAATTTGAAAAGATTGCGGTAGTTCCATTTGATGAAAATAGAAAAAAAGAGATAACTCAATGTGGAGTATGTCTTCAATTCCTTAGTGAATTTGCAGAAGGAGATTTTAAGATTATTATTGCTGATGAAAAAAAGAAAGTTGTTTATTCCTCAACATTAAAGGAGTTATTCCCAAAACCCTTCAGAGGAATTTAATTAATTACAACAAAAAAATAAAATGAAAAACTCCAAAAAGTATCTTCCGGAATTTGTATATGGGGGCATAGATGGAACTATAACCACCTTTGCAGTAGTTGCAGGGGTTATTGGAGCTTCCCTAAGTTCAACAGTTATTCTTATTTTAGGGTTTGCTAATCTATTTGCAGATGGTTTCTCAATGGCTGTTTCAAATTATCTATCTGAGAAATCAAAAGAGGAGCTAAGAGGAGAGAAGAATAAAAAATCACTAGCTTCAAAGAAAGCGACAGTAACTTTTTTTTCTTTTTTGCTAATAGGCTTTATCCCTCTATTTTCTTTTGTTCTTGCAGCAGCTGTTAATTCCCCAACACTCTTCAAATCACAATTTCTCTATTCAATAATCCTGACAGCACTGGCCTTGATGATAATTGGTTGGTTTAAAGGAGTTGTCACGCAGAAAAATAAGGTAAAATCTTCTTTACAGGTTTTAGTAATTGGTGGTGTTGCAGCAGTAATTGCATTTTTTGTAGGATATTTCATAAAAACACTCATCGGTTAATTCAAACAAGAAATAATGACAAATAAAAAAATAATTTGGGGCATCTTGGTTCTAATTGTGGCTGTTGCCCTGATTTATCTGGTTATTCCAAGAGATTCTTCTGTTGGAAGTGTTCAGAGTAAACCTGCAGGAGATTGGATAAATATGGAATTGAAAAATGTTTTAACAGGGGAAGATTTTAAGATTAGTGATTTTGAAGGAAAACCAATTTTATTAGAAAGTTTTGCTGTTTGGTGTCCAACATGCACTCAGCAACAGAAATTAACTAAGGATTTACACGACGAAGTTGGAGACTCTATAATTTCCATTTCTATTGATACAGATCCTAACGAAGACGAGGCTCGTGTGGTAAAACATGCAACAGACAATGGTTTTAACTGGTATTATGTTGTGGCTCCTGTGGATTTTACAAGATCCCTGATTGATCAATTTGGAATTGACATGGTGAATGCTCCTGCTGTTCCAATGGTCTTGGTTTGTGATGACCAAAATGCTAGACAATTAAGTTCTGGCCTTAAATCTGTAGAAAAATTAAAACTAGAAATATCTCTGGGGTGTTAATAAAATGGTAAGTGCTTTAATAAATTTTCAGATATCTTTTCTAGCAGGGCTTTTCGCACCCCTGGCAGCCGTTTGTGTCCTCCCTCTCTATCCTGCTTTTTTAGCCTACCTGTCTAATCAATTCTCTGGAAAAGAATCGAAAAAAACTTTTATTCTCTTGGGATTGATAGTCACTGCAGGAGTCATATCTTCTATGTTTCTGATAGGATTGATATTTACAAAATTTCTACAGGCTTCTCTGACCAATGTCATAGGAATCATATCACCAATAGCTTTTGGTATCTTAGCCCTTGTTAGTTTATTTCTCATATTTAATTTTGACTTCACCAAGATTATTCCAAAGAAAATAAATGCACCAATAACCAAAAATCCATTAGCCACCTCTTTTATCTTTGGTTTCTTCTTTGGGGCAATAGTCTTGCCCTGTAACCCTGCGTCGTTAATTGTTTTGTTCGCCATCAGCACATCCACCATAGGTTTTGTTACAAATCTATTCAATTTCATCTTCTTTGGAATCGGGATGGCTCTTCCCTTACTGGCTTTTTCAATAATCTCTGCCCAGTGGAGTGAATCTGTGATTGGCTTCTTAACCAGAAACAAGAGGGGAATTAACTTAATTGCTGGATTAATCATGTTGGGAATCTCAGTATACTACTTGGTATTTGTCTTCAAGATCTTTGGGTGATTGGAGATCTGTCTCGATATTCCAAATATTTAGAGTAGTTTCCTTGAAAGCTGGATATTTTTTTGTCTTTAATTTGTAGAATTCTGGTTGCAATCTTATCCACAAAATACCTGTCATGAGACACAAAAATAATTGTTCCTTCAAATTCTTTCAATGCGTTTTCTAAGGATTCAATTAAATGAAGATCTAGATTATTTGTTGGCTCATCTAAAACTAAGATATTGTTTTTCTCTAAAGAAATTCTCAAGATATTTAATCTCCCTTTTTCTCCTCCGGAAAGATATTTTATCTTTTTCTGAAAGCTTTCTTTTTCAAAACCATATTTTAAAAGAACGGAAATTAATTGCCCTTCATCTTTTCCGGTTTCACCAACGAAAAAGTTCATAATTGTTTGTTCTTTGTCTATCCCTTCTAGCTCTTGATCAAAATAACCAATTCTGATATCTTTTCTTCTATACAAATCTCCTTCTGAGGGTTTAACCTCTCCGATTAACATTTTTAATAGGGTGGATTTGCCTGTTCCATTTTCTCCTACAATACAAACTTTCTCTCCAAATTCAATTTCTTGGTTTACATCTTTGAACAAAATTTTATCAAATTTTTTCTCAATATCTTCTAATCTAAAAATTGTGCAATTATGAAGGCTCTTGCTATTAAAACCTACATTTATATCTTTTAAAAAATTAGAAGGATCTTCAACATCATCTAATTTCGCAGCATCTCTCTCTAACCTCTTTGCTAATGTTGGATTAAAAAGATTTGAAGATCTAACTCTTCTTGCTTTTGCAGCCTCTAATAGTCTTTCCTTTTCTTTCATTGCATCCTTATATTTTTTTTCTAAAACCAATAAATGTTTTTTCTTTCTATCAAGATATTCTTCAAATTTGTAAGGCCATTCATCTATTCTTTTATTTTCTAAATCCCAGACCTTGTCCACAACTTTGTTTAAGAAATACCTATCATGCGATATAACGATTAAATTTTCTATGTTTGTATTTAGATAATCTTCAAGCCATTCCCTTGTAATCAAATCTAGATTATTTGTTGGCTCATCTAACAAGTAAAGATTTGCTTTTTTAGATAAACATTCTGCCAATCTTAGCTTAGTTTTTTGGCCCCCGCTGAGATTTTTAATTTTTCTATTCAAGAGTGTTTTATCCATTCTCAATACCTTAAGGATCCCTCTTGTATTTTTTTGTTCAACATTAAAAGAAGAATCTGTTAAAAGAAGATTATATTCGTCCATTAAAGAGTTGAATTTAGATTCATCCCCATATACTTCTGGATGTCCTATTTCAAGTTCTAAATTTTTCTTTCTTTTTTCTAATTCTTTTTTCTTATCATTTAAATATTCTTCAAAGGTTTTATCTAAATTAGAAAAATTTTGCTCTTGTTCCATTAAACTTATTTTTATTTCAGAGACAAGAATTCTCCCATTAAAACTTTCTTTACCTGCTAAGCAATTGAAAAATGTTGTTTTTCCAGAGCCATTTTTCCCAACAAAAGCAATTTTGTCTTTTGGATGTAAAACTAAATTAACATATTCAAACAAATTTTCTCTTTCAAAACCTTTAGATAAATTTTGTATAGAAATCATAGCATCTGTAGTAGAATTTAATCTATTTTACATAGATCTCCCCTTAGGAGTTAAAGAATTCATGCACAAAATATTTGACAAGCACAGCTAAACTTAGAAAAATTCTCCATCATATTATTCTCTTCGCTTGTCATAAGGATTTAATTGTATCTTAATTTAAAAACCTATCTATTGTTTTAATTCTTTTTGAATTTAATAGGAAGACATTTTAATAAAAAACACCAAAAAGTTATTTTTCTTGTCAAAAGTTAATTATAAAAACAAAAAAATCCTTTGTTTAAGATGAAAAAAGAGCAGTCATACGTTAAATATTTAATCGTTATTGTGGTGTTAGCCGCAGTTATCTTGGGAATATTTTTATTTACTAATACAGGAGAAACTAATATGGAAGAAAATACAGATTTGAGTCAAACTGAAAAGCCTGCTGAACTGTTGGATCCTACTAGAGATTTTAGTAAATTAAGCGTAGAGTTTACTGCCGATGAAGGAGACATAAAAGAAACTAGTTCAGGAGTCAAATATACTACAAACCCTTCAGACATTCGTGGAGGAGGTCCTAGAAAAGGAGGTATTGGTGTTGACCGTGGGATCCCAGCCTTAGACGAAACAAATATCAAATATGTTTCTGTATCAGATGCAGACAAATGGATTCAAGATAACGAACTTGTTTTAGCATTAGAACACAACAACGTGAAAAGAGTTTATCCATTACAAATCATGACCTGGCACGAAATTGCAAATGATGTTGTTGGCGGGGATCCAATAGCAGTTACTTATTGTCCTTTGTGTGGTTCTGGAATTGCTTATTTTAGAGTCATAGAAGGGGATCCTGTGAAATTCGGTACATCAGGAAAGTTGTTCAATTCAAACCTTGTAATGTATGACGATAAGACAGATACCTATTGGCAACAAATTCAGGGAAATGCAATTGTTGGGGAATTAACAGGATTTGAATTAAAAGGTGTTTCTGTAGATACAGTGGTTTGGAGAGACTATAAAAAATCAAATCCTGACGCAGAAGTTTTAAGCCAGAATACAGGAATGAATAGAGATTATGGTCGGGATCCCTATGGAAGTTACTATGAAGACTCCTTCCTGATATTTCCTGTAGAAAACGAAGATGACAGGGTTCATCCGAAAACGGTTGTTTTTGGAATAGAAATTAATGGTCAATTTAAAGCTTATGGAGAAGATGATTTAAAGGAGGTTGGCGTTATTGAAGAAAATTTTGCAGGAGTCAACATCAGGGTTGAGAGAGATGGTACCGGAATCGTGAAAATAACAAATTTGGATATAGAAGAGGAAATCGTAAAAGAGAGGGATTTTTGGTTTGCATGGTATGCATTCCACCCAGATACAGAATTGTATAGCAAATAAAATGGTATTAGAAATTATGGGTTTTACACTAGATGTAATAGGAAAATATTGATAGGTGTAGCTGTGTATTTTGTTCATAAAAGAATTATGAAAGAAGAAAAAATTGATAAAGTAGTTCTTAAGGAAATGAAAAAAGAAAAAAATATAGTAGTTTTAGGTATTATTTTAATTATGATAGGATATTTAATGCAATTACCAGCTAAATTATCTTGGATGTTGTATAATGGATAACAATGGCTATTAGAGATATTCATTAAATAAATCTAAATGCTTTCTTGCTATTTTTTCCCAGGTAAGATCTCTAGTGTCCAAGTAACACTTTTTTCCCATCTTTTCCCTAAGCCCGGGAACAGATAAAATTTTTATTATGGCATTTGTACAAGAATCTGGATTTGTGGGTTTAACTAAAATTCCTTTTTTAGAATCTATAACTCTTCTTGCATGTAAAAATGGTGTAGAAACGATTGCGCTTCCACACCCCATAGCATATACTAATGTACCACTAGTTATTTGCCCAAGATTTCTACTTATACAAAGATAGATATCCGTCGCTTGAAGATATTTTAATAGCTCATCCAATTCCAAATATTCTTCAATAAAAATTACATTGTTCTCTAGACCAAGTTCTTTCACCTTTTGTTTAAGATGGTCCCTATATTTCTCTCCTTCTTCTCTGAGAGTTTTTGGATGGGTTTCTCCAATAATGAGATATAACACCTCTGGAAATTTCTCAATAACTTTAGGAAGAGCGTCCAATACATATTCACAACCTTTCCCAGACGACCTTTCCCCCCTCCCGGGCCTTAAAAGACCGAATGTACTTAATATGGTTCTAGATTTATAACCCAGATCAAGTTTTAGTTTCTCATTTGGGAGATAGGGAACATCATGTATACCATGGGGGATCACAACTATTTTCGATTTATCAAGTCCATAATCTTGTTCAAGAATATCAATAGCTAAATCGTTCATTACTATGATATAATCAGAATTGTCATATATTTTTCTGACAATTTTTTCTCTCTTTTCTGAAGGAGCAGATAATACACAATGGAACGTAGTAATAAGGGGTTTCCTAACTTTCTTCATAAATGCTATTAAATTATTTCCATGATCAGAACCAAAAATTTTAAATTCATGTTGAACACTTACAACTTTAATTTTATCATCATCATTAATCTTTTCTGAAGCTTTAAGATAGTCATTAATATCTGTGCTCTTAATTTGTAGGATAACTTCTTTTCCATAGTCGGGCACCTCCCCATTAGTATTTACAGATATTATTTTTGGAAAGACACAGTTCTTGGATACTTTACACATTGCATCTGATAAATCCTTTGTAAATGTAGCTATCCCACATTTTATAGGAGGGTAGGTGCTCAAATAGGCTATATGGGATTCTTTTCCTTTCATTTTCATAGCTTCCTCAGAGAATTTAATAATTTATTTAGCTCTATAGTCGCAAGACAGCAGTAAGAATCTCCACCACCATAATATAAATATAATTTATTCCCCTTTAGAATCAAACCACCAGGAAATATTACATCGTTTACATGACCTTTTTTTTCATACCATCTTTCAGGAGCAAGTAAGGGCTTTCCAGTTCTGGAAATTAGTTCCAAATTACCTAAATTTAATAAAGCTGCACCAATATGATATTTTCTTTTCTTAATCCTTTTTTGGACACCATGATATATTAATAACCAGCCATCATTGGTCTCAAGGGGAGGTACACCCCCTCCTATCTTTTCATTTTCCCATTTATATTTGGGCTCTATTACAACCTTGTGCCCATACCAATTTTTTAAGTCTTTTGAGAAACACACCCAGATACTTGGTTTTTTAGGAAAATAATTTGGCACATCTAGTTCTTTAGGCCATTTTATTTTATTCCCTTTTACATTTACATAAGTATTCCTTTTTGATTTTGTAATATCTTTTTTTGTCCAGTTAAATGGTCTGTGTAACATAACATATTCTCCGTTTATTTTTCTGGAAAAAAGAGAAGAATCTCTTACATCAGCCCCTATTGGAGTTATGATACCATGTTTTCTATAAGTCTTAAAATCTTTTGTAGAAGCAAGGGCTATTCTCGGAGGACCTCCTCCTTTATGGGCTGGTTTTTCTAATGCAACATAAGTAATATAATACTTGTCACCTATTTTAGTAATTTTGGGGTCCTCGCAACCTTCTTGGTCATATTTTTTACTGGGAGCAATAAAAGGATTCTTATTTTGTTTAAAATTTATCCCATTTTTGCTTTCTGCATAACCTATCCTAGAGATATATTTTTCATATTCTCCAACACATCTAGTTAATAAGATTATTTTTCCCTTATATGTTTCTGCTGCACAATTAAATACTGCCTCTTTTCTCCACCAAATTTTTTTATCTGGTTCTAAGATTGGATTATTAGGATTCCTTTTTAGTTCCATTTTTCGCCCCCAACTTTTTAAAAAGATCTTGAAACATTTTAGCTATTTGAATTGAAGAATATTTCTCAAGGTATTTTTTAATATCTTTTTTTAGCTTCTCATAATCTTTCCCCTGATCAAACGCTTTTTCTAAACTAGAATTGAACTCTTGATAATTACGATATTTCCATATTTCGTTAGAAAACATTCCCACAAAATTTGAATCTCTTGCGACAATAGGACAAAGGCTTCCCAAAGATTGGAAGATAGTAGACGACACTACAACATGAAGTGATGATTGTTTCGGAAATATTAAAACATCGGAAGCATGTAGATATTCATAGAGTTCGTCAAGGTTAGGAGCTTCTTTTCTGGCTTCAATTTTAAATTTCACTTTTCCTTTTTTAATCATCTTATTAATTTTATTTAGAATCTTTTCATTTGCAGTAACAACTAAAAATAAAATATCATATTTGTCACTTAATTCGTTAATCAATTCGATTTCTGAATCCATGTAGTATGCAAGTCTTCCAAATGAAAAAATAATTTTCTTATCTTTAGGTAATTTCAATTTTTCCCTTGCTTTTTCTTTATTACCTGGATTTAATTTAACAGAGGGATATTGGATAAGATGAATTTTTTCTTCAGGATATTTTTTCTTCAAAAACTCTTTGTATCTTTCATCGAAACAAACAATAGCATCAAAATCAAAGTCATAAAATTCTGATTTATTTGAAATTTTTCCATCGTGTATTACATTTATTGTTTTTGATCTCTTCTTTATTTTTGGAAATATTTCTTTTAACTTATTCATTGGAAGCATTCCTAAGTCCTCTACTATAAATACATCGTGATCTTCCTTCAGAACTAGCTCTTGATTTAATTTTGAATTTTCATCGCCATATTTTGTGAAGCACCTAGTAATAAAGTCCTCATCATCTTTAGTAACACACAGTCCGTGAAAACTGGTCTTATAAAAAGTAAAAACTTCCAATGCATTATTTTTTACAAATTCTCTTCCTATTAATTCTGAATGAACAGATGCTCCGGATCCCACATTCCATCCCCCCATTATAGCTATTTTCATTTTTCATTTATTTTTTCATATAGTTTTAAATAGTCCTCTGCGACAGACTCCCAAACCATGGGCCTTGTTTTTTTATATGCTTTTTGTTCCATCTCCTTTTTAAATTTAGGGTCTTCTAACACTTTTCTTATAGCATCAACAAACCCTTTCGAATCCTCAAATTCAACAAGTATTCCATCGTCATTATCTTCTATTAAGTCCTCTGCAAAATAAAACGGTGTTGAAATGCATATCCTTCCACACCCCATAGCATATGAAAGTGTTCCTGAAGATTTTCTATCCTTTTCAACAAAAGGGGTTAAGTATATATCTGTTTCAATCAAGGAATTTAATAGCTCATCCAATTCCAAATATTCTTCAATAAAAATTACATTGTTCTCTAGACCAAGTTCTTTTACCCTCTTTTTTAAACTCTCCATACAATTCGTATGCTCTTTTATTACATTCGGATGAACAGTGCCAATTATAGCATACACTAAATTGGGATAATCTTTCACAAGATCTGCCAATGCATTAATTGTATAATCAAGTCCTTTGGTTTTAGCGCCCAAGAGACCAAATGTGGACAAGATCACTTTACCGTTTGTATTGAAAAATTTTTTCTCTGTTGGAGGATGAATAAAATCTACATGGTGTATTCCATGGGGAATAACGTAAATTTTATCGGCATCTATTTCATATTTTCTTTCAAGTAGATTCTTTGACAGGTTTATTAAAACAACAATGGCATCACTATATTTCGCTATTTCTTGAGTAACTTTTTTTCTTTTTTCGTCAGGATTGTCTTTAACAGTATGTAGGGTAACGATTATTGGCTTTTTTACTCTTTTTAAAAATTCAATAAGATAACTTCCATACTCTCCTCCAAAGATTCCATACTCATGTTGAATACAAACAAAATTGATATCATTATCCTCATTAATTTTTTTTGCTATTTCCACATAATCCTGAATATCTTTTTCATTTATCTTATGTATAACCTCTTCTGGATAATCATAAAAATCAGAATCTTTTTCGTTAACCGCCAAAATCTTGGATTTTATTGAAGGAAAAAATTTTTTCTCAATAGAAGACGCTAAATCTCTCGTAAAAGTTGCAATACCACAGTCTCGTGGAGGATAAGTCCCCATAAACAAGATATTTACTGGCCCATAGGATAACTCCAAATCCACCTCATTTTGCATTTACTAGTAAGCTTTTTTATCATTTTAAGGTTTTCTATTATCAATGAGAAGAGAAAAATTCTTAAATACTAAAATCATCTTAATCAAATGATATATGACGAAATAACAGGGGTGTTGAAAAAATTTGAGGAAGGAGAATGAAAATAATTGAAAAAGTTTTATTGAAACCAGAAGATTTTAAACCTTCTCTTAAAACCTGGAAGATAGAAGGAATTTTTAATCCAGGAGCAATTAGAATGCCTAATGGACAAGTTGTTCTTTATGTGAGAGTTGCTGAAAAAGGACATTTAGAAGATGGAAAATTATTACATTGTCCTGTTATTATTCCTGGAGAAGAATATGAATTAGGTTCTAAAAAAATAGAAAAAGAAAAAATCATTAAACATGAAGGAAATATTCTTTATCTTAAGTCAGGAGAGTGTAGATTGGCAACAATCTCTCATTTTAAGAGAGTAATTCTTGATAAAACTGGAATGAATGTTGAAACCTTAGAGCAAAAACCAATTTTTACAGGACTTCCTACAGAAAGTAATTATGGTGTAGAAGATCCAAGGCTTATAAAATTTGGAGATAAATATTTAATGACTTATGTTAGTCTTTCGTCAACAGAGGGAGTTTCAACTGCTTTAGCTATTTCAAAAGATTTAATTAAATGGGAAAGAAAGGGGATTATTTTTAGAACTCAAAATAAAGATGTGGTTATTTTTCCCGAAAAAATAAATAATAGGTTTGTTGCGCTTCATAGACCTAAAAGCTCTTTGGTATTTAGCAGACCTTCTATATGGATTGCTTATTCTAAAGATCTTATTTATTGGGGAAGGGATAAGAGTATTTTAAGACCGAGAGAAAAATCTTGGGATAGTTTAAAAATTGGTTCTGGACCTCCCCCCATTAAAACAAAAAAAGGATGGTTATTAATATATCACGGAGCAAAAGAAATACAAGGCAAAGATGTAGAAAAAAAGATGTATAGTGTGGGGGCAGTATTATTAGATTTAAAAGATCCTTCGAAAATATTAGCGCGTTCTCCAAAAAAAAAGCCTTTAGTTAAGCCAAGCAAGAAGCATGAAAAAGAAGGTTTTACTGATAATGTCATTTTTCCAACGGGAATCGTAAGAGATTTAGATAAAGATTACATACTTCTTTATTCTGGAGAAGCTGATAAATTAATAAGTGTTAGAAGGATAAAAATAGACGATATTCTGAATAGTATGGAGTACTATTAAACGAATAATTTTTATTTTAATGTAAAAAACCTTAAGAAACAATGGTTATTATGCGCGACATTAATTGATCTGCGGGTAAGTTTTTTTTGCCAAGAGGAGTAAAAAAATTTCCATTTAAACGGGATTTATCTGCACTAATTGTCAATCCTGCAGATTCTAATAATTCTCTATCGTTATAATTATCTCCTATAGCAAGAACATTTTTCTTTTTTAAATTCAAAAGCTTTACGAACGCTTTCAGTCCTGTAGATTTAGTCTGAACTTTTTTGATTCCAATATCATATGCTTCATTATTCCAAATAGAATATAATTTTTTTTCTCGATACACAACGTCTTCAATCTTCTTTATTCTTTTTTTGCAATGGATAGTAATGATGAATTCTTTTGGCTCAAAACCCTTGATGTTTTTATCTCTAACAGCTTTTAATTTAAAAAAAATATTCTTAAGATGGTTAAAGGAATTAACGTGCTGGTAAATCTTTCCTCTATTCCATGTTGCGCTACCGTTTTCATAGGTCAAGCTAACAAAAGAGAGTACTTCTCGAAACATTTCCTGTAGCATGTAAAGTCCCCGGCCAGAATTAATGTTTATTTGAAATCCCAAATTATGTAATCTTTTAATCTGTTCTATTTGCTTTTTTTTAATCGTTTTTGTTTCAAGAGTTGTTATATTTCCCCTCTGTTTTATCTTTGTTCCTCTTGGAACCAAAATCCCATCAACATCAAAAACTATCAGCTTTATTTTTTTAAGATCTTTCTTTGTCAATTCTGAAATAGGTTTATTTTTTTTGTCCATTTTTTATGTGATTCGATCAAGCCCTTCCATAAATGTCTTCAGTTCTTTTAATGTCTTTTTCATCAAATTTTCCTAAAGAAATTTCTAGAACCTTTACGGGTTTGGAGTATGCTTCAATTCTGTGCCCTGTCTTTATAGGAATTATAATTTCGTCTCCTTTTTTTACCCGAAAGGTTTTTCTTCCGATGGTTAGCTTTGCAGGATTATCAAGAAATTTCCAAAACTCTCTTCGTTTATTATGATATTGTAAGGAGAGTTTTTGTTTTGGTTTAATTGTTAAAATTTTAACAGTTGAAATTTCATTTAATGTAAACCTTTCAAAACCACCCCAGGGCCTCTTTTCAACATATTTTTTCATAAAACCAAATAGATTTATAAAATTAAAAACCTTCCTATTCAGAAAGAGGTAAAAATGGTTCGGATTAAATTAAACAAGATCCTTAAAAAAGGAAAAGCGCTTTTTTTGTCATATGATCAGGGTTTAGAGCATGGTCCCACTTCTGACTTTAACGATAAAAATGTGGACCCTCTTTATATCTTAAAGATCGCTAAAGATGGTGGATACCAAGGAGTTGTTTTTCAGAAAGGGATTGCGGAAAAATATCAGAAAGAAATTAAGAAGAGTGGGGTTCCCTTAATTTTGAAATTGAATGGAAAGACAAAGTTATACAAGGGTGAGCCGATTTCTCCAAGAATTTCTACAGTAGAAGAAGCTATTAAACTAGGGGCAAGTGCTGTAGGATATACCCTTTATATCGGGAGTGCGCACGAGGCAGAAATGATTGAAGATTTTGAGAAGGTGGAAAGGAAAGCGCATGCAAAAGGCATACCTGTTGTTGCTTGGATATATCCTCGTGGGAAAGCTGTTAAGAATGATGTTTCCAGAGAAATGATTTCTTATGCTGCGCGAGTTGGTTTAGAGCTTGGTGCAGACATTGTAAAATTAAAGTACGGAGGAAAACCAAGGGATTTGGCCTGGGCTGTTGAATCTGCGGGAAGAACAAAGGTTGTTGTTGCTGGGGGAACTAAGAAAGGAGAAAAGGCATTTTTGAAACAAGTCAGAGAAATTATAAAGGCCGGTGCTGTTGGTTTAGCTATAGGAAGAAACGTATGGCAACACAAAAAGCCATTAGAAATTACTAAAAAAATTCAAAAAATAGTTTTTAAAAAATGAAAACAAGGGCTCATAAAAAAGCAGGATTAAAGGTATTGTCTTTATTGACTCTGGTTGTTATATTGGTGGGAACATTGTTTTACCATTCTTATGAGGTTTGGAGTTGG
Organism: Candidatus Woesearchaeota archaeon; assembly: GCA_964385425.1. Taxonomy (GTDB): domain Archaea; phylum Nanobdellota; class Nanobdellia; order Pacearchaeales; family GW2011-AR1; genus ASMP01. The sequence goes on along the minus strand of CAYLOQ010000009.1, from coordinate 4,490 downwards.
ACAGATTCTCTTTATTTTAGTGTTATTACCCTGACAACAGTTGGATACGGAGACCTTTTTCCAACAACAACAGTATCTAAACTATTCACAACATTTTATGTTTTAATAGGAATTGGAATAATGCTTAGTTTAATACACCTGATTATCAGAAAAAGAGTGCTTGGAGAAAAGGAATGATTGTTATAAATTTTAAGAATTATAAGGTGGGAAAAGATGTGTTAAAACTGGCTAAGAAGATCCAAAGCCATGTTCCCAAGGCGATTGTTGCTGTTCCTTCGACTTATATAGGTTATGTTGCCTTCCGCACAAAATTAACAGTTTATGCGCAACACGTGGATCCCTATGAAAAAGGAAGAAACACAGGATTTATTCTTCCAGAGGTTATTAAAAATGCTGGTGCTTCAGGATCTCTGTTGAATCATTCAGAACATAAAATTTCCATGAAAGATATCAGAACAACCATAGGGAGATGCAATAAACTTAGATTAAAAATAATTGCTTGCGCATCTAGCTTGAAAGAAGCCCGACAATTAGAAAAGTTAAAACCATATGCAATTGCATTTGAAGATCCAAAGCTCGTTGGAACAGGGAAAAGCATAACAAAGCACAAAACCCATGATTTGAAAAAATTAGTTTCTGAGCTGAAGGGAACTAAGATAATTCCTTTGTGTGGTGCAGGAATTGACTCCAGAGAGGATTATGATGAAGCACTAAAATTGGGATGTAAAGGGGTTTTAGTATCTTCAATTGTCATGAGATCAAGAGCCCCAGAGAAATTTTTAAAAGCTGTTTCATAAACATAAAATGAAAAAAAGAGGAAAGATAGGAAGTATAAAAGAAGAGTTAAAGAAGAGGGATTTTAGAGTTTCTATTTTTGGATCTGCGAGGATTAAAAAAGGAGATCCCAGATATAATCAGATTAAGACTCTTGCAAGAATGCTCGGAGATAGGGGTATGGATATTGTAACAGGGGGTGGTTCTGGTTTAATGAATGCTGCAAACGAAGGACACAGAAAGGGAAAAAACGGTAAGAGAAGTCATGCAATAGGTCTTTCTATTAAACTTCCAAGAGATTTTCTTCTTAGTATACCTAAAAGGGGGAAGGTGAGCAAAAATTTGGATATAACGAAGAAATTTTCTAGGTTTTCAAATAGGATTGATAACTTTATGCTCTTATCAAACGTTATTGTTGTAGCTCCAGGAGGTGTTGGAACACTTTTAGAGTTCTTTTACAGTTGGCAATTGATTCAAACACACCAGATATGCAACATACCGATAATTTTGTTAGGAAAGCAATGGCCTAGTTTAATAAAATGGCTCGAGAGATATCCGTTGAAAAACAGATTCTTTGAGAAGAGAGATCTAAATCTTTTGTTCTTAGCCAAGGATTGTAACGAAGCTATAAAAATGATAGATAAAGCTTATGAAGAGTTCAAGAGCGGAGATAGTCATTATTGTCTTAACTATAAGAAATATAAGTTATATTGATATGAAAAAAGTTGTTATATTTTGCTCTGGAGCAAGGCATTTGAAATTTAAATGGAAGGGTCTTGAAGTTGGAGATAATATAATTGAAGTTTTTCCAGATGGAGAATTTGGCCAGAAGTTTTCTAAGAATCTTAATTTGAAAGGAAAGAAAGTTTTCATTGTTCAGTCTTTTTATAGGGATGAGAATTTTAGTATTGGGGACAGGGTTTTCGAAGCTTTTACATCTTTAATTAATGCAAAGAGTCTTCGGGCTAAAAAAGTTTATCTCGTTGCCCCTTATTTTCCATATCTCAGGGGAGATAAAAGATTTGAAAAAAATGAGGCGGTTAGTGCGAAGGTTATGGTAAAACTTTGTTCGTCTTTTGATAAGGTGTTTATTTTTGAGCCGCATCTCCATAGGTTTAAAAAATTTTCAGAGTTTTTTCCAAATGCTGTGCGTGTTTCACTGGGGGATATTGTTTCGAAGGAAATTAAGCAGATAATAAAGGGGTGTGATGACCCTTTGCTAATTGGACCTGATGAAGAGAGTGGACAGTGGGTTGAGCCTATTGCTAAACCCTTAAAACTTGATTATATAATTGTGAAGAAGAAGCGGTTAAGTCCGAGGAAAGTTATTATTACTATTAATAAGGACGTAACACATAAGCAAGCTATTGTTGTTGATGATATTGCTTCGACTGGGAAGACGCTTCTTACCTGTAGTGAGAAATTAAAGAATAAAAATATTTTTTCATTTGCATTTCACGGGTTGTGGATTGATGATGCCGTGTTTAGAAAACTTGGCAAGATATCGAAGATAATTTGTACAAACACTATTCCGATAAAAAGAAAAAGAATAAAAGTGATAGATCTTTCAGAGAAGGTAAGAGAGGTTATTGAAAAGGGTTAAATGAGACTTTTATTATTGTTTAAATTACAAGAAATATAAGTTATATTAAATAATCAAAAGGAGGTGAAAAAATGGCTATGAAAAATATGGTGATGGTCGTGATGTTGATACTGATAGTGGTATCTCTATTTTATGCGATAGTGGGTGTAAACATGCATGCGCGAGTAACAGGAGAAGAGGCAAAGTTCCATTCTTTACAAGACCAATATTGGAACGTAGATAAAGTTACGAGAGATGCTGCTCCTGCTAATTCAGCTTTAACAGGACAATTAGTCGAGATTCAGAACTTTCCATCAGATCTTTTAAGGCTAAAGCTCGTTGGAGTAGGAAAAATACTCACAGGTATCTATATATTATTGCTTGGTATCTTGATAGCTCTGATGATGATGCCTAAGAGGCTTGCTATGGTTATGAAGAAGAGATAATCTTCATTTATCTTAAAATGGTTAACGTAGAAATACTTGGGTTAATCGGTGCAGTGTTAACTGTAATCGCATACTATCCACAAGCAAGGCACATCATGAAAGAACATTGTGTTGGAGGAATAAGTACTAAGACATGGATTATATGGCTCATAGCTACAGTACTTATTTTAATTTATGCTGTAACGGCAGGAGATAGAATTTTTATTTTATTAGAAACCGCCAATGTAATTGCAATTATATCTATTTTAATCTTGATAAAAATTTATGGAAAAAGAGTATGCCATTCAAGTGAGGGAATATTGGGGAAGAAAATTAAAAATTAGTTATTCTATTTTTTAACTATGGGCTAGATGTTTCTCCACCCTCTTTTCTTCTTCCATGATCTACTCTGTGTCTTTCAAGTAATTCACCCATTATGTCAACAGCTTTTTTATATTGGTGTATTTGAAGAATTTCTTCTGGAGTTGGTATTAATACTAAACCAAGTTCATTTGGAGTAAAAACAGCCTCTGCCCCCTTAGGATTTACTTCAAAAACTTCTGCTTGATCACTGTAAAAATGCCAAGCCTTTCTGAACCCAAAAGATTTTCCAGGAATATCTACAAGCACATAATTAACCTCTATTTTTGAACGACCCTTTTTTATAGAACTAATTGTTCCTCTTTCCCCCTTTTTACATAACCGTTTCTTTCCCTAACATAGTCTCCAACGAGGCCATTCCCACCTAATGAAGTAATCTCAACTGCTCTTCCGTTATGTTTAACATTAATATCGGTTTCTTCATCAATTTTGTTACTGAAAGTTTGAGAATGGGCTTTAAAATCTTCTACTACCCTGGTTATTGGTATTGTATCGTCAGCACTTGATGTTTGATCCACATATTTAGTTAATATTGCATTTAATCCCTCCACAGCGAGAGTCGCATCTCTTGGAGATCCTAAGGAAGATAACCTTTTCCATAGATCTCCTACATTTAGTGCAATATAACGGTTTGCTGCTCTTGCAAAATCGTCATGTCCTTCGAATTTTGTTAAATATCTCTCTAGCAATCCTTCTTCTCTTTTAGTATTCTTAGAACCCACAGCTTCTGTAAACAATCTCGATGCCGCCCCAGCAGGATATAACTTATCATTTACCATTTGTTCTAATTCCCCAATTTCTCCTTCTGTAAGAAATCTTTGGGTTCTAAATGAATTAAGCATTTTAGAATAGGTTTGTTCATCTTTTTCTCTTTGAAGCATCTGAGAAACAAATCTTTTATGTTGTTCTAAAATCCTTCTTTTAAAATCTGCTTCCTGGTCTCTATTAAAATATCCCGCTGCATTATAACTATTAAATAGGTCAACATATTGTTCTGGACTAATTATCTCTTCTTCCAAAGCTTCCCTTAAATCTGTTCTATGTTCCATTCCTTCAAAAGTAAAATCTAATTTTTGAGCTAGTTCTGTTTGATCTTCTGCTTTTAGAAGTCTTCCTTTTTTATCTAAAAGAACCTTTGCTGCTTTAGGATCCCCATCCATTAGATTTATTATCTTCCTTTTTAAAGACTTTTTAGATAATATAAATACCATGATTTAGAACACGAAGGCCACTTTATAAGCTTTTCTAATTGTTGTCACTTAAAAGTAACTTTACACCCACGCCTGGAACCTCACCCCTCTCTCTTTATTATAAACCTAGAAGCACTA
>CAYLOQ010000008.1:0-28654 GCA_964385425.1 Candidatus Woesearchaeota archaeon | reverse complement strand
ACCCGTAAAATATATCACTTCCATCCTTTTCTTATGGGAGCAATAATTTTCTCCAAAAATAAATTAATTATTTGAAAGAAGTTCGTCTAATTCTTCCAACATTTTTTTTGGTTTTCCTCTAGAAAAATGGTCTCTTGCAGGTTTTAAGATCCTAATCAAAGATTCTGATACAGAATTTTTTAAATCCATAGGGTGTAGATTCCCTTTGGCGAAATCTTTCTCAAGATCCTTAAAATTTTTATAACTAACATTTCCTCCAAATTTTTCTGGTCTTTTTATTTTTATTCTTTGTTCTACCGGAAAGACTATATATTTGCACCAATCTAAAATAGGATTAAACTCAATTTCTTTTTCCGGACAAAAAGCTTTTCCAACTTTTCTCTTTATCTCTTCTGGAATTTCATGAATAAAAATACATGTGTCTGGTTTAGATTTGCTCATTTTTAAGGAAGACCAAACATCCCGAAGTTTATCTTTTGGGACAGGCCAAAAAGGGGGCTTTCCCAACCCCAAGATAAGATGGTGATGTACTGCCACAGGCTTAATTTGTTTGCCATCCTTTCTTAAAAGAGGTGAAAAAGAAAGTTTATTTGCAACATCCCTCGCGATTACATGTGCCTTCCTTTGATCCATACCTGCATGAGCTAAATTTAATCTTTGTATGAAAATGTCTGAGACTTGCATAGGGGGGTAAATAAGTTTTGCGAAATCTATATTCTCTCCTTCTTTCCTCCCCATAATTGTTATACTTCTCATCATCCTAGAAAGAGTTGTATATTTACTAACATCAATTAACGTTGTCCAATATAGGTCATTATTATGGTATAAATCACTTCCTAAAACAAATTTCAATTTCTTTGGGTCTCCCCCAACGCATTTCATACTCGCCTTCATAGCTTCTTTAAAATAACCAACAGCCACTTTTTTGATTATCTCAAGGTTCCCTCCCAACTTATCATTAATCCATGAATGCCAATCCGCCAGCAAAACACTACAATCCACTCCTGCCTCAATAAAATCCTTAATTTTTAACATGCACATCAAACCAGTTCCAAGATGCACCTGTCCAGAAATTTCAAACCCTATATAGTGTCTTAACTTTTCATTTCTCTTCAACAAATCCCTAAGCTCTTCCTCAGTAATTATCTCTTCAGTATTTCTCTTAATCAATTGAAATCTTTTTTCAACATCCATATCAATCAAAAATAATACAGATTATTAAATCTTTTTATATAAAGTAATATCTAAAAACATTATCCACAGCAATTAAAGATCCTGTGATAGAACCAAAATCAGAACTTTCTGTTGTGGTTGTATTTGAAGTATTGTCTGCTGGAGTTTCAGTTACACAAGGACACTCTCCGCTACAATCTATTTCCACATTTTCTAATCCAGCAAAACATTCATTTGAATATGTGTTCCCATCTACACCACAAACAGGGCTATATTCACCAGTAGCACATGGATGTGCGTCTGAAGAAATCCCTGCCTTGAATTCTACTGGATCTGAGAACCCCTCATCATCTGTATTATCTTTAGCAGCCGCACATACCCATACATGAGAATCTATAAATGCATCGTCAATTTCGCCGTCTGAATCCAGGTCCTGTGGATTAATATCATAATCCCCATATGTTATTGAACATGAAGCTGGATCTGAAGTGTAGATTTTGAATTTGAACGTGGTTTCATCGCATTCATCTTCACCATCTGTACAGGATATGGTTGCTATCTGATCTGTGCTCACCAAATCTGTGGATGCTCTTGTTAAGGATACTATTGGTGATGTAGTAGGGGATGGCGGTATTGTACTACTAGCAATCCCCCCAGAATTTCCTGCTAAATCATATGCAATTATTATACTGCCACCTCCTAAAGCTCCACCAGTTATCCTGTATCTATTATAAAACTTTTCAAAAGTTATGGGGAGATACCCATCACCTGTTTGCGCATATGGAAAATTAAACTTTGTGTAATGCATCTCAGTTTCCATAGTTTGGCACGTATTACCAAACAGACATTCATAGTCTCTAAAAAGGCCCACATGAACATCCCTATTTGCTGCCCAGATGATATGTAACTCACCGGTGTCGTCTAAGTGTGTTTTAATTTGATGTACAATAGAAGCTGAAAAAGAAAAAGTGCCTTTTGGTTGGAAATAGCTTTCGCAGTTTAAACATAAATCTTCATTTGAATTATCCAATATATTATATCTAAACAGCCTAACCTCATTTAATAAGTCATATACAACATATATATTCTCCCCCTTACTTATTTCAAGCTGCGGAATCGCAAAACTAAGCATATATGAATGATCCCTTATCGTTGTTAATTTTATAGCGTTTTCGATTTTAGTTCCTGACAGTACAAATTTGGTTAATGCTAGATTGTAGCTGTCCCCCAACGTATTTATAGCATACAGATTATCATTTTTATCAAAACTTACTGCATGAGGTACTATGACATCCAACACAACATCGGTTGTACCCCACTGACCTTCTGTTGAATCATAAACCCGATAATAAGAAGGGGGAGGGGGAATGCCACCCACTTTTAAATAAACTCCTCGACGCTTGGCCTTGCTATTCCATTCATTCCAGAAAACAAAAATATCATTCTTGCTATTATAGGCTATATCTGTGTACAAACCTGCTGGCTTATCATCATCATTAATCTGTGTTGGACCAGAAGCTGTTTTACTTTCTAAATCTATTTTCTTAAATAATATTCTTCCATTTTCTCTCCAGAAAATGTCAACTTTATTATCATCAAATAAATGATGCTTTATAATCCTGGGAGAATTATGAAATTCATCTTCCTCTTTTGGACTAGAAGATATAAGCATGAAATCTTCTAATCGGGGAGTACCACCAGTTAATTTTAACAATTCCAAAACATTCCTTTTGTCATTTGATCTATATCCTACAACCAAATACATCTGATTGTTTTTATCAGAAAACAGGTAATTAGAAGATAAATATGATACATCACGGGGCATGCTTTTAAATTCATAATTGACATTATCAAAATATTCATTTGTATTTTTATCATAATAAGAAATCCATAAATCTTTTGTCAGCCAATCTGGATCCACAACGAAATGATTAAATGTGATAAATGGTTTGTTACCGTCACTAGCAACTGAGATATCATTGTAATATTCTTCTGTCCCATAAGCTTCTGTCTCCTCATATGCAGAATCTGGCAAATGTGTTAATCTTGTTTCTCCAAAGGGATATGGAAATATGCTTTCATTTGAAGATAGTATTATGGAATCACCGTCTTGGGTTGTTGTAATTACTGGTGCTGTTTTATCTACCTCAAAATCCATTTCAGTAAATCCAATCCTATTCCCAAATTCCATAGAAACTCTGATGCGATGCATTCCTTCCATATCTGAATTAAAATTAACATGCCAATGAAGATCAGAATGAGATCGGGGAATGTTAAATGGCTGGTAAATTCCTTTTACAGGATCTAATTTAATCTCTGTGAGATCTGGTTTGATAACAGTTATCTCTCTTAGTTCCCCTCTAAGTTGTGAGTTGACCTCTATTTGAATATCACCTTGTGTTATCTTTTTATTCAAATAAACTCCAATATCTGGAGTTACCATAAACAAACCTATTCTCAGTTTTGAAGGGAAATTTTCTTGGTCTATCCAAGATATCCTGTTGCTATATGTTTTTCCTTTTTCCAATATTAAATTGTCAACAGTTATTGAAACATCAAAAGTTATTTCTGAATTGGCGGGAACGGTAAAGGAAAAAGGAGCATCAATAGTATATCCTGGATTAGGATAGGAAGCAAAAAACGTATAAATTTTAGCAGAATCTTCATAATTTCTTACTGTGACCGGAAGTGTATGTATCCATGTATCTGAAGATTGATCCACAATTCCAAAATCAAGTACGTTGGGGCTTACAATATCTTCTTCGAGAATTGCCCTTAAAGCGTCCACCCGTCCAGTTCCATGCGCATACACATCACCATTATCAACAACAAGGGCTGTATTTTTAATATTTGTTTTTATATCCTCTGGACTCCACCCTGGATGTGCTTGTTTTATTAATGCAACAACCCCTGATACATGTGGAGCAGCCATAGAGGTTCCAGAAATTGCTATTTTATTTGGCTTTTCAGGATCACATTCTTTTTCGCCCTCAAGCCAGGAATCCCACTGAGCAGCGCATATATCTACACCAGGAGCTACAATATCTGGTTTAACGATTAGTTCACCATTGTGAAAAATAGGGCCTCTTGAACTAAAAGGAGCAATAACATTATTTTTATCGGTTGCGCCAACTGTTATCGCCTTTCTCGCTGTGCCAGGAGATCCTATCGTTTGTGGTCTGGGACCAGAATTTCCAGCCGATATGACGCCGACAACACCATTATTCACAATATTATCAACCGCTGTTGAGAGTGGGTCATCAGGATGACCCCTTCCACCCAAAGACATGCTTATTATATCTACTTTATCCGAAAAATCCCCGTTCTGATCCGGATCAACTGCACGCTCTATAGCAGCAATGATGTTATCAAAAGTTCCAGATCCACTGGATGATAAAACTTTATAAGCAATAACATTCGCATCAGGAGCGACTCCAAGAAATTCTCCGTTCTCATCTTTGCCCGCTGCTGTTGCCGCCACATGTGTACCATGACCCTGATCATCCATTGGATCATTGTCATCGTTAACAAAATCATAACCTCCAATAACCTTACATTCCGGACCAAGACAACCTCCCAAATCAGGATGGGTATAATCAACGCCAGTATCGATTATTGCTATGGTTATTCCCTTTCCTGTCAGACATTCCTCCCCTGTTTCCGCACACATATTCCCGTCTTTGTCTAATTGCCATACTTCCTCTGCACCGATCAGTGATACACTTTCAAATAGATCCGCAAACACCACCTGGTTTTTATGCACTTCCATAACATAATCAAATTCTTTCACATCTTCAATTGTTTCTTCTGATGCAGTAATGGAAAATCCACTAAAAATTAATGAGAATTCTTTATCTATTTCTGCTTCTTTTAGTCCAACTACTTCACCAGATCCCGCATTAGTTACATCTAGATCATCCCTAACACGCTGATGAAGAAATTCTATCTTTGTTGTTTGTATTTTTACGGAATTATTAAGTTTTGAAATCCTTGAATTTTTACTAGCCTCAGTGAAAAACTTATCAACACGAGCAAAAAGATTAAGGGGATTGTTTTCTATTTGTTCTTCCAATTCTTCAATTCTTTCTTCCAATTCTTCTATTTCATGTACTTCTTGTTGCCTGAATTCAAGAACAGAAGGCTCTTTGAACTCAACTATGTAGCCATCTTTAACAATGTCTTGCTCAGGCAATTCTAGAAAATCATCTACATAGTCTTCTTCATGACCAGCGACAACAAACCCAAAAGATACGATTAAGAATATAGATATTATTAAAACTAAAACACCCCTCTTACCCATTGTTATTTTAACGGAATTGTATTTATAAAATTATTGGGGTATTGATTGAAATTCTTGTTTTTTATAGGAATAAAAGAACCCCTTCTCAACATCAATAATAAACAATCTAAAGCAATTATTTACCCTGTTCCAGTTTCATTTACTGTTGGTTCAGGAACTGGCTCAGGGGGTGGTTCCTCTGTAGGAGGTTCAGTTACACAAGGACATTCTCCTCCACAGGATACTTCCACATCTTCTAATCCAGCAAAACAACTATTTGAATATGTTTTTCCATTAACCCCACATACAGGATCAAAGACATCAATACAAAATTCTGGTTCATCAGTAGGTGGCGGTGTTTCTTCAAGAGGTTCTTCATCTCTGAAACGGCAGTCGCACACACCGTTATTAAATGACCATGCTCCTCCCTCTGCACTACAAGTTTCCGCACATTGTTTCTCTAAATCTCTCGTTTCTTCATAGTCATCATAAAACTCATCCCTCTCCTCAAAACGGTCATGTGTTCCTTGTGCAGCTGCATCATAGCAAGCCAATCTTTCTCCTGGACCTTCAATTCCCCCACATTCAAATCCAGGTCCAGGACCTCTTCTATCTCCAACACCCCCATCACCCACGATCTCTCTACATGCCCTCTCATCACCCCTATTTTCCCCAGTTAATCCTGAATCAATACATTCTTGAGGAGCATTCAACTGAAACATAAGAACCCCACAATCCCTGAAATTATCTATTCCTGCCTCAATACATTCAAATGGAGCTTCCTCATCAAACATGATTCTTTCACAAGCTTCTCTAAATGCTCTTTCGTTATCTATTTTTATTCTCCCATCTTGAACCGCCTCTATACAAGGCCTAGGAGCTTCTCGCTCAACCATAATCCTAAAACAACGATCTCTGTCTCCTCTTTCCTCTCCGGTGATTCCTGCATCAAGACAAGCTCTTGGAATATGGTGATCATACTGGTCATCATCATATTGTCGTTCTATTCTATCTAAAACTTCACGAAGATAATCTGGAAGGAGATCAAAAGGGTCATTCCCCTCTTCTATCTCATCCATCTTGTCACAAGAAACTTCATCATCTAAAACATCACATGCGTAAGCAAGAGGTGCAATAATTGTGCACTGCTCTGCAAATGCTGTAAATGAGATCTCTTCGCATCTACAAGTTCCTCCAGAGGTTGCAAAACATTCAGACATTATTTCTCCAAATTCCTCTGCTTCTTTAATTTGAGCTTCTGTCAAATCCCTATCTAGAGCTCTATGCCAATTTGCATCACTATCGTCTGTCCTACAAACTCTTGAATATTCTGAAGGGTCTAACTCAGAGAGAGCTTCACACAACTCCTTAATTTTACTAGAAATTTCTACAGCAGTAATAAGCCTACCCTCTCTTTCAAGAACATCATCAAAAAACTCCTTATGGAATTCATCAGGAATATCATCTTCGAACTCTCTTAAAGCTCTATGAATTGCAGCCGCGCTTCTTCTAGCCTCATCTCTCTCGTTAGGGTCTGCATCTTCTTCCCAACTTTCTGCATGTCTCCTATAACTCTCCAAAGCTTCTCTCGCAGCTTCAAAATTTCCCTCTTCAATCATAGCTTTAATTTCGGCTATTTTCTCTTCTCTATTCTCTAAATCACTTCCGAACCTGTCAAAGAATTCATCAATAAAATAAAAAAAACTGTCTGGTGTGATTCCTGGATCTGTAATTACAGCATCTCCGTATTCTTCTTCGAGATCTTCGAACAAGTCATCATCAAAATCACCCTCTGAATCAAGGACACACGATCCTCCAACCACACAATGATATCCTTGTAGACAATCTACTGTAGCACATTCAGGGGGAAATCCCCCTCCATCAACACCATCACCTATCTGGTCTTTCTCATGATCAGCGATAACAAACCCAAAAGATAAAATTAAGAATATAGATAGAACTAATACTAAAACACCCCTCTTACCCATTATTATTTTAATGAAGGGGGATTTATAAAATTATTGAAATGTTAATCGAAATAATTCTTTTTATAATTTTAGGGATTTTCTTTGGAACCATAACAGGCCTAATCCCTGGAATTCACATAAATCTTGTTGGTATTCTCCTCGTTTCCTTGTCTGCCTCTATTTTCTTCTCGATAAACCCAATATATTTTGTAGTTTTCATTTCTTCCATGGCAATCACACATACCTTCATTGACTTTATTCCCTCTATATTTTTAGGTTGTCCTGATACAGATACAGAACTCTCTATCTTGCCTGGCCACGAATTACTGAAAAAAGGACTTGGTTACGAAGCAATAATTTTAACATGTTATGGCAGCCTTGCCGCAATCTTTATTCTAATTTTAATTGCCTTCCCTTCTATCATCCTTATTTCAAAAACATACGATATCTTGCAAAAAATAATCCCTTTCTTATTAATTACTGTCTCGGTTCTTTTAATCAGTTTAGAGAGAAAGAGATTTCTAGCTTTGTTTGTTTTTTTACTCGCTGGTTTTCTGGGTTTAATTGTTTTAAATCTGGATATGAAAGAACCCCTCCTGCCTTTACTTGCGGGATTGTTTGGAGCATCTATGTTAATCACGAGTATTCAAACTAAAACAAGTATTCCAGAACAAAAAATCATAAAACCAAAAGTGGGAAAAAGAATCCTCACCCCACTATTCGGAGCATTAATTGCCTCCCCTCTTTCAAGTCTGCTTCCTGGATTAGGCAGTGGGCAAGCAGCAATAATAGGAAATACAATATCAAAAACAGACAAGAAAGGTTTTCTCGTATTACTGGGTGCAACAAACACTCTTGTCATGGGATTTTCTTTTGTTTCTCTATATATTATCTCGAGAACAAGAACAGGGGCAGCTGTCGCGATACAAAACATAATTGGAGATTTTTCCTGGAAAATCCTTATCCTTATCCTAACAACATCCCTAATTAGTGGAATAATTGCTTTTTTCCTAACAATTTTTCTTGCAAAATTTTTCTCCAAAAAAATGAATAAAATGAATTACTCTTTACTCTCTTCAATAACTCTTGCTATCTTGGGAATCGTTGTTTTTCTTTTCTCCGGGTTTTTAGGTTTGCTCATTTTAACAGTTTCTACATTTACAGGAATCTATGCTATTTCCTTAGGGGTAAGAAGAACAAACATGATGGGCTGTCTTTTAATACCAACAATTATCTTTTATCTGCTTTAAGAAACGGGATTTGGCCCGCCAATGCAATAGGTACATCTTTCAGCCAAAGAAACTCCATGTGCCCTACCCATGGCTTCATGAGAAATAAAATGTATATCGTCAAAACCAGAGGCTTTTATCATTCCTTCTAAATCATTGTATCTTCTTATTGCAAAATCATCATCAGGAGGCATATCAACACCATATAAACAACCTCTTTCCTCTCCATCGATAATATCCCCAATTAGGGGGGTTCCCACAACAAGAGCTATATATTCTACACCTCTTTCTCTGAGCTTTTTTACTGCATCCCGAGCATTGTTGAATCTAACAACAGAGTCATCACAAACAACAACCCTTTTTCCTTCCAGGTCAACATTATCACGAATAAAGAGATTAGCTCCAATAGATTCAGCTCTTTTCTCTTTAGTAGAACCTAAAAAAGATCTTCTCTTTTGTTGTTTATAGAAAACTTCAAGAAAAGGTATGCCCTTAGTATCGCTATAACCTCTTGCCATTGATTCTGGGGCGTGTGGGATATAAGTTACAAGATCCACGTCTGGATGATTAAATTCAGCTGCAACTTCAACTCCTAAATTATACCTAACATCAAGTATGGTTTTTCCGTCGAGAGAAGAGCTTGGTGATTGGAGATAATGAAATTCAAAAAAACAAGGTCTAGGTTTTGGTTCAATTACTTGTTCACTTCTAATATCTATTCCGCCCTGGGGGATATAAATAACCTCCCCTGCCTTGACTTCCCTTATTGGTTTGCCACCAATTTCCCATATCGCTACATCTTCTGAAGCTGCAACAAGCCTCCCATCTTTTTCTCCGATCCACAAAGGCCTTATTCCATACCTGTCTTTAAAAACAAGGGCCTCATCTCTCTGAATATCTAAGATAGCAGATGCATAAGCGGCAAGAAATTCTTCTATAGTTTTTCCAACCCCCTGCTCTGCATAAAATTTTAACATTACATCAGTATCAATTTCATCTTCTTCATAAGGAACCCCCATAAGATTTCCATTTTGAACAATTGCCTTTGATGCTCCCCTTCTTATATCGTGTAAATACAGGGGGTTTTCATTTCTAGTTACCTTTCCTCCAATAGACCTTGGGTGAGCTCCAAAAAATAAATCACTATCTTCCTTTCCTTTTGTTGTGCTGTATCTTACATGCCCAATAAACAAATCACCCTGCAATAGTTTTTCAGCATTTGATAAAGAAAAATGATCTACAAGTCCAAACCATCTTAAAATATCAATACCATATTTCCCTTTAACAGCTATTCCCGCTGTATCTTGACCCCTATGTTGAAGAGCCCTCATTCCATTATAAACATCATGTAATGTATGTGCAACACAAATACCACATTTACTATTAACTTCATCACCCATAAAAAAACCAAAACATAAGAACTTTTAAACAATTACATACTAAAGAATATAGTTTTAAATTTATTGGAATAACCAAAAAATTAATGCCAGAATTCTCTTTTAAATATGACCCCCTCCAAACGAGATTAAAACTAATAAACTAAAAAGGGTTGTCTCTTTTTAGTAGTTACGAATAGAAAGATTTATATAGATCCTCCACACCGTATTATTATGAAAAAAGTGCTTACAGATATTATGGGAACAACCACCCATAATAGATTTATAGGAGACTTGCTTGAACATTTCAGAGAACGTGGCTCAGATCACATAGCGAAAGCTAGTCCTCAAGCTATTGAGATAATTGATAGGATAAAGGAAGAAGAGGGTCTTGAAACAGGGGAACAAGTCATTTCTTATGTCGCTCAACAGATAAGTGATCATAATTTAAGACCAGATTATCTAGCATTGACCGGCATGGTAAATGAAGAAGGATACGAACAAGGAAGACTTCAAGCTCCTTTCTTCGATGATGTTCCAAGAAATCTTAAAGAATGGAAACAAAATGGTAAGGGGATTTTTGCATATTCAAATGGCAGTGCAGCTGAACAAGAATTAATTTTTAGATACACGAGTCAAGGAGATTTGACACATTTAGTAGATGGCTATTTTGGAACTAGTGAATTTGGAAGCAAATATGAACCAGATAGCTACGAGAAAATAAGTGATAAATTAGGATCTGAACCAAAAGAAATTGCTTTCTTGTCCGATGTAAAGAGAGAATTGGATGCAGCTGATAAGGCTGGATATAGGGTTGTCCTAGTTGAAAGACCAGGAAATAAACCCACAGAATCAAATAATTATGAAATAGTTAAAAGTTTTGACGAAATTCAGATTTAAACTTTTTTAATTATTCTAACAACACCTTCATTAGCATCTACTTCAACATAATCACCATCTTTCAAAACCTTTGTTGCATTCTTAGTTCCCACAATACAAGGTTTTCCCAATTCTCGAGATATAATTGCAGCATGACATGTTATTCCTCCTTCGTCCGTAATAAATGCAGATGCCCTTCTCATTGCACTAATTAATTCTGGAGTTGTCATGCTTGTTACAAGAATTTCCCCTTCCTCTAATTTATTAGCTTCGCCTTGGGAAAAAACCACCCTAACTTTTCCCGAGGCTTCACCCTTATTTGCAACATGCCCAATAAGTGAATGAACATCTTGCGAAATTTCTTCAAATTCATCAATTTTTTCCTCACTAAGTATTTTTTCTACTTCTTTCTTACCAGTGTATTCTTCTAGTCCAGTTTCTTTAAGAAAGAGTGCGTAGTATTTCGTTCTATCTTTCATTATTTCATAATTCGGAAACTTTTCTGTTTTTAACCATTCCAAAAATTCTTTCTCTGTTAAATTCATAATTTTCTTTTCATCTAATCCAAGATTATTTATTGTTTTTCTTAATGCCCAATTTGACCTAACTAATACAGACTTACCCTCATCAAAGATGTAATAACACAATCTTGAAATTTCCATTAACCACTTATGATATTGTGATAAGTTCAGCGAATTAATATTTATTGGGCCAGTCTCTCCAAAATTATCATTTATTATATTTGAAATTTTTATTTCTTCCAGATACTCTTTACTAGTCCATTCATCACCCCTATATTCTGAGTGTATAAATCCGAATCGTTCTGCAAGCTTTTGAGCTTCTTGAATTAATTTATCCTCATCAATATTTGATTTAAGAAATTTAATTTTTAATTTTTCAATTCCCTCATGTTCTTTTGAAATCAACGTTTTTTTGAAGGGGGATAATGCATATTGCTTTAATCTTTCAAAATCTTCTTCTCCTAATTCATTTTTAAGTTTATTTGCAACAATTTGAGATATTGAAAAACCCATAACCATAATTCCGAAATCATATTTCATTTTATTGTAGACTATTTCTAAATCAGATTTTTGATCTCCAGATTCTATTTTCAAATCTCTTTCAATTATATCAATTATATCTTGTAAATCCTTTTTCAATTTAGTGTTCTCTTCAGAAATCAAATCTGAGAAATTTGATCGCACACCATCATCATTCTTATTTATAAAAAGATGTGCGAGTGGAGTATCATATTTAATAATTATATCAGAAACTTGTCTCCATTTTAGAAAACTTAGGTTTATACCTTCAAATTTTATATTGTCTCCTGCCGACCATTGTAATGGATAACAAGAGCGTGCAATTATTTTTATCCAATCACTCATTTCCCTTTCTCCAATATCCTAACATTTGTTCAACGATGTTGAAAATGCAATTCGTTTACATATTTCTTGAGCAATCTCCCGAGAAAACGAATCTAATAAAGGCATAATTGATTCAACACGTGAACGACAATCGATAGCTGTTTTAATAGACTTCTTATAATCCTCTTCAAGTGGGTGTCTTTCCATATTTATTGGAAACCATTGGATAAATGTAAAGATTGGACCAATTAAAACACTTTTACGTGAAAAAATTTTAAGAATCTCAGCAAGCTCGTCATTCTTATATTCATTAAAGGGTTTCTTTTTTATTTCTTCAATCCAATTCTGCAATTCACCAACATACTGTATTTCTTTCTCTGATTGTTCTTCCATCCATTCTTTGTTATTTTCAATTTGAGAAATAATAAAATTGATCATTCCTTGTGTATGCTCTTCCTTATCTCTATAAAAAGTAACAAGACCATCCTTTCCCTCAAAAATAACTTCAGAATATCCCCAGTCAAATTGTTTTCTAAATTCATAATTAAAATATTCGTGTGCAATCTCAGAAAAAAGCACACTCAAATCTCTACTTATTGTTTTCTCAAATTCTTCATTCATCTAACCTTCTCCAAAATTTTAACTATTCCATTATCAGCATCCACTTCTACTAAATCTCCATCTTTGAGAATTTGAACAGCAAATTTCGTACCTATGACACAAGGAATGTTTAGTTCTCTAGATATAATAGCTGCATGACATAAGAGTCCCCCTATATCTGTCACGATGGCCGAGGCTTTCTCCATTAATGGTACAAAATCAGGTGTTGTCATGGTTGTGACTAAAACATCACCAGATTCCATTTTGTCAAAATCATCAGAGGCAAGAATAACCTTTACCTTACCTTTACTTTTACCCTTATTTCCAACTTGTCCCTTAATAACATCACTCTCTGTTGCTTCTGCTCTAGGAATCATAATTGAGTCAAGTTTAGATATAACTTCGGAATCATCTATGACTTTAGGTTCACCGTTAGGATTTGAATAAATTATCCATTTATCACCTTTCCTTTTTTTAATAAGATCTTTAACGTCCGAGCCGTCGAGTCCTTTCATGACTTCATCCATGTTGAGATCGAGTAGTTCGCGATAGGAAATATCAAGTTGCTTTGCCGCTTTTTTGAAAAGAGTAATGGCGTCTCTTGAATACATAGAGAAATATTCAACACCTGTTTGTCTCAAATAAAATACTACTTTTGCTAACTCAACTAAAAACGCGAGGTCTTTATTTAGTTTTTTCTTTATTTGTTTCTTTTCCTCTGAATATGGGGAAACATTTGTAACTTGTTCAATAACGTCTTCTACTGTTGGTTCTTCTCCAACAAGGTTTAGGATAGAGAGCCAACCATATTTTTTAGTATGTTCAGCAATAAGACCCATAATCTGCTTGTCTTTTTTTATTAACTTAAGAGCTTGATTTGAATCCTCTAGGAGTCTGGACCAGTGACCACTTATTTGCAGTTTTTCTTTTATTTTTGCTAAGCTTTTTTGAGATTCAAATAACGGTGTTTTTGGTGGAGGAACTAGAGCGGTAACTTCTTCAGGTTTAATATCAATACCGGCTGTGGCAGAAGTTAAAAATTCATCAAAAACTTCTGATAACATAAAGCCAAGGCACCATGGAAACATTATTCGGCGTCCAGATTCGGCCATTTTACGAACATTTTCACTTGTCGGATCAAGTTTTACTAACTGTACCGACTCTTTTAAAGAGATCTTGTAGATTTTATTAACGAAAGATTTCAATTTAGAAAGTTTTGTACGATCTTCGTTTTCTATAATATCTCCCACAAACTTTCTAACTCTTTCCATCGTGTCTTTTTTCAGGAAAAAGTTTCCTCCATTAATCACAAAAACCCCCCCATCTTTAAGATCAAGACCTATTTCTTTTGCATATTCTTGGTTAAACCAGTGTGCCCAATACCAATCAGCCAGGAGACTGCTTTTCCATAGTCCAAAAAAACTGTAACTTTCCGGATCTATTTCAGTTTCAAATTTTTCATCAGACTCTAAAATTCTAACCACCCCTTCGTTTGCATCCACTTCAACCTCCATGCCGTCTTTGAGAATTTTAGTGGCTATTTTTGTACCAATTATACAGGGTTTATTCATTTCTCTTGCTATGATTGCTGCATGGCAAGTTGCCCCACCTTCGTCTGTTACAAATGCTGCGGCTTTCTTCATAGCTGGAAGGAAGTCTGGATTTGTCATACTTGTGACTAAAATATCCCCTTCCCCTACCTTGCCTAAAGAGTCTTTTGTCATTACCACCCTGACTTTCCCCTTAACTTTTCCTTTTGAAGCAACCTTGCCTTTCAGTTCTTCAACGTTTTCGTCAATATCCGAACTTTCTAGTTCTACATTTAATTCTTTTTCAATTTGTTTTAAGTCCTTCCCTAAAAACACTTCATGGTCGTAATAAAGATAATGGTCTTTCCTCTTCTTAAGCTCAGCCACGTTCGGAACCTTTCTTGTTATTATTTCTTTAATTGTCAACTGTTTTACGTAATCCCCAATCTTAGGAAATATTTTTTTCAAAGATTTTTCGAAAACAGCATCTGCATCATAAAGAACTTGCTCTGTGCCTTGTCTTTCTTTCAATGAAATATTTTCTATTCTTTCATCAATGCCCTTCAAATTAGGAATTGTATAAACAATTGCAAGCCCACCCTGAGTAACAGTTAATTGGTCGTGCAACACCTTAATATTTTCAATGGTGAGTTCCTTCGACAATTTCTTAATAAGTTGCTTTGTTTTTCTAGTTTCTTCTTGGTACCTTTTTATCTGTTTATCAAACCAATCTTCATCCTTCAACAACTCTTTTATCTTCTCACCAGCTTTGTCGATAAAAGAAGGCTGCTCATAACCTGTTATTACTCCTTCATTATTCTCCAAGATTATTCTATCCGTCGTAACGCCAATCCAATTTTTTAAGTAATCAGTATCGCTGTTGATCCAAACTTCAAACGTAATTAAACAAACGTCTCTAGTGAAGAGCCTGATGTAAGATTGTTTCTTTTCCTCCTGCTTCTGTGTCAAAGTAGTAATCGGTCTGCTCTGTAAAATGTAGAATTTTCCTTTTTCTTTAGCCCATTCAATGTCTACAGGGAAACCATAATGATCTTCAATTTTTACAACTAACTTAGAAAGCTCAACGATCTCCTTCTCGTTCAAAACTTGTTTTTTGCCCTGTTCCCCTAATTCTTTCCATTCATTCCCTCCACCCTCTGTTCTAAATAAACCCCTTGCCTGTTCATTGATATTAATATCAATTATGTGCCAGTCTTTTTTATCAACTACATAGCTATCTGGGGTTATCTGCCCAGATACGATAGACTCTCCCAGCCCAAAACCAGATTCTATGATAAGTTGACTGGGATCCTCTGTTACAGGATGAACAGAGAACGCGATCCCAGATTCTTCACTATCGACCATCTTCTGAACAACAACTGCAACAGAAATTTCAGTCTTATGTAAACTCTTCTCAAATCTATAGAATATGGCTCTTGGCGTAAATAATGAAGCCCAACATTTTCTTACATTATCCAATAATGTTCTTTCAGTAGTATTAAGAAAAGTATCTAACTGCCCAGCCCATGCAGCAGAAGCACTATCTTCTGATGTAGCAGAACTCCTAACTGCAACATATTTAGCTCCAAGATTATTAAATGAGTTCGTTATTGATCTAACAATATTTTCTGGAATCTCTTTTTCAAGAATTAAAGCCTGTATCTTCTCTGACGCTTCTTCCACAGTATGAATTTTATCAGTATCAACACCATCTAAAATCGCATCGATCTCAACATTCAGATCAGTCTCTTTTATAAAAGCTTCAAAAGCTTCTGACAATACAACAAACCCTTCTGGAACAGGAATACCAACCTGAGTCATCTCTCCTAATGAAGCCCCTTTTCCTCCAGCAATTGCTACATCTTGCCTTCCCAATTTACCGAATCCCCTCACTATTTCCATAAAGAAATAAGTAAAATAGGGTTAAATAAATCTATCGTTTTAGAGTTAAAACCCAGAATTGCCCATAAATTAAGGAAAACCTTAAAAAAAGCCCCCCATCTAAAAAACAGCTAGTATTAAAATATTATTTAGAAATCCCCCACAAATAGGAAAAGAATTTTTTATAAGAACCAGCTACCTGTTCGCTTTGTATCAAAAAAGCTGTTGGTTTTTCCTTAAAAGTAAAAGTCGCAACATAATCTTTGAAGATAATAACGCCAATCGGAAAAGGATTTTTATAATATTTTATTTTCAAATCTTTCAGCCTGGCTAATTGCTTAACAGAAATTAATTTCTTATCTTCTGTACGAGCTATTATTTTAACTTTAATTCCTTTCTCAATTCTTCTCTGATGATAATTTTGTAGAAAGATTGTAAGCTTCTCATTTTTCAGCTCTTCCCCCATACTAAAAGAAAAATACTCTTCGCCTTTACTTAATGTTTCAAGAATAAGATTAAACACTGTTCTTAGTCCTTCATAACCTTCAAATATTCTAGAAGATTGTATTCTCTGTTTCAACTTTTGTCTTGCTTCTAGTTCTGGAATAATACCTTCAATACTTTCTCTATGCTCTAAAAGTTCTTTCTCCTTTTTTCCAACATAGTCCAACAACCTCTTCGGAGAAGAGGCCTGGAAGTATTTTGTTTTTTCTTTCACGATATAAGAAACCATCCCTTTTTCTATCAATCTCTCAAGTATCTCATAAACCTTTGACCCTGTAATATTAGATTTATTAATAATGTCTCCTGTTGTCGTTTCTCCAAGGTCTAGTAAGGCCAAATAAACTCTTACTTCTCCCTGAGTAAATCCGATATTCTCCAATATTTTTGTATCCATGATTTTAGACTCTTTTCAAATCTTATAAATCTTTCTAATTATTCCGTACCAAGGGGGAAATAATCTTTATAAGAGTATTATAATAAGGAAGAAAATGGCAGAAGACACATACAAACGAATAGCAAAAGCATATCAAGAACTAGGAGATAAATTTATAGAAGGAGTTCCGGAGGGAGAAGAAAAATCTATCGAAATGTTAATTGAGGTTGAAGGAATGTTCCTACATGCTATTGACAACCTCAACCTTGAAGAAATAAAGAAGGTGCAGGCATATGATTTTCTCTGTGGGATGTTAAATACAAATTCTAGGCGTTTAGAATATTCAAGGCTAAGTGACGAATTACTTAAGGTTAGAGGAGGATACAATGACAGAACATAGTACATACAAGTCAGTAAGGGGAAATTATATTGCATTAACAAACGACTTGCTCAAAAAACTACCTAGAAAGAAAATTTCTCCAGATATTTCAGAATTCGATGGAAGAGGAATAATCTCTGTAGATAATGAGCAACTAAAAGCAAAGGGGCTAGAAAAAAAAGGTATTGGTGAATCACAAATTGATGAAGTGAGAACCTTGAGATTTTATGGTATACTTTTGAATCAAATACAGTATCAAGCAAGTTTACTTCCGATTGGAACGGTATACAAAGGACCAAGAGAGGTTCCTTCTGAAATTTTTCCTTTTGACGAACTATCCAGGGCATATAACGATATTTCAAATCGGTTTGTGCAAAGGTTAAAGGGTCCAAGGGAGGTAATAAGATCATTAGGTGAAAAAATTACTGTCTTAATAGCCACAGAGACTAAACACTTGGGATCTCTAGACAGATTGCCTCTTGAAGAAAGAGAGTCTTTAGTTTATTCAGCAGAGAATTGTATGGGGCTTCTTGAAGTTCTCAGGAAGAGAGAAAGTGATAGATTCGGAGGGAATTCAGGAAAATGACAAAACAAAATGAAAAATTGGGTACCCTTGTTAGTGCTTTCAAAAAAATAATAGATCAAAGGGAAGAAGAAATAAAAGAACCCTTGGAGAGAATACTAAATGTGGGTAGTGATGCAATAACTTTCTTTAACGAATTAGGCAAACAAGATTGGATTAAAGAATATCTTAAACATTCAGGAACAGATACCTTAACAATATTTTCCAATGATTCGAAAAGGAATAATAAAGAGGGTGTGTATTTTACGGGGAGCGGCCCAATGTTGAGAATAACTTTGGGAAAAGTATTAATGATGGTTCCTGAAGAAAATCGTTTAATTAACTTTATTTTTGGGCTTGGAAAGGGGTATGAATCTTCCCATGTTCCTGATAAATGGGGGGTTATAACAAAAGACACAACAGGGGGTTACGCTGGAATAAGGGAAACTTTTTATTTAGGGGGATTTATTGAAAGAATAGGTGGTCAAGAAGAGTTTAGACAAAGAGTCTTTGATCGTTTAGAGGGTGGTATTGAGGCATGTACTGTAGGTGATGAATTAATAGATTATCTCTGCGCTCAAAGAAGAGGTTATCATAAACTTCCTGAAGAAATCTCAGAACCACCTATCTAATTCTTCCTGAGTTTCCAGCTCCCGGCCGAAAACAGAATCAATATGTCTTTTAGTAAGTTCCAGGCTTTGTGTTATGTACGAGGAAAGATTATATTTTTTTGCCAGTTCTAGCGCAGGTTCCAAATATTTTTTTATCCCTCCTTCGCTCGTTGTAAAAATTATTTTTCCATTACACCTCGGACAAACTCCAGACAAAGGAGGCCTCCTCATTATCTCATTACACGCAACACACCTATAATCCTGCATAGAAAATTTTCTCAAATTCCCCCTCATATCTTTTATAAAATGTCTTTCAATAACAAGTCTCGCCGTCTCAGAAGTATTTGCAGCCCTTATTCTTTCGACTAGTTCCATCTGATGCCTTAATTTATCCTTCATTGTCTCCAGAGTCTTATAGCTAGAACACGCCACCCCGTTGTTGAAGTTAGAGGTATCATGGGTATATCCCATTCCTAGGAAAGGGTTTTTTCCTTCTTTTAGTGCTGCCCTAACATCATTAACCTTTACCTCAGAAGAATGTTTTCTCTGTTCAGCAAGCCTATAGAGTTCTAAGGGGTACTCTGTAACAAGCTCAAAATCAAGTATTTGATCATCGACTTCTCCTGCATGGATTTTCGCATTTAAAACCAAAGGAGAATCCTGGGCTCCCCCTCTATGACTGGGCAAAAATTCCCTAGAAAAATTCAATAGAACATCTCCAAGGAGCATTATTGCCATTTCATCTCCGTCGCAGTCGCGCCTTATAGCTGCATGCATATAAGGACTTGCCAAAAGGCCCAAGGTATTTGAAAATCCAATAATCCTACAAACCACCCCTGCACAATTATGTGGTGCCATACAAACCCCCAACTTTCCTACGAGATCTTCTCTTTTCCGAAGGTTATAATAAGGTTGTAAACCATAAAATTTTACTAATAAATCATCGACAAAATTACAGATTTTAATAAAAACCTCGTCAGCCCTCTGATCAGGAGATTCTGGAGAACTTGGAAGAAGAATATCATGAGGCATCAAATCCAAGACCTGTTCTTCATTAACAAGTTCCTTTCCAAAAACATCTGTATCATAACCTAGTTCCTTTAGTTTTTCTATGCTCACAGATATCTCTTTCGGCTTAAAAGAGATTAAAGGTAGTTCTGTCGCATCAACCCTAACTGTTCCGTCTTTATTGACCTGTAAGTCATAGGATGCCCTTAAAATTCCTTTGGCAAGGTTCTCAACCATGTGCCCTGCAGAACTAGTTCCCCTAACACCCTTAATCAAAAGCGGGATCTCCCCATTTGTAAGCCCGAGTCTTTCCTTAGATTTCTTGAAATAATAAGATATATCCAGAGACCGATTATAATAATTCTGTATAACCTCATGCTCCTTACAAACTTCCAAAGAAGTCAGCTTACACCCAGGACAATAGTTCATCTTCTTGCACGGGTTTCCACACTCTTCGCAAGACGAATGAATTGTCTCGCTCTTACAAGTTTCACAATAATAAACAGGGAAATCACCCTTAACAGTTCCAACCTCACAAGCTGCTTGCACACTCCTCAGTCTTCCCCCTTCCCTTCCAACAGGAAACAAAACATTTGGACTTCCCGTCAATCTCCTCGGCTTTGCTTTCTCAGGCCTACCCATTCTTGCACCAATAAAATCTCCTGCCTTGTCTTTAATTTCAACCTTTGAGTTTAAATTTATTATCTCAAGAACTTCTTTATCTAAACTATATTTATTAATATCTATAAAATCCTCCAGCAAGCACTCCTTATCTAAAATTCTAAAATCAATCCCCAGATTATGGAGTAAGGCCTTACTGTTTTCTAGATTCAAGACAACATTTTCTATGGTTACTTCGTGCTCAACACCTAACAACTCCAGAGCCCGTTTTCCAACCTTAAATTTTTCCTGCTCTACCCGATTGTAAGGTAAAATAATTTTATCGCTGACTCTCGAATTTTTCAGCCATTGTATCAAACCAAAAAATTCTTCTTTAGAAATTTCAGTCCAATAAAAAATAAACTTTGGATTCAAAGGAACCTTATTTTCTTGACTTATCTTGGCAGCTTCTTCAAAACTAATATTGAAAGGGTCTATATTTTTCTCTAATTCAGAATTTTTTTCTCTCAAATCAAGTTTCCATATCTCTTCCACATATCCTGGTTTTATCAAATCAAAATTCCTGTTCGCTAGATCGCTAAAAGGAAAAAGTAGGTCTCCAAGATAAATAATTTCCTCTACATCAGGGTATAATTTTTTAGCTTCTTCCTTAGTTTTAACCTTTATGACATTTCCATTAAAAAGTTTAACTATGGGTCCGTCGATAGAATCACACGCAGTCACGACACAACCTTTTGTTGGTTTTTCTATCTTCAATTGTGTTCCTGTGGCAATAAAATCATCTGTAATTGCCATCGTGGCAGGATGTATTGATGCTGCACTAAATCCAGATACCCTTCCCCTTCCATACCTAAATCTAAAAGCCCCTGATTTGGAAGGGTGCCCAAACACAGGCCTTCCTGCAACCAAATCCTGAAGATAGGTTGGGGAATCGTCTTTTTTTCCTGTATCTCTCATCTCGTGTAATTTAATATACTCTTCCAAAAAATCAAAACCAGTTGATTTAAATCCCTGCTTTTTCATCCGATTCAATAACCTAAAACCTTTTGCAGCTTTTTGAGCCAACCCTTCTGAAAATATAAGACACATTCCCCCCCTAATACGATTCGTATCGACTCTTTCCAGATTTTTATAATTTGACACCTCAAATTTTTCCGTAGGATCCCCTGCAATTTGAATAGGGATGTTTTTTGCAAGAAACATACCCTCCTCTTCCGTAGGCATATATTGTAAATTCGTGACCCTATCGTGATAGTCTTGGTTTTCAGTCACATATCTCCTAGCTTCGTCAAGAGTTGGATCATATTTCGCATATCCAAACATCTCTCTCAAATAATCTATGAGCATTAAAATAAGACACGAGGCAGTAGTTCCTGCACTCCTTATAGGTCCTGAGAAACGTGCCACAAAATAATCTTTTCCCTCTTTGGTTTTTCCCAAAGTCAAATCTGTAAATCCCTCTATAGGTGAAGAAACAACACCTAAGGTGGTGTAAGCAAAACCAACCCTTGCACCTGCTGTAATGGCTTCTAAAAGGCTCGTAAACTTACAAAACTTTTGTTTCGCGACTTCTTCTGCGATCTTGAAAGAAACCGCAGTATCTAACTTTCCATACTCTTTTTCTAACTCTGTAATTCTTTCAACAATTCCAGAGCCCATTAATTGTGGATATATTGTTGATATCAATCCTACAGCTTTCTCAGCAAGACTTTCGGCCAAGAGTATTTCAACCTTGTCTGCAGGATCCAGTCCTTTCTTACGAGCTTCTTCCGCCACAGCATAAACAGCCTTTGTCTGTTCCAATATTTCTTTAAAATATGTTTCAGTATTCATTTTATTTGCTCTAAAACTTCTTTTAAGTGTGTAATCTTAATTAGGTTAGGATGATCTTCAGAATTTCTATTCCATGGCTTCTCCAAAAGGAAAACCTTAACACCTTTTTTTGCACAAGATAAAGCAAAAGAATGGTTGTCCTCAATTAAAAAATCAACTTCCTGCTCCCCACATATTTCTGCTTTTGTTTTGTGTTCTCCAAAACAATCCCCTGTATGAAAAACATTCAAAGGTATGCCTGGAAATTGTTTTTCTAAAAAAAATCTTGTTTTCTCCCTTGTCTTCAGAGCTCTGGCCGTAATAAAAATAAGATCGTGGTTTTCAGAAAGCTGTGAAATTAATTCTCTTATGCCTTCAACAAGTTCTAAATTATCAAAAATGTCTGTTTCATAAAAATCATTAACTCGCTTCACAGCCCTTTCTCTAGTTGTCTTTAAAGATTCTTCAAACTTGGGAGAGTGTATGTCTTTAAATTTAAAATTTGTGCCATGAATTCTATTATAAAAATCAAGATAAGCTCTTGAGAATTCTACTACAACATCATCAATATCCACACCTATTTTCATTTCCTCTGGTCAAAATCTAAGAGCCTTATAGCCCTTGTATTTAAATTAAACATGGGAACCTTACAGAAATCTGGCTTGTTTCCCCTTCTTCTCTGATTCTCGGTTTCCTCTTCCCACGTGGAGTTTGAGATGGTTAAAATATTATTGTAATAAGAGATGGCAGATTTGTGTAGGTGGCCTGAAACAAAAATATCTGGAATTTTCTTAATAATTAGCCCGTCTTCTTCTGAAGGGAGATAATGGACAGAAGAATAAGATGGAGCCAAGTGTCTGTTCTTCAATAGATAGGCCATAATCTTCTCAGGAGCGTTTAATGCTTCCATTAAGCTGGGGATGTTGTTTGCATAATAATGAAAAGAATATCCGTGGTAAGTTAAAACATCAAATCCTGAAAAATTCTTTCTGGCGCCAATATTTACATACGCAGGATTTCCTGTTAACAACACATTTTTCATATTGTATAAGGGCCAGGAATACTTCTCATCGAGAAAAGGTTGGGGTTCCATTAGTCTTACCCCGTCATGATTTCCCGGAGAAATTATTATTTTTATATCTTTCCTTATTCTCCCCAAGAGTTCTGCAAATCTCTGATATTGTTCTTCTATATCTGCTATCAATAAATCCCTCTCCTGTCCCGGATAAACACCCACTCCAGAAACCAGATCCCCTACAATAAAAAGATATTTTATTTTATCTGTCTCAGGAGTATTTGGGATTTTTCCATTCAGGTAATCTATAAATTTCAAGAAACCAGTTTCCAAAAAAAGTTTGCTCCCATATTGAAGATCTGATATAAATACGGCATACTCTTCAACAGGCGAATGTTTTCTTTCTACAATCACAGAATCTGGAAAAATAATATCATTTGCAAAAAGTATCTCTCTGTCCCCAAAACCCTTAAATCCCAAAACAGAATCAAGAGCTATCTCTTCTGCTTTTTCATAGAGTTCTGGTTTGTTTTGATTAACTAAAATTCTTGTTCTTCCTGTGAGGTCTTCCACTTCCAACAAAATATTCTTATTTTTAGTTACCCTTTTGTTTGAAACAAACCCTATGATTGATGCCCCTTTTCTTGATCCTGAAAGTTTATCTATAGAAATTAAACTATCTAATTCAGAATGTTCCTGTAGAATTCCCTTCATCTCACAAAATCTGTTTCTAAAATTTTTTACAAGGTCCCCAACCTCTACTTTTTTCTTAAAGATGGTGTTTCGAGAAATTATCTTTACGTTTGGAAATTCGTCCAATCTTTCTCTTAATTTCTGAACAGGGTCTATGCTTTGCATAGCCTCAAGAGGTTTAGAGATCTCTTTTGATATCTCAATATGCAACCCAAGTTTAATCTTCAACTTCTCTAATCTCTTTTGGTTTTCTCTCGGAAGGGTTAAAAAAAATTCACTGACCCTTTCCTTATTTTCCTCAAAAATGTTTTTTGTTATGATCCTTCTTTGGGTGTGGTGTTTTAATTTTTCTATGATTAATTTCACAGATTCTGTATCTGTGGTCTCGCTAAACAGATTCAGAACATCTCCGTCTAAAAGAAGGCCTCTTTCTATACAAAATTTTAATATTTCTCTTGTATCCATTAGCTATAATTGATAGATTCTTCTATTATTTTTTTGGCTTTTTCAGTTATGTTTTTTGTGATTGCTAGTTTAATCTCTCTCATCCTTCCCCCCCTTCCTTTTGAAATAACCCTTACGTTAATTATGCCCAACATATCAAACTCCTGGATAATATCACCCACCCTCCTCTGTGTCAAAACCTCTGCTTTGTTTTTTATGCAGACGTCCCTGTATAAATTATAAACATCTCCTGTAAAAATTGGTTTTTTGTCCGGGGTTTCGGATAGGGCAATAATTGAGTGTAAGACAAATTGAAATTGCTTTGGCTCGGTCCGAATAACATCTAAAATTTTGTCTCTTTCCATCTTCGTGTTTGATTCATCAATATGTTTCAGAAGAATCTTTTTAGAGCCCTCCCTCTCTGCCAACTCGCCAGCTATCCTCAGGAGGTCTAGGGCTCTTCTGGCATCTCCGTGTTCTCTTGCAGCAAAAGCCGCACACTTCGCAATGACCCCCTCCTGTACAGAATTTTCTTTAAAAGCCCCTTTCGCTCTATTCCCCAAAATTTCCTGAAGCTGCAACGCATTGTAAGGAGAAAAAACTATCTCCTCTTCTGAAAGAGAGCTCCGGACTCGAGGATCCAAACCCTCTAAAAAAGTCAGGTCATTGCTAATACCAACTATACAAATCTGTGTCTTGGAAAGTTCTGAGTTGAGTCTTGTTAAATTATAGAGAAAATCGCTTGAGATTTTTTTCACAGCTTGGTCGATCTCATCCAGAATCAAAACAAGAAATTGCTTTTCAGAATCAATGAGGTCTATAAACCTAGAATAAACCGTCTCAGTCGGCAAACCAGTGTTAGGAACCTTACCCCCCAATTTTTTTATCAGCTCAGCAAGGATCCGATATTCTGTATCAGATACCTTCTTTAATTTACAATTCAAATACTCTATTTTTAATTTAAAGTCTGCCCCCTTCTCCACCCTTTTCAAGAGTTCGTCCCCAACATACTGGGCAGAGAGTGTTTTTCCTGTTCCTGTTTTCCCGTAAAGAAATAGATTGCTCGTCTTCTCCCCCCTCAAAACAGGCGCAAGTATCGAAGCTATCTGTTTTATTTGTTCTTCTCTATGGGGTATTTCTCCAGGCCGATAGTTCATCTGCAATACCGACTTGTCTCTGAATACCCTGTTACCCTCGAAAGAATCAAAAATTTTATCGAGCTCTATTTTCATTTTTTATTAAATACCCACACGTCTATTTCTCATGGAAATTAATTTAATTTTAAATTTTACAACGACAAAAAATCTTTGGCTTATATAAAGAATTATAACTACTAAAAAAGAAGGACGCCTCTATTTCTTATGGAAAAAAATAATTTTTGTTTTTTTTCCATAATATTATATTTATTTTTTTCTATTATTATATTATTATATCTCTTATTTATATAGTATATAGTATATAGTATAGCACACAAATTTTTATAAATAAATAAAAAACAACAAAAAATCCAAAAAGCCTTTTTAAATACTTCTATAAGAAACAAAGGGGTGAGGCCTTAGAAAAGAAATCCTATATACTACTAAATCCATTTAAATTTACAGAAAAGTTTATATATTATTTTCCTCTGCTTCTTGCATGCAGAACGAAAAAAACCCCTTTAGTGTAATACTCGGTAAAATGATTGTTACCAAAGAGGGTAAGAGGCTCGGATTTGTTAAGGACATAACTTTTGAGACCAGATCCGGAGAATTAATCAACCTTGTTGTTAAAGATTCCACACAATATACAAAAAACCTTAATTTAGAGAGGACGCCCTCCAAAGAATTACTAATTCCTTACAGCGCAATAATAGCTATAGGGGATTTTGTTATTGTGTCAGAAGAAGACCTGATATAAACTTCTATTTTATATATTCCATCAAACAAAAACTTAAATATTCTCACTTATTTGAATTAAAATGGGAAATTTCTCTCTTGAAAGATTTGAAAGCGTAAACCTATATTCTATCGGAGAGACACAATTAGTTATTGAATTAGATAGTCCTGCTATAGGTACAGAGTTTATCATAGCAAAAAGAGAAGCAGTTTACGAGTTCTTCCCTTCAGAAGGAGAAGCACAAAGACATATACGGGTTTTAAGGGAAAGATATCAATCAGAAAACCCAACACTTCAATTAAAAACAGAAGGACCCCGATTCGAAAGAAGCGGGTCCTGGCTTGAAGGTGAAGTCAATCACCAATATGCACATGCCTTTGAAATAAATCATTCAGTTAATTGCCAAACATTACCCTCTTCCGAGCTGCTAGAGGACCTCGAAATATTGCTTAATAACCCAAAGAGAAGAATTCTTAAAGACGAGCGGAACCACCCAAATTTTCCAGAGTATTTAAAAATACCAAAACCTGATTTTGATAAAATTATCTTATTTTAACAAGACAAATATTTAAAAACACTCTTTCGATTAAAATATCATGAATATTGTTGGGTTTAATTTTACAAAAATAAGCATAGAAAAACTAAAAGATAAGGTGGAAAACCCCAGAATTAAGACAGACATAAAAATCTTAGAAATAAAGCAATCAAAATCAGGACTCCTTAAGACAAAAGAAGAAATTATCGAAGCGGAATTTTCTTATGGTGTAGAGTATGAACCAGGGTATGTCAATGTGGGATTTACAGGAAGGGTTTTTCTCTCTGTGGAACCAAAGATAGCAAAAGAAGTCTTGAAGCAATGGAAAAATAAAGAGATGCCCGAAGACTTTAGATTCCTCTTATTCAATATAATCTTGAGAAAATCTACAGTGAAGGCCTTAGATTTAGAAGACGAGCTAAATCTACAATTACATTTACCCCTTCCTTCTTTAAAAAAAGCAAAAGACGACAATTAGGGAAGTCTTAAGATGAAGATATCTGAAAAAAAGAGGGAAAAGATTTCTGAACAAATACTCGCATTTCTCTATTCTATTTCCCCACGCTCTGCCTTCCCCTTTACTATTGCGCAAGAGATCGCAAGAGATGAGGAGTTTATTAAAAAACTTCTTTTTGGGCTAAAATCTAAGAACCTCGTTATAGAGATAAGGAAGAACCCAAACGGAATACCCTATAAGAGAAGATCTCGTTGGAAACTTGGCGATCTGGCATATAGGGCATACAAACAAAAACAACAGGAAATAATTTAATATATAATAAAGGAGCTGAAAGTTTTTATACTTCTTAGAATTATTTTTTCTATGGATGAAGTAAGAAGAGCTTTCCAAAACGCTAAAACAGATATAGAAAATCTAAGAAGAGATATAGAATTCTTAAAGAAAGATAATGAGAGAATAATGGGAACCTTGGTGGAAATATGCCATATAATAAGGAAAATAAATGAAAAAATAGCTTCGACACACCACCCCAAAAAACTAACATCTTCGACACAACCTTCGACACACCAACACCCCTTAGAGGCCTTAAAAAGCCAAAATATGGCTATTTCCATAGGAAATGGAGGGGTTCCAACAGACAGACAGACAGACAGACAGACAGACAGACACACCCCAATTTCACCAAAAGACCAGGAAAATTCTATAGAAAATGCAGCCAGAATACTAGATTCTTTAGATAATATAAAAAAAGAGATCCGTCTTAAATTTAAAAGACTCACAGAACAAGAGATTTTGGTGTTCTCTACATTATATCAATTAGAAGAAGAGAGGGGTTATACCGACTATAAAACAATAGCACAAAGGCTGGATTTGACAGAAAGCTCTATTAGGGATTACATAGGCAGACTCATAAAAAAAGGAATCCCCGTCGAGAAAAAGAAAATAAAGAATAAAAATATTCAATTAACCCTTTCTAAAAATCTTAAGAAGATAGCCTCACTTTCAACAATTCTTCAGTTGAGAGACCTATAACCCGGTGTCCTCTTAACCGAACAACTCTAAAACCACCAGTTTTTTGATTCAAGTAACCCTCACTTTTTTGATTTTAAGTTGTTTTTACACGGTTTTTCTTACTTTTTCTCTATTTTTTAGTCTTTTTCTTTGTTCCAACCCTCACTTTTACCTTTTTTAACAACATTTCCTTTACTCCTTCGGGGATAAACACCCTCTTTTTACCGTTTTGTTCAACAGTTTCGTCAATGATCCCCCCTCCTTTTTGTTTTATCCTGTTCACCTGGCCTCTTATCGTCGATCTCTCTTTCCCCAACATTGCAGCAAGATCATCATAACCCAATTTCATATCTGTGTTTAACAACACCCATAAAATTGCCCTTTCTGTTATCGAAAAATGGTCTAATTTTGGTGTTTGAACAGGTGTTTGAACAGGTGTTTGAACAGCATAAACAGCTGTTTGTTTATTAAACACCT
>CAYLOQ010000007.1:0-29967 GCA_964385425.1 Candidatus Woesearchaeota archaeon | reverse complement strand
AATAAATTTTACTTATAAAAATTATTGTGGTATAATAAACTCCCAGAAAGAGCGTAGGAAAATTTAATCACCGAACAGGCTTCATGTCTTTCCACGCTAGGTCAAACAACTGTTCTAAAGCTAGAGCGAAGAATTCTGTACTTATCCAAACTCCGATGTCATAGTTTGGATGGAATTTCTCGTCATCGAGAAGCATGAACATGAGTTGATTTGAATCAATAACAATAAATCTGGCTTTTATCTTATCTAAATTCCTCACTTCCGCAACTTTCTTAAATTCTCTCGCAACCTTCACATTGTTACTGTTAATAGGGGCAGCTATCCTTATCCTTACCCCCCTCTTTTTACATTTTTCCAGGCTAGGCATTACTGCCTCTAACTTTCTGCTAAGCCCTTCTTCTGTAGTTATTATTGTTATTGTCTTTTCAGCATCCCGGATCATCATGTCCAGATGATTATAGAGATTTTGTCTCCCCTTCAAACTCCCTGATAAGTCAGAGGGCTCCACGAACTTTATACCCTTTGTAAATAAAGTACTCAATTCTACCAAGACTTCATCCCCTCTTAAAGTTTCAAGCCTTTTTGATTTTTCTTTAGCGTCTCTCATTAAATTCTTCTTTACTCTTTCCACAACCTCTTCTGGTTTAAGAGCAACGAATTTTATCGGCTTCCCCAGTTTCATAACAATGAACCCTTTCTTCTCTAAACTCTCTAAGATATCATAAGTTCTGGATCGTGGAACATCAGAAATACTACTCAATTCCCCAGCAGTACTTGTACCCCGAGAAAGCAGAGCTGTCCATACTTTAACCTCGTACAGATTCAAATCAAAAATTTTTCTCAATCGACCTAAAAATTCGTCCTTTACTATCATTTTATTCTTTTAGTTGACAATTCCCATTTTTAAAGATTGTTATGATAAAAGAGTAACCCGGATGAATTACTTGCCGGTAACGATTATTGCTATCTCCCCTCTTTTATCTCTTATTGTGAAGTCTGTTTTATTTTTAAATCTTTCCTTACTAGTTGTAACAATAAAAAACCCTCTCGAGTTTGTCCTCTCTTTCATAATTTTCTCTTGCTTCCCCAAGATACTTTTAAATTCCTCGTCGGTGATTATGAATAAGTCTATCTTATCTTTTTTCTCAAGACCAAGTTTTTTCCTAAATTCTTGTACTTTTCTAGATATTTCCCGAGCATATCCTTCTGCTTCGAGCTCTGGTGTCATTGTTGTGTCTAGTTTTACCCTTATCTGGTTTTGCTTAAGGTTATGACCTGATTTTAGCTCTATTTTTTTTACATTTAATTGTGATTTAATTATCTCGTTGAGTATCTTAAGGGATTGATGCTCCTTTGCATCTATTGTGATTTTAGCAAGAGGCCATCTTAACCCAATACCCAATTTATCTCTCTCTGCAAGTCCTGCTTCTATAGCCTTAAACACCCAAGAAAATCTCAACTCAAGTTTTTTATCAATCTTCTTCTCATCAGCCTTCGGCCAGGAACAGAGGTGAATACTTTCTTCTTTCACGATTTTCTTTTTCTTCAGCTCCTGCCAGATTTTTTCTGTTATGAATGGAGAAATTGGTGCCAGTAATTTTAATACATTTTCTAGACAATAAGCAATCATGGCACCATTCTCTCGATCTCTGCTAATTTTTACATAATTTCTAGATAAATCGTTTAATATAAAATTCGAAAGATTTCTCATAGCTGTATGTAGTTCAAAATTATCTATATCCTCTTGATAGGTTTTCATAATACTATTCAATCTGGAAAGAACCCATTTATCTCTTTCATTATTTGTTTTAACCTTTCCATTATTTGTTAAATTCTTTAAATTCCATAACACATTCATAATTTTCCAAATTTCTTTCTTTGCAATATCTATATTGAATTTTTGAACTTCATAAGGTGCAATGTCCCAACAGAAATAATATCTCAAAGTATCTGCTCCCAATTCTTCTAGAGATTCGTCAGCAGTTATAATATTCCCCACAGATTTTGACATTTTGTTACCTTTTTTATCGAGAACCCATCCTGTCATACTAACTTCGTTATAGGCCCTTTTGTTAAAAATAGCACTCGAACAAAACATTAGGGAATAAAACCAACCCCTTATTTGGTCCTGAGCTTCATTAATTCTGCTAACAGGGAAGTGATCTTCAAACAATTTTTTGTTTTTGAAAGGATATCCTAAGCTTGCCCATGGAGAAACCCCAGAGTCAAACCACACATCAACTATTCCCTTTATTTTTTCCATCTCCCCCCTACATTTAGGGCATTTTATTTTTATATTTCCAACAACATGTAGGTCACTGACGCTTTTTTTAGAAAGTTTTTCAAATTCTTTCTTACTCTCAAGAACTATTTCATGACCACAATCACACTTCCAGATAGGAATTGGAATTCCCCAATACCTCTGTCTAGAAATATTCCAGTCTTCGGCACCAAGAATCCAGTTATCAAAATGCCCTTTTGCAAAACCAGGATGCCAAGAAACCTTTTTGTTCTCTCGTAACATTACCCCCCCCAAACCGTCAACCTTAAAGAAAAGCTGGTTACTTAACCTAAAAATAAGAGGACTCTTACATCTCCAGCATAAAGGATAACTATGGGTTATAATCTCTTTGTGGAGTAATTTTCCTTCTCTCTCGAGAGTTTCTATGATATCTTTATCAGCGTCTTTCACAAAACCAGAAAATCCAGCACCCTCCACAAATTCAGCCCTATCGTTTAACGGAGAAACACGTGACAATCCATAATGTTTTCCGACCAGATAATCTGTCTTTCCATGACCAGGGGCTGTGTGGACCATCCCAGTTCCTTCATTCATTGTTACAAATTCTTCGAAGACATCTTTGACTTTTTCAGAGACTTCTTTTTTTGCTTTAATCTTTGAAGCAACCCTCTCTTTCAAAAGAGGAATAGATGCTACAATAATATGTGCTTTCCCATGCTCCTCTTTCCCAAGATCTCTCTGGATAGGGGTATCTAACAATGGTTCGTATTTTTTCCCCACCAGTTCTTTACCAAAAAAAGTATCAATGAGTTTATATTTAATTTTAAATTCATCTAACTTATTTAGTCTTTTTTCTCCAATGATTACTTTTTTCCCGTAGATGTCCACCCTCGCATATTTTTCTTTTGGAGCAACAGCAATTGCAATGTTTGATGGGAGGGTCCAGGGGGTGGTTGTATAAATTAACAAATGCTCGCTGGAATCCTTTAACTTAAAAAGAACATACACTCCAGGGTCCTTAAGATCTTTGTAGCTGTCTGTAATCTCGTATCCTGCCAAACTTGTCTCACAATGAGGGCACCACATCACAGGCCTCTCCCCTTCGTATATCATCCCTTTTTTATGCATTTTAGAAAAAGCCCACCAAGCAGATTCGATATAATAATTTTCATAAGTCATATAAGGATCTTTTAGAGAGTATAGCGCTCCTAAATTTTCATATACCTTCATCCAGAGGTCTTTATTAAGGGCAGCATTTTTTTTACACTCTTTCATAAAATTTGTAACTCCAAATTTTTCAATATCTTTTTTATTTTTTAATCCCAGTTTTTTTTCAACCATGTTTTCAATAGGTAAACCGTGCGTGTCGAACCCTGGTTGAAAAAGGACATTGAATCCTTTCATGAAGTTCAATCTTATTATCAAATCCTTGAATACAGTATTCTTAATATGGCCAACATGGGGAATAAAATTAGCGTACGGAGGACCATCTAAGAGGAAATATCTTTTTCCTTTTCTAGACATTAACTTCTCATAAATCTTCTTCTCTTTCCAGAATTTTAAAATCTCCTTTTCTGTTTCTTTAAAGTTATACATCTTCTGTGTCCTTACTTATTCTTTTTAACTTTTAAATTTATTTAGAGCTAAATTTGTTAATAAAATGCAAACCTAGTTTAGACTAGGCAATTAAATAATTAGAGACCTAGCAATAGCTGATGAGATTCCGAAAATTCCCCTATTGCTCATAGCCATTTTTAATATAAACAAAACAGTTTTTTAAATTCTTCTATCTCCCCTCAAATTCTTCTAAAAATTCTTTCTCCACAAAATGTAGTTTGCTAGGGATTATTATGCAGAAGGGACTTTTAATTCCTTCATAGTTTTCTAATACATCAACATCTCTGTATAGAATTTTCTTTTTCTTTGTTCCCAATGCCTGACAGACAATAATTTTTTTTAACTTTATCTCGTGGTTTCGAGCTGATTTTTTTAGCTGTTGAAGAGCATCCTGAAACTCTAAACCAATATCCACTAAAATCAAGCTATGGGCCTTCATTGAACTATTTTCCTGTATTGTTTTCATGAAGCTGTCTGGAGTAAATCCCTTTTCTGGTTCAAATTTTGGCATGCTTACAATTTTCCCAAATTTATAAAGTTGTAAACCTGTTTCAGCGACAGCATCAAAAACAGATGCGTTGTAAATTACCTTATAACGAATCCCTGATCTCTTTGCTTCTTGTATAAGTGTTATGTGTGTGGTTGCTGTTAAAGGACTCCCATAAATGAGAAGGGCAACATCCATTCTATCAGCCTCATCCACAATCTTTAAACTTTCTACAAAATCTCTATCTACAGGAACCATCTTTTTCCCTATAACTTCTATGAGTTCCCCTTTTGAATAGGGAAACTCTACAGTATAGTCTTCCAAATAAATTTTCTTACATCTTTTTACAATGCTAAGACCATATTTTGAAATTCCGTCCACATTTAACCCAAGCCCGATTAAGTATAACATAGAAACAAGAGAAAATTTTGGTTTTTAAGCTTTCTTCTTTAAACTTCTAGAAGTAACAATAGCAATAAATGCGAAACTAAAGAGTAAAACATCATTTCTAGAAATTAATCCAACCAGCACACCAATTAAGCTTATCCTGATTATCAATCTAAACCATCTCTGTCCTTTCCTGGATTCATCTCTGGTTTGTTTAGCGAGATAAAATCCAACGGGAAATCCGAGTATTAAAACAATAGCTCCTATTAGAAGATTGACTATTTCTGTCATGAGACCAAAAGGAAAATTGTGTTAATAAATTATTCGGAGAATATAATGATTGTTAGGTGTAATTAAAAAACAGTACCTAAAAGGAGTCTAGTGCTTCACAACGGATTGTCCTGTAACAGGTTGCCCGAAAATTTTTATAATGCCAGTTCTCATCTAATTTTTGATCGGTTGGGATTGCATGAGTTATTTTAAATAAGCTTCATTTACTTTAAAATCTAAGAATTTTATCCTATCTGTTCTTTCTGTTTTTACAAATTCAAAATACCCTTTTCTAAAATTAACATTAGGAAACAAATTAGAGTCAGACGGCAAGTCTCTTCTCAAGTATTGTAATGCCCTCCACATTAAGGCTCTTGATTGGTCATTTTCTGTATTGTATTTCATACTTCTAAAATGATTAAGGTCGTGTTGTGCAAAATGTCCTCCTTCTGGAGTCACTTGTCCATGCGAAAGTCTATCTAATCCCGATTGGGAAACTTCAATCATAACATCCTTGAGCCTTGAAATAATGACTCCCGACCAATCTGCTGGTTCATATTCTGTTAAGAAAACTGAATATTTGTTTTCATCCTGTCTTCGCACATGTTGAGCCAAAAATTTTTGGCAATCTTCAAAAGTATGAACTCCTATTCTATATCTTCTTGGAAATTTCCTTGTTTTGGGTATCGCCCTTATAACAAACCCCCCATATTTTGATAAAAATTCTTCTAAATCCCTATTCCCTCTTTGAAATTTTTCAAAAGGAATTGTAAAATCATCAAAAGTTGGAAGTCCAGATTGTTTTAATCTTTCATAATCTTGAAGTTTTTCACTGTGAAAACTAGCAGCAAAATCATTTAACCCTTCGCCATCCATCCCAATTATCCAATCAGACATTGTTCCAACCATTTTATTACTAGGACCAAAAGATTATATAAATGTTACTATTCTAAAGTTAATAATCTTCAATCATGACGCAATACATCCCGTAGCAATAAAATTTAAAATCTCTTTTCTTTTACCTTAATCATGTACTCTAAATTTCTAATAGTCGCAAGCAAGCTAGACACGGCAGGAATAAACATAACGACGCAATTAAGCCAGTTCGGAGATTTTAACTTTTATCTCGTGGACAAAGAAATTATCTATACAGAAAACCTTGACCTTGAAAAGATAAATCAGTATGATTTCATAATCTTTGCTTCAAAACACAAATCAGAAAGTAGGGAGAAGACTCTTTCTATTCACGCTCCGGGAAACTGGAGAAGCGCTGATCTTGGGGGAGAAAAAGGAAAAGCTTGTAGGGTTTCTGCACAATTCATGAAACAGCTATTTGAAAAAATTCAAGAGAATCATGATAAATATAACTTAAAAGAATATAAACTAACTCTAGAAGCAACCCACCACGGACCCCTAATAGAAAAGCCATGTGTTTTTGTAGAAATCGGCTCCACAGAAAACGAATGGAAAAACAAGAAAGCAGGATTTGTTATTGGAAAGGCAATTTCAGAGGCTATGAAGGGTTTTAAAGAAAATAATTACAACGAGGTAGCAATTGCAATAGGGGGACCCCACTATTGTCCTAATTTTAATAGAATCCAAGCCAAATCCAATGTAGCTATTTCCCATGTAATCCCCCAGTATGTTTTGCCCTTGACAGAGGAAATGGTAAAAGAGGCAATAGAAAAAACAGAAGAAGAAGTGGATTTTGTTCTTCTGGATTGGAAGGGACTTGGTCGCTCAGAGCAGCGAAAAGAAGTTCTAGATCTGTTAGATAAATTATACTTGAGTTATAAGAGAACTAGTGAGATAGGCAAGGGTTAATTATTTCTTTCTCCAAGCAACAGATCCTAGGGCTATTAAATAAACTATGGTCCCGATCCCAGATATTCTAGGCAGAAACATTGCCGTGAATGCCAGAGACAGCCAACCAGAATGTTTCCTCTTTTCAAATATTCTCCATGTAGCTATGGTGATTAATACTATTAATGCTATCCAACCCAAGATGGGTATAAGGACTAAGAATATCCATGCCCAATGGAATTTCCCTAGTTGCAGTCTCATAGCACTGCTCGCAAAAGGTATCCATGCAAGCCAGGGATATTTATGCTTAAGTCTTTTTGCAATCGTCATCCATGCAAGAGCGTGATAAACATAGATAGCTATTCCTAATAATATTGCTATAAATCCTAAGGTAACAACGGCAGCACTAGCAGCTCCTCCGGCAACAGCTTCTTGCCAGTTAGTTATAAACTCAGTATAAACCATTTTCACCTCTTTCTACAAGAACAAACTACATTTATAAATTTTTTTAGTTTACTCAAAACCTTTATTAATCATTTTTATTTTTAAGTTCCATGGATAAGAAATTTGATAAATTAAATAAAAAAATCTCTGTACTGGACCCAAGGTTTAGAAAAAAGATAGAAGATTTGTTTAGTTCAATGAGCGAATCTGTTTCCCTTCTTTATGAGGCAGCAACTCGCGACGAAAAGACAGGACTTTACAACAACAAATTCTTCGAGAACATTTTAGACATGGAAATTGAAAAAGCTCAGAGGGGAAATCAAAAATTATCTTTGTTTATAATTGATATAGATTTCTTCAAGAAGATAAATGATAGATACGGACATGTAAAAGCTGATGAACTACTCGCAAGACTAGCGAAGGTTATACAAAAACAACTCAGGAGATCAGACGTTGCTGCAAGATTCGGCGGAGAAGAATTTTTTATACTTTTTCCTGAAACGAATTTAGATAGGGCAAAAAGAATTACCTCAAGATTGAGAACAGCGATAAGATCAGATAAAACCTTAAAAAAACATGGTGTTACTGTCAGCGGAGGATTAACGCAGTATAAGAAAAAAGATACAAAAAAGAAACTTAAATCCAGGGCAGATAAGGCACTCTATAAAGCAAAACACACAGGAAGAGACAGGTTTGTTATAATTAAATAGATTCCTTAATTTTTAGAAAAAATTTCAATGGTCTTTTTTACTTCCCCTTTAACCCCTTTAATACAATCATAATTTTCAACTTCCTCTGAATTTACCCAAGCATAATCTGTGAACCCTCCCTTTTCTGGAACGACATGTCCACTTTTGTATTTTGCAGCGAATTTTATAAGGATAACAGGAGTTTCGTCAGGCCTGATAAAAGCAACACTATTTATGTAAATAAGTTCATTTTCTATCTCTATCCCCGCTTCTTCTAACGCTTCTCTTTTTAATAATTCCTCTACAGAATTTTCATAATCTAGAACATCTCCATTCATTCTTGTTGGGTTGTTTATATCAAGATCTTTCCATTCCAGTTTTCCTCCAGGGACTGCATATTTTCCAGGATGAACTTTTTCTCTTTCATCTCTTTTTAAAATTAAACATTTTTTATCACTGCCTCTATAAACTACTACGTTGGCAACAAAATAAAATAATTTTTCTTTTTTTGCATTATCAATACTTATTTTTTCAGCAGGCATTTTATAAAACGCCCGCACCAGGAATCGAACCTGGGAGTCCCGAAGGACCGAGATTAGCAATCTCGTGCAATACCATTATGCGATACGGGCTTTGTCTTCCTTAAAGGAAGGGTGACTTGTCAGGGAAACCTTGGTTTCCATACGATATGCGATACGGGCTTGATTTTACTGGTAATCCAGAACTTATAAGGTTTTTTATTAGAAGAAATAGCGGGAGAAGGATTTGAACCTCCGACCTCGAGGTTATGGGCCTCGCGAGCACTCCAGACTGCTCCATCCCGCTCTGAAAAATAAACCCATAAAACACTTATAAACCTAACTATCTCTACACAGGGTTAGAAACCCTTAAAAACGAAGCAGTCCTTTTTTTAGGAATGGGGTTGATATTAGGTCTAGACGATGCAGGTCGTGGTCCAGTGATTGGTCCAATGGTTCTAGCTGGATGTTTGATTGACGAAAAGACAGAGGCAGAATTAAAGAAAATCGGGGTGAGAGACAGTAAGCAACTCACGCAAAAGAGAAGAGAGTTCTTTGAAAAACAGATCAAAGAAAGTGCAAAAGCCTACGATACCATTATCCTGTACCCTAAAGAGATAGACAGCAAAAATGCAGAAGGAATAAAACTAAATGAATTAGAGGCAATAACTTTCGCAAAGATAATAAACAAACTCAATAGTGGGGATAAAAAGATCAAGGTAATAATAGACTGCCCTTCGACAAGTATAAATAAATGGGGAGATTTCTTGAAAACAAAGATAACAGATCTTTCAAACCTAGATGTAAGTTGTGAGCACAAGGCGGATAGAAATCACGTGGCTGTTTCTGCAGCATCGATTATTGCGAAAAATGAGAGGGAAAGGGAAGTGGATAAGCTAAAGAAAAAATACGGGGAAATTGGCTCTGGATATCCTTCAGACCCAACGACTAAAAAATTCCTGGCAAATAACGTAAAAAAACACAGCAATAGGGGAATTTTTAGAAAAACCTGGGCCACTTGGAAGAAAGCCCATGCAAAATCAAAACAGAAAAAGTTGGATTTTTGATTTTAAACCCACACTAAACTTTAAAAACTACCATACCTGTTTTTTTACAATGAAAACCTTACTCGTTGTTTCAGCGCACCCTGATGACATGGAATTTGGATGTAGTGGAACAGTCTATAAATTAATCAAAAAAGGATATGAAGCCATTTTGGTTGTTGCTACAAATGGAGAATCAGGATTTAAACAAACTCACAAGCCGAAAAACGAAAGAATAAAGATTCGTGAGGAAGAACAGAAAAAAGCAGCAAAGATCCTCGAATTCAAAAAAGTTTTATTTCTTCATGAAAAAGACGGTCACTTAGAAAACTCCTTAGCTTTTAGAAAAAAATTGGTAAGTTTAATTAAAAAATATAAACCAAACTTAGTGTTTACTTTTGATCCTGCTAATAGGGATTTTTCTAGTTTAAATTTGAACCATAGGGATCATAGGGCTGTAGGAGAAGCTGTTTTTGACTCTGTGTTTGCAACAAAAAATAAATTTCTCTTTTCAGGAGAACCCCACAAGGTAGACAGTTTATTTTTCTTTGGAAGCAATAATCCCAATCACGAGGAAGACATAACAAAATTCTTAGATATAAAGATTGAGGCATTGAGGCAACATAAATCACAATTTCCTGATTTCAGTAAAGTAGAAAAATTTGTAAAAGAATATCTTTTCGATAAATCAAAAAAAAGCTATTTTGAAAAATTTAGAGTTGTAGAAGTTGTGCAGATAACTTAGACTTACAATTAAACCCACACCAATCTTTAAAAATCCAACTCACTTTTTCCCATCATGTCTAATATAAAAAAACTAGTGATGCATGGTTTTAAGAGCTTTCCCCGAAAAACAGAGATACATTTTACACGAGGGATAAATGTAATTCTAGGACCAAATGGATCTGGAAAGAGTAACATATCAGACGCCTTATGTTTTGTTCTGGGAAGGCTTAGTATAAAATCTATGAGGGCTGCTAAAGCCGGAAACCTGATATTTTTAGGAACCAAGGAAGCATCTCCTGCAAAAGAAGCTTCTGTAGAAATAATTTTTGATAATTCTCATAAAGTATTTTCAATAGGTGAAGAAGAGATTTCTATAAAAAGAATTGTTAGGAGGAATGGACAGAGCATCTATAAAATAAATAACAGAACACAGACGAGGCAAGAGGTTCTATCTTTGCTCGCTCAGGCAGGAATAGATCCCCAGGGGTTTAATATAATCTTGCAGGGGGAGATACAAAACTTTGTAAGGATGCAATCAGAAGACCGGAGAAAAATAATAGAAGAGGTTTCTGGAACCTCCATATATGAATCCAGAAAAGAGAAATCACTCAGAGAATTAGATAAAACAGATGAAAAATTAAAAGAGGTGGCATCAATACTTAGAGAGAGAACTTCTTATTTAAATAATTTAGAAAAAGAGAGGCAGCAGGCGCTGAGATTCAAAAAACTTGAAAAAGGTGTTAAGAGATATAAGGCAAGCATAATTCATTATGATTTAACCAGAAAAAAGAGAGAAGAAGATAAAATAAGCTCTGAAATTTCTAAAAAAAATCAAGAGATAGAGAAGATTAAAAGGTCAATTGCGTCTGTTCAGGCAGAAATAAAAAATTTTGAATCAAAAATAGACGCTATTAATTCTAAGATACAAGAGGCCACTGGTTTGGAACAAGAAAAACTCAATCAAGAGATAGCGAATTTAAGGGCAGATCTTGCAGGAATAAACGTAAAACTTGAAAACCAAAAAAGTAAACTTTTTGAATTGTCTAAGAAAAGGACAGATTTACATCAAACGATAAAGGAGAACGAGATTTCAATAAAAGAACTAAGGGGAGAATCCTCCACAGAGAAAAGAGAAAAAGAAATAGAAATAAAGAAAAGAGAACTGGAAAAATTAGAAGAACAAAGAAAAAGATTCTATATGGCCAAATCTGAATTAAAATCAATTAAGGAACGACTTCAGGATAAGAACACACTTTTTCAAAATTACACCAATGAATCTGATTTTTTATTAAAACAAATTGAGGCTATATCCATAAAACTATTCGATAAGAAATCTAACATGGAAAAACTGGAAGCTCTGAAAGTTTCTCTTGCCGAAAAAAGAAACATTTTAGGAAGCTTAATTAAAAGGGAGATAGAACTGGAAAAAAAGACTTATGCCAATGAATCTGAAATTGAGAACCAGAACAAATTGATAGAGAAAATTTC
Organism: Candidatus Woesearchaeota archaeon; assembly: GCA_964385425.1. Taxonomy (GTDB): domain Archaea; phylum Nanobdellota; class Nanobdellia; order Pacearchaeales; family GW2011-AR1; genus ASMP01. Next base: position 18,253 of record CAYLOQ010000007.1, on the reverse strand, counting down.
TAAAATGGATATCTGCCCTGTTTGTAAGAGTAAAATAACCAAAGAGCATATGGATTTAATAAAGAGAGAAACCATTCCAAGACTGGCTTCTTTAAAAAAAGAGACAGAAAATTCAGATAAAGAACTCCAAGACATTCATCAGAAAAAGCAAATAATAAATGATGATATTGAACAGATTGTTCAGGAAATATCTAAAACAGATGATGATTTATCCAAACTCACGAATATACATGATAAGAAATTCCAGATCAGAGTTCTCCAGGAAAAAATAGATAAAACAAAAGAAGAGGTATCAGAACTAATGAAAAGACGAAAATCCTTAGAGGAAAATTTTGAAAATAATTCTAATATAGAACAAAAATATGAAACCCTTTTGATAGAGATTCAGGAAGTTTCTATGAGAAGCAAAGAGACGATTGATTCAGAAGTGGATTTCAAACAGAGAGAAATAGATCGCTCAAAGATTTCTCTGAAACAATTTTCTAGAGAAGAAGCAGATTTAAAAGAAGAATTAGAAGAAACGAAAAAAGGTTTAGAGAAAAGGGAAAAACTCTTGGAAAAGAAAAAACATCAAGAAGAGCAATTGAACGAGAGATTCCAAAAATTAATTTCAGAGAGGGACGGTTCTCAGGCAAAAATAAGAGAAAAAGAGTCCCAACTCATGAAGACCCAGAATACCCAGCACAATAGAGAGCAGGAGATGAATGATTTCAAGATTGATAAGGCAAGGGTTGGAGCAGAAGTAGAAAACCTTGAAACAGAATTTCTAGAGTTTAAGGGAATAGAAATAATCAAAGCCAATAAAGATTCTTTGGTTCAAAAACTGGATAAAACTAAAGAAATATTGTCTAAAATAGGTCCTGTAAACCTAAGGTCTCTGGAAGTCTACGATTCTATAAAAAAAGAATACGATCTTATAAGAGAGAAAGCAGAAATAATCTCAAAGGAAAAAGAAGGAATTTTAAAAATAATTCACGAAATAGACATAAAAAAGAAAAAAGCTTTTATTCAGACTTTAAAAGAGCTAAATGAGATATTTTCGAGAAACTTCTCCCAGCTTTCCACAAAAGGACAGGTTTCCTTAGAACTTGAGAATAGAAAAAACCCGTTTGAATCTGGTTTAGGTGTTCAAATTCTTGTAAAGACAGGGCATGGAAAATACTTTGATGTGAAATCCCTCTCAGGAGGAGAGCAGACACTCGTCGCCCTTTCTCTAATTTTTGCAATTCAAGAATATAGGCCATATTATTTTTATATCTTAGATGAAGTTGACGCAGCGCTCGACAAAAGAAACTCTGAAAGACTCTCTGGGCTGCTACAAAAACATATGAAAAAAGGACAGTACATCATTATAACCCACAACGACGAAGTTATTACAAAGGCCACGACGCTTTACGGTGTAAGCATGCATGATGGGATCAGCAAGGTAATCAGTCTGAAGGTTTAATAGGATAAACTTGCTGACCTCGGTATTTCACAGAGAAAATATCTTTTGCTCTTAAAGGAGGCCATCGTGTTACCTCAATTTCAATTTCTTCGCCTTCAAGTTGAGATACAAGATTCTGATTGGTTCTGGTTCTTCTCATCTGAATTCTTCCTAGGTTTTCTAAACCTAAACGAGTCCAGCATTTTGCTTCTATTATTTCGGTCACTCTGTCCCTATATGTTTCAGAAGTTCTAAATTCCTTAAGCCTATCCTGATACAATAATTCTTGATCTTGTTTTATTTCGTCTAAAGTAAGCATGAATACATTTGGTTTTTATTGTTTATATTTTTTTGTGTTAAATATTTAAATCTCCATTACTTTTCCTGTTCATGAACAAACAACAACTCCTAAAAAGCCTGAAAGAACAAGGATTTTCGAAGAAAATCCTAAAGGCTTTCTCAGAAGTTGAAAGAGAGGATTTTGTTCCTGCAAGATTGAAAAGAGCTTCTTATGAAGACACAGCTCTTCCTATTGGGAAAGGGCAAACAATAAGCCAACCGTATACAATAGCCATGATGCTCTCTCTTCTTGATTTAAGGAAAGGAAAAAGAGTTCTGGAGGCTGGTTCCGGTTCTGGATATGTTTTGGCTTTGATTTCAAAAATTGTTGGAGAAAAAGGAATGGTTTCTGGACTAGAGATAATTTCAGATTTAGTGGTTAGGTCTAAAGAAAGTCTGAAATCATATTCTAATGTTAAGGTTTATAACAGAAATGCTTCTTCTGGCCTTCCTAAGAAAGCGCCTTTTGACAGGATTCTTATAAGTGCTGCAACAGAAAAGATTCCTCGGGCTCTTTTGAGTCAGTTGAAGGAAGGAGGAATTCTCGTGGCTCCCCTTGGAACTCCTGGATTAGAGCAATCCTTGGTTGCCATTAAAAAAACCGAGAAAGGTGCCAAGAAAATAAAGGAAATTCCGGGGTTTGTGTTTGTTCCTTTTGTTGCGAATGGAAAAGTTTAAATACATACATGTATTACAAGTAATACAATGGCTGACGCGATAATATCTGTAAGAGTAAATGAGGAACTTAGGAAAAAAATGAAAATTCATGAAGAAATTAACTGGAGTGCTGTTTTGAGGAGGGCAATAATAGAAAATTTGGAAAATAAAGAGGCAGTGGATTTGGAAAAAAGAAGAAAAGCTTTCGCTATGATGGACAAGCTCAGAAAAGAGGGGGCTTTCGATGGAAGTAGAAACAGCACCGAAATAATAAGAGAATGGAGAAACAAAAGACATTAATAATGGACGCTTCTGTTATGGTTAAGTGGTTTCTTAATGAAGAAGATTCAGATAAAGCTAGAACTATAAGATATGAACTTGAAAAAGGAGACGTTTCTATAATAGTCCCTGAGCTTTTATTCCTTGAAGTACCTAATTCCTTAAGGTATAATAGAGTAAAAGAGAAGAATATTCTCGCTGCAAATAAAATCCTTTTTGGAGCTGGCCTTGGTGTTGCTAAATTAAACGAACAGCTATTATTTAAAGCAATAGAGAACTCCATTAAGCACAATATAACTATCTATGACGCTCTATATGTCACTCTGGCACAGATTCATGGAGCACTTCTAATAACAGCAGATAAAAAATTATATAAAATTCCAAATGTTATCCCCCTGGAAAAAATTTAGGGTTTGTGTTTGTGCCTTTTGTTGAATAGGGTGTTTATAAATTAAGAATTTAAATCTCTTTTTTATCTTTTTAGTTTATTTTTTCCTTTATGCCTTTAGAGAACTTCCAAATGTTCCCCATAAAACTAATGTCTTCACCACATACTAACGCCGATTCATTTTCAAGCGCATATATCTCTCTTTCTGCAGATAGGCGTTTTAAATCAGAATCGAATTTAGGCTCATAGTGTACTTTAGTCCAAAAATCAACTATCCCTAATGCGGGAATTACTTCTATATCCCCTCTCCCAATTCTTAAATGCTCTGGGCATAAAACATAAGCTCCAGCACTATTCCCCGAGATTACTCCCTCAAAAGATTCAAGAAGTGAGACCAATCCCTTATTTCTTAAATTATGAAGTAAAGTTTTTGTATCTCCTCCAGGAAGATATAGTAAACTAGTCGCTTCAAATCTTTCCCTTATTTGTACTTCAGAGGTCCCCCTTTCCACAAATAATACGCTTTCCGCACCGAGCTCTTGAAAATATTCCCTAAAGAAATATTCTTTCATCCGGTTTTTGTCCATATCATCGTAAGACAGATTCAGAACCAAAACATTTCCATTACCTGCATCAGCTAATGATTTTCCATCTATGTTTTTTAATCTTCCATCTGAAGGACGCCCGGACATTAAATATAATTTCTTTGCCATATCTTTCCTCTGTAGCTAATCCTTTTTAAATCTTATTGTGGTTCCTCACAACACCCAAGCCAGGCACTGCTACAACATTAATAAAAAATAAAAATAAATAAAAAGAAAAAAAGTTAAAAATAAAAAGAAAAATTAGTAATAACTTTCTCCGAATTCTTCTGATTTTTCAGGTTTCTTTCCAATCAAGACAATCAAGACAACTAGCAATACAATAAAGATTATTGCTAAGATTACTGTCAAGACAACGATTGGACTTGTAGTATCTCTTCCTTCTGCAGTTGTGCTGAAACTTACTGAATCAACCAGATTTCCATCAACATCGAAAATATTGACAGAATAGGTTAATGTTCCAGAGGTTTCTGCTGTTGCATCAACTGTAACCATCTTGCTAGATCCGGCTGGAACAGCAACAAGGTTTTGGCTCAGACTAACTGAAACTTGACTCGTAGACTCAGGAACCAACCTGTAAACAACCACGTCGTTTGTTGGATTAACTAACAATAGGTTATTACCAGACACGATGAAGTTCCCTGCAGAAAACGCATTTTCTATAACAACCTGAACTACTTCACTAGAGGTTGTGTCATCGTTTTCTACTTCTACTTCGAGAGCATAGATTCCTGACTCAACACCAAATGGAACCTGAAGGAAAAGCCTTCTGCTTAAGGTGTCTTCGTCATCTTCGTTACACTTTCTATCGATGTCAACACCATAGTTGTCCACTGAATCAGCATTGTCGTCACACTCAATAGCAACAAGATCACCAAAGAAAGCAGTTCTTTCTAATCCTAATGCAGAGATTCTCGCACTTACAAACAAATCATCTAGGTCGTTATAACCAAGGTTCTTCAGAACAATATCAACTGGTAAACTTTCTCCAGCCTTAACTGTTTGAGGAACACTCACAGATTTTATGTCTGCATTGAATGGTTCTCTCTGAACTCTCAAAGTGAATGACTCTGTTGTTCTAAATCCATCTCCACTCAGCTCAACATCGAGAGTCATAAAATTACTAAGCTCATCTTTGAGGTCGAAAGGAACCTCGATTTTCAAAGACTTTGTGTACCTGAAACCATCTTCAACATCGAAAACTCTTGTCTGGGCTTGAGTGTCTCTTCTATCTCCTTCAAGCTCTACTTCCAATGTAACGTCAGAGGCATTAACAAGTGAAGTAAATTCAACTCGTACAGTTACTGTATCACCAGCAACCAATGCCGGAGAAACGCTAACATTAACATCATCAATTTCAACAGAATTGATTGTTGCTAATGGAGCAGCACTTACAGTAGTAGCTAAGACCAAAATACTAACAAGCACTAAAAAAGAAACCAAAAATGTTTTGGTATTCATATTTGACATTTTATATTTAATTTTTGTTTTCAGAAAACCAAGTTTTCCGTAATTTTACATACTAGATTTCATTTATAAACTTTATGGTGGTGTTGTAATTATTAAGTTACAATAGTACTAACTGTTAGTAACAATGAGGGAATAGGGTTATTAGGTGAATTTATAGAGGGTAAAATAAAAAACCTAAAAACTCAAAAGCTCAAGCTTCGTGTCTGTAGTTGTGAAATTCTGTGCAACTATTGTATGACTTCCTATTTCTTCTGCAGCCTTTATCGTTGAACCAGTTGCAGTACCATCCATTATAATTACGGCAGGCTTTTTTCCTAACTTTCTTAGACCACTATTCATGCCTCTAACAGAAATCTTTTTAATTTCTTCCAAAGAGTTGTCCAGAAGTATAGCTTTTCCAGTTCCTTTATTTTTAGTAGAGAGCTCCTTTAACTTTTCCTTATCTTCATTGCTCAATTCTTTCTTTTCCGCTGTTTTTTCTTCTTCATTTCTTTTTCTCTTATAGAGCCTCTCTCTAGCTAAAAATTCATCTACAGGAACCCTTTTTCTTAAAATCATCAATACTTCTTTTCCAGCCAACTCCTCAACTTCTTTTCCATTAGGAGCACTTACGATATATCTAACCTCTGCATTATCTACAAAGTTTTGTACTATCAATCTTCCGCCCCTGTCCCCATCAATGAAAAGAGTCATATCTTTTTCTTTGCTAAGGTCTTTAATACTATCTGGAAGCTTTGTTCCGTTCATCGCTATTACATTACTGACACCTGCTTTCATGAGGTTGAGAACATCTGCTCTCCCTTCAACAACAATTACTTCTTTTCCAGAAATATCTCCGTAAGGAAGCTTCTCTTTCCCGTATTCTTTTACATCAGCTATCCTTGCAGAATCTTTAATCTCTTTAGAAATTTCTCTGGAATCTGTAGAGCCTTTTATATCCGTCATCAGTTTTTTAGCCCTCTCAATGATGTATTCTCTCTTGCTCCCTCTGACATCTTCTATCCTCTCTACATCTATCTGAGAGTCACAAGGACCTATCTTCTCAATAGTTTCTATAGCAGCAGCAATAAGTGTGGTTTCTGATTGGTCTAGGGCTGTTGGAACTTTTATGACACCAGAAGTTCTCTTATCTTTCCTCTCCAATTCTACCTCTATCCGACCTATCTTTCCTTCTTTCTGCAACTCACGCATTTCCAAATCCGAGCCCAGCAAGCCTTCTGTCTGCCCGAATATAGCTCCTATTACATCTGGCTTTTCTAGGGCACCTTCTACTGTAAAGTTAGCATGTATCATGTATTTTATCGATACTGGACTTATTTTTGCCATTTTATCTTTTCCTTAATTTAATTACGAAATCTTACGATTTCTATAGAAAAATATCCAACTCTTCAAACAATACCATCTTAAAAATAGCATAAAGCTAAATCAAAACGAACGTAAGCGTGATTGTGATATAATCTTTTAAAATCTTCTAAAAGACACTTTTCTACAACATTTCATATATTCTGTGTTTTTAAGGTTTTGGGTTATGTTCCTTATTACATAAATATTTATAAAAAATAAAGCTATAGAAAAGAGATGCCAAAAAACCAGAGAATAGCAGACCTCGTTTTAATAGAAATGGCGGAACATTTATTAGAATTTTATCCCATGTTTGGGAGTTATTGCGCAGAGAATCTTGATACAGGAATCGCACTCCTAGCAAAACAAGGTTCTGTAGTGGAAGATACGAATACCTCTTTTGGATTTAGGTATGATGTAGAATCTAGGGGTTCCCCTCTTGGAATGATAAATACCCTGGTAATTGTAACAGGGCAAGAAGAAGAAGGAAAAATAAGAATAAATTATAGAGAATATGAAATACTCCCGCGACCAAGACAAAGAGCAGCCTAAATGCTTTTCTCTAAAGCCAAATACTCTCTCCTCTTCCCTAATTTTTCATACAGGTTCAAAAGCCTTTCTTTGATTTCTTTTCTTTCCATCTCACTGATCTTCATCTCTAAAAGCTTCTCATAAATCCTTACAGCATGGTTTCTTTTGAGTTCTTTTTCATAGACTTCTGCTTGTCTCTTATAAAAATCCTTAACAGCAAAATAAATATCTTGTTTCTCGACAGTGTTCGCTTGATTCATGGCTTTTTTCATAGCTTCTTCAGCCCTATCAAAAGACCCTGCTTTAATATATAATTCAGATTCTTTAACGAGGTGTTTTATTTTTTCAGAAAAAGCTATAGCAATTATTCCCGCATTGTCATACATTTTAGCAGCTTCCATTAACATACCTATTTTTTCATATATTTCTGCCAATCTCAAATATACGAATTTTTTCATATCCATTGTTAAAGGTTCTTTAAGAAACCGATTTAGATCGCCTATCCTAACAAAATCTCCCTTCCCGCTCAAAAAATCCTCAATTTCATGTTTTTGCATATCTGCCTTTAGCATTTTATCTGAAATGTTAAGGGGTATTTAAGAATTATTGGGGTTGATTTATACTTCAGTATAGAATTATTTCTTCTTAACAATTTCAATGCAAACACCTGCAGCAACTGTTTGACCTGCATCTCTTACAGCGAATCTAGAAGTAAATGCATTATCTTTTTGACTTTCTAGGGCCAAGTTTCCTTGTGGTTTTATTCTAACCTTAGCAACATCTCCGTTCTTCAAGAAATCAGGATTTTCTTTAATGACCTGCCCTGTCTTTGGATCTATCTGTGCGATTAATTCAACAAACTGGCAAGGAACTTGCGCTGTGTGAACATGGAATACAGGTGTATATCCTTTAGCTAATACTGTTGGATGATTAATTATTGCTATTTGTGCTATGAATTCTTCTACAACAGGAATAGGTTTTGTAGAATCACAAATCACGTCCCCTCTCGCAATATCTTTCTTTCCTACTCCCCTTACATTTATACCAACATTGTCTCCTGCTTGAGCTTCTGGAAGAGTTTCGTGGTGCATCTCTATTGTTTTTACTTCTCCTTCTATTCCTTTGCCTGTTCTTCCAGGAAGAACCATAACTTTTTGTCCTAATTTCATTATTCCTGTTTCTATTTTTCCAACAGGAACTGTTCCTATACCTGTTATTTCATACACGTCTTGGATAGGCATTCTCATAGGAAGATCTGTAGGTAGTTCTGGTTCAGGGAACAAGTCGAACTGTTCTAAGATTGTTGGTCCTTTGTACCAACCCAGATTCTCTGATTTTTTAGCAATATTATCTCCTTTTAATCCAGAGCAAGCAATAAAGTTAATCTTAGAAATATCTAACCCAACAGTCTGTATAAGTTCTGAAACATCTTTCTTAACACCATTGAATTTTTCTTCGTTATATTCAACATTATCCATCTTATTAATAGCAACAGCGAGATTCTGCACACCCATTGTTCTCAATAGCCATAAGTGTTCTTTTGTTTGAGGTTGTACTCCTGCTGCAGCTGCAATAACCAAGAAAGCAGAATCTGCTTGGCTCGCTCCCGTAATCATGTTCTTAACAAAGTCTCTGTGTCCTGGAGCGTCAATAACAGTGATTTGATATTTTTGAGTTAAAATTTTTTTATAAGCCAGATCTATAGTTACACCACGTTCCCTTTCTTCTTTAATCCTATCCATAACATAAGCGAATTCAAAACCAACTTTTCCGTGTTTTTCAGCTTCTTCTTTGTGTTTTTTCATCTCCTGCTCTGAAACAGCACCAGTATCGAAGAGCATTCTTCCGACTATGGTTGACTTTCCAGCGTCGACGTGTCCGACGAACACAACGTTCATGTTTGGTTTTTCTCTTGCCATTTGAAAGCAACCTACGGTTTTTTTCGATTTTCCCTTAAGATTCCTTTAATAAAAGGATGAAAAAATTCCCGTAGAATTTTTTTAATGTAATTTAATGAAAAAATGTGTTTATAAAGTTTTCGAAACAAGGATTTTATCACAATAAAGGATATAAACAAAATAAGGCTATTTTTTAAATGAAAGCAACAACTTTAGCAAACTGGGAAAGTAAACTCCGCCCACTTTTGACCCGATTTCCTCCGAAAACAGTAGTTTCTAGATATTCTAGTGGTCGTTTAAATTTTTTAGCTAAATTAAAAGACGAAATTCCTCAAGAAACATATTTTCCTCCAGAAGATTTAAGTCGAAAATTATGGGGTATAAGATTTCGTTCTCCAATTATGAATGCTGCAGGTATGTTCAAAAACGGGGAATGTTATGAAATGGTTGCAAGACAAGGAGCAGGTGGATATATTGGTGGGACAGGAACATGGAACCCAAGAAGGGGAAATGAAAGAGGGGCTATTTATCTACCCTTTGTTCCTTACCCAAAATCACATTCAGCTTCTAATTGTTTGGGTTTGCCAAATGATGGAGATGAGACTAATTCTCAAAGAGCTACACAACTTGAAAGAATTGCGGGTACGCCTGTTGGATGGAGTGTAATGGGATCTCCAGATCTTCAAGGAAAAGAAAAATTACAACACCTAGTTAAGGGAATGAGGTTCTACCAGGAGGCTGGTGTTGATTTCTTGGAAATTAATGAAAGCTGCCCAAATGTTCATGCACTTGTGCAAGATGCCAGATATGAATTAATAGGAATAAAATTAAGATTGAGGGACATTAAGGATAGATTCTTAGAGGAAAGAACTAGAAGATTACCCGTAATTGTTAAATTCTCTACTGATACAAGTGTTTCCCACATTCCTGAAATTTTAGATATATTATTCGATCTAGGTTATGACGGTGTTAATTTCGGGAATACATCTACAGATTATGCCAAGAGAAGAGAAGAAATTGATCCAACCGAAAGAAAACTCTATGATTTTTTTACTCAAACATTTGGAGGAGGGGTGAGTGGAAGGCCGTTAAAGGAATCTTCTTTAGAGCTCGCAAGCCATGCTGTAGAATATTTGAATGCAGGACCTCCACCTCAAGAGTTTCATGTTATAAGAACAGGTGGAATTGAAACCTGGAAAGATATTCAGGAGTCAGAACAAGCAGGAATTTCACTGAATCAATGGTTTACAGGATATCATAAGAACTTTTCTAAGCATGATCACGATCTTTATAGAGAATTATTTGAGGGTCATTGACCCCACCCAATTTTAGCTTCAAGATGTTCATTAGGGTTAAAAGAATAATCGCGTCTTCTATCTTTTATTTCTCTCGTATTTTTCTTTATATCAAATCCAAATCTATTTAGAACATTATCAAAAGTGATTTCTTCTATTCTCTTTTCTGAGAAGTCGTTCCACCTTAGATATTCTAAAAAAAGAGGCCACCAAGGCAAACCAGGAATTCCAGACATGTGTCTTTTAAATTTATCTTCCAAGGTATGCGGTGCATGATCTGTTTCAATCCAGTCAATTTTCCCTTCACGCAATAATTCAAGCATGATATTAGGATCTCCTGGCTTCCTCAAGGGTGGATTCATTTTAAGCAGAATTCCATCTCGATAAGACATTTGTGTAAAATCATAAACAAAGTGGTGTGGGCAAACCCCACAAGAAAGATCAATACCCTCTTCTCTAGCCTTTGTCACGAGATCAACAGATCCTGGAGAAGAGATATGTGGTATGTGTAATTTCCCTTTAAATCCAGTATATTTAACAAGAAGTATCTGGTCCGCTATTGAACTAATCTCTGCTTCTTCAGGACGAGCAAAACAATGGGTTATTGGAGAATTTGGAGACCAAATTTCTCTATGCATCTTTTCTTCTTTTTCTGCATGAACAACAAGAACCCCTTTATAGCCTTCTTGTGCCAGAGTCCCATAAACAGCAAGTTGTTCCATGGGATCAATAATTGCAAGATCTCCGACAGATTCCCCCGCGTACATTTTTATTCCAACAACCCGAGGAAAAAATTCACGATAAAGTTCTACAGCTTTTTTCAATTGTTCTGGATCAGAAGTTGCTCCGAGATAAACACCATAATACACTTCAGGGACATTTGCCTCTTTTGCTAATCCTAACCTCCGCGCCAATACCTCTCTATTTATTATGGCAGGTTTGGTATTTGGCATAACAAAGATACCAGATACCCCAGAGTCTCTCGCTACTTCAAGAGCATGCGCAACTGTTTCTTTTCCACTCTCGTAGAAATCTCTGTCATGAACATGAGCATCAACAACCATAAAAACAAGAAATCAAATTTCTTTTTAAGAATTATTGTTGTTTAGTTTTATTGATTTTTTGTGTGGTTTTTTAATTCTGGGAATGGAGAATTAAGAAGTTAAATCTGTTTGGGTATACCCCATTTCAAGCAATCTCACATAGGCAGGTAAAACTAATTTAAATATCCCGCTTCTTAATCCCCACGCTTCAACTTTAAGTGTTTGCATGCGGTCTCTAACTTCTTTTGGAGGATCTTTGGTGTCATGCATATGTTCGAAGTCTAACTCAGTATACTGGCTACTTACTGCATCAAATTCAGACATCCTTTGAATGAGCGTGGTTTCTAATCCTTCTTGTGCTAGTGCAGAATCAATATCTGAAAGAAATTCCCCGAGTGTATTATTCTTGGAGTTCCCAGAAGACCTATTGAGATGAGGGTGCCCTTCTGGTGGCCTACGCCACGCTCCTTTTCCAGGAAGATAAGCAGTAAGATTATTAAAATATCTATTCCAGGCCTCTATTTCATTTCCAGAATTTTCTCCCCCCGCGTCTAAGCTTAATTTTTCTGCATGAATATCTTCTAATACTTCTTCTCTAGTTGTCATAAATTTAACTTGAAGAAGTTCTTTTTAAACCCTTCTAGAAATCTACTGATTCTCACCCAATCCATTCACACTAAATCCCTGAATTTTAATCCTGCCTGTTTTTCTATGTTTTTTAGAGTTCCAATAGGCATGGTCTCACGATGAACAGGGACAACAACCATTTTTCCGTTTTTCTTCAATATTACATGAGTTCCCGATTGTCTTCTTATCTCAAACCCGTTTCTTTGTAGAATTCTAACAACATCTTTTGACTTTATATTCCTAATTCTCATTTGTTAAAGAAAAATGCGCGTAACCATCAAAGGTTCTTCTTTCTCTAACAATTCTTTTTTTTCAGGAGCTTCCTCCAGCAACAACTGGACAGCGTTTTTAAGATTATTAATGGCTTCCTTTAGCGTTTCCCCAAAATCACTTACTCCAAGTTCAATACATTCCACCACAAAAACCTTTGTTCCGTCAGATAACTTTTCTTCGTGCATAGAGACACTAAACGATAACTTCTTTTCCATATTTAAAAAAATATCTTAGAATATTTAAGGTTATTGGTTTTTAAAGATTTCCCATAAAAATAATCTTTGCCGTATTGATGATAGTTAGTGTTTTGGTATAGAATTATCTTTAAGTGGTAACAATTCAGAAAGATTTATAAATTCAAATTCTAAGATATTTATATGAAAAGTGAAGAACCGAAATTTACAGACGAGCAAGTTGGTGCTGTGCTTGAGATAGCAGCAGACAATTCTGTTGCGGATATAACTTACCGTGGACTAGTCAAAGCAGCAAAGGGGGCAGGAATACCATCTCAATACGTTGAGGGAGCAGTTCAAGAGTATATTCAAATCCAAGTTAAAGCTAGAGAAAGAAAATCTCAAGGAGAGTTAGAAAAGAGAACAAGAAGACTCCCCATACGAATAACAGGGGCAGATGTTGGATCGGTTGTGGGAGGAGTTCTTGGCGCGTGGGCCTATTTTTCAACCTCTGATGATTCCGCATTTCATTTTTACGGACCAGGGGGGATTGCGGTGGTTTTGGCAGGGGTCTCAATTGTAGGGGGTCATGCTATCGGAAGGGCCTCAACCTTGGGAGTTTATGCTATCAGAAAAATTAGCAGTGCTTTCTCTAAAAAAGATTAATTACTGATTCTCACTAAGTCCTTTCCGGCTTCTGATCTTCTTGACAACATTTGCATGGATGCTTGTTGGAACCCTCTCGAACGATTGGTCCAACAGAGAACTTGTTCCCCGGCCTTCTGTCGCGGATCTTAGGTCGTTAGACCAGCCGAGCATTTCTGCAACAGGCAACTTAGCTTTCATCTCTGCCTGTGTCCCCTCTTGCTTGACTTCCAACATTTGTCCTCTCTTGCTTCCAACTAATTTTGTCACAGCATTTAAGAATTTATCAGGCATTTCAATTACATGTGTCTGTAATGGCTCCAGCAGATACGCATTCGCTTTTTTCATCGCCTGTAGAATTCCTTCCCTGACAGCCGGATAAACCTGGGCCGGGCCACGGTGGATAGCATCTTCGTGAAGTCTCGTGTCTACGAGAGAAACCTTCATTTTCATACACGGTTCTCTTGCCAAAGGTCCTTGGTCAGTGACCATCTCAAAAGCATCTAAAACCATTTCCATGACTTCTCCGATATGGACTTCTCCTCTAGTCTGGTCTAAGAAGACATTCCCCTTGTAGATATCTCTGATATTTCTAATTGTATTACCATCCCATCCAAGCCCTAAAAGAACATCTGAAACATCCTGACTCTTTTTCTTGATTCTTCCCTCCCTTAGTTCTCCACTTTTGATAGCTTCGTAAACATCATCTTCCAGGGGTTCCACAGCCATATAGAAACTGTTGTGTTTGTTCGGACTCCTACCTTCTATAGAAGGAGATTCCTTACTGATAGTCTCTCTATACACTATAATCGGTGCAGAAGTTTTAACATCCAAGCCTTTCTCACTCTTTATCCTGTTCTCAATAATTTCCAGATGCAGTTCCCCCATACCACTCATCAAGGATTCGCCGGTCTGCTCGTTAATTTCTATTCTTATCGAAGGATCTTCTTTCTTGACCTGTTTAAGTGTCTCCACTAGTTTTGGAAGATCTGCAGCTTTTTTAGCTTCGATGGATTTTGTAACAACAGGCTCGAACAAATGTTTTATTGCCTCGAAAGGTTCCATAGGTTTTCTGCTGACTGTTTCTCCTGTAAAAACATCCTTTAGACCGACAATCCCGATAATGTTTCCTGCACTCACATCATCCACGATAAGTCTCTGTGCCCCTTTGTAAACAGAAACCTGTTGTATCCTTACCTCTCTCTTTGCAAGGTTCATGTAAACAACATCCCCTTGCTTTATTGTTCCAGAGAATAAACGGCCTGCGGCAACCTCTCCCGCATGCTTATCAACGACAATCTTTGTCGGAACAAAGATAGGCTCTCCTTTTGGATCACAGTTTATTAAAGATTTTCCTATGTCTGAATCAAGATCTCCGTGCCAGATTTTTGGAATTCTATACCTTTGTGCCTGAACAGGATTTGGGTGATGTTTTATAACCATCCCCAAAACAACTTCGTGTAATGGGGCTTTTTTCGCAAGCTCCTTATGGTTATCTTTTTCATAACTATCAATCACATCTTTGAAAGTGATCCCTTTGTTCTTCATATAAGAGAAACTAAGGGCCCAGTTGTGAAATGCAGAACCAAACGCAACACTACCTTCCCCAACACCGACCTTCCATTTTTCCTTATAACCTTCTGGTGCAATATTCTCTATGAGCTCGTTGACGTGATCTATTACAGAAATGAACTTTTTCTCCATCTCTCCGGGAGTCAGCTTTACCTCCTTAATCAGCCTATCAACTTTATTCAAAAATAAAACAGGTTTTACCAGTTCTTTCAAAGCCTGCCTGAGAACTGTTTCTGTTTGAGGCATTACACCTTCAACAGCGTCAACAAGAACAATGCTCCCATCTACAGCCCGCATAGCCCTTGTAACATCTCCGCCAAAATCAACATGTCCTGGAGTATCAATCAGATTAATCAAATACTCTTTTCCTTCAACCTTATGAACCATACTCACAGAAGCAGAGTCTATCGTAATCCCCCTTTCAGTTTCATCTTCGTGGAAATCTAAGACTAATTGCTTCCCTGCTAGTTCTTTGGAAATCATTCCTGCACCAGCGAGAAGATTGTCTGAGAAAGTTGTTTTCCCATGGTCGATGTGTGCAGCTATGGCAATGTTTCTTATTCTGTCCTGATTATGCATTAATTCCTGAATCTTCTTTGTTTTTTCGTCAGCCATGGTAAGACACCCACGGTTTCTTCACCGTCAACTTCCCTTAAGATAGAGAATAATTCATCAAGAGGAAATTTATTTTTAAAGTTGTTGGTGGGGGAATTAAAATAAATTATTAATTGTAAACTACACTTTTATATCCATTTCAATGAGGTATTCATGACAAAGACCCCTCACCGCTTCTATCATTTCTCTCCTAACACCTTTAGGAAGAGAATATCTTGTTTGTTCAGAGTGATACGAAAAAGTATTTTCAAGACCAATACTTTCCTCTGCGGCATTTGCTCTTCCTTGTACATAGCGAACAGAAAGCTCACTCCATTCTATCATGGCATCTCTCCATCCTTCATCGTTTAATAAAAGCTCAAGAAAAGGGGTTTCTTTATGTTTGTCGCGTTCTATACCAAATCTTTTAAGTCTGCTAATTGTTTTTTCATCTTCTAAGTCGTAGAGAACATTGATAAGATCACCATCAAAGAACCCATACCTATTTAATTCGAAAGGAGCATACGGCTGCACTAAGTAAGGAACTTTAAAAAATATATCCTCGTAGACAACTTCTTCATTTTTATGGTTTTTCATTTTAATATTATTCACTATTTTTTTAGTTTTATTTAGTGGTATTGATCCTATAACAGGGAAAGTAATCCCTCGAAAAATTTCTAGTGGATCTTTTTCCATATCATATCCCTGTACGGACCCCTTAAATTCGAGTTTCATTTTTCCAACGAGGTGGGGATTTGTTTTAGCAAGTCTTAACAATTCATAATTCAGTCTTCCTGAAACTGCACGTCGAACAAAAAGAGGATTGGTCCACACGCTATCTGGATCAAATACTAGTCTGTGTTTTCCGTCTTTAGTTCTTGGCGCTTTCATAGAATTTTCATTAACATGTGGTTTATAGGTTTTTCTATTACTTTATCACTGAGGGAATTTTTAGAATTATCAAACTAAAAAATATATAACTACCTGGCACTGTCAGCTTGTTTCTCTGCCTCGTTTTTCTTTCTGATGGCAAAACTCTCACCATTTCTTTCTGCAGCCATGATTATTTCTTCTGCGAGTGATTGAGAAATATTTTTTTTCTTGTTAAATGCCTTGTCAGATGCTCCGTGAACTATATGCTTTAGTGCTAAATTCACACGCCTCAACGGAGAGACATCAACAGCCTGCGGATATCTAGCTCCACCGTATTCTATAATTGTTACTTCATCTTTTGGAGCAGCATTCTCAATAGCAGTAACTAGGACTTCAACAGGATTTTTCCCCATTTTCTTCTCTATTATCTTAAAGGCCTCAAGAATAATTTTTGTGTTTTGAGTGTACTTCCCTGTGGCCCTCCCCAGAATAACCCTGTGTTTCTTACCCCTATGTCCTGCAACAGCAATTTTATTTATCAGTCTTTCAACAACATTAACTTTAGTCTGCCCAAATTTTTGAACATTTCTTCCATAACTCTTTAAAGCCAGTTTCGGCTGAAGATTTATTACACTCTTTAATCCAGGATCTTCAACTTTTATTTCAGAGAGATCATAAAGGTCAAATATCTTAAAATTCATTTTTGTTCCTGTTTGTTGTTCTATCATCTTTCTAAAGCCTCCAATCTGCTCTCTACCCCCCTTATTATTTCTGAATCTGTTGGTCTTAATTCTATTCTTCCATAATCTGTTGTTATAGCAAAAATCTCATCATCTTGATCAGTAAAGCATAACCCCCCTTTAACAAACCCCTGTCTCTTTGATTCTTCTTCTAAATAATTATTAACCCTTTCTAAATCACCAGCGCATTCTGCATGGTATGCTATCATTTTTTTAGCCGGCATTTTATACCCTCGCTCCTGTAAGTTTTTCTAAGTTTCTTCTTAGTTTTCTACCAACCCCTCTTAAAAATAGATTACTCTGGGCGTTACCCTCTGTTAGGGGAATTATTATTTTACTTCCCCTAATAAACCATCTTCTGAATGAATAAACAAATTCTCCATGAACTCCCCCCTCTAATCCAGAACTAACATTATTAGGCAAATCATTAACATACTGTAAAACATTTCTATAAGAATGTCCACTAAAAGTCAATTCTTTATACGCTAATCTTCTCCAAAGTTCTTTTAACATTTTATCTCCTACCTTTTTCGATCTTGCCGCTTACAAGCCTATGCAACGGCTGATCATTTACCTTGATAACTTTAAATCTAACACCGGGTATGTCCCCTTTCGCTCTCCCTTGTTTTCCGCCGATTCTTTCTATCATGACTTCGTCGTGTTCATCAATAAACTTCTGAGCAAGATTACCTGGAATAAAGGCAGTGACCATTTTTCCATTTTTCTTGAGCTGAACTTTGCAGCACTTCCTCATTGCAGAGTTTGGCTGCTTGGCTTCTTTCTGGATTTTCTGAAGAACAATCCCCTTTGCCTGGTTGGCACCCTTTAAGGGGTCAGACTTGGCATAAAGACCAAGAGCCCTAACCTTATACTTCCTGTCACTCCATCTAAATTTCTTCCTTTTCTTCTTCGCTTTTGAGGCGCTTTTCAATCCCATATAAACTAATTGAGAAATTGATTTTTAAAGGTTTGGTTGAGAAAAAATTTTTAATTAAACAACAGGTTCCGTTGGGGTTGCGTATCTTTGGGGGGATTCTAAAGCATCAACATACTGGTTTCTCATATTAACAATTCCTTCAAGCAAACATTGTTGTGTTAGTGTTAATTGGGCTTTGTTTTCAAGCTCCCATATTGTCATCCAAGGATATTCCCATTCTCCTCTATCACTACCAGCCCCATGATATATCGAAGGTCTCGGTGTCCTTTGTGCATTCATGGCCATAACACATTTTTGATGATAATCTACCAATCTTAAAGCGACTTCCTCAGGATTTCTTGCAAGAAAAGCTTTAATAGGCCTATCATCTAAAGGTTCTGCAAATATTTCAAGTAAATACTCTCCTGCATTAAAGGTTAAAGCAACTTTATCTGTAGGAACTTTTTCATCACTCATAAAAATTCTATTAGGCTTTAATATTTAAAGATTATTGTTCTAAACAATCCTGAACTCTTTTCCGAAGAAACTCCTGATGATTTTCTGCATTTCC
>CAYLOQ010000006.1:0-57498 GCA_964385425.1 Candidatus Woesearchaeota archaeon | reverse complement strand
AGGAGTATGGAAAAGTATTTAAATAAGATTGATTAAATTTTAACATGCGTGTTAAGAAGGTAACAGATGTTATAGGAACGAAAGTTTATACAGATTCTGGAGATTATTTCGGAGAGATTGAAGAGGCAAATCTACAGGAGAATAAGATTGATGGTTGGAGGATAAAAGTCGGTGGAACTATCATGTCTTTGATCGGAGGGGCTCGTGGTGTGATTATTCCACATCAGTTTGTAAGGGCGATTAGTGATGTTTTTATAATAAATAAATCTGCCTTACCAAGTCCTGATTCTGATATTGAAGAAATTCCAGAGGATCTGATATAATCTAAAGATGGTCACTATTTTACAAAGCGAGATTTTTACCAGATTCGCTCTACCTTTTCTGTTGATTTTTTTTATTATTTTTGGAATTCTTGAGAAAACCGAAATATTCGGAGAAGGGAGAAAACAACTAAATGCGCTATTGGCATTTGTTATTGGTTTAATCTTTGTCGGGGCTGTTTTTCCAAAATTAGTTGTTGAAAATTTAATATTGTTCTTAACAGTTGCTGTTGTTGTATTATTTGTAGCTATGTTGCTGTGGGGATTTGTTTCAGGGCAGCCATTAAAAGTTGAAAATACTGCATTGAAGTGGGTGGTGGGAGTTGCTATTATTATCGCAGTAATTATTGCTCTTCTCTGGGCATCTGGGATTGAAGGCAGCGCATTTGATTTCCTCTTTAGGCAGAGCTGGAGCAGTGATCTCTGGACAAATGTCGCGTTCATAGCTGTAATTGCAATTGCCTTGGTAATTATTCTTAAATCCAAGGTTGTTGAAAGTTCATCTTAATTCTTAACCATACAGAAAAGTATGGAAATCCTTTTTAAGTTGGTAAATTTTAATCTTTATAATGATAAAGATAATTGATTGCGGAAGCCAATTAACCCAAAATATAGCTAGGAGGATAAGGGAATTAGGGGTTTATACCGAGATTGTGCCTTTTCATCTACCTATCAGTGAGATACTAGATGAAAAAATTGAAGGAATTATTATATCTGGGGGACAGTTTAGTGTATATGATTTAAATGCTCCGAAATTTGAGAAAGAGCTATTGGGCGCAAAAGTACCAATTCTAGGAATTTGTTATGGTCAACAATCAATTGCACACATGTTGGGTGGCAAGGTTTTACCGACCAAAAATAGAGAGTATGGAGAAACCATAATTAATTTAGAAAAAGAGAGCCCCTTATTTAAGGGAGTAACTGCTAGAGAACTTAAGGTTTGGATGAGTCACGGAGATGTTATTGAAAAAGTTCCAGAGGGTTTTGAAGTAACCTCTAGATCCCAAAGGGGACATATAGCTTCGATGCAGAAGGGACATATTTATGCAGTACAATTTCATCCAGAAGCAGACCATACCGAACAGGGGAGGATGATTCTAAATAATTTTATAGATCTCTGTAAAGCAAAAAGATCGTGGGATCCAAATAAGGATTACGATAGGCTTATTCAGGAAATTGATGAGAGATTAAGGGGTAAGGTGGGAATTGGTGGAATAAGTGGGGGTGTTGATTCTTCTGCTGTTTCTGTTTTGGTTGCAAAGGTTGTCGGAAATGCGTATCATCCGATTTTTGTAGATAATGGTTTACTAAGATTAAATGAAGCTCAACAAGTTATGAAAACTTTTGAAAACTTGGGTATTAGAATCCATTATGTTGACGCTAGTGAAAGGTTTCTTTCTAAATTAAAGGGTGTTGTTGATCCTGATGAGAAAAGAAAAATTATTGGATATGAGTTCATAGCTGTGTTTGAAGAAGAAGCTCAGAAAATCCCTGGCGCGTCTTATTTAGTACAAGGAACTCTTTATCCAGATGTTATTGAGAGTTTACCTGTTTATGGTATTTCTTCAAAAATAAAGAGGCACCATAATGTTGGGGGGTTGCCGGAAAATATGAATCTAGAAATTGTTGAACCTTTTCGAAATATGTTTAAGGACGAAGTTAGGAAAATAGCAGATCATAGGCTCGGCATGCCAAGAGAGATTGTTTGGAGACATCCATTCCCTGGACCTGGTCTAGCTATACGTATAAAAGGGGAAGTCACCAAAGAAAAATTAGATATTTTAAGACAGGCTGATGTGATTTTTATTGAGGAGCTGAGGAAGAGGGGTATTTATTATAAAATTAGTCAGGCTTTTGCTGGACTAAACGATTCCCAATCTGTTGGTGTTATGGGAGACGAAGGTACTTACGAAGCTGAAATTAGATTGAGGGCTGTTGTGACTAATGATTTTATGACTTCAGACATATATCGTTTTGACTGGGACGATTTACAGGTCATTACCAATAGGATAGTAAATGAGGTCAATGGAGTTAACCGTTGTTTTTATGATACAACCCAAAAACCTCCAGCAACCATAGAATGGGAATAAATACCAAATGAGATCATAATAAATTTTTCGAAACATATTTAAATATTCTTAACTAAACCTCAATATGTTGAATGAAATTCTGACGTTTCAGTTTGGGGGTTTCTATGGGGGTGCTGTTGGAGGGGTTCTTGCCAGATGGCAGCAGCAAGGAGTCTTTAGTTTTTTATTACCTTTTCTATTAATTTTTGCAGTAGTATTTGGGATATTAACCACTACCAAAATTTTTAAAGATAACAGGGCCATAAATGGAATTATTGCCTTAGTTGTTTCACTCTTGGCTCTGCAGTTTGATTTTGTTCCTATTTTCTTCTCAGAATTATTTCCCAGATTGGGGATTGGTCTTGCGATAATCTTAATCGCCATGATTTTATTAGGGATGTTCGCACCAAACAGGACCTGGATGACTTATACTTTTTTCGCAATTGGAGCAATTGTTCTTGTGACTATCTTGGTTAATGTTTCGAGATTATTTGGGTATAGTAATTTTATAGGAGGCATATACTGGCCTGATCTGTTGCCTTGGATAATTCTCATAATTATTGTAGCAGTAATTATTGCTGCTTCTGTTCCAAAAGGTCCCCATCAAGACGTTTCATCCCCACTCATGAGGGCTTTGACTGCCGGAGTACAGGAATAATTTATGATTAAATTTATCTTTTTCTAGAAATCTTTTTCACTTTTTTGTGCGCTTTCTTTTTTGTCATGTGGGTGGTGTGGTGCTGTGTGTGGTGTTTTTGTGCCAAGTTTCCCACCATTTTTCCGAAAGAGTCTTGCATCATAGACATCTCCTTTTTTATTCCTTCAAGGCCCCGTCCATAGACACCAACTTTTTCAAGAATAGCTGTTTGTAAGTTATCCAGAACTGTTTCAATTCTTTTGAGCCTCGTTGATATGTATTCTATCTTTGTTTCTGCAAGAGTTTTAAACTCATTCATACTCTCCACCTGTTTTTGTATCGTTTTTATTTTTTCCGAGAAAACTTGTTCTGAAATTTCAATCATAGTATCTGTATCAGTTATACCTCTTGTGGCATATTCACCATAGGTTTCTTGTGGAGCATATCCTTGAGCGTAATCTTGTGCAGAATTTTGTTGGGAGGGAACGTATTCCTCTTGTGTCTTTTGTGGCTGAGGGACATAGCTCTCTTCTGATATTTCTCTTGTTTTGGGTGTTCTGTCTATTTCTCTTGATTCTATTATCGGAGGAGCAAGGTCTTCGTCTGAGAGTGGTGCTCCTTCTGTTGGAAGGGGTTCTGGTTTTCCGGGTCTCATGATAGATGGCTGCATGTTTTCTTCAGGGCCCAGATCGGCAGAAACAGCACTCCTTATCTTTGCACGATTGAGTGCATCATCGATATCTTTTGGAGGAACGCCTTCTTCTTTCAATCTTCCAATCATATCTCGATCAGAAGTTCCTGTACTTAAATCACCTTCTTCCATTTGAAAAACAGAACCAAGGTTCTGCACCCCCTATTGATTTTTGATTTTCCCTTATCATTTTTAATTTAGTATAATCCTTAAACTACCAATTTTTTAAACTTTTTTTCTTAGGGATTCTAAAGGCCTGAACATTTTTGCCTGTTTCGACAAGATTTCAAGGTCCTCTTTTCTGGCAAATTTTGAAAACTCTGCAGAAGCTGTTTCTAGGAAGGAAACGAGCCTTTCCATGTTTCTTTTGATTATCTCTATGTCTTTTTTTATCTCTAAAAGATCATGGGTGTTTTTTTCTTTTGTTTCTATGAGGTTCTGCCCTATCAAGAGAAGCCTATCTTTTAACATTCTCTGTTTTTCTTCAAGATCTCTCAGCTTAGTATTTATTTCCCCGAAGAATTGTCCTTGATAATCCATCTGTTCTTCTGCCATGGAGAATAAACGGCAGAGAGGTTTAAATTTGTTGCGATTGTTTTATACAAAATATTTTAAACCAGCATGGCTTTTTTTATTCATAATGCAATTTAACAAATCAAAGATTAAAATTCCATTAGAAAATGCAATTTAAAGAGGGGACCCCTTTATATTCTTACGAAGTTCAGAGGAAAGGAGGAGAAGACATCCTTTATATAAATTATCTCGGTGCCCCATATGCCCCGAGCCTTTCTGACTTTCCGCAAGTGATGGAGAGAACCATAGATGCTCTGGTAGAAAATCCAAATGTTTCAAGGGTGGTTTTTGTTCAACAAAAAAATTATAACTATGACTTTGCAGAAACAAGCCTGCTTTTAGAGATTGCCCAACTCTATGTTTTTTTGGTTAAACAAGAGAAAATATTGTCTAGAGAGAAGCTGATAACAAATCAGGAGCAGTTTTTTTCCAAGAGATACAACGATGTTTTTTCTTTCCTTCTCCTTCTGAGACAAGATCCTATTGCAGCTTACAGTGAGTTGAAGAAGATTGTTATCGAAGCCAGGATATTTCTGGATAAATTAGGGGAAGGATATAAGACAGATCAGAATAATTATATAAATTTTATAGAAAAGCTTTTTACTTTGGTTGAGCAAACAAAACTCATCCAACAAGTTCTCCCACATTTGGAGGGTTATCAGAAAGGAGATAGGGAGATTTATAATAGGGTATTTAAGGCAGATGTAATTCCTAATTTTACATTTACAAGGCTTGTCTCAGATCTTCCTGAAGAAGCAGAAATTGTAGACCAGTATAAAATTTCTGACAAAGATTATGATGTTTCTCTTGTTACTATTCTGAGAGAGAAGGGCGAATCAAAATTAATGTACCATATTGTTCCTCCTGAAAACATACTGGTCGAAGATCAGAACATGCTCTTGAATCTGGCAAGAGGTGTTTTAATAGAGCACCAGCCAAAGGCAGAAGAGTTTACAGACACTGAAAGAACGAGACAGGTTTTTTTCAATATTTCTCGAGATTTGTTGCAGGACCTGGCACAGAATAAGGGAATAAGATTGGGTTATTCTGATTTAAACAAACTCGCTACTATTTTGGTAAGACATACAATTGGGTTTGGTCTTATAGAGGTTCTTCTTCAGGATAAAAAACTTCAAGATATTTCCTTGAATGCACCTATTTCTATGATTCCTATTTTTGTTAAACACGAAGAGTATGATGAATGTACAACAAATATTATACCTAGTCAGGAAGATGTAGATTCTTGGGCAGCAAAGTTTAGGATGATTTCTGGGAGACCTTTGGACGAGGCAAACCCTATTTTAGACACCCAGTTAGAAATCGGGAAAATAAGAGCAAGAATTGCCATAATTCAACGCCCTTTAAGTCCAGATGGATTGGCATATGCCATAAGAAGACACAGGGAAGAGCCATGGACTCTTCCATTATTTATTAAGAATAAGATGATAAATCCTTTTGCTGCAGGATTATTTAGTTTTTTGATAGATGGTTCCAGAACCTTGTTAGTTGCAGGAACTAGGAGCTCTGGTAAAACGAGCCTTTTGGGAAGTTTGATGTTAGAGATTATTCCGAGATATCGAATAATTGTCATAGAAGACACTTTGGAACTCCCTGTAGAATCCCTGAGAAAACTTAGGTATGATATTTTGAGGATGAAGGTTCGTTCTGCTCTTTTGAAGACAACTACAGAGGTTTCCGCAGACGATGGCATAAGAACAAGTCTTAGGTTAGGAGACAGTTCTTTAATAATTGGAGAGGTTAGGAGTGTGGAGGCAAAAGCTCTCTACGAAGCTATGCGTGTGGGTGCACTTGCAAATGTTGTTGCAGGAACTATTCACGGAGCATCTCCTTACGGTGTTTTTGATAGGGTTGTTAATGATCTTGGAGTTCCTGCCACGAGTTTTAAGGCAACAGACATAATTGCTGTGGCAAATCCAATAAAAACCCCTGATGGACTACATTCATGGAAAAGGCTCGTTCGTATTTCAGAGGTTAGAAAACACTGGCAGAAAGATCCTTTAGAAGAGAAGGGTTTTGTGGATTTATTAAAATATAATATCGAAAAAGATGAGCTGGAACCGACAGAAGATTTGATTAATGGAGATAGCGAGATTTTAAAAAATATTGCAGCCAATGTCAAAGGGTGGGCAGGAAACTGGGACGCTGTTTATGATAACATTTTATTGAGGGCGAAAATAAAAAAAGAACTGGTAGATATTGCAGAAAAAACTGGAAACAACGAAATTTTAGAGGCAAAGTTCAGCACAGATTCTAATCACGCATTCCATAGAATATCTGACGATATAAGAACAGAGATTGGTCTGCCTATGAGCGATAGGGTTTTCCCAGAATGGCAGAAATGGCTTAATGCTGAGATAAAGAAAAAAAGTTTATAAATTATAAAAAGAGAGTTATTAGTACTTTTCTAAACATTTATTAATATATTTCATGTTTTTTGGTATATGAAAAGATACCTTCGTTTCATCTCTGCGATAGTTTTTATTCTTCTCCTGATTTATCTTTTGATACACATTGATTTTTATGATATTTATACTATTTTTAAACAAACGAATCCTTTATTTTTTATTCCTGCTTTTTTAGCCTATTCTTTTAGTTTTTTGTTGTTTAATCTGAGAACAACTTATTCTATAGGGTGGATAGTTAAACCAGGCTATTGGTTTTCTCTCAAAGTTACTCTTGCTGGTTTTTTTATTAATACAATAACTCCCGGAGCACAGATTGGAGGAGAGCCTGTAAGGGCTTATTTTCTAGGAAAAAAATATAAGAAATCAAAAGCTAAACTTCTTGGGGGTATTCTGGGTGATAGACTTTTTCATCTAGCAGCCTCTTTATTTTTTATCATTTCTTCTATTTTATTTATCCTAACTTTTATTCCAATCTCTAGAGAATTAAGATCTATCTTTATAACTGTCTTGGTTTTTATTTTATCTGTTATCTTTTTTCTATTTTTCTTAAAGTTCAAAAAAACAAAATTTAATCCAATGGTTATTCTTAATAAGGTTGGTTGGTTGACGCCTTTTAAAAATAATTATGGGTTTAAAAAAGATTTTTCTAAACATCTGGGGAACTTTACAAAATCCTTCAAGAGGACAGTTACAGACAGAAGAATAGTCTTCCTAGGAATTTTTCTTTCATTATCATATTGGATTTTAAATTATCTGGTTTCTTATTTTTTATTCTTATCTTTTGGAGTGAGAGTAAGTTTTTTCTTGATAATTGTTGTTGTTAGTTTGGGAAATCTTGTTGGAGATTTTTCACCCACCCCCGGAGGGATTGGGCTTATTGAGGGTTTTATGGTCTTCCTGTATTCTGTATTGGGTATAAATTTCGCACTCGCACTCGCAGTTTCTATATTAACCAGGATGATACTCTATTTCCACACCATCTTGATTGGAGGGATAAGTTTAATTCATTTGGATAATTCCCTTAAAGATTAAGGAAAGACTTCTAAACATTTATTAATAACTTTCCATTCTTTTTTATATAAAAAAGGAGTGAAAATGCCTGCTTATGATAAGGATGTAAGAGATATTCTTAGGAAACATGGAGGTAGGATAGAGAGCCAGATTTCTACCTCAGAGAACAAGGGTGTTAGTTATAGCAAAACGTATGTGAAATTTAAGCAGGAAATGGCCCCAGAAATTTCTAGGTATGAGCGTTGGTGTAAAAGTCTGGGAAGTGTTATAAGGTTAAAGGCTTCTGAGAAAGACAGGTTGAAGATTCAAAAACAACTGGATATTGCGCACTTAGATTTAGAGCCATGGCAGCCATTGACATTGAGTGTTATAGCTCTCTTAAGTGTGTTTTTTTTGGGTTTGTTAATTTCTTTTGCAGTTGTTTTTATTAAAGGGAGTTTTTCAGCCTTCCCATTTTTATTTTTCTTTCTAACAATGGTTCTTGCTTTTTTCTTGTTTTATTTTGTCAAAGGATATCCTGCAAGACTGGCAAACAAGTGGAGACTCAAGGCTTCTTCCCAGATGGTTCCTTCTATTTTATATATCGTAGTTTACATGAGGCACACCCCTAACCTAGAGAAGGCAATAGCTTTTGCATCAGAGCACTTGCAATATCCGTTAGCCTTGGATTTTAAAAAGGTGTTTTATGATGTTCAGGTTGGAAGGTTTTCTTCCATCAAAGAGAGCTTGGATAATTATCTGGAAACCTGGAGAAGTTACTCTATAGAATTTATAGAATCTTTTCATTTAATAGAGAGCAGTTTATTTGAGCCTGATAATTCTAGGAGAATCCTGACGCTGGAGAAAGCGTTAAAAGTTGTTCTTGATGGAGTTTATGATAAGATGCTCAGGTTCACCCACACGGTAAAGAGCCCGCTCACAAATGTATATATGTTGGGGGTTGTCTTACCGACTCTTGGTTTGGCCCTTTTACCTTTGGCTTCTGCGATGATCGGGGGTTTATTAACGTGGTTCCATGTGTTTATCTTGTTTAATCTGATAGTTCCCTTCTTTGTTTTTTATCTTACTGATAAAATATTGTTTTTGAGGCCAGGGGGCTATGGGGAATCTAGCTTATTAGAAAGAAACCCACTTTATCCTAAGTATAAGAGCAGGCGTTCCTACCTTACCGCATTTTTGATTGTTCTCCCCTTATTTATAATAGGATTCCTTCCTCTGATCTTTCAGTATACCTTTATACCAGATATGGTTGGATTGGAAAGGGATCCAACTTTTTCCCAATTAGGTCTGGGTTTTTTTGGAGACGGAAATGTATTTGGGTTTATAGAGACAGGCACAGGTCTTGCAGGACCTTTCGGGGTTGGTGCCTTGATTTTAGGAATGTTTATTCCTGTCGGATTGGCTTTATTTTTTTCAATATCTTTCAAAGCCAGGACCAAAGATCTCATTAAAGAGCGAGAGAAAACAATTCAGTTGGAGAGAGAATTTAATAATTCTTTATTTCAGTTAGGGAATAGAATCGGGAACGGTGTCCCTCCCGAACTCGCCTTCGGGAAAGTTGCAGAGTCTTCCCGTGGATTGCGGACAGAGGACTTTTTTAAGAGAGTCAATTATAACATTAGGCAGATGGGAATGAGTGTTGAAAAGGCAATCTTTGATCCCAGGAGAGGAGCTATAATTTATTATCCCTCTGATCTCATAGCCACGAGCATGAGAATTCTGGTAGAGTCTTCTAAAAAAGGTTTGAAAATAGCAGCTATAAGTTTGATGAGTATTTCAGAATATGTTAAAAACATACAAAAAATAACCTCCAGACTTAAAGATATGCTGGCAGAAATAGTCTCTGATATGAAGAGCAACATGTCTTTCTTGGCTCCCCTCTTGTCTGGAATTGTTGTCGGATTGGCAGCAATGATTACATCCATACTTACAAAATTAAGACTATCTGAGGCAGGAGAGGGAGTTACACAATTCGAGAATTTAGACCTCTCAAACATATTTGAAGTGTCAAAAATGATTCCTCCTTATTTCTTACAGATCATAATTGGCATATATTTGATTCAAATTATTTTTATTTTGACAAGAACGTTAGTAACTGTGGATTCTGGGGAGGATAAATTGGTAAGGACTAATAAGACAGGGAAAAATTTGACTAGGGGAATGGCACTTTATTTTATCACAGCTTTCTTGGCAACTATAGCACTATTTATTCTAACTAGTGTTGTGCTTGGAAATTTGGGGTGATTTTTTTAATGATTAGTTAAATTTATTAAATCACCTTTGTTTTTTTAATCATGAGAAAAAGGGGTATAATTTCTGAATATCTTCCTTG
This sequence comes from Candidatus Woesearchaeota archaeon, assembly GCA_964385425.1. Lineage (GTDB taxonomy): Archaea > Nanobdellota > Nanobdellia > Pacearchaeales > GW2011-AR1 > ASMP01. The sequence continues at coordinate 47,439 of CAYLOQ010000006.1, read as the reverse complement.
GTTGTTGATAGCAATTGGTATTCTTGCAATAGTCCTGGTTAGTATTCTTTTACTCAAAGAAAAAGGAGTCTCTCTCATAGATTGGGCTAAAAATTTAGTTAGATAAGAAAATAAAATGGAATTAACAATAGGTCAGCTGATAAAAATAATTCTTGGAGTTGTGGTGGTTGCTGTAGTTATTTTTGGGCTGTATCTCTTTTTCACAAATTATGTCATAGATTTTTTTAAAAATATTCCTACAGGAAATAAAACAGGAGGGGTTGTTTTTAGTTTATTAAGATGAACAGGGAAGGATTTTTGCTGGCAGAAGAAACGTTGAAGATAATCATAGCAGTGATTGCTATTGGTTTCTTGGCATTTTTCTTGTTTTCTCTTTATTCGTCTAACCAAAATTCTAAGAATCTGGAATTAGCAAAAGCGTCCCTCTCACATTTAATAGAAGAGATAAACTCTGGAAAAACCGAGGTAGAGATATATAATCCCAACAAGTGGGTGGTTTCTTCGTGGCCACAAGCTGGAAAGAGGCCCTTATCTTGTTCTAACATTGGTTTAGAGAGCTGTTTGTGTGTTTGTAAGGGTGGTGATGCAGAAGATTGTGATGATAGAGGGGTTTGTTTAGAAAATGAATTTAATCTTAAGGAAAGAAGCATAAAAATAAAAGACCCTCCTTTGACATTAATCATCAATCAAGAAAATAAGGAAATTTCAAAAAAATGAATCTGGATGTTTTCATAAGGTATTTAATCTGGATTGTATTTTTCGGAGTAGCACTTACAGGACTATATTTCCTGCTTAAAAAATTAGGGGTTGCATAAGATGAAAAAGAATGCAGAAATAACGACAACACAATTGGTTACGATTATAATTTTGATAGTGAGTTTTGCAGTTATTTTATTCTTTATCTTCAAATTAAATCTCGGGGAAACTACTAATAAAGAGATTTGTCATAACTCTGTTGTTTTAAAAGGGCAATCTGAATTAGTTAGTGGGCCGTTAGATTGCAAGACTAATTATTTGTGCATTTCAGGCGGGGGGGAATGTGAAGAAATTAATCCAAGTTCTACTGTTGAGATAGAAGCCAGCAATAAGGACGAGTTTATGGAGGCACTTGCAGAAGAAATGTCTGATTGTTGGTTTACGTTTGGTGAGGGGAAGATTGATTATGCAGGAATTGCGGTAGGAAATAAAGAGAAGGCTTCATGCGCGATTTGTTCAATAATGGCTTTTGATTCAGAAATTGGATCTGTATCTCATCAGGAATTCTATGATTATTTAAGAACAACGAAAAAATCAGATTCCCAGACATATCTACAATACCTCTATTCAGTAAATTCCTTAGAAGATTTTGAACAGGAGTTTTATTTAAAGGATTATTTAACAGAAAGATTAGAGTCAAGTAAGACTTATTTTATTTTAACAGGGATGGTTAAAGAAGGGTGGTTTACTCCGAGATGGAATATTTTGAGGAGATTAAAAAGCGACCATCTCCAAGTTACTATTCTAGAAAAAACAAAAGAAAACTATGATGCGGTAGGTTGCGAAGAATTCCTAACAAAAGCATAAAAATGAAAAATGAAAACCACCTGCGGGTTTTCCATCCTGCAGCTAAAAATAAAAGAGGTAACATCTTAATAGAAAATATTATTTTCATTGTTCTTAACGTTCTCTTTTTGACAATCCTTGTTCTTTTTTTATTCTCTAAAATAGGGAGTGCTGCTGTTTTAGAAGAGAAGTATGCGAAACAAATAGCATTAATAATTGATTCTGCAAAGCCAGGAATGACGATTCATCTGAACATGGAAGATGCCATTTCCAAAGCAGACAAGGAGGGTTGGACGGATAACATAGTCATTAGAGAAGGTAATGTGATTACAGTCAAACTCAGAGAAAAAGGGGGTTATTCGTATTCTTTTTTCAACGATGTAGAAGTCAATGTTAATCCAGAGATTAAAAATAAAGAATATTTTTTTGTAATAAATGAGAAATAAAATGAATAAGCATGGAGCAGACAAATTAATTTCAGTTTATTGGTTTGCAATCCTGTTTATAGTTGCTGCTGCTATCGTTTATATGGTTTTTATTTTTTATGGAGAACCTTATGATGTCAGAGAATTAGAGGCAAACACCTTAACGAATCAGGTTGCAGGCTGTTTATCTGAGGCAGGTTATTTGAAACCGAACCTATTTAATAATGAGGAATTCAAAGAGAATTTTTTAGAAACTTGTGATATTAATCTGGATGTTGAAGATGTCTATGGTTGGAAAGAACAAGGCCAGTATTACCTAGAAATTAATTTTTATGATTTTGGCACATATCCTAACAGCCAATCGCTTTTTGAAATTTCAGAAGGAAATCTAAATCTGAAATCAGACTGTGATATAGATAACAAAAATTTCCCTTTTTGTTTGGAGAGAGAATTTTATGTCATAGATGGGGAAGATAATCGGTATGTTGTAAGTATTTTATCGATTGTAAGAAAAACAGAAAAAAATGTTCAATAATAAGAATGCTCAAATAGGGGAAACAATAACCTGGGTAGTTGCAACCTTAATAATAATCGTCATTCTCGCATTTTCTATTTTTATTGCGTCATTTTATTTAGGGGGGGACAAATCTGTGAGTTTTTCTGAGGAAAGTGACCTCTTAGCATCTAAATCTCTATTTTCTTATCTTTTAACAACATCTGGTGAAGAAAAAATTTATGATCAATTAAAAGTTGAAGAAAACTTGAACGAATTTAATGGAAATTTAGCCTTGAGGATTTTTAAATCTCTTTATGAGGACGATTATGAAGATGTATGGTTAGGCTTTGTTTTTAATAGAGTTCTTTTCCCAGCAAAATCAAATGAATTTTTTGGTCGTAGGCCTACAGGTGTTAAGGGTGGAGATGTCAATTTCGGAAGACGCTTTGTTCCTTCTGTCTCAGAAAGGATTAAGTTAAATGAAACTAAATTTTTAGAATTATATTTGGGGGAGGAGAGCTCAATAAAATGATGAAACAAAGACAAAAAAGACCAACACTTTTTAGCCACAAGTCTTTTGTAAGAAATCGTAAAGGAGATATACCTATAACTATTTTAGTTATGGGGGTTGTTGCAATTTGTGCCCTTGCGATTTATAGTTTTTATTTTTCCACTAGAAGTGTGGGAAATGATTTTAGGGTTCTTGATGTTTTGGAAGAAGCAAGTATCTTACAAGAAAAATTTTCTTTCTATGAAAAAAATACCGTGTTGAGTGGGGAAGAAATAGAAGAACTCTTTGATATTAGGAGAGACCCTAGAACTGGTGGAAGGTATCTTTATTTGGAGCAAAACTCTGTTTCGGTCAGATATAACATCCCTTAACAAAAACATTTTTAAACGAAACAACCCTGAATTAAATATGTCGGATAAAAAAGAGGGAAACGCTTTTTTTACAAAAAATCGTAAAGGGCAGGGATTGAGCACTAACGCTATTATCCTGATTGTTTTGGGTGTGATTGTTCTAATAGTTCTCATAATAGGATTTACTGTTGGATGGAGTAAAATTCTTCCATTTATTTCTTCTACAAATAATATAGATACAATCAAGAATTCTTGTGGTATCGCCTGTTCCACAAATTCTGCTTTTGATTACTGCAGTGTTATAAGAGAAGTTAACGACGGAGTGAATCCAGAATTTGAAAACAATTGTAATAATTTAGCAAATAATGTTGAGAAATATGGTTCGAGAAACTATGGTATAGAAAAATGCCCCGCAATAACCTGCTCCTAGGTAGCAAGTTCAAAATTTATTTAAACTGATTTCTTTTTATTTCATTATGTCTGACTATGTTTTTCCTCAGAAAAGAAAAAAAAGAAAAGATAAAAGAAGAGAGAAAAAGAGACATCCATATAAAAAAGGCGGTCGGGAAAGAACCAGATTAGAGAAGGTGGAAAAGTAAGATGTATGAAATGGTTTTTTTGTGGGTTCTGGCTCTGGTGTGGATAATTTTTGCAACTGTCCAGGATTTGAAGACCAAGGAGATTGCGAATTGGCTGAATTTCTCCTTAATAATCTTTGCTCTTGGATTTAGATTTTTCTATTCTCTTTTTTCTTCCGGCGAGTTCGGATTTTTTTATCAAGGTCTGATTGGGCTGCTGGTTTTTTTTGTGATAGGTAATCTTCTCTATTATGGAAGAATGTTTGCAGGGGGAGATGCTAAACTAATGATTGCTCTTGGACCTGTTTTGCCTTTTTCATTGGTTTTCCTGGAGAATTTAAAGATTTTTGTTCTGTTTTTTTTAATTTTCCTCTTTGTTGCCGCATTCTATAGTTTAATTTTTAGTCTAGTCCTTGCTTTAAAAAATTTTAAAAAATTTAGAAAAGAATTCGGTTCCCAGTTGAACAAGAACAGAAAAATAACTTATCTCGTTTTGCTCCTCGGATTGCTCTTTATGATTTTAGGTTTATTTGAAATTTTGTTTTTTAGCTTAGGGATCCTTATTTTCATTATCCCATACTTTTATCTGTATGCAAAAGCTGTTGATGAAACCAGCATGATTAAAAAAATAAAAACTAACAAGTTAGTGGAGGGGGATTGGCTCTACAAAAATTTGAGGGTGGGAAAAAAATTCGTAGAAGCTAAATGGGAAGGACTGAAGAAAGAAGATATAAAAGCGATAAGAAAAAAATATAAAACAGTCTTGATAAGACAGGGTATGCCTTTTGCCCCTGTTTTTTTAATCAGTCTTTTAATATTGATATATCTGTGGGGTAGCGGGTTATGGAATTTTTTATTTTGAAAGTTTTATTCTCCAAATTTGTGCCCTTGCTTTTCTAAAAGTCGGAAAGGATTTCCCCTCAAATCTTCTCCTCCTACTTTGGCGTTTAATTTTTCTAGAATTTCGTAAAGGAATTTTTTCCCTTCTTTAGGGTCTTCGAAATGTGAAGTCGCTTCCAATTCAATATATACTCCCAGGCCTTTTACGTTATCTATAACAATTTCTACACCTTCAAACATCCACGTGGTTCTGACTTTCTCAACCACCACCACTTCTTTTATGTCTAGACTACGGAAAATTTTCTTTATTGTATCAACCTTACTTATCCCTGATTCAAACTCATCACAATAATCTGTTTCCTTCACATTTTCTGGATAAAAATGTTTATAGTTGATTGAGGACCCTTTATCAGACTCTCTCAATCTCAACCATTCAAAAGGATATTCGGTATTAAGGAAGTTTCTGTGGGTTGGAATGAAATAAGTATCTTTTTGAAATACATCTTTTGAAATTAATTCTGCATTTTCGCCAAGAAAATTTTTTACTTCTTCGGGATTTTTTAAAGGTAGTTTAATCTCAAGCTCAACATCATTGTTTGCCATATAATTAATTATTGATAGATTATATATTGTTTTTGTTTTAAGGAATTCTCTTTGGTAGCCAAAGCTTTTCTTCTGGCTTTATCTTTTTAATTGTTCTTTTTGGAACTTTTTCTACTGGTTTCTTTTCTAAGAGTTTTTGAAGGCTTAAGAGTTCTTCTGGATTTGTGGGCTTTCTTTGAGATGCTAGAGTTTCATTTTCATACACCGGAACAATATTTAGTATTTCATGCCCAAACAGGTTTGAAGGGGAGATATCCACTTTTTTTGGTTTTAGTTCTTTCTCTATTCTTTTTGAAACATCTTGGGCAAGAGAAAAAATTTCTTTCGGAAGTTTCTCTTTTTGGGATACGTGCTCTTTCGGAATAATTAAACTGTGTCCTTTTGAAACAGGATTTATCTCTAGAACAGCAAGCGCTTTGTCATTTTCGTCTATTTTATTGGAAGAAACATCCCCAAAGACGATAGAGCAGAAGATACACTCCTGTCCGGTACGCTCTTTTATTAATTTATTCTGTTTTAAAAATTCCTCTAGCTGTTCTGGGTTCATGGCTTTTATCTGGCTCTTTGCAGCAGTTTTTTTATCCTCTGGAAAATTAGTTTCTATCTGCTGGATGATTTGTTTTTTTACCTGTTCTGTTTGTTCTGGTGTTAGCATTTTATCCTATAGCCCTCCTTATGTCAGTAACTTGGACAGAATTAACATCCTCTACTTTTTTAAGTTCCTCTTCTAGTTCTTCTAAGGGTTTTTCTTCTGGCCACGCAAACAATATTATAAGGGCATTTAAGCCAAAAGCTATTGCCTGCTTTTCAAACCGTGGATTCTTTCCACCCGCCTCTTCTATTCTTATTTTTGCTTCTTTTTCTATTTTTTCCAGATCTGATTCTGGAGAAGTTGGCATTAATTTTATTTTGACCGCTACAATTCCCATGTTTTATTTTAAGGAATGTTGTTTATAAACATTCCATTTTTCTATCAAAATACTTAAAAACAAAGCCTGTTTTTTTATATGGTTGCGGGATCAAAAACCCGCTGGAGGTTTTTAGATGACACATGGAAATTATGAGAAGATTTTAGAGAAAATAGCTAAATCAGCAGGTTTGGAGAAAGACGAAATAGAAAAGAAGATCGATGAAAAACGAGACAAGTTGTCTGGGTTGATTAGCAAAGAAGGTGCTGCACAAATCGTAGCTTCTGAATTAGGGATTTCTTTTGATAATGAAAAGTTGAAAATAGACGAGCTGTTACCCGGGATGGGAAAGGTCAATGTTGTTGGAAAGATTTTAAGTCTAATGCCTATACGAACTTTTAAAACAAAAAGAGGGGATGAATCTAAAGTTACAAATTTATGGATAGCAGACGAATCCTCGAATATTAGGGTAGTGTTGTGGGATACAAACCACATCGAGTTGATTGAGAAAGGAGAGATTAAAGAAGGAAGTGTGATTGAAATTTCTAATGCCGGTATGAGGGACAACGAGCTGCATTTGGGGAGTTTTTCCGATTTGAAACTTAGCAATGAGAGTTTGGAGAATGTTCGTACAGAAAAAATAGTTAGGGAAAAAAAGATAGTTGATTTTAAAAAAGGAGAGAATACGAGCACGAGGGCATTTATTGTTCAGGCCTTTGAACCTAGATTTTTTAATGTTTGTCCTGAATGTAAAAAAAAGGTTGTTCTAGAAGGAGAGAGTTTTATTTGTGCAGAACACGGGAAGGTTGCTCAAGAGAAGAGGGCATTGGTAAACTTTGTTTTGGATGATGGAACAGAATCTATTCGTTCTGTTCTTTTCCATGAAAAACTCTCTGAATTGGGTTTGACAAGCCTGGATGAACCTGAGAAATTATCTAGTCAAAAACAAGATCTCCTTGGAAAAGAGATGGTGTTTATAGGAAATGTTCGGAATAATGCTTTTTTTAACACACCTGAATTTATTGTAGAGAATGTAAAAGAGCTAAATCTTGATGGAATAATAGACGAGTTAGAGAAAAGTTAATAAATTATGTTTCTAATTGATGGTAATGGATAATTCATCTTTTGTCAATACATTACCCTATATTAGTAATCCTATTGAGGAATTTTCAGACTTTAAGTTTGTTAGCTGGGAAAAAGATATTTATCCGGGACTTAAAGGGGGAATAAAACAAGAAGAGATAGGGTTTTTTGTTAATATGATAAAGAAACATAAATTAAAGAATATTCTTGATTTTGGGGTTGGTGGTGGAACAGAGCTAAATGGGATCATAGAGACTCTAAAAAAACAAAAATATCGTGTTGAAAGGGCAGAAGCAAACGAAGTTGATGAAGAATTTATTAAACAGTCAACAAAACTTTTCAAAAAAAGAAATCAAAAAGTATTAATCCACAAGGCAAATTGGTTGGATTTACCAAAAGCCGACCCAAACTATGAACACCCTTTTGACTTTGCATTTTTAACAGGGAATTCTCTGACATATATTGGCGGTGGGACGAGAGAATATACAAAAAAAGCACAGCAAAGTGTTGTTAGTAAATTTTCTCAGATGATAAAAAAAGGAGGATATTTATTTATTGATTCTAGGAATTATGATTATATAAAATCCCTGATGAATCTTCCCAAGGAAAAAATATTTGAGAATTTCACTTTTGATTATAGCATTTATTATCATGGCTTTCCAAAGAAGGTTCTTGTATTTCCTGCTTATATAAGTGATACAGTAATTGTTTTACATTATTATGATGTAGAAAATAAGAAATGGAGCAAACTTGATTTGTATCCAATCTATCAGAAGGACATGATTGATATCTTAAGTAAGGATTTTATCATAGAAAAAATATATCATGATTTTCAAGAAGGGAACAAAAAGAAAAGTTTATTTATTCAATACCTTGCCAGGAAAAAATAAAATGTTAATAAGAACTCATCTGGTAATAATTATCTTTTTTATTTTACTTTTCATCTCTATTGTTGAAGACAAGGTTTTGTTTGTTTTAGTTGCCTTGGCTGCTACATTTATTCCAGATTTAGATTCAGAGTTTTCTAAACTAGGGAGAAGGAAGATTTTCAGACCTTTGCAGTTTTTCGTTAAACATAGAGGGATATTTCATAGCTTTATCTTTTTAATTGTAATCATAGGTTTTTTTGTATTATTTTTGCCTGTGGTAGCTTTCCCTCTTTTTCTAGGTTATGGTATTCATCTGCTTGCAGATAGTTTTACTATGAATGGAATAAAGCCTTTTTACCCTTTCAATAAGACATCCTCAGGGAAGCTAAGAACAGGAGGGAAGACAGAATCTCTCTTATTTGTCTTTTTTATCCTTGCTGATCTCTTCTTATTGGTGTTCAGGGTTTCTAGTGTGTTTTAAAGCATATCCGCCATCCGAATAATATTTATAAACAAGGTTTTTTTTGAGGGATTATGGTTAAAAAAAACGATAAGGAAGACGAAAAAACTTCTGAAAAAAAAGAACCATTATTGACAGATTTGCCTGGAATAGGTCCTGCGGTATCTTCTAAGCTTGAGGCAGCAGGAATTTATGATCTTATGACCTTGGCTGTTATGACTCCTTCAGATCTGGGAGAATCAGCGGGGATTAGTGCAGCTGTTGCTAGGAAAGCTATCCAGGCTGCGAGGAAGATGTTGCGTTTGGGGTTTATGGATGGGATGGAGTATGCTAAAAAGAGGGAGGATATTCATAATATTACCACAGGAAGTAAAAATTTTGACATGCTTCTGGGGGGAAAGGGGATTGAGAGCAAGGCTATAACAGAGGCTTTTGGGGCTTATGGTTCTGGAAAATGTGTGGGTAAAGATACTATTGTTTCTTATTTTAATGATGCTAGAATGCATGTTGAGACAATAGAGAAAACTTATGAAAAGTATAATGAAGGCAACGAATTTAATTTTGAGGAGGGCTCCGCAATTCCAGTAAATACTGTAAAGGTTTTATCGTGGACAGGCGGTAAATTAAAACTGACAAAAGCTACTCATTTATATAAAGAAAAAGTGAAAAATCTTTTTATTGTGAGAACAAAAAGAGGAAGAATTCTTAAGGTAACTGGTAAACATCAACTTTTAAGTTTTGATAAAGGAACAAACTGGAAGCAAACTAGGTCTCTTAAAAGGGGGGATTTAATTGCTTGTCCCAGGGATATTGATTTAGAGACTGAGAATGTTTATGACGAAGATGATGCTTATTTTCTGGGATTGTTTGTTGCTGAAGGAACTTCTAATCCTTTTTCAATTTCTACAGGGTCAAGGGAAATAAAAAATTGGATTGTTGATTATTTAAAGGAAAAATTTGAATATTCTCCAACTGTCGGGGTCGATAATAGAAGGGAAAAACCTGTTTACATTATTTTGTTAAGAAATAACACAAGAGTTTTAATGGGTGGTTTGGCTAATTGTTGTTCTGGGGATAAGTTTATTCCAGAGGGGGTTTTTCTTTCTAATAAGGAAGTTGTAAGTTCATTTTTAGGGGGTTATTTTGATGGAGATGCAGAAGTATCTTTAAGTGATGTTTCTGTTACAACTAAGAGCAAGAAATTAGCAAGTCAATTAACTTATTTATTATTAAGATTAGGGATTTCAGCGAGCATCAGAGATAAAATTGTAGATAGTAAGGTCTTTAAGATTGTTAGAATTTCTGGAGAAGATAGAAAAGAGATCAAAAATATAAAGTTTAAACTTAAAAAGTTTAAGTGTTCAATTAGAAATAGCGCTTATGGTTATCCTGATAAAATTGTGAGTGAACTGCGAGAACGGTATAAGGAAAGTATTGGAGGTAATCGCGGAAGACAGAGGAAACTAGTCGGCAAGTCAAATAATAGTATTGCTTATAGACATTTAACAAGAAGCCCTTTCACCAAAGTTATTAATTCAAAGACTCTTGATGAGATTGAATTAATTTTTTTAAGACAGGGAGTAAGCTTTAGAAGCATAACAACACAGCTTAAAACAAAGAAGTTAACTAATGAGTTATTGAGGTTGATTTATCCGAAGCTCCCCTTTGCATTTAATTCTCTTTCAAAGAAGTTAGGAGTCACTAAATCTTCTATTAGAAATTATGCATTAAGAAATCTGCCCGATGAGAAAAAAGAGGTTCTGAAAAGTGCGATTATTGAAGAGTTGGAGTTTAGATTAAATAAAATTTCTTTGGCACTAGATATTGTTTCTAAAATAAGGAATTTTAGCTGGGATGTTGTAGAGAGGATTGAGGTTGTTCCTTATGATGATTATGTTTATGATTTTGTTGTTCCTGAAGGACATTCATTTGTTGGAGGGAATATGCCTACAATGATGCATAACACCCAGCTTGGCTTGACCTTATCGTTCAATGTTCAGCTCCCTTTAGAGAGTGGGGGTGCAAATGGGAAGTGTGTTTTCATAGATACAGAAGGAACTTTTAGGCCCTCTAGGATAAAACAAATAGCAGAGAAATTAGGGGCAAACCCTGAAAAAGTTTTAAAAAATATATTTGTTGCAAGGGCTTTCAATTCTGACCATCAGGTTTTACTTCTGGAGAAAATTGGGGAAATGATTAAAAGTGGAGAACCGATTAAATTATTAATTGTTGATTCTCTGACAGCCCATTTTAGGGCAGAGTTTGCTGGACGTGGCCAACTAGCAGACAGACAACAAAAATTGAATAGATATATACACGACCTTATGAAACTTGCAGAGACCTATAATCTAGCTGTTTATGTTACCAACCAAGTAATGGCTAACCCCGCACAACTTTTTGGGGATCCCACTTCGCCAATAGGGGGACATATTGTTGGGCACGCTTCCACATATAGGATTTACTTAAGAAGGGGTAAAAAAGATTCCAGGGTTGCAAAATTGATAGATAGCCCTAACCTTCCCGACAACGAGACCATCTTCTTCGTTGGTGAGGAAGGAATTATTGACGAACCGTGACAAAAAACATTTATAAATATATAATTCTATTAGTTTTAAGGTTGAAAAGAGGATGGAAAAAAATAGTTTAAGATTTTTTGGAATATTCATAGCACTGATAATAGTTATTTTATCCTTGTATTTTGTTCTGGCAGATATTGATGCCCCCACAGGATTAATGTTCGATAGAAACGATACCGCTAATTATGATAACGACGGGAGTTTTACAGTTAACTGGACTGCAGGCGCAAGTGATGGCGCAGAAAATTATAGCATTTATATTTATGCAGATGACGTTCTTTATACAGTGGGTCTTAATGATACTGATGCTGCAACCGCGTTTTCTTATAGTAATACAACAGATGATGGAAATTACACATTTACAATTTCAGGTTTTAACGCAACAATTGCGGGTGGTGTAAATTCCACAAATATTTCAATGATTGTTGATACAACAATTCCCGCGGTTTTGTATACTACAGGGACTGAAGCTGACAGTGCTGCTAAAAATAATGATTGGATATTTGTCAATGTTACTGCCACAGATATAAATAATGTTTCCTCTTCACTTGTATTTTCATTACATAATTCTTCAGGAGTTGTAAATCAAACCCAGTTTTCTTATCCCGCTTCAGGTGAGCAATCAATTAATTGGACAGGATTAGTGAGTAACGTAGGCTATACTTATAACGTGACTGGAAATGATTCTGCAACAAATTCCAACACAACCGCTACAAGAACTCTTACTTTAGACAATACAGCACCTTCTCTGAGTATGACTAAAACAACTTCAGGACAGACTTCCCTGGAAATAGCCATTTCAGGAACAGAAGGAACTTGTACTGTAGATAGGAGCGGAGCAACTATTTTTGGAGATAATTTATTAACAGAGTCAAGTTTAACTTGTGGTACATCTTATTCCTATATTGTAACTTGTACAGATACTGCAACAAATGCAGGATCATCTACATCAACATCTTTTTCAACTGATGCATGTGGAGGGGGGGGTAGTAGCGGGACAGTTACACCAAGACCAAAAAAAGCTTCTTATTCATTCAGCAAAATAACTCCTGGAGTTGCGACAATAGTGAAGAATTTTGATGCAGACGTTGGTGTTAAGGAAATTAAGATTGAGGTGAACAATGAAGCACAGAGCGTTAGCATAACTGTTACAAAGCATGATGGTAAGCCAGCAGCAGTCTCTATCAAAAAATCAGGAAAAGTTTACAAATATCTACAGATAGAAGCAACAAATCTTGCGAATAAATTAGATAAGGCAACAGTAACACTTCAAGTTGGAAAGTCATGGCTTTCCAGCAATAGTGTCGATGCAAACAGTGTTGCTCTATTCAGATTTGATGAATCTGCCGGACAGTGGAACGAGCTTGTCACAACATACACAGGTTCAGAAGGAGATAACGAACTCTATGAGGTCGAGCTAACGAGTTTTAGCTTCTTCGCAGTTGGTGAAAAAGCTGCTGTTACAGCAGAAGGTGCAGAAGGTGCAGAAGGTGTTGGCGAAGGTGGTGCTAATTTAATTTTCTTGTGGATAATAGTGGGAGTAGTTGTTCTAGTAATTATCATTGGTTGGGGAATGAAGAAAAGAAGCAGAGAACAATAAATTTTATACTCTAACTAAAAAAAAACATTTATAAACTTATAATTTCTAATTATCTAATAAAGAGAGGATGGAAAAAAATAGAAATTTTAGATATTTTGGAATATTTCTAGTATTAGTAACGGTGATTTTATCATTGAATTTTATCTTGGCTGATCCCGGTGCTCCTACAGGATTAATTTTTAATAAAAATTCCACCCCTACTCTTGATGAAGGAACTTTTTTTGTAAATTGGACGGAGGGAGCTGGAGATGCTGCTTTTAACTATACAATTTTCATAGAAGGACCTTCTAATTCAACAGCAAAAAATGATTCTGTTACAGGGTACACTTTTAGTGATACAACTGAAGGTAATTATTCATTTATAGTTCAAGCGCATAACATAACTGCTGGAGAAGGATGTGCTGCTCCAGGAGGAACTGGTGGATGTGCAAATTCCACAGAAAATTTCTGGATGGTTGTAGATTCAACAGCCCCTTCAGTAACTATAACCAAGCGTAGTTCTACAAAAACTTCTTTAGATTTAACTCTTTCTGGGACTGAAGGAACTTGTACTGTAGATAGGAGCGGAGCAACTATTTTTGGAGATAATTTATTAACAGAGTCAAGTTTAACTTGTGGTACATCTTATTCCTATATTGTAACTTGTACAGATACTGCAACAAATGCAGGATCATCTACATCAACATCTTTTTCAACTGATGCATGTGGAGGGGGGGGTAGTAGCGGGACAGTTACACCAAGACCAAAAAAAGCTTCTTATTCATTCAGCAAAATAACTCCTGGAGTTGCGACAATAGTGAAGAATTTTGATGCAGACGTTGGTGTTAAGGAAATTAAGATTGAGGTGAACAATGAAGCACAGAGCGTTAGCATAACTGTTACAAAGCATGATGGTAAGCCAGCAGCAGTCTCTATCAAAAAATCAGGAAAAGTTTACAAATATCTACAGATAGAAGCAACAAATCTTGCGAATAAATTAGATAAGGCAACAGTAACACTTCAAGTTGGAAAGTCATGGCTTTCCAGCAATAGTGTCGATGCAAACAGTGTTGCTCTATTCAGATTTGATGAATCTGCCGGACAGTGGAACGAGCTTGTCACAACATACACAGGTTCAGAAGGAGATAACGAACTCTATGAGGTCGAGCTAACGAGTTTTAGCTTCTTCGCAGTTGGTGAAAAATCTCTCGTAGATGGTGAAGACGGAGAAACTGGAACAGGAAGGGAAGGAACAAGGGGAACGGCAGATAAATCTGGTTCAACCTTGTTATGGATTATAATAGTCATAGTTGTTTTAGTTCTTATTGGTTGGGGAATGAAGAAAAGAAAACAATAAGAGACTATCAAGATTTTTACTAAATTCTTAAAAACCTTTTTTATTTATTCTCTTTATGGACGTTATTGCAGACCTTCAAATTCATTCTAAATATGCTCGAGCGACAAGTAAGAATCTTTCTATAGAAAACTTGGAAAAATATGCGAGAATTAAAGGTTTGAATTTGCTTGGAGTTGGAGATTTCCAGCACCCTCTGAGAAGAAATGAAATCGATGAAAAACTCACAGAGGATGCTAGAACAGGAATACTAAGAACCGTGAATGGTTTTCCTTTTTTATGGCAGACAGAAGTAAGTTTAATGTATAGCCAGGATGGAAAGAGAAGAGCTGTGCATCATCTGATTTTTGCTCCAAACACAGAAATTGCAGATCAGGTGACAGAGTTTTTAGGTAGTAAAGGAAGGCTAGATTATGATGGAAGACCAATATTTGGAATGACTTCTCCAGAACTAGTTGGAGAACTGAAAAAAATAGACGATAAAATTGAGATAATTCCTGCGCATTGCATGACTCCTTGGTTTGGGTTGTTTGGCAGTAAATCTGGTTTTGATAGTTTAAAGGAGTGTTTTCAGGAGCAGACTAGGAAGGTTTATGCTATTGAGTCTGGAATGTCTGCAGACCCTGCAATGCTATGGAGATTTCAGGAAGTTTCATCTGGAAGCGTGAATGTGGTTAGTTTTTCAGATGCCCATAGTTTCTGGCCATGGAGAATCGGCAGAGAGGCTACTATTTTTGATATCCCTGAACTAACATACAGTAATATAATAAAAGCTATAAGAACAGGAGATGGTTTTAAAGCAACCATAGAAACTCCACCAGAATATGGAAAGTATCATTGGGACGGGCACAGGGTTTGTAAATTTTCTTGTGGGCCTAAAAAAACACAAGAACTGAATGGAATCTGTCCTGTCTGCGAAAAACCTATGACTATTGGAGTTGAAAATAGGGTTGAAGAGATTGCAAAACATCCAGAAGGGCATAAGCCCCGGAATGCAAAACCTTTCCATAAATTATTGCCTCTGCACGAATTAATATCCCTTCATTTAGGGGTTGGAATGGATAGCAGAAAAGTCTGGGAGACATATAATAGGTTAATAGGAGAGCACAAGAACGAATTTGAAATTTTATTGAATGTTCCTAAAGATATTATTGAAAGAAATTTTAATGATAAGTTAGCTGATTTAATCATTAAAAACAGAGAACAAAAGATGAGTGTAAAACCTGGTTTTGATGGAGAATATGGTGTGGCTTTGTTGGGAGAGAAGCAGGCAAAATTAATCTAGTTATTTTTTCTTAATAAATTTATAATGTGCGTCAGAAACTTTTTTGCCGCAGTGGGAACACTTTTCTTTTAATGTATAATTGGAACAGGAGTTACACTTTTTTAATTTCATTTTAGACAAGTATTCTTATTAAGAAATATAAGGCCCCCAAACCTATGGAAGTGATAGTTAACCATTTCCTTATTAGTTTAGTGTCTAACTTATGACTAAGTAGAACAAGTAACTTATGACTAAGTAGAACAAGTAAGATATAAGCTACCAATATAATAATTATCTCATATTTTTCTAAACTAGGGATTATATATTCTCCTAATATTGTAGCAATAAAGACGGATATCATTAATATCCCAAATGCATGAACAGTATAGAAATAAAGAGGGAAAATCCAATCTGTTTTTTTATCAATTTTTTTCAATAATTTTTTCATAATACAGAAAGAGCTTTTTTATTTATAAATCTTCATTTAAGTTTCATTTGATTAATCTTCTTTTCTATTTTTCTCAATGTTTTTAAAAATTTTCTCAAACCACTTTTTAGGAATGAAGTTTAGAATTTCTAATGAATAAGAATTTTTATCTCCCTTAGAGAGAATAGAAAGTGAGCCTGTTTCTGTTGAAAAATCCTTGTGTTTTTTAATACCCGTTTTTAACAATACTGGAAATATTGCTCTTAGGTTCCCTCTGTGTGTAATTATTGCAATAGTTTTATAGTTTCTTTTCATCGCATCTAATTCTATTTCCTTTAAGGCTTTTAGCAATCTTTTTTCAAATTGTTTCCATGATTCTCCATTTGGAGGAATGATTTCATACCTTTTTTTTACAGTTAGCTTATCAAGTTTTTTAGAAACTTTTTTCCATGGTTCGTTTCCCCACTTTCCCCAATCCCTCTCACTTAATGTTGGAACTAATTTGTGGGGAATTTTTAATTTCTTGTCCATAATTTCGCTCACTTTTTTAGCCCTTTCTTTTGGAGAATAGTATACTTTTTCTACATTATATTTTTTAAAATTGTGAATGAAGGAGTGTGTTTGTTTTAACCCCTTCTTTGTAAGAGGGGCATCATTTACAACGGTAGCTAATTTTCCTTTGGCATTTTCGGTGCTTTCTCCATGTCTGAAAAATAGAATTTTCATATTTATTTTAGAAAAAATTAACTTATAAAATTATCCCTCTTTATTTTAATTTCACTTAAGATTCATGATATACTCTTTTAGATGGGGGTGGAAGGATGTTGTGAAATGTTTTTCAAGTTCATCTGGATTAACCCATTTTAGTTCAGACATTTCTCCACCTGGTTTTTCTTCCCCTCCTGTCGATTCACACAAATAATAAATAGCCATAACTTCTTTCGCTTCGGGATATCTTTTTGCAAAAACAGTCCCTAGATTTTCTACATTAAGTCCTGTGCTGACTTTTATTTCTTTTTTCAGACATTCTTCGAATTCTTCTTCCTTTTTAGGTTTTCCTCCAGGGAATCCCCACGTAAGTTCAGAAAAATGTGGATTTTCAGCGCATTTTCCAATCAATATTTTTCTTGTCTTTGTGTCGAAGACAACGCCCAATACATAAACTACGAAAGAATTATCTTCTGGACTATTTATATGTCCCATAAAATTCTATCTCTACAAGCCTATTTAAAATTTTCGTTAGTAGGTTTTCATTGAAGAGGGAAGAATTTTCTTTTATTTACTTCTTGATAATACTAAATTCTATCTTTTGTTTTTTAGCCTTTTTTTCCAGTTCTTCTAGAGTTTTTGTTATCTTTTGATCTGCTGTTTTTATTCCTTTGGATTCTGTTTTTAGGGAATATTTTCCTGCAGACAGGTATTTGACCTCAATATCTTGTATACCTGTTAAAAGATTCTTAATTCTCTTCAATCCGTCTGGCTCGTTGGACGTTAAAAAGATCTCTTTTTTTATAATGGCTTTTTTTTGCTTCTGAGTGTTTAAAATATCTAATATTTTTTTACTGTTGAGATTTCCTACGAGCTTTTCTAAATCTTTCGAATCTTCTTTAGATCTTTGTAAGAAATCATATATTCTCTCTTTTTTTGATACGATTTCTATGGTGTCTTTCGCTTTTTCTCCCAGCACGCTTTTTAGAATATTCACATAACTTTTCTCTTGTTTGTATTGTTCTTTTAGCTCTTTTTGTTCCTTTAATGTAACTCTTCTCAGAGAGAGCTCTATCCTGTCTCCAGATATTCTTAGGACTTTGCAAACTATCTTTTTTTTCGGAACAACATAGTCTCTCAGGTTTCTTATTCTTCCTGGAGCAATTTCACTCATTACAATGCTCCCTTCCCCATTTCCTTCTATTCTTACGAAAACTGTTGTTCCAATTATCCTGTCTACAGTGCACAATACTATTTCTCCAACTTCAAAATCCATATAAAAACCTCCAAGGGGTTTTTGATCCCGCAACCATTGTTATTTAGGAAGAAAGATGGGGGTTTTAAATCTTTACCAATTCTATCTCGAGATTCTTCTTTAACGTATCTATGAACTGCTTTTCTTTATCTTGACTTATCATACAACCTGCTGCGAACTCATGGCCCCCAACTTCTCCACCAATCTCTTTTATGACATTGCTTAGGATCTCTCTGACGTTTCTACCATTTCTGCCCACGTTTCTTGAAGAGACCTTTATTTTGTCCTCGTAGTATGCCATGGTGGTGATTATTGTTCCTTCTTCATACATAGACGAATTTGAAAGAATACTTGCTATGGTGCCTATTATTGTGTCTTTTATCTGGCTTTTCGCATTGATTATCAGGAATCCCTTTCCCTGTACTTTTTCTGCTTTTGAAACAAACTCCATCCCTGAAATGAGGTGTTGCCTGTATTTTACATGAATAGCTTCTGCCTCTTTCCTAGCAGAGGGAGTCTCCATACAAAATCTAAGGGCTACACTACTCTCTCCTAACCTAGAACAAGCATTGACTGTTGCGCTTAATTGTCTAGCATCTTCCAGCCTATTGAAGAACTTTATTAGAAATATATCACCGATTATCTCTCTATTTTTTGTTTTTGGATTTCTCAGCATGATAGCTGTGACCAATTTTTCCATTTCTTTTTCATTTAATTCCATAAGGCTCTTATATTTTCCATTCGTAGGTTCCATTCCTATCCCCCGTAATAGTTCTATGACTCCTTCTTGATTCCCTGTGATTCCTGGGATGTATGGTTGTGAAGAGTATTCGAGAACCCTGTTTAAGGGTCTTGTGGAAGGATAGATTAATAGGCCCCTTTTTTTCATGATCCCCCCATTAAAGATATCATTATCTAGATTATCTATGTGGTTTTCCATAAAATCACCAATCATACCAAGAACAGCAAGTTTTACGAATTCTTTATTCTCGGGGTTCATCTCTTTACAGAAGAGATATGTTAATCCGGATGCACTTATCTTTTCTTTTTCATGAAGCATAGGATTTATCATGAATATTCCTTCTGGAATTTCCTGGACTAGTTCGTGGTGATCTATTATAAAAACGTCTTTCAATCCAGCCTTTTTTATATGATTCAACATCCCTGAAGCCAAATCTAAGAAAACAATCGTCTTGTTTTTTGGGAGATTATAGATGAGATCTTCTTCTAAACGCGTGACAATTTTTAAAGAAAATCTTTTATCTAAATTCTTCAAGGATTGTATCATTATTGCAGCAGAAGTTATGCCGTCTGTATCAAAATGACTTATGATTCGTATTTCTTTTCCCTGTGATTTTTCAAGAAATTTCTCTACTATAGATTTTATTTCTTTCTGTAAGCTATTTTCCCTCTTTTCCATTTTGAAATTTTAAATAGATTATATTTTGTGGTATTTTTTGAGCTTTTTGAGTTGGGCAAATATTCTATCTTTTTCTCTCATAGCTCTCTTATCTTGTTTGTTTTTCTCGTAATGTTTCTTAACCCTTTCTAGTTTTGCTCCCACATTTTTAAGGTCTGGATTGATATATTTTTCTCCGAGTATTTGGGATATTTTTTTTTCAAATTCCTTAGGGTGAATACTTTGTTTCCTTAATTCTTCCCCAATTTTTTCACTCGTTAAACCCTTGGCCGCAAATTCCAAAACTTTTTCTTCAAATTCCTTTTGAGATATTCTCTTGGACCCTTCTTTTTTTGATTCTAATTTTTTTGGCATCACATTAAATTGAGAATTTTGTTTTTAAACTTTTGTGTAAACTTGAATGTAAAAGATATTTAAATGTTGATATTTTATTACCCATAATGGGAAAGACCATCGGTATAGTAAGCTTAAAAGGGGGTGTTGGCAAGACCTCTATTGTGACATCTTTAGGGGCAGCATTTGCTGGTTTTGATAAAAAAGTGCTTTTGATAGACGGGAATTTATCTTCTCCCGGTTTAGGACTACACCTGAATATAATAGATCCAGAGACAACACTTCATCATGTTTTAAACAGGACAGCCAATACGAGAGACGCAATTTACCAGTATGAAAACCTTGACGTTCTTCCTGCCTCTGTTTTTGAGAGGATAGAGATAAACCCCTTAAAATTGAAAGATAAGATTAAAGGGCTAAAGAGAAGGTACGACATCATTCTTATTGATTCTTCTCCTTCCCTTGATCAGGAAACTTTGGCAGTTATTCTGGCTTCTGATGAAATCCTTGTTGTCACAACACCAGACCATCCAACTTTGAGTGCCACACTAAAGGCAATAAAACTAGCTAAACAGAGGGGAACCAAGATAAATGGGTTGATTTTAAACAAGGTTCATAATAAAGATTTTGAGTTGTCTCTCAAGGACATAGAGGATGTGTCGGAAGTTCCGATATTAGCAGTTATTCCTTATGATCTTAATGTTTTAAAAGCCCTCTCAGAATTCATGCCTTCTACACACCACAAACCAAAATCTTCAGGAAGCGAGGAATACAAGAAACTTGCAGCAGCCCTTATTGGAGAAAAATATAAACCAACAAAGTTAAAGGGAATTTTCGGATGGATTAATCCAAAGAAGCAAGAAATCAACAGGGAGCTTTTTTATAAGAGAGTTTTTAAATAATGGCGATTATTCTTTCTTAGGTCTTTTTTCTTGAGATTGGATGATTTTTCTTAAGGTTTTTCCGTATTTGTTTGCAAGTTTTGGGAACCTTTCTGTAATTTCTTTTGCGATTGTGGGATGCCAACGCCTGTAATCTTTCCATCTTGAAAGAATATTCAAGTCATTTTCAATCTCGTGTTTCCCTTCAAAATCCACATAATGTTTGGCACAAAATAGTGATACAGACTTTTTATCTAAATTTGTTATTTCCACAACAGCACCTTCACTACATTTTGAACATTTTTTATTAGTCACTCTTTCTATCTTTAATGAATGCATTTTTACTTAGTCCTTTAAATTTTAGGAAAATAGCCCTGCCAGGATTCGAACCTGGGTCCCAGCCTCCAAGGGGCCGTATACTTGACCGCTGTACTACAGGGCTGTAAGACAACCAAGGTTTTCTTACCAACTTTCCTAGGATTCTTACCTAGACAAGAAAAATTCTAAAGATTTATAAGGGTTTTGATTGGGAGCCAATGCCAGAAAAATTTATATATGGTATAAGATTTGTTTAGGGATGGCATTTTTTTCCTCACCTTATTTTATGGGAATAGTAATTCTTATTATTTTAAGTAGTCTAAAGATAGTTAAAGAATATCAGAGGGGTGTTAGATTTACTCTTGGGAAATTTACAGGCATGATGAATCCTGGATTAAGGATTGTTATACCCATAATTCAGTCATGGGAGAGGGTTGATATAAGAGTAAAAGCTATTGATGTTCCTGACCAAGATGCTATAACAAAAGATAATGTGTCTTTAAAGGTAAATGCTGTTCTCTATTACAGTGTTGCAGATGCAAAAAAAGCAATTATTGAAGTAGAGGAGTTTGGTTTTGCTGTTTCACAACTGGCCCAAACGACTATGAGGGATGTTGTAGGGGAAGCGACCCTGGATGAACTTTTGAGTAAAAGAGAATCTATTTCTAAAAGAATTAAGGAAATCGTGGATAAAGCAACAGATCCATGGGGAATAAGTGTTGTTTCTGTTGAGCTAAAACATGTTGAGCTCCCAGAGCAATTAAAAAGAACTATTGGAAAAGAAGCTGAGGCAGAGAGAGAGAAAAGAGCAGTTATTATTAAAGCACAAGGAGAAGTTGCTGCTGCGGACAATATGGCTAAGGCAGCCAAAACCCTTTCTGGTTCTCAGGGAGCTTTGCATTTGAGAACTCTTCAAACACTGAATGATTTAAGTTCAGATCAGAGCAATACTATTGTATTTGGAATTCCTCTTGAAATTCTAAAGGCCTTTGAAGGGAGAAGTAAGAAGAAATAGTTTGATTATTTAATATAGTTCTTTGCTTTTTATGTTAAATGGGATTAAGTTATTTTTCTGGAAGATAAAAAAATCATATTCTTTATACCTCTTTTTACACTCTCTACCAATGGATCTTTCTAAATTCTTTAATTGTTTAAGGTTCTTATCTTTTAAGAATAAATTTTCCCAAGCCCCTCTTGATAGCATGGTTGGATGATACCCATAGGGATTATCTAAATTTATAGTCAGGACTAAATATTTCTTTGTGACCCTAATTAATTCCTTTATAGAATCCTTAACATCAATTAGAGGAATATGTTCCATTACATCAGAACAAAAGGTTAAATCAAATTCATTATTTCTAAAGGGCATTTTGTCCATTCCTGCAAGAAAAACTACATTCTTTTTAGCAAGATCAGATAGATAATATTTTAAAGCATCTTTGGAAACCTCAATCCCCTTACATTCATATTTTTCCTTAGAGAGACCTCTTATCAGATGCCCCATTCCACAACCAACGTCTAAAAATGTATTAAATTTAAAATTGTTAATTAATAACTTTTTCAGAAAATCAAATCTCTTTTCATGTGTGGGGTCGTTATAATTAAAATCTCTATCGTGTTGTTTGTTAGGAAGATCCTCTACCCAATAAACATTTTCGTAATACCACTTATTGTATTTTGCCCTCTCCTTTTTTCTTATTTCTTTCTTCTTTTCCATTAGTATTTCTCCTTATATCTCCCTCTTTGCTCGACTGCCTTGAATCTTTCTAGAACAATCTTAGAACCTTTGGATTTGGAATATCCTTCAAGAACTTTCGCAAACAAGGTCTCCCAATGTTTAAAGTGTTTTGCTTCTAGAGCTTGTTTGAGTAGGTGTAAGTCAACAGCTTTATCTTCGAATTTATGGCTTATGAAACCAAGACCGAAATCTATGAAGAAGACCTTATTTTTTACTAAAATCATATTGCTCGTTGTAAGATCTCCGTGAATTATCTCTGAATCGTGTAGCTTTGCTATGTTTTCACCAATTGATTTGCAGATTTCTTTTTGTTTTTTTAGGGGAAAAGAGCCAAGATGTTCTGAAAGCTTTTTACCATCGATAAAATCCATTGTTATTTCTTTGGTCTTTTCGTCAACCTTTTTTATTTTAGGTATAGAAATTATTTTAGAAGCTTTTTCTAAAAGTTTAGCCTCTGATTTAGTTCTTCGTTTTCTAATAGCTTCATCCAGCTCTTTTATCCGGTAACCTTTTCTTACTCGGTCTTTGATTACCAAATCTTTTATCTTGATTATCTTTGCCTCTGCTCCATGTTGGATTATTTTAGGTTTAATCATATGTTCTTTAGTCTTATAATATTTATATACCTTATTTTTCTTTTTTTTATATGAAAGGATTAGTAAACAAGTTATTACCTTTAGTCGCGGGAACACTTTTAGTGCCTTCTTATGTTTCTGCACAAGAAAATCTACAAGAGGGGTATGGGGTTATGCCAAGGATGAATGCGAGTTTGGTTTATGAGGAAGAAGAAGGACAACCATTTATTGGCAGAGATAAAATCATACATTTCGGATTAAGTGCCATACTTGGAACCACAGCAGGATACACCTTAACAACTAATTGGCTCAAGATTGAGTCAGACTTAAATCAATGTATCATTGGTTCATTGATGAGCATGACATTTGGTCTTTGGAAGGAAATTATAATGGATGATGGAGCCTCATTAGGGGATCTTGGTGCTGATTTCGCTGGAAGTGTTGGTGGTGCTTGTAGCATGGCCTTTTTGTATGATGAAGATGGTGATGATGGGGGGTTGATTAATAATGCCCTCTTAAATTTTAATGGAAGAGAATTTAGGGTGGGATCTGGATTTAGGTTTTAGAATTAATGTTATTCTTTCCATTTCCAAATTATTACTAATAATGCAACCAGCATACTAACATCTACTACCATGCAATATTTACAATATGCACTTAATATGAATTCTTGTATATAGATGAAGTATAAAGAAATAAGGGCACCAACTATTACGAGTAGATGGATTATTTTTCTTTTATTGGCTTTGGGATTTTGAATATGTGAAAATATTAAAATACTTCCAAGTAGGAATACAGCAACGCCATAATAACTGTTTTTTATTCCAAGGGTTGAAGCATATGGAGAATGCTGGACGACATCACAACCTTTTCCAGGGTCACAAATTTGTGAAATGGGCACGAGAGAGAGAACAAGAGAACTTGCCAGAGATATTAAAAATAAGATTAGTAAGATTTTGTATTTGTATTTTTGGGATTTCATTTTTCCTGAAGACACTTAATATTTAAATAAGTTCCTTTCATAAAATTTCAATGAAGTCTAAAGAGTTGTTAAAAGTCACAGGGATTCCGGTGGTTTTTGCTAGTCTTTGTTGCTTAGCTCCGGTGGTTCTTGTTCTTCTTGGATTGTCGGGAATTGCATTCGCAAGCTCGCTGACAGATAATCTTTATGGGAATTATAAATGGGTTTTTAGAGGCATTGGTTTGTTTCTTTTAGGAATTAGTCTTTTGATTTATTTTAGGGGCAAAGGAATTTGCACTCTTGATCAGGCAAAGAAGCAGAGGAATAAAATAATCAACACAATTTTAATAGTACTTGTTGCAGGAATTTTTGGTTATATCTTTTTCTTATATGTAATTGTGGAAATAATTGGAAAGCTTTTGGGTATTTGGAGTTAAAATCTAATCTTTTTCATTTTCCAAATAATCTATCTTCAATATATTTTCCAGGTTGTGTTTTTAAGAGAATTCTTATGGATAAGAATATAAGTATGAAATAGATAATAGAGAACCCTGTTTTATTTATTTTGTCTCCTATAAGAAATGTTAACAAATCCCCAATGAGGCTAGCTATTATTAATACTAATATTAGAAAGAGGATTAATGTTGTAATTAATCTAACTTTTTCTTTCATCTTAAAACCTAATTTTCTTCATTTTTCCAAATTTTTTAGCTAATTTTTGTAACTGCTTTTGGTTGAATCCTTGAGACATGTCCATGTCGCTCCCTGATTTCACCATTTCATTGAGAAGTTTGTATTGTTTTAATAAAGCACGAATATCACTTCCATGAACTCCTGCGCCCTGAGCAACTCTGGAAATACGGGAAGTTTGTTTTTCTAGTAATTCTGGATTTTCTTTTTCTTCTGGAGTCATGGATTTTATTATGTGCTCCCATTTAAATATTTTAGCTTCCTGAGTTTCTAAAATATTCTCTGGAATTTTAGCAGACCCAAGTCCTGGAATCATTGATTTTATTTTATCGAATCCACCCATAGAGCCCATTGATTTGACCTGTTCAATAACATCTTCAAGACTTATTTTTCCATCTTCTAGTTTTTCCTGTATTTTTTTCTGCTTATCTTCATCTGTTACTGATTTTATCTTTTCTATAAGGGATTCTAAATCTCCCATTCCAAGAAGTCTAGACAAGAAAGATTTGGGGTCAAAAACCTCTATATCGTTGATTTTTTCTCCTGTTCCTATGAAATATACACTTGCCTTGGTTTCTGCGCAAGCTGTAAGGGCTCCTCCGCCTTTTGCTGTAGAATCCATCCTTGTTATTATTACTCCAGAAATATCAACAGCTTCCTTGAATTCTTTGGCTTGCGTTTTCGCTGCCTGTCCAATATCTGCAGGCAAGACTAGGATTGATTCTGTCGGCTTTACGTATTTTTCTAGTGTTTTAATTTCTTTAACCAATTCTTTGTCGAGACTATGTCGTCCTGCGGTATCTATTAAAACAACATCAAAATCCTTTAGTTTTCCTGATTTTTCCAAATCATTCCATGTTTTTATTGCATCGTCTTCATCAAAATCTATGAAATATGAAAGTTTATGTTTTTCTGCCAGTTGTTTTAACTGTTCCTTTGCTGCAGGTCTGTGAACGTCCAAACCAACCAATGCAACCTTTTTGCCTCGCTTTGCAAAATAATTTCCAAGCTTTGCGGCAGTCGTCGTTTTTCCAGCGCCATACAACCCCATAAGCATTACCCTATTCTGACCTTTCCTTAATTTTAGCTGTCTGCGTTCTCCGAGAATGATTATGAGTTCATCGTGTAAAAGTTTTATTATGTGTTCTTTTTTTTCTATTCCTTTAATTCTCTCATCGAGTGCAGCCTTTTTTATTTTGTCTGTGAGTTGTTTTACAAGGGGAATACTTACATCTGCTTCTATCAGCGCTCTTTGCAAGTCGCGGACAACAGAATCGACGAGATTCTTGTCCAAAAATATAGCATTTGCTATCTTATCTGTTGCTTTTCGTAGGACCTCAGAGAGTTTTTCCAACATGTTTTAAGGAAATAGCTGAGATTTATAGGGTTTGTGGTTATGTTTTTAAATTCCCCATACCTTTTTTAATTATGGAAAGAGAAAGATATCTGAAAGGGATTAAAAGAATATACCTTGTTGTGTCTTTCTTAATTTTTGTTTCTTTAATCTATGCTATTGTTATTTCAATTTATCAGCAAAATTATCTCGTGTTATTTGTTTCTTTATTGACTTTGAGTTTGGTGGCTTTGCCTTATTTTGTGAGGAGACTAAAGCTAATACTTCCTACAGAGATCGAATTAGTCATTATTTTGTTTATTTATGCGACCCTTTTTTTAGGAGAAGCCCAAGATTTTTATCTTAAGTTTTGGTGGTGGGATAATCTCCTACACGGATTTTCCGCAATAGTGTTTGGATTTATTGGTTTTACAGCGCTTTACTTTATGGTGAATAGGCACGAATTAAGTGCAAGACCTTGGACAATAGCTATTTTTTCATTTTCTTTTGCAATTTCTATAGGGGTTCTCTGGGAAATTTTTGAGTTTGTTATGGATAGTTTTTTTGGTCTGAACATGCAAAAGTCTGGGTTAGTCGATACAATGAGTGATCTAATTGTTGATGCTATCGGAGCTTTATTTTCTTCAACAATCGCGTTTATTTATTTAAAGTCTAGAAAAGTACCAATATTTAATACAATAGTTAGAAGACTGAAAAAAGGAAAAAAATAAGTCTATTTATTAATCATATAAATCTCGGATTTGTGGTTTCACAACCCTAATTCCTTGACAAACCTCTTTTTGTTGAAGACTTCTATATCATCCATTTCCTGGCCTGTTCCTAGAAAAAGGATTGGTTTTTTTGTTACATAGCCAAGGGAAAGAGCTGTTCCGCCCCTTTCATCAACATCCGCCTTTGTCAGTATTATTCCGTCGATACCGATAGCCCAGTCAAAACTTTTTGCTTGTTCAATAGAATCATTTCCAGTTATGCTTTCCCCAATAAATATTTTTGTGTCTGGCTGGCAAACACGGACGATTTTTTCAATTTCTCTTAAGAGGTTTTTTGATGTATGCATTCTTCCCGCAGTATCAATTAAAACACAATTGATGAAATTTTTTTTCGCGTATTTTACAGCATCAAAGGCAACAGCTGCAGGATCAGAGCCGTAGTCTTGAGAGATAACTTTCACTCCTAGTTTTTCTCCATGCTTCTGGATTTGCTCTATGCTGGCAGCACGGAAAGTATCTGCTGCAGCCAAGACACATGAAATTTTTTGTTTTTTTAAGAAATCTGCAATTTTTGCAACAGTGGTTGTTTTTCCAGTGCCATTTATTCCTGCAAATAGGATGATGTATGGTTCTTTTGCTTGGTCAGAAATCTTCTCCCTTATTTTTTTAACCAGATCAAAAGGCTCTATTAAAATTTCTTCAATTATCTCTTTGAGCGTCTCTCTTATCTCTCCTTCTATCTCCTTCCTTAAGAATTCTTTTCCAATAATTTTCTCTTCTAATTTCTGAATTATTTTTTCAGTAACTTCAAAAGCCACATTATTCTCTAAGAGCAACATTTTTAATTCTTCAGAATAAATCTCGAATTCTTTTTCAGAGATTTTTATTTTTTTTATTTTTTCCCCTATTTTTTTGAAAATTCCTTTTTTTTCAGGTTCTGTTTTTCTCTCTATGGGCTTCTCTAGTCTTATTTCTTTGACTGGTTTTTCAGTAGCTTCTGACCCTCCTTCAGAGATTTTTTTTGCCCACTTGCTTATTTTTTCTTTTAAAAATTTGAACATGTCTTATTCAAGGTTGAGAGATTTATAATATTAACGAATATCTTATGTGCTGGAATATAAATTTTTATAAATAGGGAGTGTATACATTAGGTATGAAAGGAATACTCGTTGTTATTGACGGCATGGGAGACTTGCCCTGTAAGCAGTTAGGTGAGAAAACACCGTTAGAAGCAGCAGAGATGCCTAATCTTGATTTTTTAGCGACTAGGGGTGAAATGGGATATATGTATCCTGTAAAGCCGGGATTTGTTCCGGGATCAGATGAGGCAATGCTCTCTATTTTTGGAAACGATTTAATCTCAAGTACAAGGGGGCAGTTAGAAGCAAGAGGCACAGACATGAAATTAACCCGTGGTGACTTGGCCCTTAGGGTGAATTTTGCAACCATAGATTCTCCTAAAAAAGGTAATCTAATGGATAGAAGAGCTGGAAGAAATTTAACTCTTGCAGAAGCAGAAATTCTTTCAAAAGCATTGAATAAAATAAAACTTCATTGCAAATTTGTATTTAATCCAACGATCCAGCACAGAGCCATCCTTGTTTTAAGGGGTGGTTTTTCAGATAATATTCTAGGGAACGATCCACATCCACCAACAGGGAAAATTAGATTTTGTAAGGCTACAGATGAAGATGAAAATTCCCAATATACTGCAAATGTTTTAAATGAATTTTTAGACAAAGCGTACATGGTTTTAGATAAGCACCCTGTTAATGAAGAAAGGAGGAAAAAGGGATTTCTACCGGCAAATTATCTTCTCGTTAGGGGGGCTGGGATTGAACCACCAAAATTAAAATTTTATAAGAAATGGCTATCTATCGCGTATATGCCTCTACAAATTGGTTTTTCAAAAGTTAGTGGAATGAAGGTATTTTCTTTTGATTATCCAAGACTGAAGGGACTCGACTCTTATAAAAATATTTATGAGGGTTTGGAAAAGGCATGTAGTTTTTCTGTGAAGATGATTAAGAAACACCATAAAACCGTTGATTATGCATATATACATATAAAAGAGACAGATCTCCCAGGCCATGATAATAAACCCCTTGAAAAGAAAATGATGTTGGAATATATCGATAAAACACTTTTTAGGTTTTTGAGAAAATTCGCCCCTCCAAATAGGATAAGGGTGGTTGTTACTGCAGACCATTCTACACCCTGCAAGCTCAAAAGTCATTCTGCAGATCCTGTCCCTGTTCTTTTCTATAATGATACCCCCCCAAAGCCTAATAGGTTGGGATTTATTCCTTTTGTAAGGAATTTAAATAATAAAACGAAGAACCTTGGAGAAGAGAAAAAAGGAGCGAAATTCCACGAAAAAAATGCTAGGAATGGAAAGCTTGGAGGATTTATAGGTAAGGAGTTGTTGAGAAAAGTTGGCTTTAGGAATTAATAATGCATTTTAAATTATAGCAATCATTAAAAATCTTCTTTTGTTTCGGAAAATATGATAACCTATAATGATATTTATGAGACAGCCCGGAAGGAGAGATATTCTGACCAACTTCAAAAAATTTCAAAAAATTTCATTACAGAAGTTTCTGATTATTTGAAAGAGAAAAAAGAAGTAGCTTCAAAGGAGGACGATGTTTTTTCAGATACTATCGCCAAAACAAAAAAACAACTGGAAAATGCTGTTACACTATTTAAGGAGCTCATGTTGAGGAGGAGGAAAAAAATTTTGGATTTGGTTCTGATAGCTGCCGAGACAGGAATTTCTAAGCAAGATTTTGAAAATATGTTAAATGTTGAAAAAGATTTTTTTGAAAATATGATGAAATGCGTGGACGCTTCTGACAAAAAACTTATTGGAATCTTAAATGGAAAAAAAGAAGAAGAGAAGAAGAATATGATGATTGTTTTTGAAACAGATGTTGAAGAATTCTTAGATCTCGATGGGGAAAAGATAGGGCCTTTTGAAAAGGGACAAATAGCAAATCTTTCTGTAGAAATTGCTAAGATTTTGATTGAAGACGGAAAAGCTAAGGTGGTTGAGAAATAGATTTAAAAATAAATTGATTCTTGTTCGATATGGTAATTAGTGAAAGGGAAAGGAAAAGGCTTGAAAATATTACTAGTAGGATTAACAACCCGGGAAATTCTTTGACGGGTAAACTAAAAAAAGCTGTTTACCTAGTGCCATTGATATGGTTGGCTGGAGCTTTGGATGGGGAATCCCAGGAGGAATATCTTGAAAAAGCAGGATTTAGAAAGGAAAATGCAAAATACCTCACAATTGCCAACGCAGCAATCTTTGGTTTGGGGATTTCTGTACCAAGATATTATCTTGGAGAAGAAGTGTCGGAAGGGATTAAACATGCTTCTGATTTTTTAGGAATGACTTCCGAAACTCTGAATGAGGCTTATTTTAAGATTGATTTTTGGCAAAGTATCGGAAGGATTATCTATTCTTCATCAACAGGAAAACCGATTATTTCTTTTTCTTTGACAGGATTTGGTGGAACATATATAAAAAAAGGTGTTAAATATGTAAAAAATAAGAGGAAGAAAAAGCCTGTGGAAGGGTGACGCTAAGCTTAAGCAGCTCTTTCATATTCATCTTGAGCCTTATGGTATAACCCTTTAAACTGTTTTGGAGAAAGCATCCCTTTATTTTTCATTTTAAGAAGTTCAGCCCTTTCTCTATCAAATTTTTGAAAAGCAATGTCTCTCTTGTTTGTTTGAGGTCCTACTTGTGGCTTTTTACGGAAAAATATAAAACTTATTATGAAAAGGATTACTAAGGCAATTACTACTATTATTAAAAATCTTGTTAGATCAAACTTTTTATCTACGAAAAGAACATAAGCAGCACCAATAAGAATAGATAAAATTAGACTCCAAATAACTTTCTTTACAAACCCCATTACTGTTGTTAGGTTTTTGTATTTATAAAAGTTACTTTGAAAGCCTGTGGAATAAAATCACAGATTTTATCGCAACCTTTCTCACTTTGTTCGAAAACCTGTGGAGGGAGTTGATTAGATAATAAGGAACTATCCTCTTTGCATTCTAAGCCCTTTATCCACTTCTCCAAACTGCTTTTTGTTAATCTTCCCTGCCTGAAAAGCTTGTTTTACATCTCTTCTTTGTTGTTCTATTCTCCTAAACCTTTCAATTTCCTGGGGCGTCAATTTGTTCTTTTTTTTGCGGAAAAAGATCAAACTTATAGTAAAAAGTATTACAAAAGCAACCCCTGTAATTGCTAAAATTCTTGTTAGTTCTCTCTCTCCAGCAACCAAATAAAAAACCACACCGATTATTATTGCCAAAATTAGACTAACAACAAATTTCTTTTTAAACCCCATTTTTTATTGTAGGTTTTTGTATTTATAAAATTTACTTCGAAAGCCTGTGGAGGGATTCTAACCCCCGACCCCGAGTTTACAGGACTCGTGCTCTAAACACTGAGCTACACAGGCAATAAAATATTTAGAAAGATTTAGTTTAAAAGATTATTGATTTAAAGCTCTAAACTTTTTTTATTGAAACCGAAAAGCTTCTCATTTATGAGTTCAATCTTTTTTGGTTTTAGCACATACCATGACTCTCCCTGAAGCACATCTTCACTTTCTTTTGGTTCTGATTTTCCTCTTTTTTGGAAATGTTTTTTTGCTAGATCATACCTCTTTCCAGTAATTTTCTCTGCTATTCCCTCAAACTGATACCTAAATTATTTTCTCTAGGCCCACTTACCGTAATTGTGCCTGCAACCCTATTGTTTTTCAATATGGCTTTAGAATGTCTCGTATCTGGATCAGACATCCAATAAATATTAAATTCTTTATCATAAATATAGATGAGGTCAGAGACCTATATACCCCTTTCATCCTCTGTAGCTAAACTAATCAGATACCCTTTTTCTAATACCTCTTTTATCAGATTGTTAATATCCATTTATTTTAGAAGAAATGTTCTTGGTGTGGTATCTTATAATCTTGAAGTTCATTTTCGTTGAACCAGAGTTTGATTTCTGATTCAGCTTCTTCCTTGTTTTTTGATGTGTGAACTAAATTGTAAATTGCCTTGTTTTTTATGTTTGAAGATATTGCAGAAGCACCTGTGAAGTCTCCACGGATTGTTCCGGCTTGTGCAAGATTCGGAACTGTCTCTCCTGCCAATTTTCTTGCAGACTCTATTGCATGTACTCCTTCTAGAACCATTGCAATTACAGGACCTGAGGTTAATAAATCAATATTCCATCGGTGGACTTTTTTTCCTATTTCAATAGGATCTTTTGTACCTATGTTTTTTTCAGCATCAATTTCAAATTTCTTACAATCATCCAGAGTATTCTCCCCGACTTTGCAATACCATTCTTCTGTTATGGGATAGTGCTTTCTTGCAAGTTCTTCTTTTGGATGAATTATTTTCAAACCCACAATTTTCAAACCCTTTCTTTCAAATCTTCTTATTATCTCTCCTATAAGTCCTCTTTTAACTCCATCAGGCTTAATTAGGATTAAGGTTTTTTCTATCATTTTGTTACCTCCTTATGAGCAGAATCTTTTAACAACTTTTCTACCTTGAAAACACGGATTTCGCAGAGAGACAAAGGATATATTTTCTTTAGTTTAAGACTCAATGTTTTTTGCAATTGGTTCCTGAAAATTTCTTCAAATAATGTCGTTGTAGCTTTGTTTTTTACATAACCTATCAATTCTTCTCTTGCTTTTTCCCTCAACGCTTTCCTGACTGCTCTGGAAACTTTTTTTCTGGTTATTAAGAATGGTTTTATTCTTATCTCGGCATCTTTACTTTTTGTCGAGAAGGAATCTTCCACATAATTAGTTCCTTTTCTCACCATCCTTCTCAAGAAGTAAGGCATTACCTTCATTTCTATCGGGTTTGCAGTTGCATTATCTCCTTCTACGTTTATTTGTAATCGAAGTAGCACGCTCTTTCCTCTGAGCATTCTCGTAAGATCGTATTTGATAAACCTTTTATCTAAGTCCTTAATATCGTAAGCATACAGTTGAGTTTCTTTGCTTATCAAAGGTATATTCACATCAAAGAATTTTTTCCTTTTTTTCCCTTTTGCCATTTTATTTATTGTCCACACCTCCTGCTAATTTGTTTGCGTGACCTATTTTTTTCATAATTTCCGGAGGCATTCTTTTTTCATACTCATCTAATGTATTATTCAGGGCTTTTTCAGCATCTACCTTTGTTTGATTAGCTATCTTGAGCAATAAAAATAAGGTATCTCCTATGAAATCTGAGACTTCTTCTTTATGTTCTTCAACAACTTTTTTTTGTTTTTCTTCATCAACCCATTTAACTAAAGTCCATAATTCTCCAACCTCTTCTGTTATATTAAGAGCGAGATCTTTGAGATTCCAAGAATTTTCCCATCCTCTGGCTTCATCGAAAATTCTTATCTTATTTTGTGATTCTTTAATGTCCATTTTATTCTTGTAGTAATTTACTCGTTCTTTTTCCCTTCTTCTGATATTTAGATTTTTTGCACACTTCGCAGGTATACATCAGGTTTGTTTTTTTCGTTGTCTTAGATTTTCTTTTATGTTTTGATAACGGTGGTCTAGATCCCCATTTTCCTTTGTTTCCGATTCCTCGTCCCAAACCCCTTCTTTTTGCCCTGGAAATACTCCCCCTAGTTAAAGTTCCTCTTTGAAATCCAGTCCCTACTGCTTTTATCTTCTGCGGTGTCTTTTTGTTGCAGTACGGACAGTAGCGAAAGGTTTGTTTCGGTATCTTCATGAAGACAAAAGAAAAATATGGTTTTTAAAGTTATTGAAGAAGTTTTTTAAAGAATAAATGTATTTGATAAGAATGAATAGAAAAGATATTCTTGGTCATGCGATTCTTTTTTTTATAGGATTCCTAACTTTTTTAGTTATGATTTTTGGAGGGGTAATTTTTTTTATAGGCTCTTTAATATTTTTTGGCTTAGGGGGATTGTTTGAGTTGATAATAATGCGCAAATTTTATGGTCCTAAGGCTCGTATTAAGAAAAAATTAAAATTTAGTTTAAGAATATCTAGGGGAGTATTGTGGGTTCATGGAATTATTCACTTCATAAAGATCGAGAATAATACCATCTATGATTTTAAGAGATTTGGTTATTTGACTTCATTTACATCATATTTTATTATGTTATTGTATGTCTTTGTTGCCTCTCTTTTATTTAAGGTATGGAATTTTTATGCGTTTATAATTTATATTTTCCCAATCCTTACAAATTTAATCTTTTTACTAAAAAATAGATATATGATTTTTGCTAGATAATTCTTTTAAAAAAATGGTCCCACGCAGAATTGAATTTGGATTATTTAAATTTTATTTTTACCTTATTTACTTTTGGAATTGGTTCTTTTTTAATCTCTTCAATTATTTTTTTAGTCTCCTTTTTTTCAAAAAATTTAAGGATTATAAAACTCAATATTAGAACTCCAAGAAAAATTCCTGCTGTTATCCAGATAGTGAAGAAATCTCTTTGTTGATATTTTATCCATAAGAAAATGCCTAATATAATCATTACAATAAATGCAAATATTTCTACTGTTGTTTCCTTCCAATCCATATTTTAGTAGATGGTGATTTATATTTATATTCTTTTAGTTTCACAAATGGTCCCACGCAGAATCGAACTGCGGTCTTGTCCATGTCGAGGACATGTCTTAGCCACTGGACCATAGGACCTAGTGAAATTCAGTTTTGGAAATATTTAAATATGATGTTTCATAATTTTATACATGAAGTTTTTCACATCAGTAATCTCTGTAATATACCTTCTTTTTGGGTTGTATTTCCTTAATTATCCTTTTGGGATTATAAAACTCCCAGCATCACTATCTAATCTTGATCCCTGGATAATCTTTATTGGTGGAATTTTAATTATTTTTGGAGGAATTAATTATTTTAGAGCCCGTAGATTTAGCAGATACGCATATTAATTTTATTTTTTCTTACTAAGTAACTTATTAAATAAGTTATTAAGAAACATTTATATATTAGATTTTCTCTAGATTAGAATTAAGGGGTGTTTATGAAGAAATATTTGCTTCTCATAGAGGATGAAAAACTCTGGGAAAGGTTTAAAGAGAGTATAATAAAAGATATTAATACTGAAATCATGGATCTGATAAAGAAAAAGACAAAGGAGGAGAAGAAACATGAAAAATAAAAGGGGACAGGTAACTGTTTTTATCATAATTGCAATCGTAATTGTTGGCGCAGTTGCTATCTTTTTTAGTCTTAGGGGTGGGTTAAGGACCTCGGAAATTCCTGCTAGTATAGAGCCAGCCTATACCAGTTTTTTATCTTGTTTAGAAGACGACACCTTAGTGGGAGTAGGTATTTTAGAGAGCCAGGCAGGTTATATAGAATTGCCTGATTTTGAGCCCGGTTCTGTATATATGCCTTTTTCATCACAACTCAATTTTTTAGGACATCCAATCCCTTATTGGTATTATGTTTCTGGAAATAATATTCAAAAAGAACAAATTCCAACAAAAGAAGAGATAGAAAATCAGATAGGGAAATTTATAGAGGGAGAGATAAGAAAATGTAGGTTTGATAGTTATAACGAACAAGGGTTTGAAATTAGTCTAGGGGAACCAAAAGCCAAGGTGAATGTTTTGGACGAGGAAATTGAGGTTGATCTGGATCTGGATTTTGGAGTGAATATAGAAGAAGATAGTGCACTCGTTAGAAACCACAAAATTACTGTTAAATCAAGATTAGGAGCACTATATGATTCTGCGAAGAAGATATATGAAGAAGAGCAGAAGAATTTATTTTTGGAAGAATATGCGGTTGATACCTTGAGACTCTATGCCCCTGTGGATGGGGTCGAACTTACGTGTTCTCCTTTAATCTGGAATGCCGAAGAAGTCTTTGATGAATTGCAAGAAGCTATAGAGGTGAACACCCTTGCGTTAGGAACAGAAAGTGGAGACGATTATTTCCTTCTAGATTTTCCTGTTGATGAGGAGGTTAGATTCATTAATTCAAAGAGATGGCCGAATAGTTTTGAGGTTCTTCCTTCAGAGGAATCTCTTTTAATTGCAAATCCTATCGGGAATCAGCCTGGTTTAGGTGCTTTGGGTTTCTGTTATGTTCCTTATCATTTTGTTTACAACGTTAGATATCCTATTTTAGTTCAGGTTGGTAGTGGAGAAGAAATATTCCAATTCCCTGTAGCAATTGTTCTTCAGAACAATAATCCTAGAGAAGCGCTTGAAGCTAGTGCTATTGAAACCACTGTTCCGGAGCTGTGTAAGTTCAAGAATACCAAGATTCAGGTTAACACTTTTGATACTAGATTGAATCCTGTAGAAACAGATATTTCTTACGAGTGTTTCGGAACAAAGTGTAACATCGGAAAAACTCAAGAAGGGGAGCTCAACGAGGATTTTCCACAGTGTGTTAATGGGTTTATCGTAGCAAAGGCAGAAGGATTTGTAGATTCCAGATATTTATTTTCCACAGTGAATTCAGGAAGCATTGAGGTTATCCTGGAAAGACTTTATGCAACAAATGTGGATTTAAAGTTAGATGGAATTAGTTATAACAGGGACGCGATAATTACTTTCGTCTCTAATGATCTTTCCAAAACAGTTGTATATCCGGGGCAGAGGACAGTGGAGCTTGGTGAGGGACGATATGAAGTTCAGGTCTATATTTATGGGGATTCTTCAATTACCATAGGAGCAACAACTATAGAGCAATGTATCGAGGTTCCAAAAGGTGTCCTTGGCGTGTTTGGATTGACAAGAGAAAAATGCTTTGACATCGAAGTTCCAGAACAAATAATTTCAAATGCCCTTGCAGGAGGAGGAAAACAAGATTATTTTATTTTAGAGTCTGATCTATCTGGAGGAAAAACCTTAGAGATAAATGCAGAGAGTCTGCCCTCACCAGATACAATTGAGCAAATTCAGGATAATCACCTATCTTTTGAAACTAAAGGTTTAGATATAACATTCAAATGAAAGTAAAGTTTTGTCCGAGATGTAAAGGAACTGTATTGGATTTGGTGGCTGGAGGAAATATTGGTATGATGGAATGTAGAAAATGTGGATACACTGGAAGTATTTTTCCTGAAAAGGAGTTGAGAAAGAATAGAAGGAAAATTAAAAAATAGATAAAATGATAAAGAAAAATATAAAAATTGGAGTCTTTATTTTAATCTTTGCTGTTTTAGTTTTAACCTTATCCCTCTCTTTTGTTTCAGCACAATATACTCGTGCAGTTCCAGGATATACCCAATATCCATCTTTTACGCAAACAGGTCAACCGGATTTCCCTTTATTCGATAGAACCCAGTGTATGGCAGGACAAGACTTTATTCTTCAGATTGCACCGTTTGGTTGTACTCCTTCTACTGTTAGAAGTGACTTGCTCGAAGAACAGAACGTTCCTGTTTTTTGTCAGATAAGTGCAACAAAACTCAATCCTATGATAGACGTCGAGGCTATTAATTTCATTGATTTTTTGGGTCAGTTTCCAAAAGAAGTAGCTGCTGTTAAATACTTGCCTGCAAGAGCTGCTCTTGGAAGGTTTGGAGCTCAAATAGATTCCCCTATTTTAAGTAATTTGGGATATGTAACGATTGTCTTAAGAAAACAAGGAAACGAATCCGCAATGCCTGATTTTATCGAAGGAAACCTAAACGCAACAATAAGGTATGATATTAAAAACGCTTTTGGGGTTGGAAGAGCTGTTTATTATCTTCCAGAATTGGGAGATGAAGAATGGAATGAGAGATTTGTTCAATATGGATTTTGGGACGGAATAGGATATTTAAGAGCAGAATCAATAGACAGTGAAGGAGCAACAATCTCTATTTATTCTGACAGAGAATCTTCTGGTCTTGGGAGGGTTGATGGAGGAAAGAGGGTAATTTCATCAGTCCATATAGGGGTTGGGAAAACCTCTAATAGAATCTCTATTCCTGGATTTGATTATTGCTTGGGAAGTTTAGAGTTAAAATTGGACAGCCTAGAAGATCCAGACACGAGGGTTAGATTAATAGTAAATTCAGATGTTACTGAGGTTGCTAGAGGAGAAAAATTTCTGGAGAATAAATGCACTGTCAGAGACATAAAAAAGCAAGGAGTAACAGAGAAAGTAAAAATTGTGTGTGACGAAGACAGGAGACCAAGGATTTTTGAATTGAGTATTAGTCCAAGCATAGAACTTGAAATAGGTGGAGAAATCAATGAATATCGTATTGGTGATAGACTCTATCAATCAGAAAAAGATCCTGAGAAACCAGAAGCTCCAGATAAATCAGTCTATCTCGGATTTATCGGAACAGGTTTGGATCCTGCAAAAGAAGAAGACCTATATGTTAGCATAATAGAGCTGGAAGGGAATAAGCCTAATTTAAATGAAGATGAATTACCTTCTGGAATTAAATTGGGGGTTGGAGGAAAACGTGTTGATTATCGGGTAGCTAAGAACTTATTTGGTACTAACATAGCAGTTGTTGGTTTTGCAGGACCCAGAGATTTAAATTTTGCCGGAGAACTTGAAGATTATTATAGGGGGGCAACAGAAGATTATGAAACAATTCTTGAGAGTTTTTCAACAGAAAAATATCCTGAAGGAGATATAAAAACTCTCGGAGAAAAAGCCTTAGTCGAAGAAATAAATCTTGCCTTGGGAACAGAACAAAAGAGAACAGTTACTGAATTGTGCAATAAATTCAAGGAAAGATATCCTGATTCTGTAGAACCAGATATTTGCAATAAAATTTATCAGCTATCTAGTCAGGAAAGCTCGATAAGAGACGTTTTTATCAATGGAATAACTCACCGTATTCTCTTAGACGGAATTTCAGAGCCAAAGCTAGAAGACTATGGTGCAAACATATTGGTAAAATATCCTAGTGGAGAAACAGAGAGTTTTGATTTGAGGAAGAACCAAATTATTTATCTGAATGAAACTGAAAATGAGTTTATACAACTAGTTTCGGTGGATAGAAGTGATTCAACTAACGAGGAATCTGTGAAAGTAAAGATAAATCTTATTAGAGAAGGAACTTTTTCAGATATCAATAGGATTGCTTCTGGTACGAAAATATTGAGAAAAGATTCAACAGGAATTACAGATACTTTTGGGAGCAGATATTCCTTTACATTAGGGGGTGTGAATTTAAAAAAATCTGCTAAAGTTTCGGTCATACCCAGTATAAATTATGCCAGTACACATGCAGACTTTAACTTTAGGATAGGAATTGATAAAAGGGGAATTCAGCTTTCTCCTGAGAAAACGAGAGAAAAAATTGCATCTTTAAATTCTACCTTGAGGAAACTGGAAGGTCTGTCTGACAAATTAGGTACAACTGTTAAGGTACTCAAGACAGCTTGTTTAGGCATAGGGGGTTTTTTGACTGTCAAGAATTTCCTTGCAAATCTTGGTGGTAAGGGAATTGCGAGGCAAAAAGTTATGGGGGGTAATGGGGGTTGGTTTGAAATTTGTGAAGATGCGGTAAATCAAAAAACAGCAGTTAACGGAAAAACATACGATAACATTGATTCTTGTTTGCTTGGTAATTCTGGTGCAATAAATTCTGCTGTTGATGAGCGCTTTGAACTTATGAAAAAACAAAATGAAGAAATAGAAAATCTTCAGAAGCCACATAAAAAAGACAATGGTTTCTTGGGAGAAGAGGTTATTGATACAGAGGGATTCATGAGCGATTATGTTGATCAAGATTTCAGGAATGAATTAGATTTAAATTTTAAGGGGAAAATTGAAACAGTAATGGTTGGTGGCAAAGAGATACCTGTTTCAAATATAACAAAGATGATTAATTCAGACACTACTTTTTTAACACAGGCGAGAGACCTCCAACTGAGTTCAAGGCTTTTAAACTCTGATAATGAGCAGATGAGAGAAACTGCAAAAGCCCAGATAACCAAAACTCTCGGAGATATCTGGGTTAGTAATGAAAACGACGCTGAAAGGAAAACTATTGCAGAGAAATATGGTTTTCCCGATGTAACAATTGGCACAAAACCTGGAGGAAAAATAACAACAGTACCAATTGAACAAAAAGTAACATGGTCTCAGGTAAACTCAAGATTTTCAGGAGAACTGGCAAAAGGAATAAATGATGATAGTTATGTTAGTCTTTTTGTAGATGAATTAGAGGGAAAAGAATATGTCCTTGTTTTAGATGATAGTTTTATTATTAGGGCAACTTATCTTATTCATGCAGGAGTTTCAACAAATACCCTAACTTTAGAAGACGATATAAATCCCTTAGGGCTTTCCTATAGATATTTCGACAGGACTACTTATGAAAATACATTCATAAATCCAGAGATAAGGTATTATGAGACAGATCCTTATAACGGGCTTCCTGCAATTGTTCCTTTTGATTTGAAGAATGGGTGGTATGCTGCTGTTAAATCGACTTTACCTGTAGGGGGCGCTATAAGGGCTTATGACGAATCAGGAAGGGTTTCAAGTTTATGGTTATGTAATGTCGGACAAGACGGAAAAGAAGAATTTAATTCAGGAATAGGAGATGATGAGTGTGGGCTCATTAATCTAGGAACAGGACAGCCATACAACCAGTTTTTTGGGTTGAGTAAAGGAGAAGCCTCGAGATTAGTGGATAGGGCTGTATCTGCAATTGCACAAGCTTCTACTGCGAGAGCACGTAAATCAGGAATTAGCCAAGTAAGAATAGATGGGCAGAGTATTCCTGTTGGACAGCCTTACGTAACTATCCCAGATATACAGTGTCAGGATTTCATGTCTCCTTCTGATTGTAACTTGCTCTTTAATGTTTGTGACCCTGTGGTCTGTCCTTCGAGCAGGTGTGATTTAGATGGGAATTATCCTGTTAAAGATGTTATTCAATCTGGAATAGCGGGAAGCACCTTTTTGTGCTTACCTAACTTTCCTGAAGTTAAAGTTCCTATCTGTCTTTCAGGAGTTCACGCAGGAATGGAGGGTTATCTGAGTGTTATTGATTCTTATCAACAGTGTTTACAGACGAGTTTAGATACAGGACAGACAGTAGGAATTTGTGATGAGCTCCATAGCGTATATATGTGTGATTTTTTCTGGAGACAAACCCTTCCCCTGGCAAAAGTAGCAGCTCCTAAAATACTAGGATCTGTTTTAGGACAGAACGTTCGTGGAGGAGGAGAATATTTGGGAGTTGCAGACGCTTTTGAGACTGCAGAACAATCTGTGGATTATTTTACTCAGTATTATGCGGCAAATTCTTATGCAGCGTTTAAGGCAAGGACATCAGAAGGAGTTGGGGGAGAGGTCTGTAAGAATTTTATATCAGCAGTAAACCCCCAAGGGGGAAACTTGCTCGATGCACTCACGGCTCCAGATGTACCAGTACAGTTTATTGGGAATTTTGACGAAATTCCTTTCACAACAGCGACAAACCCACCAATTTCACAATACAAGGTCTTTTATCATATCTATGCAGGAAAAGACTTCCCAGCTTATTACGAAGTTTACCTTCGGGACCCAACGGGAAGTTCTTTCTTTCAAGACACTTCTTTCAGAAGAACTGTTTCCAAGGGATTCATTGCAGTTGGAGAATATGCAACAGAAACCAGAGATTTCACAGCTCCTTCTGGATACAAACAATTGTGCATAATTGTCAATGGTCGGGAAGAGTGTGGTTTCAAACAAGTCACGACAGACTTTGGAATTAATTATCTTACAGAACAGTATGTTGCATCACAGGCTAGACAGACAGACATTAAATCACAGACACAGTGTGTTTCTGGGAGCCCTAATGCGTTTAGTTTATTGAATCCTTTGCAAGTTTTTGAACCTACTGCAGGTATTCAGGAAGGAGCAGAAGAAGTTCTAAACCCGGCAATTTATAATAGGGGAATAATTCGGATTTGTGCGACAGGTAATCCAGGACAAGGCACAGACGCGTTTACAGAAGAAAAAAATGCTAGGTGGAAAGATGTTGGTTTTTGTGATAACACAAGGATAAGGTGTTGGCTTGATACAGAGAGTGTTAGAGATGTTATCAGGGCCACAGATGTAGAAAATCAGGTTTTAGGAGAAGTAACAGATAATTATGTTGAAAAATTAATAAAAGAGGGAGATTTTATAGATAAGCAAGACGCTAAAAATTTAATTGAAGAAGTTGAGACCTTAAATGACAATTCTGAAAAAATAGAAAAGATTGATACAGATTTATTGAGAATTTTCCACAATAATCAAAGAGCTTACCTGCATCTGTTGAGGGGAAATGCTTATCAGGGTTTGGCTGTTCAGTTATACCAATTTATTACAGGAAAAGAACCAAATCTTCCAGAAGATGGAGAAGATGAGGGAGAAGATGGGGAAGATGAGGGAGAAGATGGGGAAGATGAGGGAGAAGATGGGGAAGATGAAGGGGAAGACGGGGAAGCAAGTCAGAGACTCTCTTGTGATGATGAAGCTGACTGCCGGAAAACCTTGGGGAATGAGATAATAAAAATTGCAAGCCAATATGCTGTCGATGACGATATTGTTAAGCAAGAGACAGGGGCAGAGTCTTTCGAGTGTCTGGTTTTGCAGGTGGCAAGGACAGAGAGTTTTTTGAGCCATTGCAAGAAATTCAATGATAAGGAAGGCCCTGATGGAGACCCTTTATATTGTAATGGAGATATGGGTGAGGTTCTTTCTCCAAAGGATGAAGCTAGTTTAGGGATAATGCAGATTAATACAGCTAAACATGATGTCAATGCTGAAGATTTTGAAACAAATGTTAATTTTGGTATTGGTTTATTGATCGATGGTTATAATAATCCCCCTTTTGATCCTCCAGTCTATAAGTGTTATCGGCCAGAAGAGTTGACTTCTTTTGTTACAGAAGATGATTTTGAAATTAGGAGTTATTCTGGTTGGCAAGGAGCTTTAAGGGATTACAACGGATGGAATACGAGATGTACTTATTTTGATGATGAGGGGATTTTGAGGGCTGAAGGAAATCCAAGGTATGTAGAAGCTGTTATTGATAAAAGGGAAGAGATAGCTGAATTGTTCCCTGAAACTTGTGGGATAGAAGGTTCGGCTGGACTGGCTGAAGGAGTTAAGGGAAATTAATCGCCTCTTATTCTCTCTGTTTGTGAAGGAGATTCTTCTCTTTCCCCCTCATTTTGAAGCAAAATCGCCCTATAAATATTATTCTCGTTTCTTATAGTTATTCTTCCATCAGAGTTTCTTATTACTATCTCTGATCCTTCTACAGGTACGAGATAGAAATCAAGTGCTCTAGGATTTTTTTCCTTACCTATTTCTACATGAGGGAAAAAAAATGCTTCATCGAAAAAATTCACCCTCATTATTCCATATCTTGCATCTCGTTCTGTT
This sequence comes from Candidatus Woesearchaeota archaeon, assembly GCA_964385425.1. Lineage (GTDB taxonomy): Archaea > Nanobdellota > Nanobdellia > Pacearchaeales > GW2011-AR1 > ASMP01. The sequence goes on along the minus strand of CAYLOQ010000006.1, from coordinate 4,248 downwards.
GTCACTTCACTGAATCCAGGGCTATTCCGAGAGGCTCCTGCTCTTCTTCTCAATTCGTCAAGCGAAAGAATGTCTGCCCTGATACCTTCAATGCCTGTTTCAGGAGAATAAGTTGTCACTAAATCTAATTCATCCGCCCATTGGTCTTCTGTGTAATCTTCTACACGAACCCTCCTAGGAATATAATTTTCATCAGATTCTAATCTTACCCTGTTAGTGTTTGTGTTTATTACTCTTCTTGTCTTATCGAAAGGCAAGAATATGAATGGTAATTCTCCTTCTCTTCCGCTCACCCTTTGAACATAAAACTCTTTCCCAAATATTGCTGCCCTTTCAAGTCTGTAGGGTTCTTCTGCCTCTGTTCTATTTTGAAATTCATAGTCGCGTCCATGCCATTCTGGGAAATTTCTTTGAATTCCTGAAGCACATCCTGCTATAGAGTTTCCAAGCGCTACTGCTGCAAGTCCCTTCCCTGTTACTGTTATAAAATCCCTTCTTGAAAGTACCATGAAAATCTTATAGATAAATGATTTATAAATCTTACTGTTGTAGTAACTGTTTAGTTATAACTATCTGTGGGGAGATTCGAGTTTTAAGCGGAGGGTGGGATTCGAACCCACGAAAAGTCGGGCTGCAACCGACTGCAGTAACCACTGTGCCACCTCCGCATGCCCTTGACAGGATTTGAACCTGCGACACCGAGATTTCTTCTCTTTTCTCAGAAGGTGCGGAACCTGAGGTTCTGCTTAGAAGTCTCGTGCTCTATCCAGGCTGAGCTACAAGGGCTTTCCCATAAAGTTAAGTAAGAAATCTATTTAAAAGCTTTCTGTCTTCTAAATTTCAACCGCATCTAAATCAGAAGGTAGATTAACTTTCTTAAAAATTTTCTTGGCTTCATCCAGGATTTTCCGATAATTTTTACTGTATCTCTGACTAACATGAACAAGGAAGAGTCTATCTGTTTTAGACTTCTTCGCAATTTCTGCCGCCTGTTTTGAAGTAAGGTGTTTATACTCTCTAGCCTTTTTTTCGAGTGTTGAATCAAAACTTGACTCACAAACCAAAATGTCAGAGTTTTTTACAAACGGAACAATTTTCTTGTTCATTACAGTATCCAAAACAAACGAAACCTTTTTCTCCCTTTCTGTGAAGGTAAAATTACTTGCCTTATATTTTTTCCCTTCATATTTAATATCTCTGCCTTGTTTGAGTTTCTGTAAGTGTTTTCCCAAAGGAACCTTATGTTTTTTTAATTTCTTTTTATCAATTCTCGTCTTCCCTCTTGCAACAAAAGAATAAGCATTACAAGGCTGCACATGAATCATAGCTTTTGCTTCAAGATAAAAATCTTCTGTTTCAAAAAACTTCCCAAAGACCTCCTTAACTTCAATTTTATATTCTGTAATTTCTCCAAAAGCAGTGAACATGTCATTCATGTGTTTCTTAAATCCCTTCGGTCCATAGATAAATAATTTTTTATTGTAGCCTGATGTAGATAAAGTTCTTAACAAGCCCGGAAGACCAAAAGTGTGGTCACCATGCCAGTGTGTAATCAAAATCCGTGTAATCTTGCATGGATTTAATTTCGCTTTCCTAAACTGTATTTGTGTTCCTTCCCCACAATCCACGAGAATGTTCTCCCGACCATAGTTTAAAAGAAATGCCGGATGGTTTCTCTTATCATCAGGGATCATTCCACTGGTGCCTAAAAAAGTAAGTTTTATTCTTGCTGTCATGAACAACTAAAGAAGGCTCTATTTAAAAGTTTATAGAAAACACTCGAGACTTACTCTTTCTTTAGGGCAGTTGATGCTGGAGAAATAAAAATAATCGTATCTCCCCTCAAAAAAGTCAATCCAAGATTTCTTTTTATCTCGTTGTTCTCCATCTCTTTTATATTATCCAACACAAGATTAATGTGGATATCAAAAGCCAAGAGGGTTCCAACGAATTGTTTGTCTCCTTTCAAGTGAACCAAAACCTCTTTCCCTTTAGAGTTGTTCAATAAATCCAACGGTCTCTCAATTCCGTTAACCATATTTTATCTTCGGTATGATTTGTTTATAAACATTTCGATAATACGAAAGATATTTAAATAAAAATTAGATTCTTTTCTTATGAAGAAAGGAAAAAAAATTTCGGGTGGAAAATACGTAAAGAACAGAAAAAAGAAATTCTATGAAATAGCTGGGCAGAAGAAGATAGTAAAAATCGGGAAAGAAAAGAGAAAAATAAAAAGAATCAAAGGGGGAAACAGAAAAGCATATCTTCTGAGTACCAAAGTTATAAATGTAAAAATAAAAGACAAAAATAAAAAAGTGGAAATAAAAAACGTTTTGGAGACCCCTTCAAACAAATTCTTAGCAAGACAAAACATTCTTACAAAAGGAACCATTGTGGATACAGAACTTGGGAAGGTGAGAATAACTAATCGTCCAACCCAAGAAGGCATGACTAATGGTGTTCTAATAGAATAATTTAAATAGGATTTTTGATAAATTTTTACTACTAAAGGAAACTATAAAAAACAAAAGCTTTATAAAAGGGAAAGCTTTATAAAACTTACTATTTGATCTATAAGACTTTAAAATGGCTTTTATAAAAAAATGTCCTGAATGTGGGAGTATACATCTAACTTATGATCCACACCTAGGAGAGATTATCTGTAATGATTGTGGGCTTGTCGTAGAGGAAAAGATGGTAGATAGTGGAATAGATTTACAGGGAAAATTTGATAAAGGGGAGAAAAAAGGCAGGGGTGGAGCACCCACGAGCATACAAAAATTTGATAAAGGCTTGACTACAAATGTGGGAGAGATTTCAGATATCTATAAATTAGAACCAAAACAAACCAGGAAGTTCTTAAGATTAAAAAAATGGCAAGAGAGGGTTTCCACGAGCATCGAGAGAAATCTCAGATTAGCGATGGCAGAGTTAAGAGTTATAGCCTCTTACTTAAATCTCCCGAACGTTATAAAGGATGATGCTGCAAGAATATATAATTATGTCTTGCAGAGGGGATTGGTAAGGGGGAGGAGTATGGAGTCTGTAATTGCCGCCTGCTTGTACGCTGCTTGTAGGTCTTATAACATACCGAGAACCCTTGATGAAATGGCAACAGCTTCAGATGTCGAGAGGAAAGAGATAGGAAGGACATACAGATTCATAATAAGGAAATTAGGGATAAAAGTGAATCAGAGTTCTCCTAAAGATTATATCTCTAGGTTTTCTTCTGTACTAAAACTATCACCTAAAACACAGAACGACGCTCTAAAGGTTTTAAAAAAGGCAGAAGAGGTTGAACTCACGTCAGGTCGTGGTCCTGCAGGAATCGCAGCAGCAGCATTGTATGTTGCAGCTTTGATGAATGATGAAAAGAAGACGCAAAGAGAAGTCGCAGATATAGCAGGAATAACAGAGGTAACGATAAGGAATAGATACAAGGAACTCATAGACAAACTAGATTTAGAAGATAAGATAAAGCAGAAAGAGAGAGAATCTAAATTTAAGAAATAATTGATGGGTGATTTTATTCTTCTGCATTAAAAACCCCATATTTTTCTACTAACTGGTCAAGGTGTTGCTGGGAAAACCATTTTTCTGCGTCTCTGAACAAAGTAGTTGATTGATGCCCCATTGTTACTGAAGCAATATGATTCCTATTACCAAAGACATGAGAATATAATCCATCGTGAGGGCTATCTGGCCTATATCCTACATCATTAAATTTGCGTAAAAAATCAAGTGTAAATGCCAAATCCCTTTCCTGGCTCAATCTAAAATCTATGTGCACAGGGTTTGGAACAATCATTGGAGAAACCGAATCTAAATCCGTGACTTCACCCTCAGAGCCCTGCGTCGACGCAACATTAATCCTATAACCCATAAATTGAGAACCCCTTGTTTTTTCATGAACAGGCCTTAGTTCTCTATAACTTGTATAAACCCCTCTTAGAGAAGGGTGGCGTAAATGAGCAGTAGAAAATTCAAAAGAACAATTATCAAAAACATGGGCAAGATTTAAATCAGACAGCAATTCAATCCATTTTTCAGGAGTTTTGAGAATAACTTTCCCTTCCATAAAAGAAACTGCAAATAGTGATATATAAAGAATGTTATGATAGAAAATATATCTGGAATTTGTTTTAAATAGTTAACCTTTAAAACTCTAAGTTACATTTAATTTTTTACGTGGGAGTGCCGGAGTGGTCAAACGGGCTGGACTTAGGCTCCAGTAGCTTAGTGCTT
>CAYLOQ010000005.1:0-65998 GCA_964385425.1 Candidatus Woesearchaeota archaeon | reverse complement strand
TGAAAATCTAAAACAACTAGATCATATGACCTTTCTCTCACTTTTTTAATAGCATCCTGCCCATCGTGTGATTCGTGAAACCGAACGTCTTTTTTAGGGCGGCTTTCGTTTACTAATTCAAAATCAGCCCTCATACTTTCACAAAGATCTTTAGCATCCATATCATCAACTACTAATACATCTATTGTCATTGTAAAAAATTCAGAAGAAGTCTGTTTTTAAATCTTACGGAAGTGATTCACATGCTCTTCCATTCCCATCCCCATCCAATCTATGAACATCTTCAGGCCCACAAAAATCGAAAGCAATCTGAGCTTCGAATTGGGTTTCAAAATCGGCGCAGTTGTAAGAATCAGAGCCACATATACAAAAATCTGTCCCGCTTTTAGTGACACATACGGGATCTTCAAAAACCACATCGTCATTAACATCCTCGATCTGGGGGGTGTTAGTTTCCTTTTCTCCAGAGAAGACCAAGAATATTAAAATTCCAGCTATGATTATCCCGAGAATTATTAATGCGATTAGTATTGGGCGTTTCATTTTTTAAATAAGAAAAAAGAATATTTAAAGTTAGCTTCAAGGCCCCCAAGACGCTTATAATATATTTGTCACTATTAAGTGATATATTTATAAACCTATTCGTCAATATTTTATAATGATAAAAGAAGAATTTCCCGTACACAGGTTGGATCGTTACTTTTCGAAGCGTTTTGCGCAGGAACTGCGTGACGAAACAGCCAAAGAACTTCGTGGAGCAAGAGGCATCTCTGTAAGAGCAAAAGACTGGTCACTAGAAGATGTTGATTATTACGCAGGGGAACATGGAAGAGACCTTCACAAACGACTAACAGATGTAAGTTTGAGACGATTATTCAAGACAAAAGAATATCGTGATGACCTCTCTGCTTTTGCTGATGTGACTGCACATGCTAAAAATCACAGGATAGATGAAGCTCGTAGAAACTATCAGGAGCAGTTGAAAAATATATTGAATAATGAACCTCTCTCAAGAGATGAAATGGATTTCTATCTTCCTGTTGACCGTATTAAGGGGCTTGACACAAAAGATTACCTTACCTTATGTGAACGTCTTAGCGGGTACACACTCAATCATGTGAGCCGTTGGGGATTAAGACTTAATTGGATAGATGGCGGTGCTGGAGGCGGACACAAACAAGGATTTGGAACATATTTACGAGAATTTGCTGAAGTACTTCGAGATGGTGCCCTCAAAAGCAAACAACAGAGATTTATTGATGGTGATGATTCCATTAACGAGTCTTTGAAAAGAACCAGTGAAGAATTAGAACCAGGTCACAAGGTTATGGATGAAATGCATCAACAAATCTGTCACGACTATTATGCAGGCGGCTCTGCAGGAGTGCATTTTTCCAGTAACGATTTTTTAACAGGATATGGATGTGAACCTAATTACGACGTATCAGTAAAACTTCCTCTCGAGGTTGCTCTTTACAATTTCCTTAACGATATCAATGGTAGAGGGCCAATTGGTCAACTTGATGCATGGAACGACAACTGCATTTTTGAGGATGTACCTCTTGACGCCGGCTTCGTATTCATACCTGGTGACCTCAAGGTAGATCCAGAGACAGGATCGCAATATTTGGTCAGGGATGGAAGAGCCGTATATTCTTCAGAAGAATTGAAACAGGGCTTTGATGATGTAGCGTCTACAGGAAATATAAGGTTGTTAAGAGATTACCTTAATAAAGCTAATCCCTTGCAGAGGCCAGATTCAACTGTTACTTCAGAAGAATTCTGGGGAAATTACTTCGCTCAACATCCAGAAGAACAGCCGAATCATCTAATTTATGGATCAGATAGGAACTTCGGTAATTGGGATTTATGGGAATCTTATAAACATCTTGTTGATAAAAACAATATACATACTGATCCTCACGCAAGTGGTAGTAGACACACTCCTCAAGCGACCGCATTCTTTGACCAAATAAATGACAGAACAAAGAAATCTCTGGAACAATTTATACAGGAAGAATCACTTGTTGCAACATAACTATTTTATCTTCTCTATTACATTGAAGACTTCTTGTTATCTCGGGACACTTTTTTTTGAGAACTTTTTATCCACATCTTTTAACCCCCAAGATTTCTTCATATTGGGCGTTTCATTTTCCTTCTTCTAGATGTTTTACATCATTAAATAATTTTAGTACAGGATTTTTTTCATCATCAAATTCAAAGATTGTGACAGACGTGTTTCCTAGAAAACCATAAACATCTTCCAAGGGTTTCTTTAACAAAGAAGCGATTAGCGCCTGATTTATTCCATCATGGGCGACTAATAGAATATGCTTCCCGTAATGATTTTTTGTTAATTCATCTAAAAACTTCTGAGCTCGTTTAGAGAGATCTTCGAGAGGTTCCAGTTTCAATTTCTTGGATAATTCAGCATCCATATTTTTTTCCTTATACTCTAAAGGTGCTGGTTTGCCTTGCATATCTCCGAGATGCCTTTCTCTTAAATCTTCCGTGAAATCTAAGGGGGTTTTTTTATGAGATTTAGATATCTCTTTGGCCGTATCTGATGCACGGGCAAGATCACTAGAGAAAATATGGTCAAATTTTTCTTTCTCAAGCCTCTTAGCTAGTTTCTTTGCCTGAGTTTTACCTAATATAGAGAGTTTTCCTGGAAGATGCCCTTGAGCGATTCTTTTCTTATTCTCTTCAGTTTCCCCATGACGTGTTATTGTTAGTTTCATCTTAAACCCCAGATCCCAAGCCAATTATTAGAGCTTCAAATAAGCCCTTACCAAGATCAACAGATAATTCTTTTGCAATTCGCTTAGCCTTCTGCATTTTACCTTCTTTTACAGCTCCTTCCAACTCTTTTAATTTTTCTTTATCTTTCTTATTCTTTGTCTTAGAAATCTTCTCTTCTATGAGTTTTATTATTTTTGACTTTGAAATCATTTTTTCTTAAGTTTTTTCTTGCTTTTCTTTTTAGTCTTAGTTAATTTATTAAGAACTTCTATGGGGGTTAATATTTTAAGAGATATTTTCTTAAAGTTAACATCTTTTTTAGCGACTTTGTTGTGGGCATCTAGAATTCTTGTTCCCTCTTTTTTAAGAAATCCATCTGAGGTAACTAAAACATCACAATCAGATATTGCTGTAGCAAGATGGATTGAATCATCTGCGTCGAGATTTCCAATACGGCAAATTCCAAAAGCCATATCCCACCCACTCCCTTCAATATTAATAAATTCTATAAACTTATAACTCTCTAACAGATTACTTATTTCCCCCCATAAATCAGTTAATTCATCAAGTTTGAGATTTCTCTCGGATTTCCCCCTTAATATTGAAGAGATTTCTTCCCCTTTAAGAAGTTCTTTATTAAAAAATACATGATCTTTCTCAACATTAATTAATTCCATTATTGAGAAAGCAGAAGATTTACATTTAATTTTTCTTTCCCTAATTATCTCCATAAGACGAATGGTATTAAGATTTCGACGTTTGAAGCAATCTCTTATTATATTGGTGTCTAAGTAGATTATCATTTTTTAGTTTTAAATTTTACCCTAATTGGTTTAGTAACAGTTCTTTTAACAATAAAAGAAACCCTCTTTCCCTCAGATGTTTTGAAACTTACCTTAACTGGTTTAGTAACCTTCTTCATAGCAATAAAAGAAACATATTTCTTTTTAGCCATTTTTCTTCCTCAGTTTTATCTCTCCATTTTTAGCCACAGGCTCTAGATCATCACCTTCTTTGAATCCTGCTTTTTCTACATCTTTTTCAGATAATACAATCACATATTTATGGTAGTTTCGTTTATAGTCTGTTTTTTGTTTCTGTAGCTTCATGTATTCTCTATGGTTGACTTATATTTAAATATATCTGGTACCCACTTTTAAGTTACAATTCAGGTACCCGTAAAGCTTATATAGTTCAGGTACCTGATTATATGATGTTCTGCTACTACAAAGAAACATTCACTCTTGGTTTTCTTAGTGCGTTTTTTGTGTTTGCAATGGTGACTTTGTTTGAAGATGTTATTGGAAAATGGATTGAGAAAATAAATAAGTTTTTATAAATTAAGAGATTTATTTTCATATGAAAATAAAAGAGATGCCGGAGCAAAATAGGCCAAGAGAAAGATTCCTTAAGCAAGGTCCAGAAGCTTTAAGCGATGCAGAACTTTTTGCTATACTTCTCAGAACAGGAACAAAAGGTAAGAAAGGAGAAAAAGGCGAGAATGTTATAGAAATGTCTAACAGACTCATGAAAGAATATGGATTAGACAAACTTCTTGATTGTTCATTAGTGGAATTACGGAAAATCAAGGGAATTGGTCCTGCAAAAGCCATGCAAATATTAACTATCGCAGAACTTCAAAAGAGAATTAATCAAGCAAAAACCCCTCTAACTAAGATAACTTGTGCTGAAGATGTTTTTGATTATTTTCACGAGAGATTAAAAGACAAAAAAGAAGAGCATTTTTACATCTTAATGCTTAATACTCAAAACATAATTATTGGTGAGGAATTGATTAGTAAAGGGATTTTAGATGCTTCCATTATTCATCCACGCGAAGTGTTTAAGCCTGCAATAAAGAATTCTGCAAGTAAAATAATCCTTGTTCATAATCATCCCAGTGGTGATTGTTTTCCAAGTGGTGATGATATAACCATCACGAAAAAATTAGTGGAGTTTGGAGAAAAATTTGGAATAAAAGTTGTTGATCATATAATTCTAGGTAATAATGATTGGTGGAATTGGAAAGGTTAAGGATTAAACTATTTTATTAATTACAAATAAGTATTTGCCTTGATTCTTCAAAATCTTCTTTAGGGGTTGTTTTCCCCCACGAACTGTAATCAAATTCGGTTTGAGTTTTATTTTCAAAGTTGATTCCTATGTTTATTTTGCTATTTGGAGGAATATAATCGCAATGGATTAAGGTATATAGTGGCTGAAAATAATATGTGTCTGCATTACATAATTCATTATCGGCATATGATTTTCCTCCACCCCCATATCTCTCATATATGATCATATTGAAATCTTCGGCGGGGGCTCTAGAAGGATTATTAAGAAGGAATTTTATCTCATCATTATCGGAATAGCATGTTTTAGTTATTTTTGGATTTGGATTAATAATTGGATTTACAATAAACATTAAAATTAATACTAATATCACTCCTAAAACCACCACACTAATTAAGTCTCTAACAAACCAAACAGGTTCTTTTTTAATAAGTTTCCCAAATTTATTAAACATTTTCTTTCAATCCTTTAATTCCTTTAAGAATCTCATTTTCTGATTCTTCAATATTTTTCATAATCACCTCTGGTTTTTCATAAACAATCTCTTCGTACCCAATCTCCTTATATTTTGATATTGATAAATCGTAATCATTTTCTTTTATCTCTTCTATCGGAACAAAGAAATGTTTCTTTTTTCTATCTATATTATCTTCCTCTTTTCGGGCCCTAAAAATTTTAATTATCTCGGGAATATCATTCTTATCGGGAGTTTCTGTCCTTTTATCATCTAAACTAAATCCATCATTCTGCATATCAAAAAACCAAACTTTCTTTGTTGGTTCCCCCTTTGTAAAAAATAAAACTGCTGTTGAAACTCCTGCATAGGGCTTGAAAACTCCAGAGGGCATGGAAACAACTGCATCTAGCCTGCATTTTGTTAGAATCATTTCTCTTATTGCTTTATGTGCTTTTGAATTTCCAAATAGAACTCCATCTGGAACAATAACTGAACATCTTCCTCTTGGAGACATTGAATGAAACATTAATTCTAAAAATAATATTTCTGTTTTTTTTGTTTTTATTCTAAATCTATCACTTATTTCACTTACGTTAATAGAACCTTTGAATGGCGGATTTGCTAACACAACTTCATACATATCTTCTTTTATCTTATCTTCTCCTGCCCCTGATAAAGCATTAATCCTATCGATATTAGGTTTAGTTATTCCATGCATCATTAAATTCATTAGTGCAATTCTTGTCATTGTCTCATCAATATCAAAACCATATATGCTTTTTTCATCAAGAATTTCTTTTTGTTTAGCAGTTAATGTGCTTACATTCTCTTTTTTGTTTTGTTCTAAAATATACTCATAAGCGTTTATCAAAAAGCCCCCTGTTCCACAAGCAGGATCTAAAATTGTTTCTCCATATTGGGGATTTGCTAATTCAACCATCATCTTGATTATGTGTCTTGGTGTCCTGAATTGTCCATTTTTCCCAGAGGTTTGCAATTCTGATAACAAATATTCATAAATATCTCCTTGAGTATCTTGATTTTGTTCTTTAATATGCATGTCATTAATTATATTAACAGCCTCAATTAAAAGCGAAGCTGTTGGAATTGAAAAATTAGCTCCTTTCATATATTGAGAATATAAGGAATCTTCATCTCCTAATTCTCTCATAAATTTAAACACCTTATCTCGAACGTGATTTAAGATATCTTCTGCAGGAAGATTTGTCCAATTTGACCATTTACACTTTTCATGTCCTTTAAAGATAGATTCATATTTCTGCCCTGTAAAATCAGCTTCTCTAACTTTTTTATCATCTTCATCTTCAAGCTTCTTCATGAAGATTAAATAAGACATTTGTTCAATCGCAGTAAGTGGATTCGTCAACCCCCCAGACCAGAACCTATCCCAAAGCTTTCTTATTTTTGATTTAAGTTCTTGTTCAAGCATTTTTATTTTTGGATTTCTTTTTATTAATCTTTTTTATTTTTTCTTGTAAATCTATTAATAACCATATGCCCTGTTGTATTAAATTTTTTGCCCTGTCATTATCAGGCTTTTCTATGCTAGGGTGTGCTCCTTTATTTCTATCAAAAGAATAAGCCTTTAGTTTAGTAAATTCTTCATCTGTAAGGAAAATATCCTTCAGAAAACCAATTTTATCCATATATTTTCCTTTAATTTTTTTATTAAAATTTTCTTGACTTATCTTTTTACTATCCAATAACTCTTTTAAGTATTCATTAATTTTTCTTTCAATACTTCTTCCAACACACAAAACTGCAGTTTTTCCATAGCCAATAGAAAGTATATTAATAGCCTCTCGAGCAAGAGATCCATAAGGGTATTTAAGTTTTTTCACACCATCAAAATCTTCTGCTTCTTCAAGTTTTATCAAAAGGTACTTTATTGATTTTAGGGTTTTATCCAACTCAATAAAAATGGACATATTTAGATTCTCATTAGCTAAATGAAGTGTCTTTTCATCCTTGAAAGACATATCAAATCTTTTATTTAACAAAGAAGAAATCTTTTTTTTATTTAATTTATTAATTTTTTTATTTACCTTCCATTTTTCTAAAACCCCTTTATTTATTTTTTCTATTACTTCATTTATTTCCTCAACTTTATTTATTAATTTTTTTATACTCTCTTTATCTAAATTTTTTCGCTCATTTTCTTTAAAATTCCCACTCATGATATCTATACCTTCTAAGATACTATTAAATATCATCTCTCGTTGAATTAATCCTTCTTTTAACCAAATAATTTCCCTTTCTACACGCGAGATTAGGTATCCAAATCCAATTCCTATGCTCAATCCAACCCCCCTATTCATTTCACTAACTCCCCCTTAAACGCCTTCTGCATCAAAGTATTAAACAAATCATCAATTTCTTGTTTAGATTTTTTTTGAGCTTCTTTAATCTTCTCAACTTTCTCAACAATTGAGGCGAATTTTTTTTGAAGGGCGAGGGGTGGGAGGGGGATTTTTAATGAAGCGATATCTTTATTAGATACTGCAGGATAGTTTGCACCCTTACATTTTTCTACAAGCGAATTAACAAAGAATTGCGACTGAGATATAAAAAATAAATATTCTGATAAAGCCTTTTTATTGTTAGCCCTTAATATACAAAACCCAGTTGAACAAATTTGATTATCTAATTTTTCTGGAACAAGAGCAATCGCATTTAAATTGGGTCTAACTGTAGAAACTAATAAATCCCCATATTTTACTAATTGTTTAGCCCTGCTTGGAGCATCTTCTCCCAAAATTTTTTTAGTAGAAATAATTTTTTTAATTTCGTTCTCTATGGAGGCTATATCTATATATTCAAAATAATTTTTAGGAAATTCTTTAGCAGGATTTCTATTTTCAGTTTTTAATATTAAGTTATATATTTCCTCTTCAGGAAAACCCTTTCCCATAAACATCTCATGAAAAACACTTTTCAAATAATCATCCATTAATTTGTCAGCCTGTTCTCGTTTTTGTTTTAGTTGTTCAGCTTGTTCTAGGATTTTGACTATGGCTTTCTGAGTGGAAAGTGGGGGGAGGGGGATTTTAAGTTTTTTTACAAATTCTTGACTAATATGTGGTTGAGCCCCCCCATAAGCTTGGGCTAAAATTTTATTTCTGATTGTTCTCAAGTAATAAAATAAAAATTTTGGGAGGTGTTCTTCTGAAGGCAAAATTCCCGTTACCGATTGATTAGCCGAAGCCTCAATTTTTAAAATTCCTATTTTCCCCGTAGTCGCCCCTGTTAATGCCATAACTACTGTTTCTTTTGGCATCATTCTCGCAGCGGAATTTTTTAGACCCTCTTTTGTGATAAATTTTTCTGCGGAAATAATCTCACAATTTTGACACTTACCCGAAGGAAGCCAAGGGATAGTTCCATTTTCCCAATATTCTTTTTTTGTTGTTGAGGGAGTCCCCCCTGTAATAACTTCTGCAAAGTCACTTATATTTTTCTCTTTCCATTCTGTTTGTAATTGTTTAGTTTTCATTTTTAATTATTTTATCAATTATCTCTATAAATTTATTATATCTTTCTTTTTTATCTTGAAATAAAAATTTCGGATTTTTAGTCTCGTAATTAAAATAATTCCTTAGCAGAGATAAATCTGATTTTGGATTAGATATTTTTATGTGCCAAAGAACTTCAAGTATTATGTTTAAAGAGATTACATTTTCATAATATCTTTTTTCATTTTTCCAACTAAAATAAACAAAATGAAAAATTGTGTATATAAAACCTAAAAAAAATACGGTTAATAATACTATTAAAATGCTCTTAATTTTCTCTATTAAAATAAATTTATCTAATACTACTACCAATATAATTGCTAATACAGAATACATACTTATCGTTGTTGAAAAAGTAAATTTTTGATGATTATCAGTTTTCATCATTTCATCATTTAAAAGTTCTTTTTCATTTTTGAAATATTCAATAAATGAATCAACTTCTTTCCAATCTTTTGGTAATTGTTTAGTTTTCATTTTCTACTACTTTAACAATTTTTTCTATGATTTTTTCTGGTTCTGTCTTTTCTCTTTCAACATTGTTTTCTATTTCTTCTTTAATAATTCTTGCTAATTCTTCTCCTAATGCTGGTTTATTGAGTGGACCCAAACTTTTTTCATACAAGAAATCATTTAAAATCTTGCTGGTCTTTTTATTTTTTCTTTCTTTTTTTAAATCCTCAATTTTTATATTAAATCCTTCTATTATTTTCTTCATAGCAATAATTATTTGTTCTTCTGTAAAACAATCTTCAAAATCTCCACCATCCCAAATATGGTAATTCTCCCCCTTTAAAAGTCCTGCCCTAATTAAATCTTGTATATCACTTTCTGCGGAATTATCTTTATCTAGTATAATAAATGACTTTACATCAGAATCTTTTACATATTTTAAAAATTCATTTATTTTTTTTAACTTATCTTTACCTTTAATATTAATTAATCTAATCCAATGTTTGTTTAAATCATAACCTAATGCGTCGGAGATTATCGGAAACGCTCTTTCTTCGGCATTGCCTTCTATAAGTACTATTGCATTATAAAAAAACAAATCTGTATTTTTAGCTCCTAATTCATATTTTATTAAGTTAAACTCGTCTTTATTTTCTATTAACTTTAGCTCTGCTACATTCTCCTCCCCTTCTTTTACAAGATACACCTTATTTCCATTTGAGCAATCAACAAAAAGAGTGGAGTGGGTAGTCATTATTATTTGTTTTTCTTTAGATTTCTCTTTTAAAAAATCAAAGGCTTTTCTCTGTGCTTCTGGATGTAAATGAATCTCTGGTTCTTCGATTCCAAAAATTATATTTTCATGAGAATTTATATTAAAATTATTGATAAATTGTTGTTTAACGCCATCTCCTATCGAAGAAGAAGGAAATTTATTAAAATAGATTTCTATATTATTTTCTGTATCTTCCATTGAAGCCACATTTTGATATTTTGGAAACATTTTAGAAAGATCTTTATTAATTTGTTGGAATGTCTTTTCTTTTCCAAAAGAAATATTTTTTTCTTGTTTAAGAAATTCGTTTGGTATAAATTTCCCATCTAAAGATGCGGGATTTCCTAACCTCCCCTCTTTTTCGATATTCCTGATAGCAGGTATTAAAAGAAATTTATTCTTCATTAAATTTAAAAATTTTATGGCTATGTCCTCCCCCCCACCCGTAAAACTATAAATTCCACCCTCTTTTCTCATAAGAACTTTTACACCCTCTTTTCTGTACAAAATAAGATTTTCCATTTCAATAGAATTAATTTTCCAAGTAGCATGTTTATTTTCTGTTCCGACAATCTGTTTTGAAACAGTAACTAAATTTCCTATTTCTTCTCTAGATAAAGGTTCATTATTTTCTCTAAGATCTATTATTGTATCAGGAAATATTTTTTCTATTTCTTCGTTATCTAATTCAATATATGCCACTAATTTTATAGTCCCTGGTTTTTGGTCAAAAAATAATCTATAATCTCTTATACTTGTGGTGTATTCATATACATTACCACTTCCCCCTGTTGAGACTTCTTTCCAATCTATTGAGTTTTCTTGCCAATTAAAAAAAAGATCTAAAGCCCCCAGTATATTTGATTTTCCAACATCATTTTTTCCAATAAACATATTAAGGTTATCAAAATCTAAAGATATGTCCTTTAAATTCCTATAGTTTTTTATTATTAATTTTTTAATTTTCATTTTCCATATCCTTCCCCCAAATCATATCTTTTTTCAAAATTCCCTCTTTCCTTTTTATTTTTAGGATCTTTTAAAATCAGAATATAATCTTTAAAATCATCTATAATATTATCCAAAAATTTGTGTGGATTAATATCTATTTTCTCTCCATCGTTTCTTACAGGTAATGGTAATTGGCCAGATATAGAAACTTTATTTCCAGTCATGCCGTTGTGAAACAAACCACACCTCACTTGATGATAAAATTCCTTTAGAATATTTTCAGCTACATGTTCTTTGTTAAAAATTCTTCGCATACCTCTAATGAAAAATTTTGGAGATCTTCCTCGCCTATTGCTGGTTTTTCCTTCTCTGAATTGTTGATTTCCTTCGATGTAGGCAATAGCTATAGATAAAATAACAAAACCGGCTTCATTATTTTTTTTGAGGCCATCTGCAATATCAAGAAACCACGTTTTAACTCTATCTTCATATACTAAAATTTTTGTATCAATATCTCCGGGATCAAATGAAGATTCTTCTGGAGCTTGATTTTCTTTTAAATGTTTATCAACAAACCTCTGATCATATATTCTTCCATCTATAGAAGGCTCCCAATGAAAATAATTTTTGCTTATGGCTCTTTTTCTCATTTTAGTCTCCTTAGAAATTGTTTAGTTTTCATTTCTTCTTAAAAGAATTTAATAAAATAATCAAATTCATAACTTCATTTAATTGGAATCTTGCTGTTTCTTCAAGAAAATCTTCTCTATCAAAAAGTTCCTTGTCAGAATGACTTTTAATATCACTTCTAACTGTATAAACAAAATCTATTCTTTCTTTTATTTTTTGATTATGAATTTTAAAGAGACCTCTTTCAATATTAAACAATTTTTTAAATTCTATATAAGATTTTAACACATCCTTTCTATGATTGTTTATCTTTATTTTCAAATATTTCTCTAAAGACAAATAAGCTTCTTCAATACTCTCAGGATATTTTCTTTTTGCAAAATTGACTAAAGAATTAGTAAAATGTTCATTTACTTCTGAAGAGTTTAAGGAATCTATAATTTCATAAATTTTCTTTTTATTTTCTTCTTCTTTTGGAGAGTTAATTCTATCCATAAAAAATTTAGAAGATTCTTTTTTGTATATTAATTGAAAGGGTATTTTGTATACAGAGAAAAGATTATTAAGTTCTTTCATAAAATTATTGATATTGTTAATATTTTGTGGGGTGAAAGAAAAACATTCCTCAAAAAGAGTCGTTGCAAATAATTCAATTAAACTTAATCCATCGCTTAAGTTAGATTTTTTTAAATAATTTTTTAATTGCATAAGTTCATAAGAATTTTTTAAATCTTCTTCAGGAATTTGAAAAGAAAGCCGATCTAAGAAATTAGCTACAGTATTAACTTTATTAAAATACTCATCTATATTAAAAGAATATTGATCCATTAATCTTAACATCTTTGAAATTATATCCTCTGAAAAGAAATCTTTGGTTAATCCTTTTTCCTTAATTTTCCTATCATTAAATAAACTTTTTAGTATTCGCATCATCTCCTCCTACCTCCTAACCCTAAAAACCCGGCAATTATTGCTACAACAATGAGAATTCCAATAATAAAACCATAAATTCCCATAGCATCTGTAAGGCCCCCAATTATCTCAGAGAATGCTCCTGTTGATGCGATCATTATTACAACAAAAACTCCAAATGCTAAAGCAACCCTTCCTTCAACTTTCATCTTAAAACCTCCACCTCAACTAATTTCTTCCTCTTCTTTTTCTTCCTAACCACTCTCTCATCCTCATCCAAATAGTTTTCTTCGCTGACAACGCCATCCATTGTTTCTTGTTCTAATTCTTCTCTTGCATTTTTTGCAATCCTGCCGCCTTTTCTGGAAACATTAATGTGCTCTTCAAATTTTTCTGGATTTTGTGTTCTTTCAATCTCTGTTGTAGATGCTTCTCCGAGCATGCCGAAAATTAATTCCAAATCTGTCATATGATCTCTTAAATTTTCCTTCTTTAATCCCTTAAATTTTTTATATTCATTAGGAGTCATTCCAAAACTAGCTTTAGAAATTTCTGCTGTCAAAATTGCAAAACCACTCTTTTCTTCAACACCTCTTTTTTTCCATTCATCTGTTAAATCTTGCCTTACTACGATTCCCCTCAATCTTTTATCAATCCATGATTTAGAATAACCTTTTTTCTCATAAATTTCTTTCATTCTTTCCTGTGCAAGTTCAGGATTTTCAATTTCATCAATTCGTTCGCTCCCGACTTTTGCAAGCCATAGCTTAAATGGCTCTACTTTCCTTGAAGGAATTGACTGGATTATTCTGAATATTGTTTCTTTGTTCGTACCATCTGTAAGATAATACTTCCCATCAGAAGATTTAAATTTCAGTTGTCCGATTTTTGCGGACAACTCAGAACCTTCTTTTTTAACCCTAGTTTTCAAATCTGACCAGTATTTTCTGGGACGAGCACTTTCAGTCAAAATAGCCACAATATCTACAATAGAGTAAAACCACTCGTTATTTATCCAAGCCCTTCTTATTTTGTTATTTTCAAAAACAATTAATTTTTTATCTTTCTTACTCATCCTCCACCTCCATCATCTCCACAATTTTATTCTCAGAAGGAATAAAAAACTTCTTCTTGGTCCCATTAACAGGAACGCCATGAGTTCGGTTTATTTCCTGGTTAATTAGCTCTCTAATCTTCTTGTTTATCGTTTTATCTTCTTTATCACAAATTCCCTTAAATTTAACAAAATCCTCTCTTGGCAATTTAGTCATAACCACCTTATTCTCTAGTTCCCAATCAGCTACCATGTTACTTTAAAACCAAGAAGAATATATAAACATTTAGGTATTTAAGTGTTATAATGGTTTACTTAATCTTTATCTTTTCAGCTTGCTTGATTATGTGTTTAAGCTGTTCTGGACTGAACTTACTCAATGGATTTTCCTCTGCCAAGGGATGGGTGGTGAAATCCTGTTTATTTAGGTGTTTATTTTGGGCAAAGAAAGAACTTAACAATCTAAGAAACCCTATCTGTTGAGCATTATAGTTTTTATTTTCTGTTATTATCATTTTTTCAAATTCTTGTTTTATCATCTGTTCTGGATCTGGGAGATTTTTTAATTCTAAGATGTTTCTAAGGAAAAGAACGAAATCCTGCGTTTTCTGCACATTTTCAATTGCCCAAGAGGAATTTAATCCTGAAAGTTGTTTTGATATTTCAAAAAGCTCTTTCCATGTAACTCCTTGTTTTTTCATTTTTTGAACTAACATGGATTTTCTAAATTCTTCAATTTCCTTAGAATCTTTTGGCTCCATTTTTAATGATTCAACTTCCCTAACAAAGTCAGGAGCATTAATTTTTATCCTATTTCCCTTTTGTTTTTCATAAAATATCATTAAAGGAGCAATTTCTTTAATTAGAAAATCAATATTTCCAAAGGTCAATTCTTCCCAGAACCTTTCTTGCATAACCCTTTTAATTTCTTCTGATTTATTTCTTACTGCCTCTAAATTACTTTCCCAGATATTCATAACTCTCTCTTCAACAAACTCTCTTATTTTAACAGTTCCTTCAATATCACTTTCTTTTACAAACTTAAACAGATCAGTACATTTGGAAATAAAATTTTGAACTTTACCATTACCAAATTCCGAAAACTGCATTAAAGGAGCAATTTCCTCTTTTAATTCCTTAACATGTTTTTCTAAATTATATTTTATTGCAACAATCTTTTTTATAATCGGGATTTTTTCCCTAACAATAAATGATCTCTGATCTATTTTACTAACCTTTTCTAAAATATCTTTTTCAATTATTTCTTTTTCTTTTTTGCTTAGCTTTTTTTCTAATAATTCTACTTCTTTTCTAAAAATCTTAACTCTTATATCTTCAGAGGTTTTTTTATTGTCAATTTGCTCTAGTTGATGTTCTCTTATATTTGAAAAATCCCCAAACATAAAATCAAGAATTTTAAAATCTTTCTTATCAAAAATTCCATCATACTTTGGTAAATATTGAATATGTGAAGGACTAACAGATCCCTTATTTCTTGTTCCTCTTCCAAGCATCTGCCAGAATCTTATATGAGAAAACACCGGCACAACAAAAACCAAATTCATAAGCTCAGGGATATCGATTCCCGTATCTAAAACTCCTACAGACAGAGCAACTCGAGGAGAAGAATCTTTTTTAAATCTATTAACTTCATCCATATATCTGTCTTTGTTAGAAGTTATAACTTTAACATCATCAGCCAAATTTGGATATAAATCTCCAAAAGTTTTTTCAAGCTCATTTGCGTGTTGTATATTAACACAAAAGAAAATTGTTTTACAGGGCAGATCATCTTCTGTTTTATAACAGCGAGCCATAAATTCTTTAATAATTAACTCATTAGTTTTCTTATCTGTGAAATACTTTGCATATTTTGTTCCGGGAACTTGAAAACTATCTGGTTCTAAATCTTGTTTAATTAAGTCGGTTCTTAATTCGTTATCCAATTCAATGCCATCAATACCCAACCCCATAACTTTAGTGCTAATCATCTGAGCATCATAAGGAACCAAAACGCGATCCTTAACCGCTTCATCATAACTATATTCAACAGTTGGCCTCCCCCTTTCACACCCAAATAAATCATAAGTATTTCTATCTTCATTTTTCGAAGGAGTGGCTGTTAGTCCTATTTTAAATGAATCAAAGTATTTCATAACATAATTATTTTTGTCATAATAAGACCTGTGGGCTTCATCAAAAATAATCAAATCAAAAAAACCAGGACCAAACTTTTGAAATAGATATCCTCCTTGTTTTTGTTTAGACATCAGTGTTTGAACTGTAGAGACATAGAATCTTTTGTGTTCATCAAAACCCTGTTCATTTATCAAACATGAAATTCCCGGTTCAAAAAATTTCTGAAAACCATTTTTATAAGCTTGTTGGCCTAAAGCAATTCTATCAACAACAAATAAAACATTTTGTATGTGTCTAGATTTAACTAAAGCATCTACAAGGGCCATTGAAACTCTTGTTTTTCCAGTTCCAGTAGCCATATTAATCAAAGCATTTCTTCTCCCTGCCGCAAAATGATTTAAGATCTGTTTAACTATTTGAATGCTTTTTGATCTATCAACAATCTCTTTATTAGTTTCTATTTCAGTTAAATCTCTTTTAGTATTAAATAAATCTAACTTTCTCTTTAGGTCTTTTTGTGAAAAAGGTCCAGCTACTTCCCTCATTGGGTATCCTTTTTCTTTAATATACCATTTCTTACCATTCGTTAAGAAGATAAAAATCGGATGTCCTATGCTAGATTCTATATCATTTTGATATGTGGTGGCCTGAATACTCCCTTTTTCAGGATCTAAAGAAAATCTTTTTGCCTCAATTATTGCTAAAGGATTCTGGTGCTCATCAACCAAAACATAATCAATAAATCTATCAACTCCTTTTTCAATAGAACCGTCAAATGGTTTATATTGTCTTTTCTTAAAATCAGATTTTACAGAATTAATCTCTCTTTTGATATAATCTTCTTCCCAACCCTCGATTTTTAGAGATTCATCTATGTATTGTTCTCTTGTTTCCTTCTCAGATAAATCTACCATAAAATAAACAGCCTTATGGAATATTAAAAACCTTTCCTTTACCTTCAAAACCCCCAACTTTTAACCCTTTCCGTGCAAGAGGGAACTTTTTTATATCAGGCTGTTTAGGATATTTTCATGGGAAAACTAAACTTTGATCCTCAGGGGAAATTGATAGGGATTAACAACAAGCTCTTTGATAGAAGCAATCAATTAAAGCTAACTTCCCAAAAAAGCTATGGGAAAAAGCATAACTGCGAAATTTGTGGAAGATCTATTAATCATGGGGGAAATTGTCTCGAATGCAATATCAGAAACAAAAAAGCAGCAGAATTGGCTATGGGTGATCTTTTGGGAAATAAACTAAAGAGCAGCAAAGAAGATGAACAATCAAACCCTCTTCAGAAATTCGATAATTCTCAGGATACTGAATACTGGAGTTTATATAAAAACAACCAGAAACTTGCCCCTTTAAAATTCTCAAACAACAAAACACAGGAAGATGTTGTCGAGGAAGTCGTCAATCTTGTCAGGGCGGGAACAAAAATAATTTTCCTGCATGGTGTGTGCGGAACAGGAAAATCCGCAATTGCGCTAAACATTGCCCGTGTTCTTGGCAAGGCAGCTGTTGTAGTGCCTGTTAAAAACCTGCAAACACAATATCAAGAGGATTATATGGGAAAGATGTTTCTTCTAAAATCCAATGGAGAAAAATTAAAAATCTCGATGATTACCGGAAGAGCTAACCATGATTCTTTATTTAAGCCAGGAATTTCATGTGCTGACCCTTTTTTACCAGATACTATTCAAATTCTTGAAAAAAATTATAAAAAAATTAAGGAATATTATGGGGAAAATCCCCTTATACAGCACAAAAATATCTCTAATATAAACCAATTAAAAAGGATTTCAATCGCCCCTGTAAATCCTTACTGGAGTCCAATCATACCCTCCAAATATAAGATGAATCTTCCTGATGCTAAACCGAGATTTTATAAGGGTTTAAGAGACACAGATTTCACTTTTTATCACAGGAAAAAAGGGTGTTCTTATTATGATCAGTATGATGCATATCTCGATTCTGATGTGATAATTTTTAATGCGGCAAAGTATAAAATTGAGACCGCACTTGACAGAAAACCAGAGACAGAAATAGATATTATTGATGAAGCAGATGAATTTTTAGACAGTTTTTCCAATCAGAGTGAATTAAACTTAACACGCCTGAAACACTCATTAGCCAGTCTTTATTCAGAATACGACGATACTATGAACCTTGCAAATGAAATTATTAAATTGATTAAATTAGAAGAGAAAAACAAAAAAGCAACAGGGATCGATGAAAATAAGATTTTTCATATAGATAACACAAATATACGCCAGATTTTATCTTTGATGCTAAAAGACGGAAATATTGAGTCAGAAACTTATTCAGATGATTCATCTTCCAACTATGTCAGCAAAGTTCTCGAGATCGCAAGGAATTTTGAAGATTTTTTTACTGATACTTATTTAACTTACAGGTTTTATGAAGAAAATTTGTATGCTAATCTTGTTACCACAAATCTCTCTAAAAAACTGCAGGAAGTTTTAGATAAGAACAAGGCTTTTGTGTTTA
Source organism: Candidatus Woesearchaeota archaeon (assembly GCA_964385425.1). Classification (GTDB taxonomy): domain Archaea; phylum Nanobdellota; class Nanobdellia; order Pacearchaeales; family GW2011-AR1; genus ASMP01. The sequence continues at coordinate 47,765 of CAYLOQ010000005.1, read as the reverse complement.
TGTCAGGAACATTACACTCAAAAACAGTTTTAGAGAAAGTATTTGGCATTACTGATTACAGAACTGTTGAAGCTGAAACAATTCCTCCAGGAACAATTGAGATTCATCAGACAGGAAAAGAGTTCGACTGTAAATATGATAATTTTAATTCAGGAAAGATCACCAGAGAAAATTATCTAGAGGCGTTTTCCGCTTGTATTGAGAAAGCCCTAAGGCCTGCACTGATTCATGTAAATGCGTTTATTGACTTGCCAAACGAGAAGGAAATAAGTAAATTTTCTCTTAAGGGTTTAATGTCGCGTGAAGAACTGCTTGAATTGCAAAAAAGCGACAAAACAGGAAAATTAATCTCTGAATTTAAAAATAAGTTATTTGATATTTTATATAGCACGAAATGTTCCAGGGGAGTTGATTTTCCTGGAAATTCATGTTGTTCAGTCGTGTTTACAAAATATCCCAACCCCAATATCCAAGATACCTTTTGGAAAATCTTAAAGAAGACACATCCACAATATTTTTGGGATTTTTATAAGGATAAGGCAAGAAGAGAATTTTTACAGCGTTTATACCGGGCTTTACGCTCTCAAAACGATCATGTTTTTGTTTTGTCTCCAGATTCCAGGGTTTTAGATGCTGTAAAAAACCTGCAGTATGTTTCTCAGAATCTTTAACTTTTAACTCTTTCGAGTTCGTACAAGCCTGGGGTTTCTATGTCCAGATAGAAAGTTGCCATCTCTTTCAAAAGAGCCTAAAACTTAAAATCTTTTCTATAATAAGTGTTTCATAACTCACCTAAGAACAAGTGACTTTTAATTTTTTCTACCGAAAAATTATATACAATTGTATATATAAATAGAAACATTTATAAATAGGTATATACCTTTGTATATATGATTAAAATAAAAAAAACAAGCATAAAAAAAGGAAGCAAAGATTTAAAGAATGCGAAAAAGCAAGAGCCAAGGAGGGGAGAAAAAAGGATCGAACTAAACTCCAGAGAACTTAGGATAAATCTAGAGAAATTGAAAAAAGACGTTAGGGGAGCTTATGAAACAATGACAAGAGTTCTTCCAGAGGCTATCAAAGATGCAGAGATAAAAAGATTTGGAAACGCATCACATATTATTTTACCTAGGGCTTATGCTGGAAAAAGGGCAACAGTGTTTGTAAAGAAACGATTCTAAAAGCCAAAACTCTTATATATTGGTTCGTATAATCTTCTAGTATGGAACATAAGGATTTCTTGGAAAAAATAGAAACAGAACTAAAAATCTCTAAAAACTCAGAACATACAATCAATAATTATACAAGGGCGAATTTAGGGCTTTTAAATTTCCTAGACAAAGCCCCTGAAGATATTAATGAAGATGATGTTAAAAAATACCTTGCAACAATTTCAGAAAGGGCATCTTCTTCAATAATTTTATTCTTAGCTGCAATAAGATATGCTCACTCCAATATATTAAAGAGAGACCCAACAATAGGAATCAAGAGACCAAAAAGAGAGAAAAAACTCCCTTCTGTGTTAACAAAAGACGAAGTTAGAAAGCTGTTGAAAGCTGTCGAAAACAAAAAAACTAAACTAATGATAAGCATGCTTTACGCGTGCGGATTCCGTGTTTCAGAGCTTTTAAATCTTAAAGTTCATGATTTGGATTTTGAAGAAAATATAGGACATGTTCGACAAGGAAAAGGAAAAAAAGACAGAATTTTTAACATACCTATTTTTTTAAGAAAAGAACTACAGGATCAAGCAAAAAAGCAAATGGAGAATAACCAAGAATTTCTATTTACAGGGCCTAAGGGAAAGCTCTCTGACAGAAACATACAAAAACTAGTAAAAAAAATAGCAGAAAAGGCAGGAATAAAGAAAGACGTGCATCCACATACCCTAAGGCATAGCTTTGCAACGCATTTATTAGAAAACGGTACAGATATTAGGTATATACAGGAATTACTTGGGCATAGTTCAATTGCAACCACTGAGCTGTACACTCATCTTTCTAAAGAGAAGCTGAAAACTATAAAGAGTCCAATTGATGAGTTGTAAACATCAAGTCATAGTTTTTTATGTGTATAAATAATGGTGAGATAGCGAAAGATTTATAAATTAGATTCCTATTATTTATGTGTATGAAAATTAGTAAGAAAGAATTATTAAGAATCAATCAAGGGTTTGGAGGAAATATGAGAAGTGACTCTAGCATAGATTATGCTCTTGAAAAGTTAGGAGATAAGAGATTAGGCATCTATAAGAAATTGGCATATCTCTTAAGAGCGATAATTGTAGACCATCCCTTTTCAGATGGAAATAAAAGAACAGCAGCCTATGTTACATTAAGTTTTGCATCTGAATTCAAGAAACAAGTAGATAGAGAATTGTTAATGCACCACATTGTTTCAATAGCAAAGCAAAATATCCATAATATAAAAAACATTGAATGGAGATTAAAAAATGCCATCAAATAAATCCAAAAAAATTTTGAAAGAATATAAGGATGTATTTGACGCTCTCGAGAATTATGATAAAACAGGAGAGCTACCCTTTCAAAGAAAAAGAATAGACCTAACCTTATCAGTTGAAACTATAAGAAAACTTAGAAAGCTAAAAGAAAAAACAGGTAAACCAATTTCTAGGATAGTCGAAGAAAAATTCAAAAAATGAAAATAGAAAAAGCCACGTTTGCAGGGGGATGTTTCTGGTGCATGATTCCACCATTCCAGAAACTCAAAGGTGTAAAAAGTGTTATAGCAGGTTATACAGGGGGCCGTGAGAAAAAACCTACTTATGAACAGGTTTCTTCTGGAAAAACAGGACACTACGAAGCTGTTCAAATCTCTTACCGGCCTGAAAAAATAAGCTACGAGAAACTCCTCGAAACGTTTTGGAAACAGATAAATCCAGAAGACATAGGGGGGCAGTTTGGAGACAGGGGAAAGCAGTATAAAACAGCAATCTTTTACCATAATCAGCAACAGAAAAGCCTTGCAGAGCAATCAAAAGCAAAGCTTTGGGCAACAGGAAAATTCAGTGCAATTGCAACAGAGATAAAGAAATCTGGAAAGTTTTATCCCGCAGAAGAATACCATCAAGACTATGCTAAGAAGAACCCTGTAAGATATAAACTTTATAAGTTAGCCTCAGGTCGGGATTCGTATTTAAAAAGCAAGTGGAAAAATTAGATTTTTTGACGAATAATTATTTCTTAACCAACCCTAAAATTCCTGCAAGGATGGCAAGAAGTGAACCTGAAACAAGAATCGTATAATCTTGCTCCACTAGAAAAACAAGAATTTCAAACAATCCCAATAAAAGAATAACGCCATTAAACATAATCTGTTTTCTTGCTATAAAAACAAAAACAATGATCAAAGACCCCGCAAAAATTCTCCAAATTCCTAAAGTTACTTCTAATCCAACAGCAGTTATGGCAGGAGTTATTTTTAGTGCAGTTAGGATCCCTGAAAGAATGATTATAAGACCTGCGATAAACCCCAATATTAAACTTAGTTTTTTCATTTTTCTCAGAAATTATTTAGTTAATAAGGAACACTTTTTTCCCTAGCCTCTTTTAAAGCATTGGCATACCACTCTAATTCGTTCAAAAACTTTTTAACACGTTCGTTATAACTTTCCTCAGAAGGTTTTCCATCTTCACCGAATTCCTGGACTTTTGAAATAGGAAAGCTAGAAGGTATGGCAGACATTCCTAATTCACCCAACATGTCTCTTAAATGTGATGCCGCCCTCACGCCTCCAAAGCCCCCTCCGGAATAACTGACGATTGCAGAAGGCCTGAAGAAATATTCCTCCATGAAATGATCTAAAAGATTTACAAGGGCAGGAGGGGCTGAATGGTTGTATTCTGCAGTAACTATGACAAAAGCATCCGCTGCCCTGAATAATTTTGCAAGTTTTTCAAGAACTTCAGGAGCCTCACCCTTTTCATATTCCTTATACACCTTATCAAGGAAAGGAAGTTTATATTCCATAGGGTCAACCAAGGCAACTTCATGCCCTCTTTCTTTTAAGGCATTGACTATGAAATGCGCAGCCTTGATCCCCTGCCTCTGAGATCTTACAGAACCATAGATAACAACGATTTTTAATGCCATTAGATATACTAAAAGACAATGAATTTAAACCTTTCCCTTAACAATCAAAAGATTTTTTGATGTTATTTTTTCCTGTTTCCGCAACTCGGACAAATATACCCCGAGCCCTTTACAGGGGTTATGTTCACTTTTTTTCCACATTTCCTGCATTTTGTTGAAGTTTCCATAACAACCATAAGAAAAAAAGGTTTTTATGATTTTCCATAAGTCTTAAAAATATATATTCCTTTATTTTAACAGTCAAAATAAAATTTTTAAAAGATGGTTGAAGCTGTTGTGTTTGCAGGAATTTTAGGTGGAATTGGAGGTCTCACAAGAGGCGTCGTTGGACTTCTTAAGGCCTTATCTCTCAGAAGAAGAATTTTATGGAATTATTATGTAATAACAGTCATAACTGCGGTAATCATCGGTGTTTTTGTGGGAATCATCTTCGACTTTGATCCTCGCTTATCTTTACTTGCAGGTTATGCTGGAACAGATATTCTTGAGGGAATTTACAAAAGTTTTAAAGTTCAGAAAGTTTATGTTAAAAAGAGGTAGAATAAAAAAAGGTTAAAAATGGGTGAAAGAAAAGAGGCTTGGATGAGGATTGTTGTTGGAATAATTTCTGGAATTATTCTAGGACTTTGGAAGGCTTTAATACAAATCTTAGGTGTCGTTCACTGGTTTATTGTAGTATTTAGTGGAAAAAGACAAAAAGGAATAGCAGAGTTTAGTGAAATCTGGAACTCACAAATGTATGTCTTTTTGAGATACATGACTTTTGTTTCAAATAAACGCCCTTTCCCCTTTGACGCGTTAAAACCAAACATATCTAAATTTGGAAAATGACGGGAAGAGAAATATATAAAGAAATAAAAATGAAAGGAGGTAAAAAAAGAAATGGCTTTTAACTCAGTAGAGATCATAGCATTGATATTGGCAATAGTGATAATAATAAAGCTCTTGATAGTTTTATTTAGCCCAAGATCATGGTTTAATTTTTCAAAAGGTCTCTATAAATCACCAGCAGTTTTGTTTGTAGTAGAGTTAATTCTGGCTGTTATTGTGTTCTATTTCCTGCTCCAGTCTTTTACAATAGTAGAAATCATGGCTGTAGTCGCGTTCGGTACATTATTAACAGGAATGGGTTTTGCTCTTTACGCAAAAGAAATAATGGGTTTGGCAAGTAAGATGCTTGGAAAGACAACCTTGAAAAGAATGTGGTTTCCAATCTTGATTTGGTTGGCTCTAGCTGTCTGGACCTTGGTAGCACTCTTTTGATTTTCAGTTAATTTTCGTTTAGAAGGAGAAAAAGATAGTTGTAGGAATAAAAATGACATATATACTCCCATTTAAAAAAAGACCTGTGAAAATAGGGCAAGGATTTAAAGAGGGAAGCCATAGAATCTGGGAAGAAGACAAGGAAGATTTTAGTTATTCTATTGATTTCTTATTACCTGAAGGAACAGAGATAACTGCGTCAAGAGCAGGAAGGGTAACTAAAGTAAAGATAAAAGGCAAATTAAATTATTCTGGTAAAGATCCCACTAGGGGAGACATAGCATATAAAAAACATATGAATGAGATAGAAGTTATGCATGCTGATGGAACCTATATTGCATATGCACATTTAAAACAGAATGGCTCATTTGTTAAAAAAGGTAGCAAAGTAAGGAAAGGGCAGGTGATAGGACTAAGCGGAAATACAGGATGGTCTTCTAAACCGCACTTGGATTTTACTGTTTTCAGAAAAAATTACAAAGGATATAAAATAAAATCTATAAAGATTAAATTCAAAGATTATGATAAGACGCTAGAAGATAAAAAATAAAATGCCAAGGATTACAATCAATATCGGTGAAGATGTCAGAAAGATTCTTTCTAGAAGAGCAAAGAAGAATCTTTTAACACTCAGAGAACAGATTGAGAATATCTTAAGAAAAAGCGCTGTCAGAACTAAAGAAGGAAAAGGTTATAAGGTCATAAGGGTTGATGATAAACTAATCGCTGTTTTTTCCAGAGAAAAGAGGGGAAGAAAAAAGAAACGCTCGTGAAGATACACTTCGCATAAAGAAAAAATGAAATATAAAACAAAACAAAAAGAATTAAAAGAAGAGAGACTCAGGATAGCAGAATTAGAGAGAAGGGTAATAGCTCATAATTCAACATTGATACCCGAAAGGCCTGGAATTGTTAGATATGATGGTCCTAGAAGACAGTTTGAGGCGTATCACGATGGGAGAGAATTACATCTTGAAGAAATATGAAAGAATCATTCAACGAACGCTGTTATAAAATTCTGAAGAAAGTTCCTAGAGGAAAAGTAACGACGTATAAAGAAATTTCCCGAGCCCTAAAAACAAAAGCTTATCGTGCTGTTGGAAATGCCATGAAAAAAAATCCGCTTGCCCCCGGAGTTCCTTGTCATCGTGTTATAAACTCTGATGGAAGAATTGGGGGATTTGCAGGTGGAACTAGAAAAAAGATTCAGCTCCTGAAGAAAGAAGGCGTGAATGTCGTGAAAGGAAAGATTGATTTAAAGAAACATCTTTATAAATTTTAAAGATGTGAGATATTTATGAAAAATCAGAAATTTATTTTGACCCTAACATTTATTTTATTATTAATCGTGTTTGTTATTGCAATTTTATATCCAAAAGAAAATGTTGTAATTCTCGATAATGGAGAAACTAGACCGGATAGAAATTATATAGGATATACTGAAGAAGAATGCTCTAGAATACAAGTTTTATGTACACCAGATAGAGAATATTTCTCAGATGAAACAGGTTGTGGATGCGAACTAAAACAACCAGCACAAGAAGAAAGATTTAACTGTACAGAAGAAAGCAGAACTGCTGATTTTTGCATAGAAATTTACCAACCTGTCTGTGGCTGGAATGATCCTGAGAAAATTAGATGCATTAAATTTCCCTGTGCAAGCACTTCCAGCAATTCTTGTTTTGCTTGCCAGGATGAAAATGTTCTCTATTATACAGAAGGGGTGTGTCCTAAATGAAGAATCCAAGGGTAGTTTTATATTCTTTAATCGCAATTTTTTTTCTGATCCTGACTTTTACAGCTGATTGGCTTTTCATAATACCTGCTGTTATCTTAATGATACTCAATCAAAGAGAATTAATGAAAAAATGACCTCTTTAATTTAAGAAAGAGGAATCCTCCCAAAAACCCAATAACTAAATCCAAAAAAGTACCTATCTCTGTTTCAAGTCTAAAAAGACTAGAGCCATTAATTATAAAAATCCATTCAACAAATTCATATAAAAATAACAAGAACATTAACAGGAATAATCTCTTGGTATCGGATTTCTTATAAAACTTCAAAATGAAAAACATCACAATTCCTCCTGAGATAAAATGAACCATATGCCACAAGTCTAAAGATATAATCTTGCCATCGAGAAGAACCGTATTTAAAAAATCAGCAATTTTTAACCTTATTTCATTGAGCATTTTATTTCTTCTTCCTTAAAATAGAGAATCCTTCTTTAGCTACAAAAGCACCCAGAACAAACATCCCCAAGGCCATTCCTGCGAGAATAAAGTTCCCTTCACTGATATAACCTCCTGATCTAAAGGTCAGATAAATTAAAGCTGAAAGGGTTGTAATGAGAACAAATACTGCAGGGATGATTATGAAACCAACTTTCTTTACAGTCCCCCTTGAAATAAAGAATGCAGCCACACCAATCATTGTTATTGAAGCTATTAACTGATTTGATGTACCGAACATTCTCCAGAGAGATTCATAGGAGCCAGTGACTGCCAAAAACCAGGCAGGTATGAGTGTTATCAGGGTTGTTAAAACCCTGTTTTTTAATTTAGGAGCCAAGCTTTCTGATATTACTAATCTTCCCAATCTTGTAGATGTATCTACAGATGTTAATATGAACTGGTTTACCATAAATGCTCCCAATAATGCTGCAATACCCACAGTTATTCCTGGAATTATATTTCCCACAATATTCCCAAAGCCAGAAGAAAATAAGACTATCCATCCTTGATCAAGGGTTGCCTGGAAACTCCCTATTCCACCACCCCATTTTAATCCAGAGATTACAACTGCTGTGACTAAGATAGCGAGAAATCCTTCCAGTAGCATTCCCCCGTACCCCACACTTTTTCCATGAGATTCTTTTGCTAGTTGTTTGCTCGTCGTTCCCGAAGAAACTAGACCATGGAAACCAGAAATAGCTCCACACGCAACAGTGATGAATAAAATTGGCCATAGGGGGAAAATACTGTTAGAGATATATGCGGGAGCATTAATAACAGGCCTTACTATTAAAAAGGCCACTATTCCCAAGACCATGATAAGGCTCATCTGAATAGCACTCAAATAATCTCTAGGTCTCAAGAGAATCCACACAGGGACGATAGAGGCGATAAAAGCATAAATGAAAATAGTAGAAATCCAAAACCCCCTTAGTAGTAAGGGATTGTCGATGGGAAGACTTACAGGGAGCAGGTTTCCAACCCAGACAAAAAAGAAGATTGATATTATTGCTAAAATACTTGCAACTTTGTAATTCCAATTGTATCTTTTAACACCTATTCCAAGTCCGAGGGCAATAAGAGTTATGGCGATTAAAGGAACAACAAGGTCTGGTTTATGTACGATGCTGTCTGCAGCAGAGGCACTAAAAACACTTATGATTAAAACAAGAGTTACCCAAATCATTAATCCAAAGACCCAGCCAGCCTTAGAATTTAGGTATTTTTTTGTTATTACAGAAACACTCTTTGCCTTATTTCTGACAGACGCCATCAGAGAAATAAAATCGTGCATAGCTCCTATGAATACTGATCCAATAAAAATCCAGATAATCACGGGAAGCCAACCAAAATAGTTTACAGCTAAGATAGGACCTATTATTGGCCCTGCTCCAGCAATAGATGCAAAGTGATGCCCCATTAAAAAAGGTTTTTTTGCAGGAGAATAATCAACATCAGCTTTGTGTGTTACGGCAGGAGTCTTATTTTTATCACTTATCTTTATCCTTTTTTCTATGAATCTTCCGTAAAATTTGTATCCAAAATACAACCAGACTATTCCTAAGACTATTAACCAGACAGCATTCATATTATCACCTCTTAGAGAATAATAAAATTAAGAATATAAAACTATCTAAGATATCCAAGTTTCCAATCATTGAATACCCTAAGAACCTCATACCTTGAAATATCTAAAGGTAATCTTTCAGAAGGTTTTGATAGCCAGACACTATTCTTTATACCTTCTCTATCTCTTTGAAAACCATATATAGGGCCTTCCCATATTTCCACTCCATTTCTTTCTATATATCTTCCAAACCCTAACCTTGCTTCAGAGCATTCTTTATCTAGGCAATCAATCTTAACATCCAAACCACCCACAATTTCAACATTTTTAAGTGTGATAGAAGGAAATTTAGGTTCACAACTCGCTAGAGCTAATGCAAGTGTTCCTATTTTTCTTATATCCCTTAATGTCATGTATAGAAATTTAAATAAATCCGTTTATAAGTCTTTCTTAAAGACACTATTAACTGAAGAAATCCTTAGAAAAACTTAAAAATATAAAAGCCCTTAACTATTAATGAAAAGAAAATCAGATACAGAGAGTCCTTGGTATTATTGCTGTGGAGGAAGAAATTTTTGTGGCTGGTTCCTTTTGATAATAGGTCTCTGGTTTCTTGCATAAGAGTTAGGGTGGATCTCTTTAGGAGTTTCTATATGGCCAATAATTTTAGTCATTTTAGGGCTTTGGCTATTAGTTAGAAGAAGATGTTGAAAATCCCAAATACTTCTTTCAAATTCCCGAACATTTTTATCCAACAAACCAGAATTTTATAAACTTAGCCTCCTTGAGGATGGAATGAAATGTGTTAAGTGTGGGTACGAATCTGAAGAAGAAAGCAGAGGAGAAAAACAGAAACAAGGAATGATAAAAAAAGCAATAAAAGGAAAATTAATGTCGAGAGCCCCTTTTGGTTATAAAATAGAAAATAAGAAGCTAATTCCTGCAGAATATCATAACGAGGTAGAAGAAATATTTGAAGAATTTCTGAATGAAAAAATTAGTTTAAGAAAACTAGCAGAAAAACATAAGTTTTCTGTCAATGGATTAAAAAAGGTTCTCACAAATTTTACATATATAGGAAAGATAAAATTTAATAATCAGATTTATGAAGGCGAACACAAGGGAATAATTTCATCGACTCTTTTCAATCACGTTCAGAATAAGCTAGAACGGTTAGGAATAAAATAAACTAATCAGATAAACCTACCCTTTCTTTGAAGCTTTCCAAATGGGAAGGGACGTTCATCACTCGCAAAAATAATATATGTCCAGAACTGATGCCATTGAGCATTCCAAAATTCCCCCATTTCTATAAGCTCCTTGAGCCTCTTGCCTGAAATAAGAACATAGATAAGGTTTATGATTACAAGAACATAAATCAACGAACGCCATAAAACCAAGATTATACCAGAAACTATGAAAACAAAAATCCTCATCAATGCCTCCATTCTTTCGTTTCTTTTTTTTCTTTTATCCATTATCTCTTAGAACTCTGTCTCTTCCTTCTTGCCTTGCTGTCTCCTGGTTTATATTGTTCCTTTCTTCTGATATCTGCAATCAATAGGTTTCTATCATAATCCAGAAAAGCTCTTTCAAGTTCCTTACTGTTTGAAAATTTAATTATTGATCTTGCTAGAGAAAGTCTTGCAGCTTCAATTTGACTTTTCTCGCCCCCACCCCTAACACTAATTCCCACATTGAAATTTATTTTCCCCAAGATTTTTTCAGCTATTCTCAAAGGTTCTTCAATCTTGAGTTTATCAAATACCTGTAAATTGTTATAATCTTTTTTATTTATTGATATTTTTCCAGATCCTTTTTCAATGAGAGCCCTAGCGACAGCCCTTTTTCTTTTCCCAGATGCAATTATATAGTTCATTTTGAAATATCCTTCACTTTTACAAATTTACCTAATTTCTCTTTTCCACTGATTATCTTCTTTTTTTCTTCAAATTCCTTTGGCATCCCTATGTAACATTTTATTCTTTTAAATGCCACCTTGCCTCTCCCTTTTCTATGATCTGGAAGCATCCCTCTTATGGTTCTTTTAACAATTTTTTCAGAGCTCTTAGAGTGTTTAGGACCTTTTTGACTGGACCCTACTCTGCGCCTCTTTGCATCAAATCTATCTCTAATATCTCTCTTACTACCTGTTATAATTACCTCCCCACAATTTAAGATAGTTATTTCCTCTCCTTTAAGGGCTTCTTTGGCCACATAACTGGCCAATCTCCCCAAGACAGCATTTTTTCCGTCTATTATTTTCATTTTTTTGTGTTGGTTAAAATCCTGATACTCTTGGCTTCAGGATTTTTCTTGATTTCTTCTAATATACTTGTGGGATCGCTTTTTGACTTCATTAATTTTTCTCTCGCCTTTTCAGAAAAACCCAGTGCAACGACTTTTATCTTTTTCCCTATTTCCCCTTGGGAAAGAACTTTTCCAGGAATAACTACAGTATCCCCTTCTTTTGAATCTTTATCTATCTCTGTAAGATTTAAGTTTATTCTGCTTCTTCTTGGACCAGAAAGAACACCGGCTATTTTTAACCATTTCTCTTTCTTTTTTGCAGCCCTTATGGTTTCTACTATTTCTGGACTTCTCTTTCTTTGCGATTGTTTTTCTATTTTTGTTTTTGATTTCATTGTAAGAATACCCTGGTTTTCTTACCAACTTTCCTTTTATTAGCAGAATTATTAATCTGCTATCGCGTTAACTCGCAGGTACTTAATTTCATGAAAAGAATGTTATTTAAAACTTTCTTTAATCAAGAAGATGCAACTCATTTAACATAAGGGTGGGATCACCCATGTGAGGGGGACCCATTTCGCTGGTAAAAAAATAATAAAAATGGCGTGTCGCATATGATATCCCATTGGGTATTAGAATCATTTCACCCTCTTCAAGGTGATTTATTTTTGAATTTTTCCCATTAAATCTTCCCCTATAAAATTCCTTTAGAATCCCATCTGCACGAGCTTTGCTAAAAACTGTTACAGTAGGGTTTTCTATATATTTCCCAAAGACCTCGCCAAGTCTAACCAAACGAACCAAATCAGGTGTTTCAGGAGTTGTAGTAGTCGCCATTTTTCAAATCCAAAATGCAGGAGAGAGGATTCGAACCTCCGAACTCACTAAGAGACAGGATTTTGAGTCCTGTGCGTTTGACCACTTCGCTACTCCTGCTTATAAAATAAATAAGGATTTAGACTGTTTTTAAGTATTTCTTTTCTTTGTGCAATCTTCGTATGGGGGGGACAAAAACCAAATTTTTTCCATATTAAATATTTTGTATTATGTTTCGGATTTGAGGGTTTTAGTTCTTCAAACCACCTCTTTATACTTTTTAGATGATTTATTTCAATAATGTGGACATCATTACAATTTCGACCATAGATTCTCCCTCTCTTTATAGTTCTTTTTACACATTGGAATTGACACTTATTACATAATTGATACATTTGTTCTATTAATTCTAAAGAAATGCTACTAATCCTTAAACGAATTTTGGCATGGTATTTGGAATTAAATTCATTTGCGTATTTTGTGTAGTCTTTCTGGCAAAAAATACTACCGTCAGCATCAAAGAAACCCCTTAGAAAGGATTTTATTATTCTCTTATTTGAATTAATTATCCACCTAGGAACTTTAGCAGTCTTAACTTTCTTTCCTTTTGAGATGTCAAATTTAAGTAATCTTTTTATTATCTCTTTTTTATATATACCAATTCCATAGACCCCCCAATAAGGAAAATCTCTTGGCTTAACTGGAATCAATATTTCTCTAAAAATTTTGGTTAAATGTAAATCATAATATTCTCTATCTTCATCAGGATCACCAGCTATAAAGAAACACTGTTCATTTGATTGTATCCATCCATCACCAATTATCGCCCCGCAGAGTTCAGCTATTTTTTCCTTATCTTGAATCCCACCCATGTTATAATTAACAAAACGTAATTTATAAATTTTTCTTCTGAAAAGCTTTAGAAAAAAAAGGCAGCACAAGCCAGTGTGAATCTAAAAGATCTAAATAAATCACACAAGGCAATTTAACCACTGATTACTCCTGCCTTTAAAACATAAAGAAAACCACATATTTAAGTATTATGGAACAAGGTTCCCCTTCAGAAATCTTTATAAACTAAATAGAATATGGAATTTCGGAGACGGCCATAGTAAGTTGGAAATACCTGTTCCCATCCGAACACAGAAGTCAAGCCTCTTACGCCGTTTGTGCTAGTGTCCGACAAGACGCGAAGCAATGGTGCTGTCTCTCATTTCTTTAAATTTATAAAATTCTTTTTCTTAAGACATTCATGAAAAAAATATCAAAATCAGAAGCCAAAGAACAGATTAAGAATTTCTTTCCCGATATCAAAGATAAAACTCCAAAAGAGGTAAAAAAAATAAAGAGGTTGGCTATGAGTCATAACATTCCTCTTAAAGAAAAGAGAAAAAAATTCTGTAAAAAGTGTTTGAATCCTTATAAAAATCCAAAGATAAGGATTAAAAGAAAAACAAAAACAGTAACCTGTGAAAATTGCGGATATGTTTCAAGATATAAGTTAAAAGATTAATAACCTAATTTAAACCTCCTTGAAGAAAGGAATTCGCAAATTGGTTTTGTAAGGTGATTAAATGCATAGGTGTGGTCATGTAAATCGATTATATCTTTATGTTTAGCCTTTTTTATTCGGGAAATAGCCTTTTCAGAAGTTGTTTTTTCTGACCAATCCTTAGGGTCAAGATGCCAAAATAAATCAATTTTAGTCCTATATTTTTTCATAATTAATGAATAGGTCTTGTAGTATGGATTTTTATATCCTAATTCTTTTAAAAATTTTTGAATATTATTTTTCTTATTTCCACCATTATTCCCAAAAGGAAACCTGAAAATTTTGAAAGACCTCTTTTTCTTAGATTTTTTATATAAATTTTCTATTATTCCATTTGTTTTCAATATCTCTCTCTTGACTTCTTCAATAGGAATTTTACTAAAATTAGGGTGAGAATAAGAATGGTTACCAATTAAAAATCCTTTTTTTATGGCCTTTATTAAAAATTTCTCATTTTTCTTATTGATTTGATTACCCAAAATAAAAAATATTGCTTTATGGTTATTTTTAATTAAATAATTTAAAAGTTGCTCAAATTTAGTGGAGGGACCATCATCAAAAGTAAGGATTATTTTCTTCATAAAGAGAATATCAAAATAGAATAAATAAATCTAACTCTTCTTAAACTTAGCCACTAATTCTATATAGTCCTCTTGCCCCAGAAACATACCCCTGCAACAAAACCTTTCTAGGCCTAATTCATCTAAGACTTTCTTCGAGGATTCCCCCTCGGAAACACGTTTCTTATATTCTTCCCACAAATGGCCAATAGGTTTCCCACAGCTGAAGCAACGAATAGGTATTATCATATTATTAATGCTTCATAGGCATTTTTAAAACTTGCGATAACAGAAAACTTCTTAAATGCCTTCTTCTCTGGAATTTTGAAGAAAATGACAAAACAAAACATAATCGAACTAAGGGATGTTTCCAGGTATTATGAGATGGGGGAAAATTTAGTGAAGGCCCTTGATGGGGTAAACATAACTATAGAAGAAGGGGATTTTGTCGCAATCATGGGCCCTTCTGGTTCTGGGAAGAGTACTGGAATGAATTTGACAGGGAGTCTAGATCTTGCTACAAAAGGAGAAATTTATCTCGATGGAGAAAATATAGAACTCTTGGGAGAATCAGAGTTAGCACAGATCAGAGGAAAGAAAATTGGCTTTATCTTCCAGCAATTTAATCTAATCCCTAATTTAACCGCAAAAGAAAATGTCATGCTCCCAATGTTATTTCAAAACATAGATAAGGAAGATAGGGAAGAAAAGGCAGAAGAGCTTTTGAGACTAGTTGATTTAGAAGACAGGATGGAGCATTATCCAAACCAGCTTTCAGGAGGACAGCAGCAGAGGGTTGCAATTGCCCGTTCATTGGCAAACGATCCTGAGGTGATTCTTGCAGATGAGCCAACAGGAAACTTGGATAGCAAGACGGAAATAAAAATAATGGAATTCCTTACAAGACTCAATAAGCAAGGAAAAACAGTAATAATAGTTACTCATGCTCCAGAGATTGCAGAATCCTATGCAAACACCATTTACTGGTTAAGAGATGGGAAAGTAGAAAAAGTGACAAAAAGAATAGGAAACAAGTGGAAGATAATTAGAAATATGTCCTAACTCTTTAAAGGTAACATGTAGGAAGATTTATAAATTATAAATATTAAGAATTTTTATAAGAAAATGACAATAGAACCCGAACCAGACCCCAATTTTTGGCAACTAGGGACAGACACAACAGGAGAAACGAGAACAGGATTAATGCCTCCAACAGGTGAATTTCCTACAAGATACGTGGTATATAGAGCAGTAAGTCTTTTCTCTAGGGATGCTCATTTTGATAGGCAAGAATTAGTCATTGTGGCCCCCGGCGTACAAGTAACAGTAAGGATTGCTGATGGTGCAGAAGGAAATCGAATTCAAGAAGCTAGAAGTGTAGATTATTTAAGTGCTATTAGCCGATTACGTAGAGAAATGGGGGATGGCGAATACTTTGCACAAGTGGAACCCATAAAAGATTAAAATGAAAACCCAAATAACAAGAAATAAAAATTCAGGATTAGGAAAAGGTGAAATAATCTTTCAAGAGATTTTAGTAAAAGGAATGGCAGTAGGCTTGGTGGGACTAGTCGCTGGATTTAGCTTTGAGAGTGAAATTGTCAGAAACATCAGTTATTATGTTCTTGGAGCTGATGCCGCAATTACTCTCGGATATCCATACCTAGAGAATAGAAAATGAAAACATTAACAAAAAAATTTCAAGAAGTTGTATTGGGGGTGAGAGAAGAGGTAGGATTTACTAAAAAGCATCTTTCTACCATTTATGATTTTTTTAAAATTTTTGGTGCTGCAGGATTTTTGCTTGCGCCAATATATGATTTAGGGGTTACTTTAGCAATAAGAGAGGAAGGAACAAGAAGAGATAATTTGTATAAAATTTACGGAGAAACACAATAAAATGAAAACCCAAATTAAAACAATAGCAACAATCCTCTTTTTAGTCTTAACCATAGCCTTTGTGTCTGCAGTTGTGGTCGATTCCACTTATATAACTTTACTCCCTGGGGAGGAAGGAAGAGTTACAATAGAAATTGAGAACAATGAAAATTTCGATATAGAAGGAGTTTCTATTGCTCTGATTTTAGACGAAGTTCCTTTTACATCTGTTGGAAGCTCTGAAAGAGGGGTCGATGATATTGACGAAGATGATGATGAAAGAGTTACATTTACCTTAAGGCCTTCGACAGACATAGAGCCCGGAGATTATAATATTCCTTACATAGTTAAATATGTCAATGCAGATGATGAAGATTTCACAAAAGAAGGAAGTTTTGGAATTAGGGTTACCGCAAAGACAGAGCTTGATTTTTCTGTAGAGATCAGGGGAAATGCAATTGTTGGTGAAGAGGGAAGAATTTCTCTAGAAGTGGTTAATCGTGGTCTTGGAGAAATAAAATCAGTATCTGTGAAACTTTCCCCAAACGGATTCGAGTTACTCTCAAAAAATAATGTGTTTGTCGGAACAATTGATGCAGATGATACAGACATTGCCAGCTTCGATGTTGTATACAAAACTACAAATCCCTCTCTTTCTGCAAGAGTAGAGTATAAGGATTTTGATAATAAGGATCTAGTAGAAACAGTCAATATACCTTTTAGGGTTTATACTAAAGAGCAGGCTCTTGAATTAGGTCTTATTAAAAAGAGCAACACATCACTTTATGGCGGAGTCATAATACTTGTTTTAGCTATCTGGTTTGTCTGGAGAAAAATCAAGAAGAGAAGGAAGAGAGATCGGAGGACACAATAAAAAATGACAGAAAAAGTTAGAGTAATAACACCCGAAAGCGGATTAAGTTTAGGTGACTTAGATGTGAATCCTGGAGATTGGGCTGGTTTTGGTAATATGCAGATTCCATCTTTTATGATCGCAAAAGTTGGAGGAGGAGGATTAAGAAGAGTAAATCCAAATCGCCAGGGATTTATTGGAGAGTTATCCCTACACCAATTTATTAATGATGAAGGAAGGACGTTCATATTTGATCCGACCGCATTTTTTTATCTTCGGACTCCTAATTCTGGAGGGTCTGGAAAAAGAGAACCAAATATGGGGCGGGGATCTTCAGTATTTGATATGCCTTACACAGTAGAATATGCCTATTCAGGAAAAAGACAAATTCTTAGAGCCCTAAGAGAAAGAGATGACATCGGTTTCGATCTTTATGCTGATCTCTTGGGTTCTAGATGGAGAAAAGATTGGCTTGAAAAATTAGGAAAAGCGGCTAGAGAACAAGAATGGAGGTAACTCCTATGATAAAAGATTATTTCTTGCTGGCTTTGGGGAACTTAAAACACAGAGGATTGCGAAGCTGGCTGACAATTCTTGGAGTTTTTATTGGCATTGCTGCAGTTGTTTCTCTGATCTCAATGGGGCAAGGATTAGAAACAGCAATAGCAGGACAATTCGGAGCCCTTTCTGTGGATACACTGACAATTCAGAATAAAGGAACAGGGTTTGGTCCTCCAGGAAGCACTGTTGTAGAAAAACTCAACAATAACGATTTAGATATCATAGAAGGTGTTAATGGGGTGGATTTAGTTGTTCCGAGATTGATAAGGGTTGGAAGCCTAGAGTACAACAAGATAGCAGGATTTGGGTTTGCATCAGACATACCTGAAGAAAAAGAGAGGAGAGAATTTATCTATGATAATTTCGACATTGAGGTAGAAGAAGGAAGGCTTTTACGAGAAGGAGATAAAGGAAAAGTTATGCTTGGAAATTTCTTTTTAGATACAGATGATTTTGAAAAAGATTTCAGGATTGGAAAAACTGTAAAGATAAATAAGAAAGATTTTGAAGTTATAGGAATTTTAGAACAATCCAGCACATTTCAATTAAATAGTGTTGTTTTCATGACTACTAGCGATCTTCAAGATCTTTTTGGAATTGAAGATGAATACGATCTGATTGTGGCTAAAGTTAGGGACAGGGACAAAATTGAAGAAATTGGAGAAGAAATCGAGAGAAAATTAAGGAGAGATAGAAATGAAAAAGAAGATGAAGAAACATTTAGTGTTGAAACACCCTTACAGTCTTTAGCTGCCGTAAGCACAATATTAAACATAATAAATATAATTGTTATTGGAATTGCAGCAATCTCTCTTTTTGTTGGGGGTGTAGGAATAGCCAACACCATGTATACCTCTGTGATTGAAAGAACAAAGGAGATTGGAATCATGAAGGCTGTTGGGGCTAGAAACAGAGATGTTCTTTCTATATTCCTAATAGAATCTGGTTTACTCGGACTTGTGGGAGGAGTTGCAGGAGCACTGATTGGCTTAGGGGGAGCTTTAGCTGTTTCAAGTCTTGCAAATCAAGCATTAGGGGCTGACTTATTCATAGTATCTATCTCTTATCCTCTCTTGTTAAGTGCAGTTTCTTTCTCTTTTTTTGTGGGTGTTGTATCAGGAATAATCCCTGCCTTGCAGGCTTCAAAATTAAATGTAGTTGATGCATTGAGGAGTTAAGATGATAAGAATTAGTTATGTTGGTGTTGATGGAAATATTCCTGATGTTTCTCCGACAGAGTTACTTCCTAAAGATAATTATCTTTTTTGGATCCAAACTTATGAAGAAAAGTATGGGGGGCCAAAAACAGCAGTGGCATTATTTGCAAGCAGCATAAGGAGTATCGATAGGGTCAAGAGGGATCTATCTAGAAGTAAAGATTTCGAGAGAATCAGGTTAAAAGGGATTGAGATTATTTCTATGGATGTTAGAGGTGAAGGACATTTAGGGGGGTTAAAGAGAAGAGGGAAGATAAAATTTTAAAAAATGATATCAGATTATTTTGTTTTAGCAATGAGAAACCTGAGAAAAAGAAAACTTAGGAGTTTGTTAACAATGTTGGGAATCTTTATCTCTATAGCAACAATATTTATGTTGGTAAGTATTTCTCTAGGTTTGCAAGGAGCTGTAGAAGAACAGTTCAGGGCTCTTGGAACAGACAAGATTTTTGTTCAGCCAAGCACAGGATTTTTAGGTCCTCCTGGAAGTGTTGGAGGTGTGATTTTAACAGAAGATGATGTGGATGTGATAAAAAAAGTAAGGGGTGTAGAATCTGTAACACATATAACAATCGGAAATGCAAAAATAGAATTTAATGATAAAACAAGATTTAATTTTGTCATAGGAATCCCTCTAGAAGATGAAAAATCTTCCAAAGTATTGGCAGAAGCTTATTCTCTAGAAGCAGAAGAAGGAAGGCTTTTACGAGAAGGGGATAAAAATTCAATATCAATAGGAAGCCTTTACAATGAAAATGAATTATTTGGAAAAGAGATTAGAATAGGAAACAAGTTAATTATAAATGATGAAAAATTTAAGGTGATAGGAATTATGAAATCTGTCGGAAATCCAGGAGATGATCAAAATATCTACATGCCCTTAGAAACATTTAGAGAGTTATTCGGTACAGGGGAGAGGGTTGATTCTATTTTCGTCCAGATGGGAGAAGGAGAAGACATCAATGAAGTGTCAGATCGGATAGAAAAAAAACTAAGGAGCGCAAGAGGAGTTACAGAGAAGACGCAGGATTTTGATATAATTAAGCCAGAGGAATTGTTAGAGAGTTTTGGAAATGTATTAAAAATAATAACATCCTTTTTAGCAGGAATCGCTGCAATATCTTTGATAGTTGGAGGGATCGGTATAGCTAATACGATGTACACATCGGTAGTTGAAAGAACGAGAGAAATTGGAATTATGAAAGCCATTGGAGCAAGAAACAAGGACATTTTTTCCATATTTTTAATTGAATCAGGATTGTTAGGGTTGACAGGAGGAATAATTGGGGTTTTGCTGGGTTATAGTATAAGTAAGTCCATAGAATACTTCGCAGTTACACAACTAAATACAAACCTTTTACAGGCAGCAGCTCCAGCATATTTAATCATAGGTTCTCTGGCTTTTGGGTTTTTAATAGGAACCATATCAGGAACTTTTCCAGCTGTCCAGGCAAGCAAAACAAATGTGGTGGATGCATTACGTTATGAGTAAGATTTAAAAACTATTTTTAGTTTTTTAACATATTGAAATAAAAAACCGGTGAATATGGATAAAAAATGTATATATTGTGGAGAACACCTCTCTGCTGACAATGTAATTGATTTTTGTGGGAAATGTGGGAAAGGAGTCTGGGGAGAAAAGATGTTCAATGCGATAGTTCAGAACATGGAAGAAGCCAGAGAAAAGGGAGATTTAGTTTCTACAAACCTGGCAGTACAACAGAGAAAGCCCATAGATTTCGACACCCTTGATTAGATATTTCTCTAAAAGATAGATTTTTAAATAGAATCTTTTTGAGTAGGTTATGGTAAGAAGGAAGAGAGTCAGAACCAGAGGAAAATTGCAACTCAGCAGGTATTTTCAAGAGTTGGACAAGGGGGACTTTGTTGCAGTTGTCAGAGAGCGTGCTGTTAGATTTAGTTTTCCAGAAAGACTCCAAGGAAGAACCGGATCTATAGAAGGGAGGAGGGGAAAAACCTATATAGTAAAAATTAAAGATCAGAGCAAAGAAAAAAAGTTTTTAATTGAACCAATCCATCTGAAGAGGATAAAAAAGGTAGCAGCAACACTAGTACAATGATAAAAAATAATGAATTTTTGAGCATGGCAGAGACTGCAGAATACGTCAAGGGAGACAGCGAGGCAGAGAGAGAAATAAGGAACTTCATTAAAAAATTTGTAAAATTAAAATCAAAAGAAGCTAAAGAAATGAAAAAAAAGTTTGAGGCATTGGATTTAATGAAATTAAAAGAAGACAATATTGTTAAGGTAATTGATTTAATGCCAGAGAACGAGGGAGATTTAAATAAAATTTTTAGTGACGTTAGTCTAGATGAGGATGAAACAAAACAAATATTCGATATTATTAAAGAGTTTAAATAAGAAAAATGGAAAAAGAAGAACACGCAATAATCTTAGAATATTTACCAAATGGATATCCATTAGAAAGGAAAATGATGCCCATAGCACAAGCCATAGGGGAGATAAATCTGACTCTTTTAGAATTGGTTCCGCGTAGAGGAGAGATCCTTAATATAGGAGAGAGGGTATATATCGGGGAAGGAAAGAGAGATAAAATATATTATATTCTCGGAAGACTCCACAAGGAAAAATTAACAGAAGCAGCCAAAAACCAATTACAGGATTTTATTAAAAAAGTAGTGTGCGAGAGAGAAAAAACTTTTATAGAATTTTTTAATACAGCAGAAGCTGTAAATAAGAGAATACATCAGATAGAAATGCTACCAGGATTCGGGAAAAAACATATGGGAGAAATTCTAAAACAAAGAAAAGAAAAAAAATATGATTCTTTTTCAGATATGAAAAAAAGAATACAAAACTTACCAGATCCTGAAAAAGCAATCGAAAAAAGGATAATTCAGGAATTGACAGAGTTTGAAAGGTATCGGTTGTTTGTGAATTAAAATGGAACAAAAAGCTGAAGAAAAAAAATATGAAGAAAAGATAATAAGAATTTTATCAGAAGATATAGAAGGTGGTATGAAGATTTATCCTGGCTTGGCAAAAATAAAGGGGGTCTCTTGGGGGGTGTCCAATGCAGTATGCAGAACTATGGGTCTTGACAAAAACAGAAAGATAGGCTCTTTAGTACAAGAAGAAATAAAGAAAATTTCAGAATTTATAAAGAATCCAAAGATTCCTGAATATTTAGTTAATAGGAGAAGGGATTTTACCACAGGGGAGAATAAGCATATAGTCGGAAGTGATCTGGAGTTGCATACAGAATTTGATATTAAGAGACTAAAGAAAATTAGAAGTTATAGGGGGATCCGACATTCTGCAGGCCTTCCTGTTAGGGGGCAGAGGACAAGGGGTAATTTTAGAAAGAATAAAATGAAAGGAGCAGGAATAAGAAAGAAGTCAAAGAAAAAATAAAAATGAAAAGAAAACATAAAAAATATTCAAGACCAAAAAGACCCTTTGACAAAAATAGGATTGAAGAAGAGGCCAGGATAAAAAATGAATTCGGATTAAAAAACAAAAAAGAGATATGGAGAGCAGAAGCCAGGATTAAATCTATAAGAGAAAAGGCAAAGAAATTAATCTCTGCAACTCCAAAAGAGCAGAAAGCATTATTTGATAGATTGAAAAAAACAGGCTTAAATGTGAATTCAATCGCAGATGTTCTGTCTCTAGATAAAAAAGATTATTTAAATAGAAGACTCCAGACCCTTGTTGTTAAAAAGAGACTTGCGAAAACACAAAAAAGCGCGAGGCAATTAATTACACACAGAAAAATTCTTGTGGGAGAGAAATTCGTGGATAGCCCCTCATACATAGTTCCTGTAGAATTAGAAGACAAGATAATCTCAAAACAGAAAAAATTATAATAGAAGATGGAAATAAAAACCGACAAAATAAAAAAGGAAAGTAAAAAAGCAGAAGCTGTTGTTAATATATACACGTCTTTTAATAACACCTTAGTTCATGTTACAGATGCTTCTGGAAGAACATTATCAAAGGTTACAGGAGGAATGGTTACAAAACATGGAAGATTAAAGGCAAATCCAACTATTGCCATGTTTATTGCAAAAAAGATAGCAGAAGAATTAGAAGAGAAAGGTGTTGGTTCTCTATATTTTAGAATAAGGGCGAAAACGAGAAATCCCGCCCCTGGTCCAGGTGCAAGCACGATAATAAAAAGCCTGTCGAGAGAGGGTTTCAAAATACTTAATATTTTAGATACAACAAGATTTCCTCGTGGAGGACCTAAAAAGAAAGGGGGTAGGAGAGGGAGACGTCCTTAGCCACGTAGTGGAAGAAGACCATAACTTTAAATAGCTTTTTAATTAAGATTTTAAATGAAAATTATAGAAAAAAAACCAAATCAAACCGTATTTTCAGCAGAACTAGACGAAACTTTAGCAAACTCTATACGGAGATATTTGAATCAGATTCCTATAATGGCAATTGATGAGGTGGAGATTTCAAAAAATGATTCCCCCCTCTATGACGAGACCATTGCCCACAGGACTGGACTAATGCCTTTAAAGAGCAAATCCGGGAACGAAAAAGCTTCAGGAAAATTAAAATTAAAAGTTAATAAAGAAGGCCTAGTCTATTCCGAAGAACTCAAAGGAGAACCAGGGGTTGTTTACGGGAGGATCCCTTTAACCTTACTAGACAAGGGTCAGGAATTGGAAATTGTTGCAACAACGAAGATGGGAAAAGGAAACGAGCACTCAAAATTTTCTCCTGGATTGATGTTTTATAGAAATGTTGTGGAAATAACTGTAGATAAGAGCGTCTATGAAGAAATAAAAAAAATCTGTCCCAACTGTGAAATAAAAGAAAAAGGACAAAATATTGGCATTCTTGATAATAAAAAACAGGAAATTTCTGATGTCTGTGCAGGAATTTGTAAAAAACACGGCAAAAAAGCAGAAATTGACTATAAAAAAGATTTAGTAATAACTTTAGAATCTTTCGGACAGATGAGTGTTGGGGATATTTTTAAAAAATCAATTGAAATCTTAAAAAAAGATTTAGAGTCTCTTTCTAAAAAAATAGGAAAATAATCTTTTGAAAAGATTAGACAAACCTAAACTTAACCAAGAAAGCTTAATTCTGATAGATATGTTTTAAAAAGCAAGTATAGTAATAGTTTTATCAACCCTGAGTATAACTTAAAGGAAAGTTGGTAAGAAAACCTTGGTTGTCTTACGTGGGAGTGCCGGAGTGGTCAAACGGGCTGGACTAAGGCTCCAGTAGCTTAGTGCTTACGAGGGTTCGAATCCTTCCTCCCACATTAATAATTTTTTCAAAATATATTTAAACACGTCTAGCTTAGTTGGATAGTGTAACATTTAAATATTCTAGAACC
The DNA here is from genome assembly GCA_964385425.1 of Candidatus Woesearchaeota archaeon. Taxonomy (GTDB): domain Archaea; phylum Nanobdellota; class Nanobdellia; order Pacearchaeales; family GW2011-AR1; genus ASMP01. The sequence continues at coordinate 23,552 of CAYLOQ010000005.1, read as the reverse complement.
TAAATAAGATAATGAGAATTTTATTATCCTTTTCTTCAAAAAAGGAATTATTGAATTTTTTAAAAAAGAAAAATAGAGTAAGAAGTTTAAAAGAACTTTCTAAAAAAATAAAAATTTCCAAAAATACCTTAGATGATTGGTTCTATCTTAAAGATAGATATATTCCAGAGGAAATTATCCCAGAGCATATAAAAAACCAACTTGAAATTTTAGATGAACAGAAAAATAATTGGGGAAATATTAAGGGTGGAAAAAAAACTTACGAAATTGTTCTTAAAAAATATGGAAAAGAAGAAATTAGAAGAAGACAATTAAAAGGGATAATGAATTCAATTAAAAAAAGAACAAGTGTAGAGAAACCATTTATTTTAGATCTTTCAAATCCTCTTTTCTTAGAATTCTATGGAATTTTATTAGGTGATGGGTGGATTAGCAATTATAAATATAGAAATAAAAGATTTTGGTTAATTGGGATAAGTGGCCACTTAAAACTTGACAAAAATTTCTTTTTGTATTGCAAGAAAAATATTAAGGAACTATTCAAAAGAAAGGTTTTTTTTAAGATAAGACCAAATTTTAATTCTATAGAAATTAATTTTTCTCATAAAATGCTACTAAAATTTCTTAATAAAGAATTAAAATTTCCTATAGGGAAAAAAATAGATTTAGAGATAAATGAAAAAATTTTAGATTTGGGATTTGACAGTTTGAGACATGTTATTAGAGGCATATTTGATACAGATGGTTGTTTTTATTTGGATAAAACACCGGCAGGGCACCCTTATCCTTGTATTTCTATTGAGATGAAAGCCCCAATACTTATAAAACAACTCTATGATATGTTAATAAATCAGGGTTTTAAAGTGACATATAAAGAATTTAATAAGCATAAAGAAGGACAAAGTAAAATAACTTTAAAAGGAAGTAAACAACTTAATAAATGGATGAATAAAATAGGGTCTTCAAATCCTAAACATTTAAACAAAATAAATGCGTTCGTAGCTCAGTCTGGAATAAGAGCACGTCCCTCCTAAGGACGGGGTCGCAGGTTCAAATCCTGCCGAACGCGTTTTTGAAAATGGAAAATTTTAAATTAATAACGCAAGAAGATCCTATGGGGTGCTCAATTGCTTGCGTAGCTAGTTTACTTGGAATGAGCTATAAACGAGCGAAAAAATTGTTTAACCAAGAACATACTATAAAAAGAGGATATTATCTCAAGGAAATAACTGATTATTTAAATGAAATTAAATTAAATTATGAATATTCTAAATCAACAGATTCTAAAAGAAAATATCTGAAAATTCCTGGTTCAATAGTTTTTATAAGGAGATCTAAAAAATATCCTCATGGACATTATTTGCTAAAAACAAGAAGGGGATGGATGAATTCTTGGGTGAATTTTCCTGAATCTAAGAGAAAAGCAGGTTTTAATAAAAGGATTCCTGGAGAAGCCCAAGGGATTATTTATCAAGCATAAACCTTTAAAACACCCTCTTTTTTATACTATTAAGCGTGGATAGTTTAAAGGCAGAATAATTGGCTTCCAAGCAGAACCGAGGTTCCGCACCTCCTGTGCTTTTGCGAAGAGACCAATTGATCGGGGTTCGATTCCCCGTCCGCGCATTTAAATCAAAAAAAGATAGATGGAAGAAAATCAGGAAAAAGTAAAGTTTTCGAAAAAATTAGCTAGTTTTCACGATAAGCACTATAAATTACTATTACTAATCCCAATCACAATTCTTATTCTTGCTTTTGTCTATATGTTTATCTTCTATTCTAATACAGGGGATTTCATAGATAGAGACATTTCTCTAACAGGGGGAACTTCTGTGACCATTTTCGAAAAACTAAATATCGAAGATTTAGAGAGAGATCTCTCAGGAAAACTAGAAGGTATTAGCACAAGAGAGATTTATGATTTGATAACACGGGAACAAAAAGCAGTAATTCTCGAAACAAAATCCGACGGAGAAGAAACAAGGAAAGTTCTTGAAGAATATCTGGGGTTTGAATTAGACGAAAAGAACAGCAGTTTTGAATTTACAGGATCCTCATTGAGTGAGAGTTTTTTCAGGCAACTATTGATCGCTATTTTACTCGCTTTTATTTTCATGGCAATAGTTGTATTTATCATTTTCAGAACATTTGTTCCTTCTGCAGCAATCGTTCTTGCGGCCTTTGCAGATATTTTTATGACTTTAGCCCTCTTTAATTTTTTGGGATTAAAAATGTCTAGTGCGGGAATAGTGGCATTTTTAATGTTAATCGGTTATTCTGTAGATACAGATATCTTACTAACAACAAGGATCTTGAAAAGACACGAAGAGACCTTAAACCAAAAAATCTTTGGCGCCTTTAAAACAGGAATCACAATGACCCTAACATCTCTTTTAGCAATAACTCTCGCCTTAGTCATTGTCCAATCTTTCTCTCTAGTCCTTACCCAGATCTTTACAATTCTTGTTATAGGCCTTAGTTTCGATATCCTAAATACATGGGTAACCAATGTTTCCATACTTAAGTGGTATGTAAAAAATAAAAATGAAAATTAAGCTTACATGGAAGATGTGGCTTCTAATAGTTGCTTTAGTCTTATCTCTATTAGCTATCCTTCCCCCGACCCTTTTTCAGAAAGGGGTATTGGTGACGAGTGTAGAGCCAAATTCAACAGCATTTGAACAAGGATTTAGAAAAGCACAGATAATCACGATGATTGATGGAAAGATTGTTGAAAATTTAGAAGATTTTTCAGAGATGTTCCAAGGAAAATTTATATCTAACCAAAGCACAAAAATGACGTTCACCACAAAAACTTCCGAGATAATATACTTTTCAGATATACCTCCTGATATAACTGTTTCAAAACTACCAAAAACCAGGATTAAATTTGGTCTGGATTTAGTTGGTGGAGCAAGAGCATTGATTCAAGCCGAAGATAGAGAACTCTCGTCATCAGATGTCAAGGATCTAGTAGATATTACACAAAACCGCCTCAATGAATTTGGATTAACAGATCTAAAGGTTCGTTCTGTCTCTGATTTAGAGGGAAATAACTTTATGTTGATAGAAATAGCAGGAGCTACACCAAAAGATCTTCGAGACATCATCTCACAACAAGGAAAATTCGAGGCAAAAATAGGAAATGATACAGTCTTTATAGGGGGGAAGGATAAGGACATAGCCTCTGTCTGTAGGGGAGATCCTACTTGCGCTCTTGTAGAAACTTGCCAGCAATCAGGAGGGGGATATTTCTGTAACTTTAGATTTACAATTTATTTAAGCGAGGATGCTGCGAATAGACACGCAGAAATAACTCGAGATCTAGGAGTGAATACAACCCCTCAAGGAAGCTATCTAGATAAGCCACTAGACCTCTTTTTAGATGATAATCTAGTAGATAGCCTTCTTATTAGCGAAAGTTTGAGGGGAAGAGTAACCACTCAAATTTCTATATCAGGATCAGGGAACGGAGCCACACAAGACCTCGCCTATAGCGATGCAGAAAAATCTATGCATGAACTTCAGACAGTTTTAATCACAGGAAGCCTCCCATATAAATTAGAGATAGTCAAACTCGACACCATCTCCCCAATACTTGGAAAAGAATTCATGAAGTCAATCATCATAGCAGGAATTGTAGCACTCCTCGCAGTTTCTCTCGTGATATTTATTAGATATAGAAAATTTAAATCTTCAATGGCATTACTCCTTACAAGCATTTCTGAGGTAATAATTATTTTAGGGATAGCTTCCCTGATAGAATGGAATATAGATCTCCCAGGAATTGCAGGAATACTAGCAACAATCGGAACAGGAATAGACCAACAGATAATTATTTTGGACGAAGCCAGGAGAAGCACTTTCTTGAGCATAAAGCAAAGAATGAAGAGGGCATTTAGAATAATTTTGGGAGCTTATTTCACTGCAGTAGTTGCATTGCTTCCTCTTTTGTGGGCAGGAGCAGGGCTATTAAAAGGATTCGCATTCACGACAATAATTGGAATCACAGTAGGAGTTTTAATCACAAGACCTGCATTTACAGACATGGTGAAGAGGATTGAGGGATAGTTTTTGAGGATCCCAGAATAAAAAAGTTTAGAGATACCCCAATTCTTTCAATCTTTCCCTAACATCTTTTTCCTCTTCTTCTCCATATGTATCTTCTTCAGAGTCCCCTAAAGAAAGTGCTTGTTCTAGAACGTAAACGACGTAATCTGTAATTTTATCAAATCCGGATTCTTTTATCTTCTTGCTTATTTTTCCTGCGAGTTCGTAAGGAATAGTTATCTTTATATTCTTTTTTTCTATTTTTGGTAAATAAACAAATATTCTTTTGACAGATTTTTACCTTCACAAAAGCTAAAAACCAGAAATAATTTTAACAAATATGGGTTTAATAAAAAAAGCGAAAAAAAGTTCTTTCGCAAGAAGAACTATAAAAAATATATTTTTTGGCGGATTAACAGGAATTATCTCAAAAATAGGTGCACTTATTTTTACAGTATTGATTGCAAGAAATTTTTTGCCAGAACTTTTTGGAGTTTATTCTCTAGCACTGACTATTGTATTAAGTTTGTTTATGATTTCAGATCTTGGGCTTGGTAATACTATGATTAGATATCTAGCTGATAGTATTGGAAAAAAAGACAAAAAACAAGCAAGGTCAAGATTTTGGTTTCTATTAAAATCCAAAGCTCTTTTATCCTTAATTGTCGCATTATTTCTCTTCTTCGGCGCAGGATTGATAGCATCTTTTTTTGGAAAACCAGAACTCATACTACTTTTAAAAATTGGAAGTATTTATTTATTTGTCAGCGCATTTTATCAATTAACAATTAATGTTTTCTTTTCATTTCAGAAAATGGAATATTCTGCAATACTAGAATTAATCTTCCAAACATCAAGAATAGTTTTATTATTTATTGCCTTCTCTTTCTTTAAGTCCATTGAAAGCATATTTGTAGTGTTGACTCTTTCTGTAATACCTGCTTTGATTTTTTCAACAGGAATTCTTATCAAAAAATATCCTTTTTTATTAAAAGGAAAAAAAGAAGCTGTAGAAAGGAGAAGGATGCTTAAATTCTCAGGATTTATAGCATTAAGTTCTTTTACTGTTCTTATTTTTGCAAACATAGATAAATTGGTTATTGGATATTTTTTAACTTCAGAATTTATTGGATTTTATACAGCCATTCTTACAGTAATTGGGGGGGTTTTGGGTTTTATGGGTGTTACTTCTGTACTTTTTCCTATTTTCACGCAACTTAAGGGAGAGAGACTTAAAAAAGCTTTCAAGAAATCATTTCACTATATTTCTATACTAATCTTCCCTGTAGCAATAGGGTTAGCCTTCATAATCTTACCCCTATTAAAAGTATTGTATGGCTTTGAATATGTTCCTCAGCAGTATGAATTTTCTTTGATCTTAACATCTATCTTTTTGAGTTTAATTCTGTTAGAAATTACTTTTTCTGCATTATATACTCATCTTTTAAATGCAAAAGAAAAACCAAAAATTTCTGCACTCATTAATCTTACTACATCAATAGCAAACGTCATACTTAGTATTATCTTTGTATATTATCTAATAAAAATAAATCCTTCTTATGGCCTTATAGGTGTCTCTGCTGCAACATTTATAAGTAGATATTCTGGGATGTTTGTAATAGTTTTCCTCTCTAAAAAGAAAGTAGGAATTGCTCCAAGAAAAGACTCGATCTTTAAACCATTATTCGCCAGCCTGATAATGTTAGCCTATCTTTTTGTCTTTGATTATTTTATACATTTAAATATTTTTACAGGATTAATCATGATATTTAGTGCAGCAATTATTTACTTTTCAATCATTTTCCTATTAAAGGCAATAACAATTTCAGAGGTAAAGAGGATGTTTTGAATGACTGGAGATAATGACGAAGTTATAGATTAATTACTTTTCTAAACTTACAATAAAATGTTCCGCAAGAGAAGGGTTTAATTCAGCCCATTTTTCAAAAAGAGATCCTAAAATTCTATCACGATTTTTAGAATAAATAATAAAATTCCCAGAAAATTTAAATTTTTGAAACTTGGATTTTCTTATTATTCCTTCAAAAACTTTTTTGGTGTAAAATCTGTAATGGTATTCTCCAAGAACATATCGGGGATTAAAACCAAATAACATTAAAAATCGATTCTTTAATGAAATTAAATTCGGAGTAGTTATAATTAGAAGACCCCCTTTCTTTAATATCCTATAACATTCATTCAAGAAACCAATATCATCAAATGTGTGCTCAATAATCTCTCCAGCGACTATAATATCAAAGGTATTATCTTTAAGTGGAAATTTATTATTTACATCATGAATTTTAACATCAAGTCCTTTTTTCTTTGCTTTACTTGTAGCTCTTTTCGAAATTTCTAAACCTCGAGTTTTCCATCCTCTCTTTTTGGCTAATTGCAAAAACTCTCCTCCACAACATCCAATTTCCAAAAGTTCCCCTATTTTCCGAGAAGTTAATATTTTTCTTATTTTCCTATATCTCGGATCATTTACATTCGCAACATACTCATCAAAATTCTCTTGTTGTATCTGAATATTCTCTTTCATAGCCAAGCTAAAAAATTTATTTTATATATTTAACTGTACATCATAAAACCCAATGAAAATCATGAGTGAAATCATAATCTTTTGGATAAATCATCTTTAAATTATATTTTTTACAAAGCTTGAGGGTATCTTTATTGTAAGACCACCATCCCGGAACAAATTCCTTAGGTATTATGCCAAGTTCTTTTTTCATCCAATTTATTGATTCCTTGAAAAGCATATCTTGTTCTTTGTAACTTATATTATTCATAACATGACTTAAATGAATATGAAGTTCCAATTTCTGCCCTTGGTTTAGCATCCATTTATATCTCGTTTTCATTACCTTACTCAACTTGTTTTTAGACATCTTTATATTAAATTCAGACCTAAAATAAGGCATGTTTGCAGGTGTCATAATATACCATATCTTTACTTTCCATGTTTTTACTTTCTCTTTTATTTTTCCCCATATAGAATCAATCATTATTGCCTCCGTGTGAACAGTTAAAGGTTTAAATCTAGAGGTGAACCAATCCGAACTTCTTTTAATCGCTTTAATGTAGTCTCGTTTAATTCTCATTTTACGTTCTTTACTTTTTTACTTTTAATTATTATAGTTTCTCCAAAACTGGCTGGAGTTAATGATAAGGGCCAAAATAGTTTACTGTGATAGATTATTCCATTACTTGTTTTTTTAATAATTTTAAATCCGTTTTCTTTAAGTATTTGAATTAATCTTGAAAAATTGAAATCTATTATATGTCGTTCAAAGCTTTCATCTTCTGAAGGCTCTGCGCAATATTCAGGAAGTTGTCCAAACAAAACCTTAAATCTATTTTTTAATGAACAAATATTTGGCGTTGAAAGTATTAGTGTCCCTCCTTTTTTCAGAATCTTGTTGCACTCTCTAATGAACTTTATTGGATTATAAATATGTTCTATTATTTCTCCAGCAATTATTATATCTATAGAATTAGCTTTTAAAGGTAGTCCTTTGTTAATATCACAACACACATCTGGTTTATATTTTTTAACTCCATCAAGTATTATTGTTTTTTTTGTTTTTATTCCTCTAGAAATCGGGAGGTATCCTGCTCCAATATCTAAAATTATCTTATCTTCAACATTACCTATTAATAATCGCATCTTTCTGTATCTAATTTTTGTTTGAAGAGGCAAGTTTTTTTCCATAAAATAATTTTTTTTAAATCTCATAATTCATTTAGAACGCTCTATTTTATTAATCTTTCTCGGGCTCTATTATTGCCCAAATTTCTTCAGAAAGTGTATTTGGAGTAGGTATTGTTTTTGATCTTAGTGATTCTCGTTTATTGGAAGTCATTTCTAAAATTTTATATTGCGCATTAGAAATTACATTTTTTAATCTTTTTTTTGTAAAACACCAAAGCCTCTCGCTAAAAGGATCAACAGGCTCCAAACCAAACAAGGTCTTGAATCTTCTTTTTGCAGAATTCACGTTTCTTACCTCTATTATAATCCTTCCACCTTTATTTAAATTTTTTTTAACCTGCATTAAAACTTCTTCCGGAGTAGTTGGAATTTCCTCTAAAATACCTATTAAAAGAATTGTGTCATACATTCCTTTTTCCGTCATAACATCTTTTAACAAAAATTTCCCTTTTGGATAATTTGATTTTGCAAAATCTATCCATTTCTTGTCTATATCTATACCTACAACATCAAACCCTTTTTTTGAGAAATATTTTGTAGTAATGCCACTATTACATCCAACATCTAAAACTTTTTTCCCTATAACATATTTTTCAATTTTTTTAAGAGATTTTAATCTCCTATTCATCCCAATTCTTATATTCATTATAAATTCATTGTAATGTTACTTATAAACTCTCCTCCATTTCTACCCATCTGGAGTCTAATAAAATTCAACAAGATCCAAAATCACTTTATTGTCAATATTATCTATCAATAGTTGAATTTTTTATATCTAATTCTTGTCTAGATAAGCATATCATCTTCTATAAAAAATCAAAAATATCAATCTTTATAAATTACTATTCACCCATCAAATTATGAAACAAAAAATTTCTGCAATAATGGTTCTTCACGACGAAGAGAAGTTAGTTGGAAGAGCTTTAGAGAGTATTAAGGGAGTTGTAGATGAAATATTGATTCTTCACGATGGACCATGTAGAGATAATAGCCTAAAAATTTGTAAAGAATATACAAAAAAAGTTTTTTCAACCAAAAAAAATGTGGGCCTTCCTGGTCCAATAATTCCCATTCTTTTAAGAAAAGCAAAAGGGCCTTGGATACTTAAAATCGATGCCGATGAATTTTTATCAACCGAAATGCGAAAAAATTTAAGAAAACTGGCCCAAAATTTAGAGGTGGATGGCTATACTTTTCTATGGCTCTGGTGGGATGGAAAAAAATATGTTACAAAAAACTGGCCTAGAAAATTATCTCTTTATAGAAAATCAAAAATATCTTATTTAGGGTTTCCTCATTTTGATGACCCTAAGATAAATGGCAAAACAGTTGATACAAACTACCAATTACACCACAAACCAATAATAAAAAAATCATTATTTAATTGGTCAGATTTTGCAAATAAAAGTTTGAAAAGATACGGAAGATTACAAGCAGAATATACTTTGAAAGATTTTAAGTCTCTCGATAAATTTAAGTGGTTCGAAAAAGATTATTCTTTAGCAATTGGAATTAGGAGAAAATATCCATTATTATCTGCATGTCCTATGGCGATTCTCGCCTTTTTTCGAGTGATATTATCTAATAATGCATGGAAAGAAGGTCTCCCAGTGCTTAAGGAAGCAGCGCAATCTGCTCTATATTATCTTTGGTTGGGGCTGTACATTTACAAACTCAAACGAAAAAATTAATCCACTTTATTTTATAATGATTTTACCAGAGTCTCAAATTGTTTTTTAAAATTTTGCAATTGTTTTTCTTCGCTATAAAACTTACTTCTTTCTTTAAATTTTTTAGATAAATTTTGTCTTTCTTTTAAACTTTTGTTGAAATATTCTATAATTTTCTTACTAATTATTTTTTTATTTAATGGAACAACAAACTTAGAATTTACCATTTCAACAGCTTCTTTTGCCCCAGTGAATTTTGAAACGATACAGGGTAATCCTGCCGCCATAGCTTCCAAAATGGCGATTCCAAAAGATTCACCCCTACCTAAATGGGCATAAAGCGAATTATTTTTAAAAACCTTGCACATTTCAGAGTTCTTTAATCTACCAACAAATTTCACATTTTCTGGTATAATATTATTTTGAATAAACTTTTTATAAAATCTCCCAATTATTATAAAATCTATATTTTTATTTTTTTTTGCAACTTCAATTAAAACATCAATGCCTTTACAATAAATATCTGGACCATGGCCTATAAAAAGTACTTTTCTTTCTATAAGCTTCGGTTTTATTTTTAATAGTTTTTTATGAAAATCTTTATCAATAAAAACATCAATTCTTTTAAATGGGCCAAAATAATATTTTTTTAATAAACTTTCTTCAAATTTTCCTACACAAATTACGCCATCAAGTTTGTTCATCAATCTTTTAAAAATGAATGTTTTTATTTTTAGTCTTCTTTCAATTTTCCCTTTCTTAATATTAAATCTAATTTTTTTATCTAAATAAAATAACCTAGGGTCAGAAAAAAGATTAATAATTTTTGAATCCTTATTTAACTTTCCAATCATTCTTAAAATAATCAATTTAAAAAACTCTCCCTCGCTAAAATAGAGATTATAATCTCTTGGAATTTTCCAAGACATTTCTTTTATATCTGCACCTATACTTTCAGCAAATTTTCTATGAACTGGATGATTTCCAGTATAAAGATACAAAATTTTTTTGTTTCTCATAATCTTCAAATTAATTAATCTTTTATATAAATCCTTCGAAAATTTATTAAACCATTTTCGTTTAAAAAAAGAACAGGTTTCCTTTATCATAAGATGTTTGTTGTTTTCCATATCTTTTATCAAATATGGAAAATGGTAATTTTCCACCAATCATGAGCCACCTCAACATATATTATTTACAAGGTCCTTTACTAAGCTTTTTATTCCTAATTTTTTAAGTAAACTTACTAAAAAACCTCTAACCTTCCAATAAAAAATGAATGAAGTTTTCTCCTCTCTTTTTAAGAGGCTGGTTATTTTTTTCTTGGACGAAACATAATCGTTAAAATTCATCCTCCTTAAATCTTTTTCTCGAATCTTATTTTTCTTACATATAGCATAAACTTCACTATCTTTATTATTGATACTAATTACAAAAAACCCATTCTTTTCTAAAAAAAACTTTAAATTCTTCTTTGAAAAGTATGAAATATGGAGTTCATTAAAAAAAGTTCTTGTTAGTGGAAAATCAGCATAATCTAAATTTGGAACTGCTATATAAAGATAACCTTGGTTAGAAAGTGTTTTGTGAATCTTTGATAAAGCTTTTTCGGGATATGATAAATGTTCAAGCACGTGCCTCATTATCACTATATCAAACTTATTTTTTGTTTTTTCCCAATCTGAGTTCACATCATTAGAAATTCTTTTAATTCCATGTTTTTTTAAATTATTTAGGCATTCTTTAGAGGATTCTATTGCGAACAAATTAGAATTTTTATATCTCATTTTGAATGTTCTTAAGCCGTCCCCCATACTAGATCCAACATCAAGTATATTTATTGATTTATTCTCATCAAAAGAAATTATTTTATCAATTCTATTTATAATTATAGAATATGTTTCAATACTTGTTTCAATGCTTCTTTTAGAATAATTACTATATACTTTTTGATAAAATTTATTGTAACTTTCATTTGTCCATCTTGGATTTAAATAGACAAAACCACAATCTTTACATATTGATAAATTGAGGGGAATATTAATTAATTTTCTTTTCCATAAAATCTCATAATTATTACTATGACATAATAAACAAACAAATTTCTCTTCTTTCTTGGCCTTTTTTAAATCTCGGGATAAGAATCGTGAACTTTTTTTCATCTAAAAACCATAGATTAGATATTTATAATTATTTGTTAATTCAAAAAGCATCTTCCAATAGTTTACACAAAATATGAATTATAGTGATATGTGCTTCTTGAATTCTAGCTGTGTTGTTTGATGGAACGATCATGTTTATATCTAAATTTAGATTGTTAATACTACCTCCTTCTTTCCCGTTGAGACAAATACATTTAATGTTTTTTAGCTTTGCGAGTTTAAAAGCGCGAACAATGTTTTCAGAATTTCCAGAGGTTGTAATTCCAATCAACACATCACCATCATTACCTAATCCTTCAACTTGTCTTTCAAACACACCATCAAATCCAAAATCATTAGAGTATGCAGTAATTATTGAAGTATTTGTTGTTAGTGCTATCGCAGGTAAACTTTTTCCTCTTTTCTCAAAACCAGAAACAAGTTCTGCGACAAAATGTTGAGAATCTGCGGCAGATCCCCCATTTCCACAAACAAGTATCTTTTTCCCACTTTTTAAAGCATTAGCTAAAATTTCAATGGCTTTTTGTATATCATCTGAAAGATTTTCTGCGGCCTTTTTTTTCACGTTTATGGAGTCTAAAAAAAATCTTCTTATTTTATTATTCATCTTAATCTATTAAATTATCAATTCTTATTAGCTTTTCTATAATTGATTTATGAATTTGATATTAGGGAGGGGATGCTTATCTTTTACATAAAGAATTAATTCAATAATCTCTCTAACCGCCCCTTCTCCACCTTTTTTTTCTGTGATATAATTGGCTATTTTTTTAACCTCAGGATAAGAATCATTAACTGCTACACCAATTCCAACTTCTTTAATACATTCTAAATCATTTACATCATTACCTATGTAACAAACTTCCCGCATAGTTAAATTTAATTTTTTTACTTCTTGTTTAAATAAATCTAATTTACTATCAATCCCATAAAAAACTCTTATACCTAATTTTTTACATCTTGCTTCAACAACTTTATTTTTTTCCTTTGAAATAACCAACACTTTTCCTCCTTTTTTTCTATAATATTCTACACCTAACCCATCTCCTCTATCACATCTTACAGATTCTTTTCCATTTTCATCCACTATAACTTTGTTATCTGTCATGACTCCATCAAAATCAAATACAAGTAGTTTTATTTTTTTCCAATTAGCCGAATCTATTTTTTGTTCCATTTTTTATTTCTTCTGTTTAATTATTTTTTTCTTGCGTAAAGGGTCATTACGCTACCATAAAATGGGGGAGAAATCTTAGATGTATCAAATAATCTCATTAGATTTTCTTTTGTGAAGTATTCTGTATTTAAAAAAGGATATTCTATTTTATCCACAATAAATCCATTGTCTTCCAATAATTGTTTGAGACTGAAATCACTAAATAAGCTTATGTGTGTTTTATCATGAAGAAGTCTGAAATTTTCTCCAAATCTTCTGGCAGCACCTGAATCAAAATTAGGTGTTGCTATTATTAAATGTCCATGAGTTTTCATAATTTTATTTATTTTTCTTATGAAATCAATAGGGTCAAGCACATGTTCTATGACATGATTGGAATAAACTAAATCAAAGAATTCCTCAGGGTAGGTATCTGTTTCTATTACTCCTATATGGATATTAGGAATATATTTTTTTGCAGTTTCTGCTGCTTTTCTTGAAACTTCAAGACCAAATTTTTCCCATTTATTATCATCAATTGCAGACATAACAAATCCTGCTCCGCATCCGATATCAAGTATCTTTCTTTCTTTTCTATCATCATATAAATTATTAATGAACTTAATTTCATCTTTGCAGAATTCTATTTTAAGGTCTTTTTCTTTTGAAATATCTCTTATTTTTCCGTCAGGATCTTTTTTTGGACCATAATAAGCTTCAAAATCTCCATCATATTCTCTTTTTTTGAAGTATTTTCCTTCTTTCTCTCGGACTTGTTTTATAAGAATAGATTCCATAATATTCATCTCTTCTAAAGTATCAATATCTAATCCATTAATTTCTGGGACCTCTATTTCTACATATGGCTTTACTATTCTGTTTTTCTCTTTTTTTAGTGCCTCAATATTTGTTATCCAAAAACAACCAGTCTCCATTTTTCTTGTTTTTTTATCTGTACTCATTGGTCTGTTTATAATGTCATCGTCATCCAGAAAAAATCTTTTACATTTAGAATATGTTAACACACTTTTTATTTCCTTGTTCTTAATAGCTTCTAATCCTTTTTTAAGGAATTCAGGTTTATTTAAAGCATTTGTTGGCTGAAGAAGAATAACATTATCAAAAATTTCTCCTTTTTTTTCTAATTGATCTATAACAAACAAAAGCGTGTCTTCTGTTTTTGATTTTGAACCTGATATTTCTGGAGGTCTTATAATTACTTCAGCACCAAAACTTTCAGCAATTGCCGCATATTCTTTACTATCAGTGGCCACGACTACTTTATCAATTCCTTTTGTTTTTTTTGCACAGTTTATCTGATAATATATTAATGGATGTCCTGCCAATAATTTTATATTTTTATGTCTAAGTCTTTGACTCCCTGATCTTGCAGGAACTATTGCTAAATTCTTCATTTTAAAATTAGAGGGTTTTAACTCTTCTTAGTTTTTTAATTATTGGTTTTTCAGAATCAAAAACCTTTTTATCTGAATATCCCAAATATTCTTTAGTTAAATGCGTTGCAGTATATATCATTTCAAGACCTTTTCTTTCTAAACTTGATGATTGATCACTTCCATACATTGATCTATCTAAGGTTATATGTCTTTCTAAAATACAAGCGCCTAGTGTGGCTGCCATGATTGTTGGAACAACTCCGGGTTCATGACCACTATATCCTATTGGGCAATTAAAACATTTTTTAAATGTTTTTATTACATTTAAATCATGTTCTTTTTTGGGAGTTGGATAAGTTGATGTACAATGAAGTAAAATTAAGTTTTCTTCTCCTAAAAAATTTACTGCTTTGTTAATCTGATTCATTGTACTCATTCCTGTTGAAAGTATTACTGGCTTTCCTGTTTCCTTTATTCTTTTTAATAATCTTCTATTAGTTAAAGAAGCAGAAGCAATTTTATAACAAGGTATATCAAATTTTTCTAAAAAATCTACACTATCTAAATCCCAAGGAGATGCAAACCACATAATCCCCTTTTCTTTACAATGCTTATCAATTTCTTTATACTCATCTTCTCCAAATTCTAAAGCGTATTTTTGATCTCCATTTGTAGTTGGTATTTCTGATGGAAGAAGATTCTTTTTAACAAATTCTTTTAACAATTTTTCTCTTTCTTTTGGGAGAGCTTTCCGATTTATTGCATTACAAAGAACATCTGTAGGTATTTCTCTTGGTTTAATTAATTCTTCTGGACTATAAACAGATTCTATTGTTCTTTTTTGGAATTTAACTGCATCACACCCAGCCTTAACAGCCATGTCAATCAACTTTTTAGCAATTTCAACAGAGCCATTATGGTTTATTCCTATTTCTGCAACAAC
This sequence comes from Candidatus Woesearchaeota archaeon, assembly GCA_964385425.1. Classification (GTDB taxonomy): domain Archaea; phylum Nanobdellota; class Nanobdellia; order Pacearchaeales; family GW2011-AR1; genus ASMP01. Next base: position 8,456 of record CAYLOQ010000005.1, on the reverse strand, counting down.
ATAAATAGGGTATCCAGAACCTATATTTTTGTCACTAATAGTCACATGGGGCTGCATCAACATAGGAGCGTATTCCTTAAGTGCCTCTTTAAGAAATTTTTGCCTCGAAGAATTTTTCCCTTTTATTATCTCATCTAACTGCTTAACAAAATCTTCAGAAACAGTAAGGCTTACAAAATTATCTTTTGGCATATACAGTAAACGAGAAGAAAACTATTTAAATCTTTCTATAAAATTTATAAAAAAAACCAATAATTACCGTAATTAACCATTATTTCAGTTTGTTTATAATTTTAATTATTCTTTCAGTGGATTTTCCATCAATTTTAAATGCGTTATTTTTCAAAATTTTCTTTCTACTTTTTATTATAGATTTTGTATCTTTTGATTCTAAAATTTTTTTCAAAGTTTTTTCAAGATAATCCAATTTTTTAACATGTTCCAATACTCTTTTTGATTCTGGAAAACTTTCGTAATTATATTCTCCTTTAAGATCCAAAAGAATAGTTGGAACCCCGAGAGCTAACGCTTCAATAGTCGTTGTCGAAAACCCGGTAATAAATACCTCAGAAATATTTAATATATCTGAGATTTTATCCTGACTTATTATGATAGGCAAACCATATTTTTTAGCAATTTTTTTATACATCTTCTTATGTCTATTGTAAGGATATTCGGCAGGGTGTTGTTTTATTATTAATCTTAAATTAGATTGTTTTTTTATTATTTGAATTAAATAGATAAGTTTTTCTTTCAATTCATTTAAATCTCCGTTGCCAGAATCAAATAATATTACTTTTTCTTGATTGTTTTGAATTCCAATCTTTTTTCTAAATTTTAATTTATCAATCTTGTGTATTTGTGTCAATGTATCATAAACTGGACTTCCAACAACCTCCATATTTTTTATCGAAATCCCCTTAGTTTTCAAAATTTTTCCCACGAAATTTCCAAAAACAAGGTTTTTCATCGCAAATGTTTCGCCCACAATAATGCTATCTGAAGCGATATTGCCGTGCTGACTCACTATACACGGCACGCCCATTTTCTTACACAGGTATGAAGCTGCTCGTGGGATATCATTAGAATCATCCGTTAAAAAAACAAGAGAAGGCTTTGTTTTAACTAAAAATATTTTAAATGCCCCCATAAATTCTACAACTTCATAAAATCTGTTTCTATTTCCAAAATAATAATTGAAGAACGGGTACAATATGGAATAATTTTTATTCTTTTTCAAAATATTTTTATATGTCTGTAAAACCCAATCAAATTTTTTTCTGGCCTTACGAATATCGTTCCTAACATTATTGCTTAAAAAATAATCAAAGTTTATATATGGAATAGATCTTTTTTCAAATTCTCGCTTCAGACCATTTAGGGAATGGTCAAATCTCAATACGTAAGGGTGTTTCCCACTTTTTAAAAGACTTTTTATTATGGGCTCAATTAACATAGTTTGAGTTTCACTTATTGGGAAAAAAACTATTTGATTTTTATTTATTTCATATTTTAAACATTCTTTTATCCTTTCTTTTGACTTTTTTCTTCTATAATAAAAAATAATTTTTTCTTTAAGATTTTCTAAAAAATTATTTTTTTTCCAACAATTGAGAGCTGCACCCCACACTTTTATAATATTTATATAATCTGCTTCATCATTAAAAAGTTCGCCAAAAGTTTTCCCGTTTATTCTTTCTTCTGAGATATTTCTAATCAAGTTAAGGTTATTATTAAAATTATTTTCCATTCTTCTTAATTGCTTTTTCATATAACTTCACATATTTTTTAGATATTTTTGAATATTTAAAATTTTTTACAAAAATCTGACCACTCTTTTTAATCTTCTGATTAAGTTTCTTATTCTCAAAAAGCAATTTAATTTGTTTTTTCAATTCTTTTACATTTGGAAATTTGACAATAAGTCCATTTTCTCTATTTTTTATTAATGTAGGAAGAGCACCGCGGTCACTAACAATTACAGGAAGTCCCGAAGCCATAGCTTCTAGAACTACAATACCAAAACCTTCCCATCTTGAAAATAAAATAAAAGCATCTGCCAAAGCATATGTTTCTATGAGTTTCTTATCATCTATTTCCCCAAGAAGTTTAACTCTTCTTGATAGTCTCAACTTTTTTATTTTTTTAGTCAGTTCTTTACTAAATGCTACGTCTCGTCCAACAATCAAAAAATTAATATCAATATCTTTAATTGCCTCAGTGATATATTGCAGACCTTTGCTTTCATGAATTCTTCCAACATAAAGTAATGTTTTCTTATTTTCTAAACCATACTTCTTCAGAATTTTCTTTTTGTTAACTTTTCTGCATCTGAACTTTTTTAAATCTATCCATGCTGGAATTACTTCAATTTTGTTCTCTGAAACTCCCAATTGGATATACCTTTCTTTTTCAATTTCTGTCAACGCAGTGCAAAAGGAAATATCACGAATACTCTTTTTAAAAATTATATCATAAATTTTTTTTGCTAAATTATATTTCTTATTATGAAAAAATCCACAGGCAGAATAAATTAAAGGTCTTTTATTTTCAATAAATCTTAAAGTGTATTCTGAGGTAAATCTTCCATGACCATGAATATGAATAATGTCAAATTCATTCCATATTTCTTTTAGTTTTTTTTTGAATTCCTTAGAATATCCAAAACCTCCAAGAAATTTATCATTCTTACAGGTAATAATTTTTATTCCTTTTTCTCCCTCAATTCTCTTAAATTTAATTCCTTTCTCATATAAATTTGTCTGTAAAATTGTTACTTCGTGACCTTGTTTGGCGAGAAATTTAGATAATTCCCAAACAATTTTTTCAGTTCCTCCAGGGTACTGAACTCGTGCACTACTTATCTGAAGAATTTTCATTAAGAGCCTCCCTATAAATTTTTTCTAGTTTTTTATTTCTCACTGTAATTGAAAACCTCCCCTTACTAATCATTTCAAATCCTTTTTGCCCCACACCTTTTCTTAAAGATTTGTTCTCAATTAATTTTACCAATGCATTATAACAATCTTCAATAAATTTTTTTTCTGTTTTACCTTTCATTTTCGACTGAGAAAACGATTGAACATAACTCTCTTCAAGTTTGTAGCCAAGAATCTTGACAATAAATCCCGTTTTTTCATGTTCAACAATCTCTGGAGAAGCAAATAGGTTTGTTGTGATTATTGGTAACCTAGCTATCATTGCGTCAATCAAGCTATAACCAAAACTATCTGTAAGTGTGGGATATAAAAAGATATCGCATTTTGAATATATATCTTTCAATAGCTTTTCTCGAGATAAAATCTCGCCAAAATAAGAAAAATATTTGATATTTTCCGAATTATATTTTTCCTTAAAATTCTTTGGAACATCTGATTTCATCCACAATTCAATATTTTTATATTTTTTTTCTAATCTTGAAAAAGTTTCTAAAACTTGTGGCCCGCCTTTATGATGGAATAAACTCAATACAGCTAAAATCCTTACTTTTTTGTGCTTAGTCTTTTTTATAGGAAGAATATGTGAGGCAGGGTATAAAACTTTAATTTTATCTCGAAAATTTTTGCAATCCAGATACCTGAAAAAAGCCTGTCTTGTTGCCTCGCAATGGCATAAAACAGCTTTACAATATTTAGAGGAGAGTTTTCTTTCAATAAATCTTTTCAAAAATTTATTCTTAATTAAATCTGGGTTTAATCCAAAAAAAGAATGAACATGCTCAACATCTATTACCCATGGCTTCTGATTTAAAGGAATAATTCCTCTGGAGGTGTGTATTAAATCATAATTTCCGGGTTCAACAAAAATCATCCTTGGAATTTTTAGTTTTTGGAGTAGCCATCCAACCCTTTCTTTTATTTTTTTACTTTGATAGTAATTTCCCTTCTTTGTACCTTTTTTAACTCCGGCATACGCTACTCCCTGTGGAGGATAATTCACAATTTCCTGATATATCTGGTGCGTTCCGAAAATAGGTTTAATTCTTATTTTTTCCATATGCCTTCTATTAAATAATATCCCGGAATTCTTATATTGAAACCAAAAATTTCCCTTATCACAGGATCTATTTTACAATTAATTAATTTAAATCGTTCTTTAAATAAGTCCAAAAACTCTTTTTTATTTCTATATTCTCTTTCGTGTGTTGGGTCTAAAGAGAATTTTTTATGCCTATTTCTATATTTGTATACAGCAAATGATTTTTTTATTACTGAAGAAACTAGAAGAACGCCACCTTTTTTTAATAATCTATACATTTCTTCAACCATTTTCTTATCATCTTCAACGTGTTCTATTGTTTGTGATGAATGCACAAAATCAAAAGATTCCTTTTTTAATTTAGTGTGACAAACATCTCTACAATAAAAATCACTTTTTGGAAATTTGTTTTTTAGACTTTCAATTCTTCTTGGAGAAATATCTACACCAACGATTTTTATTTTTGGATACTCTTTTTTTATAGCATAAATTAATGTTCCGTCGCCACACCCTAAATCAACCAGATTCTTTACATTATTATCATCTATTAATTCTTTTATATCATCTGTGATTTCTGGATTATTAATTGGTTGTATAAATTTTTCTGAATACTCTCTATTTATTTCTAAAGCACTTTTCATTTCAATAATTCGACAATTTTTTTACTTACACCCTTCTTTCCATAAGGATTCTTAAATCTTTTTATCTTTATCTCGTTGTTTTCTATTTGTTCTATTATCTTCCTTGTATAATCTATATCAAGTTTGGTTAAAAAATTAATTCCTGTGGATAACCCTTCTTGTCTTTCTGTTTTATTTCTGAGCAAAATACAGGGCTTCTTAAAGATAAGACTTTCTTCTTGAATACTCCCCCCATCTGTAATAAGATACTTACAGTTGGAGATTAAAAATATGAAACGAAAATAATCAACTAAAGGAACTATTTCTATATTTTCCATTTTTTTTAGTTCTCCAAACAGCCCATATTTTTCCAAAAAATAAGAGGTGTTATCATGGAGAGGCCATATGGCTTTAATATTGATCTCCTTTAAAATTTCTAAAATTTTCTTCATCCTCCCCTTGCTCTTTAAATTCTCATGCCGGTGTATATTTATCAGGGCATATTCCTGTTCTTGTTTTTTGTACATTTTTTTTGCTCTTTTATGGGTTATTATTGCTGAGTCTATTATTGTGTTTCCTAATTTTTTTATTTCTTTTGAAGATAATTTATTATCCCTCCTTAAATTTTCCTCTGTTAAGTCAGAAACAGCTAATAATAAATCTGAAAACCCATCGCTTATCTTTCTAGAGATCTCTTCAGGAAAAGGTTCAAACAGGGATCCACTTCTTAGGCCCGATTCTAAATGAATATTCTTCCACCTTTTTCTAGGATTTAAAAATTTGCTAGATGCTATGGCGGTAGCAGCAGTGCTCATAGTATCTCCGTGATAGATTATGTATTTTGGTTTCAATTTTTTCAATACCCTTCTTATTTTTGGAATTATAGATATAAACCACGTCATTGAGTTTCTATTCACCTTAGACCAGAATTTTGTACTAATCCTAGGCTCCTTACTCAATATGAAATCTGGTTTTTTAATATTAAACTCCCTACAGGATTCTCCTAAGGGGTGCTGACCGGTATGAATAAACCAATATTCTTTCTTTTGTTTGCCCAATTCTAACATTATAGGCATACATTTGATAAGTTCCGCCTTTGTTCCAATTACGATCGCTGTCTTAGAAAATCTACTTCCCATATATTTAACCACAAATGCCTAATTTTAAACTTTATGCAAATGAAAACTATATAGTGAATTTAAGATCATCGAATTCAGCATAATCCCCGCTAGTACTTAAAAACTCTTCCCTTTCCAGAATATTTTCAGGATACTCTATTTTCCATATTTTCATTGGACCCCTAATTCCACCAAAATAAATAAATTCATTTAAATTAACCCCCTGACCCCTTAACGCTTCTATTGTTGGATCTGGTTCTGAGTGAGCTAATTCCACTGTTGGATATCGTTCAAAAGGATCGTTTAACAAATATAGCTGTGCGAAAAGACTTTCCATGTTTTTTGGAGAAAGGTAAATCATAGCCCCAAGATTATCCATTTGAAGTCCTTGATTTGACTGATCAATTCTGGGAATTATATAAACAATAGCGTTTAGCCCATTTCCAAAATCGTTAATCTTACCATCGAAATAGAGATATCTTATTGGGATATCTGTTTGTTTCTGATTATAGACAAAGGCTCCAGACGGTTGTTTAAAAGTTATTGTATCTGCTTCTTGTTTTGTTTCTAAAAGAACACCTCCGATGGCTGCTCTACCCTCCGGTAAAAATATTTGATTTCCGTCGAGTTCATAAACTATATCACCATCTAAAAAAGAACCACCCTGATAGATCCTAGTCATCCCATCTTTTGTTTCAGTGATTTGTTGTGGGTTAGAGATCATAATATTAATTTGAGAGAATCTGTCATTCCCAGTGTCATCACTTCCTATAATGCTATATGCAGGATATTTTCCAATATCTGTCGGATCAATTAATAGATAAGAGACATTATGCGATTTCATAAAGCTTAACGCTGTTTCAGGTTTAGGGGTTGTTAGAACATATCTTCCAATCAAATGGTCCCAATAACCGACCGCATGACCCCCATCTGTTACGACCGCCCTTTGTCCCAAATAGGTTACCCAATGGCCGTAATCCCACCAGTGAACAAATATGGAGTCTTTAGGAGTATTCTCTCTAACCCATGACATTGTCCCCTGCCATTGCAGATTTGCAGAAGGTCCTGTAAATTTTGCCTGTACAGATGTCGCTTTAACAAAACCATTAAAGCTGAATAAAGCCCCTATAACGACCAAAATAATAATTATCACTAAAAGCATTTTCAACAAATCATCTTTAACTCTTTTGGCATATTTAAATAAATTAACGATGAAAAACCCGGCAGAAAAACAGACAAAGGGAGTAATTACAAAGAATAACCTTATTGCCCCTCTTGCAGAAATTAACATAAAAAACATCCAAGCGAATAAAATAATTAATTCAGGTCTTATATTCATTTTAACCTTAAAATATATATAAATTGAATATCCGAAAAATAAAATTAGGCTTCCAATATAAAATAATTGACTAATAAAATTTTCCCCGTTGAATGTAGAACTCGCAGAAATTCTATTGAATAAGATACCTGAAATAAAAATAACCCAGATAATTCCGAATAATATTTTCTTCTTATTTTCTCTCACCCCTTTAGCAATTTTCATCCCCAAGGTGAGGAGTCCACCAAAAAATAACCAAAAGAAAACTTTCCCTGTTTGTCCTATCCAATCACCTAAAAATGGCTGTTTATTTTCAGCAACAGTTAATCCAACTCTCCCGGTTCCAAAAGGATGTAAAAGCCCGTCTATCAATCCAGGAATAAAAGAAAAAACATCTTTTCCATAGACAGAAAGAAATATCACACCGAGGAAAACTGTTATTAATGCACTGAATGCAACCCTAAATTTTTTCAATTTTTCCTTTGAATTTAAGATTCTATGGTTCCTTAGTTTTATCATGGAAAAATCTATTAAAAGAAATAAAAATACAGCCCCGTTGATTAAACTATCAAATCCTAAAAAAACTCTGTTTAAGAGTGAAGAGAAACTGAAACCAAAAAATAGACCAAATAAAATACTTGAGAAAAACCAAATAGTGTAGAATATTAAAAGTTTTTTTAATGGTCTACTATCTAAATTTTCTGTATTTTGAGATTTTATTAACCAGAATAACCCAAAGCTTAACGGAATAATCATAAAAACAAATTTTGAAATTCCAGCCCAGGATGCAATTGTTAAAGCAGAGAGGAAACCAATTAGCAGACCCCATAGAATTGTTTTAATCAAATTTCTTTTACTATCCTCTTTGTTTCTATTTAAGAATTTTAGGACCAACCCATAAAAAAGTAGAGTTAAGAAAAAGGCAAATATACCAATTGATTCGTGATCTGCGAATCCTGCCAGGGTTCTGTGTAGATATGTGGGGATAACAGCGAGAAAGCCGCTACTGATTAGGGCAGTCATCTTGGAATTTGTTAAAACATAAACTAAGAAGAAAAAAGCAATTAAACCCAATATAAAAAATATAACAGGAGAGATAACATCTACAAATCGTAATGTGATGTCTTTATCAAATATCTTACCAAACTTATACAGTAGAACAAGTGCTTGAGGTAAAATTTCATCGGTAAATTCAACTTTTGCAGAGGGGTACCTCATTGCATCATACTCTGGTAATCCACCCTGTTCAACAATTGTTTCAGCAACCCTTAAAAAATAAAAAGGATCTAATGCGAGAGGGAGGTATTCTCCATTAGTGGAATCTTTGAGTAAGGGAAGGTTCTGAAGCCTCATCCACGAACCCCCTATTAAAAGAGTCAGAAATAACAGGATAATTATGATAGTAATGACTTTTTTTTGTTT
>CAYLOQ010000004.1:0-68208 GCA_964385425.1 Candidatus Woesearchaeota archaeon | reverse complement strand
TTAAACCATTCATGCAAGTCGCAATTCATACGACAAGGTATTACGCTACCTTAAGCAGTCTGTTACTTTCATGACCTTAATAAAAATTAAGGCGGATTAATATTTCTATTAATCTCTATATGTTTCCATATAGATCGGACTATATCTTCACAATTATTCATTGCGTTTGGCGTATAGTCTCTGAGGATTCTAGAATTTTTATGCGATGACGAAAAGAACGCAATGTTCCTATTTCGTTTTTAAACTAACCCTTACAATACCGTAGTTTCGAACGCATATTCACTATTACCATATTAATCTCCTCTTCCAATTTAATGGAGTTGTTTAATTAATATTAATTCTAGCCTTTCCTGCTGATTGTCCCTATTCTTTGGATTTTTACCGTCTATAAATAGACTGGTACCAAAGACCTATCAGGAGTTTCCAGCATACAGCCAAATTTAAATACCCCCTTATTTGAGGGTCATAGTTACCCCCGCCGTTTGATGGACCTTAGCTCCCTTGAAAAGGAGTTTGAGACACCACCACCGGGCAGGTCTCACCAAGTATACAAGTCTTTTCAGATTAGCACTTGGCTACGTTTTTGGTAAACAGTCGGGCCGTCCTCGTTACTGTGATCTACCAATGCACCAAATTTCCGAAGAAACAAAACACAAAGATAGACATCCCTTCAGCCGAAGCTACAGGACTAACTTGCCGAGTTCCCTTAGTTGGTTTTACCTTTCATGTCTTAGCCTATTAAGCTAGAGCACCAGTGCCGGTTGTGGGTACAGATAGCTGAATTCGTTTAACAATATGTCTTTTCACTGGCTCTTGGAATCAGAAATTTTGTCTGACAGATTGATCTGCGTCTGTGGATTACCCTCGACAGACTTCTCCGCCAGAACACCCTTCAGGGTGCTCGCTTATCCGAAAGCATTCATACTATGTAAAATTCAACCAGTACAGGAATATTAACCTGTTGTCCATCGTCGTACTCAGTTAAGATACGACTTAGGTACTGACTAACCCTTGACTAACATATATTGTCAAGGAAACCTTGCTCTTTCGACATTTTCCATTCTCAGGAAAATCACATCCTACTACCACCAGGATTCTCATTGGTTACCGCTCCATCCTTGCTCTCGCAAAAACTTCTGCGCAGAAACCACGCCTACTTACCAGAACGCTCTATGTTAATAAATGATAATTTCTGATGTTGAGAAAAATTGAATATGATTTGTTAATTATGGAAGTGTTGGTGCAATGGGGTTATAATAATCAAAAAACCCCCTCTCATTTAGATAATTTATTCCTTTATAAGCTAAAATCATTCCTCCAGATACAGCGGCAAAAAGAGTATAGACTTTTAATGTATCCACCATAGCAGATAGAAGAGGTTTTCCCTCTAAAATCTTCTCCAACTTCTTCATGAGATTATTTCTCTTAACAATTATATAAATTTTATTGTTCTTGAGTTATCAATCTCCCAACATCAGAACATCTACTAATTTTAAACCAAGCGCCTCCAAAGTATCGGTATTATGCTTAGCCCCGTCCATTTTCAGGGCCCTGAACCTCAATAGGTGAGCTGTTACGCTTTCTTTAAATGATAGCTGCTTCTAAGCTTACATCCCTGGTGTCTCAGGTTCAAGACACCTTTTGATACACTTAGCATAAATTTTGGGACCTTAACTCTGGTCTCCGTTGTTCCGGTCTCGGAATAGTATCTTACATACCATCCCTGTTTCTTGTCCTATGCAGTCTACAGCTTCTGAGTTGGAAAAATTTCCGTAGGCATTAGCCCCTGCAAAATCCATCCGTACTTTACACCGTTGACAAACTAGACAAGACTATACGAAGGCATATTTCAGTAGGAACCAGCCATCGCCAGGTTAGATAAGCTTTTCACCCCTATTCACAGATCATTCGAGTGCATGTACACAACAACGGTTCAGGCCTCCATCCCCCTTTCGGGAGACTTCACCTTGTCCATGAATAGATCACCTGGCTTCAGGTCTTGCCCATGTGACTGACGCCCTTTCAGACTTGCTTTCGCTCCGGTTACTCTTCATAAAAGATTAGCCTCGCCACATAAACAAACTCCCTGGCCCGTTCTTCCAAACGTACGTTACAAATCTCAAACACCGAAGTGTGTAAGACCAGTAACAAACTGTAACTATTAGATTTCAAGTCTTTTAACTCCCTGTTAAGGGTTCTTTTCAGCTTTCCCTCGCGGTACTAGTGCACTATCGGACTTTGGTTTTATTTAGGGTTGGCAGTTAATCCTGCCATATTCAGACCTCCAATCCAGGAAGCCCTACTCTTTCGAGCAACTCCATATCACCTTAATCTACGGGACTATCACCCTCTGAGGTCCTGCTTTCCAGCAGAGTTTGACTCAATGACTTAGGAATTTATGCCCACCACATCTCTAGCTCTGTTTCTAGAGCAGATTCAGTTTGCCCTGTGCCCTTTTCGCTCTCTGCTAATAAGGGCATCACTATTGTTTTCTTTTCCTGCCGGTACTAAGATGTTTCAATTCCCGGCGTAGTTTTCCTTCTCAGGATGATTCAGAAATCTCGGGATCAAAGCTCGCATGCAACTCCCCCAAGCTTATCGCAGCTTGCCACGTCTTTCATCAAAACCAAAACCAAGCTATCCGTCTAATAGTATAGATAGTAGTATGTCTTCTGAACTAAAAATGAAATTAAAATAATTTCATCTAGTGGATTTTTCTACTGCTTCTATCATAGAAAATGAAAGACAACCAAGGTTTTCTTTCTAACTTCCCTTTAGTTATCTTATTATTTTCTCAAATCGATCCCTGATTTTAGGTCTGGAACCGTGTTTCAACATTGGTTGAATATGAATTGTGATTGTTAAATGAAATCTTCTATTTTCGGTGTAGATCCCCTATCATATAGTCTCCTGTCGGCTTTCTCAGCTGTGGAGAATATTTAACAGCATTATTATATGCTGTTTCTCCTTGACTTTGATAACTTCTAGACCCATACATCATTTCCACTGCGTCTGTTTGTATTTGGTATTCCATTTTATCTTAATTTCTCCAGTAATTTCTTCTTTGATCTTCTTCGGTTTCAATATGATTGTTTCCTTTTGGCTTTCCCGATGCTATAATTACATATGCAAGGGGTAAGAGGGTTGCTCCAAGTCCAACGTAAGTTAGATACTTGTTGTCTATAATCTTACCAGTACCGAAACCAATGATTCCTGTTACCATTACTGCCGTCATCATTCTTTCTAATCTATTCATTTTATTTCTACATCACTTCAATCTATGATTGAAGATCATTTTGACCGATCGGTCTATATTGCCGTATAACTTCATCCACATCGTCTTCTGTTAATGTAGATAATCCTTCTGCTCTCCTAATGATTTCTTCTGGATCTATCTTTATCATTCTTGTTTCATAATCTATTTTCATTTTCTGTTTCCTATTAATTTAATTGAATGTCAACTCTAACAGAAAAAATGGACCTGCCGCGAGTTGAACGCGGGTCTCCTCGGTTTTTGACAGATTTCCGCTCTCCACTCAAGGAGATGGTGCGGAAGAACCTTGGTTCTTCTGCGTGCAAACGAGGTATCTTACCGTTGGACAACAGGCCCATAAAGACAACCAAAGGTTTTCTTTATCAAACTTTCCTTTATCTTGTTGAGCCTCAGCAGTTTTTAAAGTTTTTCTGCTAGATGAGTGGTATGTAAAATAGTCTAATAATGATGCAATCCCGTTTAAAATTTAGGAGGTGATCCATCTGCAGGTTCCCCTACAGATACCTTGTGACGACTTAACCTACCTCGTCATGTCAAAGTTCTCCTTCGAAAAGTTTCACCATAACATAACTTGGTTGGTTTGACGGGCAGTGTGTGCAAGAGACAGTGACGTATTCACCGTTCGTTGATAACAAACGATTACTACGGATTCCAGCGTCATGAGGCTGGGTTACAAACCTCAATCTGGACTGAGACAGACTTTAAGAGATTAGCTTCTCTTTTCAGAGTCGCATCTCGTTGTATCTGCCATTGACGCGCGCGTGTTGCCCAGGGGATTCGGGCTGTACTCACCTAACGTGGCCCACACTTTCATCCTCGTTACCAAGGCAATCTACATATTGTACAAGTAGTAAATATGTATGTGGGTCTTGCCTGTTACCTGATTTAACAGGTCACCTCACGGCACAGGCTGACGTCGGCCATGCAACTCCTCTCAGCGTGTCAGGTAAGCCCTTCAGACTGACCTTCATCCTGCTGTCGCTCCTGGTGAGGTTCACGGTGTATAATCTAATTGAACCGCACGCGTCACCCGTTGTAGTGTCTCCCCGCCAATTCCTTTAAGTTTCGGCCTTGCGACTATACTTCCCAGGTAGCACACTCTTCGGCTTCCCTGCAGCACCAATACCTCTCGAGGAGGTACTGATGTTTAGTGTGCAGTGTTTACTGCTAGGACTACACGGGTATCTAATCCGTTTTGCGCCCCTAGCCTTCATCCCTTACTGTCAGAACTGTCCTCGTAGGATGCCTTCGCTATTGTGAGTCCGTTCAAGATTAAAGTATTTTACCACTACTTTGAACGTACTTCCTACGTCTACCAGTCTCTAGTTCGGCAGTACTTCCCGCACGCCTTATCTTTAAGAGATAAGATTTCACAGGAAACTTACCGAACAAGCTACGGATGTTTTAGACCCAATAAAAATGGCTGCGACTTGGACCGCTAGTATTACCGCGGCGGCTGGCACTAGTCTTACCCAGTCCTTATTCTCCAAACTTTTTACATTTGGCAAAAGCTTCTCAAATGAGAAGCACTCTGGCTCAATTTGTCACGCTTGCGCGCATTGCAAAATATTCCTAACTGCTGTACCCCGTAGGGCCGGGAATAGTGTCTCAGATTCCCTCTCAGGGCTTCTCCGCTAAGAGCCCTTACAGATCACAGGCTTGGTGGGCAGTTACCCCGCCAACAACCTAATCTGCCGCAGCCCCACCCTTAAGCACGAGTTTCAGAGATACATCATTCCAGGGTATATCTCCTATCAGGTGTTAGCGTCAGTTTCCCAGACGTTATCCCTGACTTAAGGTCAGGTTAGCTACGTGTTACTGAGCAGTTCGCCTTTCCCTTATTTCTAAAGAAAACAACTTGCATGTCTAAGTGCAAACCAGAGAGCCGCAGCCGCCAGCAGGATCAACTGGATTCAAAGAAAATCATATTTATTTCGAGATAATAAATCAATTCCGCATTTCCGACGATAAAATATCAGAAACACTTCACACAAATCCTAACTATTGGCTTTGATTCAGAACTACATCTAAGTGACTGCTTCTACATACCTCATACTTTAACCTTAATTTGTATATCATTCATTAAAGCACTCATCTTAGTTAACAAAATTCTTAAAAGTCTAGCATTTATAAAGGTTTTGGGGGGATTTTATAAATAATCTTCAATATCAATATCATCTCCTGATTTTTTGTCGAGATTTTCCTTTGTAGCATCAACTATAATGTCAGCTACTTTTTTTGGATGTGTTCCCTGAAAGTTTGTCATTTGTGTTGCTGTAATACTTGGATTTACTACATATGTTTTAATATTTTCTGGGAGTTCTAATGCAAGGGCTTTTGTAAAACCCCTAACTCCAAATTTACTAGCACAGTATGGAACTAATTCATTATATCCTTCCTTTCCAGCAGTACTTGAAATATTTATGATAATTCCTTCATTTTCTTTCATATAGGGGATTACAATTTTTGTCACGTTCATCAATCCAATTAAATTGATATTAATTTGATTTTCAATTTCATTTTCGCTTTGTTCCATAAGATCCTTCCAAACAATAACCCCTGCATTATTAATTAAAATGTCGAGAGCACCAAATTTATCAATCGTATCTTTAACAACCTTTTTTATTGAATCTGTCTTGGTAACGTCTAAATGAAATAATAAACATTCTGCTAGTTTTTTACATTCTTTTAATGTTTTTTCTGCCTCTTTTTTGTTTGTGTTGTAAGTGATAATTATTTTTGAGCCTTCTTTTGCGAAAGCTAAAGCTGTTTCCTTCCCGATTCCAATACTACTTCCTGTTATAAGAACTACTTTGTTTTTTAATTCCATTAAGATTTATTAATGCTTGTTATTTAATTAATATCTCTTTTTAAACATTTTTATACTAGAAAAAATTGCCTTCTACAAAAGCCCTAACTCTTTCGGGAAAAAATTCTCCAGGGGGATATTCTAGACTTCTAGAATGATCGAGTAATAAATCAAATCTTCCTTCAAGATATCCTCTTGAATTAACATCCAATAACCTTCCCGGCGTTGTCTCAAGAACTTTTGCTATTCTGGATAAACCTTCCAATGTTGGAGTGAACACACCCTTTTCCAACCCACAGATCCTTTGGATCCCACATTCAAGGTGTCTCGCAAATTCTTTTCTTCCCATTTTTTTGTAATGTCTTAACAAATAAATATTGTTGCTTAGGTTTCTTCTTAATTGTTCATAATTCCCATTTACAGAAACAATTTCACCTGTAGGTATTTCCATACCCTTTTTTAATAAAAAAGATTTATAAAAATAATTGCTCTTTAATATATATGTCATTAAAAACATACAAGGCAAAAAGAAACCTGAAAAAATCAGGAGAACCAGAAGCTAGAGTAAAGAAATCTAAAGGAAAAATCTTCGTTATCCATAAACATGATGCCTCCCATCTCCACTGGGACTTGAGATTAGAGATGAATGGCACTTTAAAATCTTGGGCAGTACCGAAAGAACCTCCAACAGAGAAAGGAATTAAACGACTAGCGATAATGGTTGAAGATCATCCCTTAGAATATGCAACCTTTAAAGGAAGAATCCCAGAAGGCCTGTATGGCGCAGGAACTGTTGAGATTTGGGATAATGGAACTTACGAATTAAAAAATAAAGATGAGAAGAAAATTGAACTCGTTCTCCATGGAAAAAAGATGAAAGGAAATTATGTTCTCGTAAAAACAAAGTATGGAAACAAACCAGAAAAAAGTTGGTTATTTTTTAAGGTTTGAGCAAAGCTTCTAATCCCTTACGCACACCAAGAGCAAATAAGGAAGGTATTGCGTTATAGGGAAGTAATACTAAGGTTCTCAATAAAAGTTTACTCTTGGGAGTTCCATCCTCAAACTCATTTCTAAGCACATAATTTGTAAACTCCGAAAATAATCTAAAATCCTCCCATCTTAACTCATAATTCGGTTTTATCATCTTTATAATTAATTAAGGAAGTTTATAAAATTATTATCATAAAAAAAACTGGCTCTGGTTCAAGGTTTAGAAACTTTAATTACCTTCAGATATTAAAGCACCTTTTTGATAATTAATAGGAACTAAAGTACCGTCCTCGCTTCTCACACCAAAATATTTTCCTCTACCAAGAAGAGCCTTAGGGCTTCCGGTCAAATCTTCAGCAAATCTCCCTGTTAGGGCCTCGTGAGTACAAATAACTGGAACTGCTCTTGTTCTCTCAACATCGCTTAATGCTTTTAATTTAGTATCAAGCCTCCCGGAAACAGAAGGATATCTTTCAAAAGAATCAATTCTTTCTAAATATTCTCTTGGAAGTGTTTTCCTCGCTCCTTGTGATAAACCATGGGCAGAATCACTTCTAAAATACCTCACAGAACTTAATCCCTGTGGGTTTGTTAATGAATCATCTACTGTAAATCTTTCACTTCCGTACTCTAATTCTCCACCAACAACAAGAGGGAGGAAAAGACCCCAGTCGAAATTTTCTACTTCACTAAGGGTAGAATCTTCTGTTATACCAGAAACTCTAAATCTTAAATCGGATAATGTATTTCCAATAATTCTCGCCGTATGTAAACATCTACCAAAAGGAGAAGAATGAATCTCTACAGGGAAATCTCTACTCAATCTTTGTCCAAGGTGACTCGCACTATCTTTTACATTTACTACTCCATCAGGAGTTAGATCATCAGCTTCTTTAAGAGAAACTATTCCCTGCGCATAAGGACTTTCCCCGTGTCTAAATATATAAGTGTCCATTATGTAACCACTCATTAATGACTATTTAAACCTTTCTTTGTAATATTAATAAATTTTATATATACTCTTTTATTCAGCTATAAATGGATAAAAAAGAAGTCTCCGACATTCTATCCAAAAAATTAAGTAAAAAGATAGTTGTTAAGGAACTCGTTCTTGTTGGTTCTGGTTATCATTCAGACGGATATAAGGTGGTTACAACAGAAGGAAAAGAATATTTTATTAAAAGAATAAAATCACAGGATCTTGGCTTTGAATTCCCCGAAAGAAAAATAATGTCTTTGCTCGTAAGCCACTCAATGTCAAGAAGTGCTGATATTTCTCCGAAAACTATTGGAATAGCTGTTAAAAATGAAGAAATTGAATTCTTGCCAGAAATAACAGATTCTACAGAAATTTATCATGTTCAGGAATATGGGGGAGAAGGAAAAACCTATCTTGAGATACTTACTGAAAAATTAGATAAAAAACAGATAGATAAGGAGGATAAGGAAGAGATTGAAAAAATATTAAATTTTATAGTTAAAGTTCACAAAATTAAACACCCTTCAAATGACAAAAAAAGATTAACTGCCATATATAATGATTGCTTAAGAAGTGTAATCGGTAATCCAGAATATCTTCTTCAATTGTTGCATGCAATACCTGAAGATAATCCTATTTTAAGCCCGAAAAAACAGCAGGGAGAATTTCTTGCCCTGATGCTAGAGAATATGCATTATTTTAAAGACAAGCCCGAGAGGCTTGCCGCCCTTCACGGAGATTTTTGGGGAGCGAATGTTTTTTTCAGAAAAGATGGTTCAATGTTTGTTATAGATTATTCCAGAATGCCTTGGGGAGATGCAGGCTTTGACGTAGGATTTTGGATGTCCCAATATGTGCTTAGATATCACATGGGCAACAAAAAATATTTCAAACAACTTGGAAATTACTTTTTAGATAGATATATAGAAAAAACAAAAGATAGGGAAGTAACCAAAACCTTAGTTTACAGTTTAGGGCTTGTTTCTGTAATGCATGCTTCTCCAGTATGGGTCCCTGGAATTGATAATGAAGTTAGAAAATCCTTCTTTAATCATGTTTGTGGAATGTTAAAGAAAAAAGAATTTTATTGGTAATATCTTTTTCTCCTTTAAACACCAAACCGTGCTCCGGCTTTTGCAAGGAGGGGCCTCATTTTCTCTTTCTTTTCCTGTTCCTCTCCCTCTCCTGTCCAAAATTCCAGATCAGGAATGTCAGCCTTTATGCCTCTGGCTTTGCAATATCCTCTTGTAAGTAAATAGAAAATAAGTCCGAGGCTTCTTGGACTCTTATTATTCCCAATTATTATTTGATCCGCACCCTTAACGAAATTATTCGTATCACAAATCATCAAAACTTTTTTATGAACTATTAAGGTGTCGTTTAACGCATTTTTATCAATCCATTGGTCTGTTATGACTGTTAGTTCGTTTTCAAAAAAATCTGGAAGTTGTTTATTTGTGAGTACACCAGCAGGATATTTTTTCGTGAATACCCTTATTCCCGTTAACTCCCCAAATATTTCAGCAGCCTTCCATCCAGCCTGTCTCTTACAGATTAAAATAACATCTTCTGGAGCAAACTTACCTAAGTACTCGATCCCCTCTTTTAGTTTCTCGTCTATGATATCTGTATTTAAGATAGCCAGCCCATCTGCCCTCCTCCTATAAACAAATTGTCTCATGGAAGGAGTCACTACTTTTGTTCCTAGATATATACCTGCCTTGACATATTCCTCTAAAGGAACGAGCATGTCTGTTCTCTTCTTGATTTTGACTTTTTCTTTCAACTCTTCGGTTTTTGTTTTCTCAACTTTCCCCTTCAGCTTTTCAACTCTTTCCAGAAAATCCTTTTTTTTCTCCTCAACACTTTTCTCTTCTGTCTCCTCTTTTTTGACAGCCTCTTTCTTTGTGGCTTTTTCATCAAGTTTTTCTTCTTTCTCAGCTACTTCTTCAGGAACACCACTTTTCTCAATATCTTTGACTATTTCTTCAGATGTTTCTGATTTTTCTTTTAATTCTTTTACCATGTTTCTTCACAGAAAAATATGTTTTTAAGGGTTTCTATGGAATTAATTTTTTACTTTGTCCTAAGCTTCTTCTCTTCCAGATAGAGAATCTCTAGCATATCTAAGAAATATCAACGCGTCTTTGATTTTTCCATAATTCATAATGGCGGATTCTCCGTTTACTCCTATTGAATAATCGCTCCCTGGTATCTTCTTCCTTTCAGCGATAACCTCCTCCCTCCACGAATAAAGACTTCTTATCTGCTTCTCATTTGGTTTGTCACTCCAATTAACATGCCATTTACCAGATAAAAGGTTTTCAAGGAGTTTTTCTAAATTTAAAGGTTTATGCCAAGTTTTATCGAAAGAATAGATAAATCCTTTATTAAAGTAATGATTTTCTCTTTGAAAATTGAATTTGTTGTTAATATACCATCTAAAATTGGGTTTTCTCACAAATCTATTCCCTTTTTTGTTATCGTGGTTTTTCCAGAAAAGCCCAATATCTAGAGAGAGATTCCCCATTCCTTCATTCTCAAATCCCGAATAAACAAATAAGAGATTCATATCATCCTCGGTTTCAATGCAAAATATTTTTTCGTGCTTGCGGCGAAAATAATATGCAACACCAAACCCATCACTTTCATCGTATAAGTTTTTTTTATTATGACCTCCTTGAACCAATCTTTCATGAACATATCTCACAGAAGGCAGACTTTCTTCAACTTTTTGTCTTAAATAAATCCCAAAAATGCTTTCTGTAAAATCCCAGCGATCAGAATCCCTCTCGAAAAGAGCCATGACTTGAGCAAAAGATTCGTCTCTTACTTTTTCAGCCTCCATCCAAATATTTATGGGATAGACTCCACCGATTTGTTTTTCAGATTCAGCTACAGTCTTACCTTGATTTTCTAATTTTTCGCATCTTTTTTTATGTTCTCTTGCGTGTTCATACTCTTCTTGGGCAGCAATTATTTTTGCCATTAATCCTCCAAATTTTTTTTTGTCCATTGACAAAAATGTGCCTTATGAGATTTAAACTATAGTTGTTGTATAGTACCACAACACTTATTAACAAAAGAATGTCCTCCAAATTCATGTTAGAACAAAACCTTTCAAAGTTAGGATTCAGCCCCTCAGAAATAAAGGTTTACCTGCATCTGATTCAGACCGGAAGCAGTTATGCCAATAAGATAAGTTCAGAGACCAGGACAAATAGGACTAATGTTTATGAGGCGTTAGATAGACTTCTTTCTAAGGGAGTTATTTCATTTATTACAAGAAATAAGGTTAAATGGTTTGAAGCGAAACCTCCAAAATCAATGATTTCTTTGATTAAAGAAAAAGAAGAAGAGATTAAGACAAATGGAAGAAATCTCATGAATGATATAAATGCGCTTAAGGTACTTAATGACAAAAGACCGCTTGAAGCCAATATCTTTATTGGGAAGAAAGGTCTGCGTATTTTGTTTGAGGAAATATTAGATACTAAAAAGCCAATTTCCTTAATAGCTGCAGAATTACAATTTATGGAACTATTTGGGCCTTATTTTGAATTATGGCACAAAAAAAGAGCGAAAAAAAAGATAGGTCAGAGGACAATATTCCCCAAACAATTCCGGAATAAAGTGAAAAAGAGGAAATTTTTACAATACAAATTCGTGGATGATAAATTCACTAATCCGACCACAACTATAATCTATGGTGATAATTGTTTATTCATCCAATGGTTAAAAGAACCTATTGCAATTAAGATTAGCAACAAAGAAATAATGAAATCCCATCTTAATTATTTTAATCTACTCTGGGATTCATAAAAAATTAATCACTTCTTAATCTTCTTCTCAATCTCAATAAGCCTCTTAATTTTTGTTTCCCTCTCCTTGCCTGTGATGCCGCATTTAAAAAAATCAGCACCAAAACCAAAGGCTAAATCCGCCAGTATTGATTCTTCTGTTTCCCCGCTTCGATGCGAGAAAACTATCTTAATATTATTTTTTTTAGCAAGCTCACATATTTTCCTTACCTCTAAAAGCGAACCAATTTGGTTTGGCTTGACAATTATAGCATTTATGCTTTTCATTTTTATCGCTTTTTCAAATCTTTTTGGGTTTGTTGTTGTTAGGTCATCCCCTACTATGAGTCTATCTGGGAATTTTTTGAGGAGTGCAGAAAAAGATTCAAAATCTTCTTCCTCAAAACCATCCTCTATGTAAAAAAGATTAAAATTTTTTACGAGGTTAGAAATATAAGATAGTTGTTCTTCTTTATTCCTATCCAGAGCAGGATTTTCATAATGATACGTCTTTCTTTTGTAAAAACTAGAAGCAGCAACATCAACTCCTATGGACAATTTTGAGCCCTTAAGGATATCAAGAACTTCTTTTTCATTCAGAGCTGTCCTCCAACCTTTTTCATCAGTTACCTTTCCTTCAAATTTTTCATCAGTTTTCTTAATTAACTGCCCAACCTCATTTTTTATTTTTTTGTTTTCTTCAAATGCTTCTTTCACAGATTTTGATTTAGGAATCAATAAAAATTCTTGAAAATCTGGCTTTTTCCCATCAATGCCTTGGGAATGTTTCCCTCCCCCAACGCAATTTCCTACTAAACGTGGAAACTTTTTTGCCTGTGGATTTATCACTTGCCAGATTTGTTTTTTTTGTTCTTTTGCCAGGGCTTTAAGAATCGCAGATTCAAGAGCAAAAAAAGTATTTGCTCCTGCATGCCCCTCCAAAATATCTTCAATTCTTCTTAAATCTCCAAATTTTTCTATTATTTCTTTAGAGAAATATTTTCCACATTCTTTTACTTTTTTTATGTCATCTGATAAGCTTTTTTTATATGGTTTTGCTTCATGTTTGCCTTTTGATTTTCCATTAGGAGAACTTGCAGAGAAACGCCCAACATTTGTTTTAATTGAAACAAGGATTGTCTTTTCTTTGCGAGAATCAGAAATTTCTTCCGCTGAAACATCTTTAACTACAACCATCAATAAAAATATGACTTTTGGTTTATAATGTTTTCTAAGAAATCTATTCTTTCTCTTCAGTGCCTTCTTCTTCTGTAGCTTCTTCTTCGGGATTTACAAGAGTCATGATTTCCCCTTCTTTTGCTATCTCTTCTTCCTCGGCAGCCTCTTTCTCTTCTATTTTCTCATCGCTAATTTTCTGTTCTTTAGCCCTTTTCAGTTCTTCTTCTTTCTTTTTAGGAAATGGTTTTTTTACAGATATCGGAAGAATTCCAGATTCCAATTCAACCTCTGCTATTTTTAAACTGTCGTATTGGATCTTCTCCAGATCCTCTTTACTAATCTTAATCAGCAGTGGAGCATTCATAGCTATCTGTAATGCCCTTGCCCCAAGAATTCTTGCAGCCTCGTATTTACTGAATTTTTCTTCCATCTTATTTCAATGACTTTTCTATACTTGAAAAAACTTTCTTTCTAGTCTTTTCTGTTAAATCTATAATTTTATGAATTTCTTCCACACTCAATTCTTTTGAATTCCCTTTCTGTATAGAAGAAATAATTCCCTCTGGTGTCCCGCCAATGGTAATTCTGGCTTCACTTATGTCTTCTTCCTCTCTGGTAGGATCAACTACCATGGTTTCTCCTATCTTGTGTGCAGTTATTGAAATTGGGACTTCTTTTGATAAAGGGATTTTTTTGTCAGACCACTCACCGAATAAAACCTGTTCATTTTTGGAATCATATTTAGGGATTTTTGCCATCTTTAAAGCACAAACTGCTCCAATCCCAGCAGCGTCAAGTAAATCCCCATCATCGTTTATAGAGTATATATCAATGAAAACACTCCAAACTTTTTCTCCTTTTTTTATGCATAATTTTTCAACATCTATGAATTTACTTTCCCTGATGAATCTATCTATTAACCTTCCAAGTTCGATGGCAGGGAATTTAGGGGGCCCGCTTTCAAATCTCTCAGAGCTCAAAGGCAAAAGCTCTGCAGTTACCATCAGGTTCCCTTTATCAGGAGAATCAGGATATGGCTCTGCAACACCCATCTTTACTCCGACCAAAACCTCTGTCTTTCCAAGCCTTACTCTGACAGAACCTTCTGCATTGTTTGAGACCCCTTTTTCTATAACAATATCCCTAAATTCATCTGGTTTTCTGTTGTCGAATCTTTTTCCTTCCTTGAGGTATTCTTCAATTCTCTTTGCTGTTAATTTCGGTGTTTCCATTTTATTTTATGTTTAAAGAATCTTTTAACGCTTTTTTTTGAACTTCATAAATTTCTTTAGAGGCCTTGCTTGCGAGGTTTATAGCTTCTTTCAAATCCTTGCTCGTTATTTTACCGTCAAGCTGAAGATGTGTTACCTTTCCACTGTTTGTCATAGTAATTGGAATGTCTGTTGCCCCTTCCCCTTCTTCCCAGTCTTCTTCATATTTATTTAAATCAACAACTAATTGTTTGTCTAGTTTTCCTATAGAAACGCTTGAAACCAATTCTTTCGTGGGAATTCCTGCATGTGCTAAAGCGAGAATAGCAGCATTTATACCAGCACATCTCGTTGAGGCGTTTGCCTGTAAAATATGTATATGAACATCAACCACCATGTTTGGATATTTTTTAATCATTATAACAGGTTCTAGTGCCCATTGGGTTATCTTGCTGATTTCTGTGCTTCTCCTGCTCGGACCAGGTCTTATCCTATCTGTAACAGAAAAACTGAGCATGTTATAGTTGCATCTAAGGGTTCCTTTCGCAGGATCTTGCTGATGCTGTGGATGCATTTTTTTTGGCCCATATACAGCTGCTATTGCAATAGTATCTCCAAAAGAAAACGAAGCAGATCCATCTGCGTTTGGGACAACACCAACTTTTGCCTCCATCTTTCTCATTTCATCAACTTTCCTCCCATCAGGACGCTTGAATGTTTTTGCTGCGTTCATTTTTTCCTCTCCCTTTCGAACCATTTTTTTACTTCTTCTGTCAGGCCACTTGCAAAAGAATTTTCAGTCACGAATAAGATAGCTCTTTTTACAAATAATTCATCTTCTACCTTATCACCTTTTATCCATATAATGCCATTTTGCCCCACAGTTATGTTACATCCTGCCTCTTTTTTTATCAGATTTATCATGCTCCCTTCTTTTCCAATAACCCTCGGAACTTTGTTAGAGTTTATCTTTACTATCAATCCGTCATCTATTTTTCCTAAACCCCTTGATTTTATGGTTAGATCAATTCCTCGAGCATTTATTCCAACGATTTTTGCAACTACCATATCCCCTATATCAAGAACTTCACTCAATCCAGATTTATCGACATATCTCGGGACTTCTGTTAAAGAAAGAAATGAGCTTATGGGGGCACCCATATCTATCACCCATCCATTGAACGTAATGTTTTCTACTTTTCCGATTATTACATTCCCTCTTCTGGACTCATATACTCCAGAGAGAGCAATTACCTTTACGAGTCTGTTTATTTCCTCTGCTAGGCCATACCTGAGTGAGATAATTTCATCCCCTTTTTTCTCTGTTCCTTCCCCAGGAAGATAATCTCCTCCTTTGATGACAACTTCTCCAGGGATTACAATTTTTCTTTCTTTATTCTCCATTTTATATTGTCTCCAAAAAACCTAATTTTCTATTAGTATTATAGAAAACAAATCTTCCATTTTCAGTTAAAGTTGCCTCGTGCCGGAATTTTTCTCCTTCTTGAATGTTATATCTATAATTATCTCCCATTGCATAAGTCCTTATATGGTTAAAAATTTCCTCAGTTATCTGAACAGGACATCCTGTTTCTCCCAATCTTTCTCCCAATTCTCTATTCAATCTTTCTTTTTCTCTTCTTGTATGAACATCATCTATAACTCTTCTACTATTTCCCAAAATTCCTGCTCCCATTCCTATACCACTAAATACCATTTTCCTTTATCTCCTCTGTGATTGCAGAACCGTGCGTTATTGAATTTAATTTATCATAGAAACCCATAATCATTCCAGAAGGTATTTTTACAACGATCTCAAGGTCCCCGTTGTCGAGCCATTTTTCATCCCCCTTATAGTGGCTGATAACCCCATAAGCTTTTCCCGTATGAATGGCAGGGATAGTTACCTTTACTTTTTTAGTCTCGAGTTTTATGGGAAGAATTTTACTTATGCTTTCAACAATGTCCTTAATTTGATTATCTATCGGAGAGTTTTTTATATCAACATGGGCCTGTTCTAAAGCATTCCTGATCCTTTCTGCAGTATGTGGGTTTCCTGTCCGAGGGTCTATAGAGTTACTAACTAAAAAATCAATGACTTGTTTGGCCTTCTTTTCTTTTTCTTCGTCTCTGTGTTCCTGAGTTAGTAAAACTTCACCATTCCTGACTATTTTTTCTGCAACAGTATCAATATCTGTAGTTCCGAATGCCTCCTGTAGATCTTTGCTAGGTGCAACAAACCCCTTTTTTGAATCACTAAAAATATTGTCTGTTTCTAAAAAATCTACAGAACCATTTTCTTTCCTGAATTTTAGCGCTTTATCCAAATCAACTATAATTTCAAAAGGTTTTCCTGTCTGTTTTATTCTAGCTACTGTTTGAGTCATTTTATTTTACAAAATTTCTTAATTCTTCTTCGGTCAGCCTTTTAAGCTGCCCATCTTCGTTTTTAATATAAACTAATTCGAATCTTTCTATATCAAAGTTTTTTCCTTGTATCTCCTTAAATATTTCTATAGCAATCTTAGAACCTTTTTTTATACTAACTTTCTGATTTACTTCTTCTCTCAATTTCTCTCTTATCTTTTCGTCATTCTCCCCTATCGCATTTGCTTTGTAGGAAAAATAATTTCCTGTTATATCGCTGGTGTATAATTCTGGTGTCCCGTCCCTAATCCCTGCGACCATCAGAGAAACCCCAAAAGGTCTTGCTCCTCCATATTGTGTGAACTGTTGTTTTATATTTGATATTTCTTTAATTACTAATTCTAATTCTATCGGGGAATCATAGGTCATTCTATGTTGCTGAGCCAAAACCTGGGACCTTTCAATCAAGATTCTTGCATCAGAAACAATTCCAGCAACACTTGAAATTATGTGGGAATCAATCTCATAAATTTTATTTGCCGATTTTTGAATAACTAGTTTATCCTTTACTCTCTTGTCAGCCAGAATAAAAATCCCGTCAGAACAAACAATTCCTATGCTTGCACCCCCAAGTCTTACAGCCTTTTCCGCATACTCTACCTGAAGCAATTTGCCTTCAGGAGAAAACATTGTCGCAGTCCGATCATAGCCCATAGCTTGATGCTGCATATCTAGTGGCATATCCATTTTATTTTTACTAAGAGAATTTTATAATGTTAATGATCTTTTTCTCCTTCTAAAACTTAATAAATCCATGCCTTTAAAAGGTTTTCGGGTCTTTCACTTCCTCAATCCCTTCAATGTTCCACTTACTTTTTCAACACTGATTTTCTCACCATACACAGCAAAACTTGCTCGAACATGGTTCAAAGCCTCACGGTTTATAGAAATAACAGCACTATCTTTTCCTTTTTTTATCCAACTAAGTCCTGTTTTTGACATGCCCAATACACCAATGAATTCAAGAATAGCTTTCTCTATATTGGTCTTGAGGTTTTCCCCTTTAACGAGCAAATACCGTTTTTTCTCTCTCATGCTCGGTTTTAAAGGCTTCATACTAAAAATAGATCATCAAGGTTATTAAAACTTTTTAAACTCCTTCATCCTTTTTCTAGACATGATAAACTTAAAAGGGAAGTTGACGGTCAAGAAACCGTAGGTGTCTTACCAATGGAAGTATGTACTGTTGGGGGATATGAAGAAGTAGGGAAAAATATGACTGCTGTTAAAATTGGAGAAGATGTAATCATTCTTGATGCCGGATATCATTTGCCTGCAATAATTGAGATGCAAGAAAATGAAGAAGGATATCAAAGACCAAACGAAGAAGGATTGAGGTCTGCAGGAGCAATCCCTAATGATACTGTCTTGGATAAATTAGGGTGGAGAAACAAGGTAAGAGCAATCGTTGTAGGTCACGCCCATTTAGATCATATCGGAGCTGTCCCCTATATATCATATAGATATCCTAATGCACCTATTCTCGCATCCCCTTTCACAATGGCTTTTTTGGAAGAGACTCTCAGGGACGACAGAATATCTATACCAAATAAAAGAATCGTGATAAAGCCTAATTCTTCTTATACAATAAAAGGGAAATCAGGGAATATAATTATAGAGTTCATTCACATTACCCATTCAACTCCTCATTCGTCTTTTGTCGCCATACATTCCAAAGACGGAATTTTAGTTTACACCTTAGATTACAAGTTTGACAATCATCCAACCCTTTCAAACCCCCCAAACTATGGAAGGATGAATCAAATTAGAAAAAAAGGAGTAAAAGTTTTGGTTGGCGACTCCCTTTATGCTGATACAGAGGGAAAAACACCCAGCGAAAGAATCGCAAGACACCTATTAGAAGAAGCAATCTCCAAGGCTAAAAGAGATAAGAAATCTGCAATATTTATTGCAACTTTTTCTTCCCACATCGAGCGCCTTCACAGTATAATAGAGTTCGCCAAAACCACTGGTAGGACCATAGTTGTCCTTGGAAGAAGCATGAATAAGTATGTAACTTGTGCTGTTAAAACAAACCTATTTCCATTAAGAAATTCTGTTCAACTTTTTAAGTATAGAAAGCAGGTAGATTCTCTTTTGAAAAAAATAGAAAAAGAAAGGCATAGATATTTTGTTATCTGTACAGGACACCAAGCAGAACCAGGATCGATACTAGACAGGGTTGTTAAGGGGGAGACTAATTTCAAACTTAGGGAAGGAGATAATGTCATCTTTTCTTCAAGTGTGATCCCTGTCCCTGTAAACATAGCTGCAAGAGATAAGATGGATAAGAAATTAAGGAGAATGAGTGTGAAAATCCAGACAGATGTTCACGTCTCAGGCCACCCAAGTAGGGATGACCTAAGAGAGCTTTTAGAAATTCTTAAACCAACACACATTATTCCAGCCCATGGTTCTCTGCAGGAAACTTCCCCAATGATTGATTTAGCTAAAGAGTTTGGATATAAGTTCGGAGAAACCTCACATTTGTCCTCTAATGGGAAGGTATTAAAATTCTGATATTTTTATGAAGAGAATGGCAAAGGAAGAAATTATGGAAGGACTGAGGGTAGCAATGAATAAGGGAGAGCCCTTCAAGAAAGCTATGATGAGCTTTTATAATGCCGGTTTTAAGAAAGAAGATATAGAAGGAGCTGCGAAAGCCTTGGCCGCAGATCTTCATCAACAAAGAGCAATCCCTGGTTTCCAACAAATAACACAAACAAGCCTTCAAGTATCGACTCCACAAATTCAAACACCTGCGCCAACATCGATATCTCAACCAACACCTATCCAGCCAGCACCACAATTCAGACAATTACCTCAATCTTCCTTTAGAAATGTTCAGATGGTTTCAGACTACACACAAAAATCAAGGCCAGCAAGTCTAGTAATTACTATTGTCTTGGTTTTTGCTTTACTTTTTCTTTTAGGCATTTTAGCAACCGTATTTCTTTTTAAAGAAGAATTGACACGATTTTTTAGTGGAGGATTTTGGATGTCTTTTTTAAACTAAATCACAATCAACTTTATATACTTCCAGAGTGCTTCTAATTTTATTCAAAAATGGTGGGATTATTGTGAGATTTGCACATATAGCAGATGTTCATCTCGGAGGATGGAAACAACAGCAGCTTCAGGATTTAAATTTGGAATCCTTTAGGAGAGCGATAGACGTTTGTATAAAAGAGAATATAGAGTTTGTATTAATAGCAGGAGACCTCTTTGACTCCGCCTTCCCTCCGATAGATGTTCTAAAGGAAACTTTTGCAGAATTCAGGAAACTAAAAGATGCAGGGATCCCCTGCTTCATAATCGCAGGCTCTCACGATTACTCTGTCGCTGGAAAAACATTTTTAGATGTGTTGGAGAAAGCGGGATTTTGTAAAAACACTGCAGAATTTGAAGAAAAAGATGAAAAGATAATACTAAATCCAACGATTCATAAAAATGTTGCTATCTATGGCTATCCGGGAAGAACCTCTGGATTAGAAGTGAGTGACTTAAGAAAGGTGTCTTTCAACGATTCCCCTGGGATGTTCAAAATTTTCATGCTCCATACAACAATAGATAAGGCAAAAGGAAATCTTCCCATAGATGCTGTCGAAACAGAAAAACTCCCTCATGCAGATTATTACGCATTAGGGCACCTACACATAGATTTTCAATATGAGAATTTCGTTTACCCCGGCCCTATTTTTCCAAACAATTTCCAGGAGTTGGAGGATTTAGAACACGGAGGATTCTATATAGTTGATACTGAAGCAGAAGCTGGAAATCAGTTAAAAAAGATAGAACTGAAAATAAAAGAAGTGGTGTCTATAAATATTGAAGTAAAAAATGCACTGGTGGCGACAGACCAAATAATGTCTGAGATAGAAAAAAGAGACATAGAAGACAAGATACTTCTTCTTAGGGTAAAGGGAAACTTAGAGAACGGAAAAAATTCAGACATAAAATTTTCACAAATAGAAGATCTCGTGAAAAGAAAAAAATCCTACTTTTTATTACGAAACACCCATGACCTAAAAACAAAAGAGCCTGAACTAGATGTTGAAATTAAAGATACAGAAAATATAGAGGAAGAAACCATAAAGATTTATTCAGAGCAAAACCCTTCAGGATTTAATGAAACTATTCCCCAATTGATGAATTCTCTTTCTACAGAAAAACAAGATGGAGAGACTACAGAGAGCTTTACAGGTAGGATTCTAGATGAAACTAAAAAAATCTTGAAGTTTTAAATGGAAAATATATTAATTGTGGGAACAGGTGGAAGGGAGCGCGCTTTAGGCTGGAACCTTTCCAAGGACAACGAGGTTTCGTACGTTCCTGCAGAAGAGAGTTTTGCAGATATCTTAAAATTAGTTGAGCGTAAAAAAATTGGATTGACCATCATAGGATCAGAAGAACTGTTAGCAGAAGGTATTGTTGATTTTTTCCATTCTCATGGAGTTTCTTCTGTTTTTGGCCCAACAAAAGAGATGACAAGAATAGAATCAGATAAATTTTACTCTTATGATATAATGCAAGGCTTGGGAATTCCACAAGCACACTCAATTGAATGCACTTCTCTTAGAGACATTGAGAGAGCTATAAGCTTTTTCGAAGAACCTGTTCTAAAATATAGGTGGCTTGCAAAAGGAAAGGGTGTACGTCTTTATTCCTCACAAGATAATGCACTAGGAGATTTAAAATCTTTTGTAAATGAGTTTGGAGAAGAAGTTTTGGTTGCTGAAAGATTGCATGGGCAAGAGTTTTCTGTTTTCGGGATTGCTGATGGAAAAAATATTTTGCCTTTTGAAATGGCTTTCCAGGACCATAAACCATTGTATGATGGAGACCTTGGACCTAATACAGGGGGTATGGGTGCTTATGGCCCTGTTCCAATAGCTCCTAGAGATGTTGTACTTAATGTTGTTGAAAATATGATGCTCCCTGTAGTAAGAAACTTGAATTATAAGGGATTTCTTTATGCAGGAATGATATTAACAGATGAAGGACCAAAAGTTATAGAATTTAATGCCAGATTCGGAGACCCTGAAGCACAGCCAGCAATGATGATGCTTTCAGATAGTATCTATTTGCCGCTTAAACTTGCCTTAGAAGGAAAAGTATCTGAATCTTCGCTTCCACTTAGGGGGGGTGCTTCTTGTTGTGTGGTTCTAGCATCAAAAGGATATCCTGGAAAATATGGGAAGGGCCTTCCTATTTCTGGAATTGATGAAGCAGAGAAAATAGAAGGAGTGAAAGTATTCCCTGCCGGAGCAAGATTTGAAAATGATCAATGGTTAACTAGTGGAGGAAGAGTTCTTGGAGTAACTGCTTACTCTAGAATGGGGATTGTA
This sequence comes from Candidatus Woesearchaeota archaeon, assembly GCA_964385425.1. Lineage (GTDB taxonomy): Archaea > Nanobdellota > Nanobdellia > Pacearchaeales > GW2011-AR1 > ASMP01. The sequence goes on along the minus strand of CAYLOQ010000004.1, from coordinate 46,188 downwards.
GAAGCACAAAGATTAGCTTATGAAGCAGTGTCGAAAATAAATACTCCTGGAGGATTTCATTTTAGAAGAGATATTGCAGGTAAAGCGATAAATAACGAATAAAATTAACATGAGACTGAAAAAAATAACTCTGAATAATATAAGAAGCTATAGACACCAAGAGATAGAATTTCCAGAAGGATCCACCCTTCTTTCAGGAGACATAGGAACAGGAAAAACATCCATCCTTTTGGGAATAGAATTCGCATTATTTGGATTACAGCCAGGCCAGAGAGGAACATCTCTTCTGAGAAACGGAGAAAAAGAAGCACGTGTTCTTTTGGAATTTGAAGTAGAAGGAAAACAAATTTTAGTAGAAAGGACTCTAAAGAGGGGAAAGACAGTATCACAAGATTATTGCGCAATAACCATAGATGGAGAAAAGAGAGAGATCTCTGTAACAGAATTAAAGGACAAGGTTCTAGAGCTTTTGAGTTATCCAAAGGAATTCTCGAAAAAACAAAATATACTCTACAAATTTACAGTATATACACCCCAAGAAGAAATGAAACAGATAATTCTGCAAGATTCAGAAACAAGGCTAAATACACTGAGACATGTTTTCGGAATTGATAAATATAAAAAAATCCTGGAAAACGCATCCACATTAACCTCAAAGATGAGGGAAGAAAAAAGGAGAAAAGAAGGGGTGATAGAAAGTTTGGACCCGGATAAGGCGAATCTGGCATCAAAGGAAGACGATTTAGAATCAAAATATTACAACCTGGCTTCTGTACAAAAAGAACTTTTTTTAAAAACAGAATCAAGAAAAAAGATTCAGGAAGAGAAGGAAGAAATTTCTAAAAAAATAGAAGAGAAAACAAAATTCCAGCAAGAGATAGAAAAAACAAAAATAATGATTTCAAATAAGAGAGAATCTATCCTTAATAATACAAAGACAATAGAAAGGTTAGAGACACAAATTAAAGAATTAAGGGATCTAAGGTTTGATGAATCAGAAATACAAAGACTCGACCAACAAACTTCCCATAAAAAAACAGAGGTCCTGGAATTTGAAGAGATAAATTTAAGATTAACTTCTGAGATAAATTCCTTGAATCTTAAAAACCACGAAAACGAAAGCATAAGGGAAAAGATAAGGCATATAGAAGTCTGTCCGACTTGTTTGCAAGATGTTGATCTAGCACACAAGAGCAACGTGGTGGGGGGACTAGATGCAAACACTCTAAAAAACATTAAAAAAATAAAAACCTTGGAGTCGGAAAAGAAAAATCTCCAGGAAAGATTAAATAAATTAAAAGAAGCAATCTCCCTGAACCAGAATAAAATACAAGAACTAAATATTTTGAAAATAAGACTCCAAGAAATTCAGGAAAAGCAGAAGAGAAAAGAAGAAATTAAAAAATCAAACGAGCTCATCCAAAAAGATATGGAGATCCTGAGCCAACAAATAGAGATTTTAAACAACTCTGTTTTTGAACTCAATAAATTTGATAATATTTTTGAATTAAAAGGAAAAGAGCTGGAAAAAGCATTGGCAGAAGAAAGAATAGCAGAGATAAAGGTTGCAGAACTGAGAAAAGAAATAGAGGTTTTTTCTAAACAGATACAAGAGTTAAGAGACCGTATATTTGTAACAGAAGAAATAAAAGAAAAATTAAATTATATATCAAAACTGGAAAACTGGCTTTCTAAGAATTTTATACCCTTACTGTCTTTTATAGAAAAAAATGTAATGATTAAACTAAAAACAAAGTTCTCCAACTTGTTCTCAGAATGGTTCTCTATGTTGGTTTCTGACATTTTTGAAGTTAGACTAGATGATGAATTTACACCAATAATAGAATACCAAGATTATGAGATAGACTACTCTTACCTTTCGGGAGGAGAAAGAACAGCGATTGCTCTGGCTTACCGTTTATCCCTGAACCAAGTAGTCAACTCTCTGTTGAGTCAGATAAAAACCAGAGATGTAGTTATCCTAGATGAGCCTACAGATGGTTTTTCAGAACAGCAACTGGATAAGATGAGGGATGTTCTGGAACAGCTGGATGTGAAGCAGTTGATAATGGTCAGCCACGAACAAAAGATAGAAGGCTTTGTCGAGAACGTGATAAGACTCAAGAAAGAACACGGGGTTTCGAGGAAAGAGGAGTAATCAGTAGATGGGAAAGTAGATTAATTACTTGTAACTGATGTTAAAATAATTGTTATAATCTGTCCTAAAACTGCAAAAGCCATTACAGCAGTCCAAAAAATTAACCATTTTTGAAGAGAATTAGAAGTCTTAGAAAATTTATCTATTGCATTATTTAAGGAATCCAAATTTTTATTTAACTCTCTTCTCAAGTCATGTTCTTCTTGATACGTAGGAGGCATAACACAATGACATAGAAATATTATATAAAACTAACCCCCATAATTAATGGAGGACATGACGCAATTTGTAAATAGGTTCGTAACTAAGATAATTGCAAACTTGGGCAAAGCTGGACAGCTTGTAAAATTCCCGGACAATTAGACTATTTTTTGGACTATGCTATTAGAAATACTATATCTTTTAATATATCAACTTCTTAATTAAAAATGGATGAATATATTGAGCCATTAAACACTATAAATAGGCAGATTTCAAGCGCACTTTATAAGAAAGGAGATCCATCATTTCACCTATTAGACATTAAGTCTCCTTTTCGGATCCACTTAGTAGATGGAAGAAGCGTCCTTGGATATTTTACGGGCTATGGAGAACGTTATGTATCTCTTGGTACCGATAAAATATTTTACCCTCATTGGAGAGATGGCAAGGAAAGAGTTCATAGACCCACATACGTATTTAATGAAACTAGGTTCTCCCTCAAAGGGGGGTCTTTGTTTCATGACGGACCAGGAGTTTCTTTTTCAGAGGGATTGAGATATGATGAATCTTTTAGAGTTGATTCTAAAGATAGAGCACTTGAACTGATTAATGGCTATCTTGAGAAAAGATCCATTGTAGAGGTTGTATTACGTAGGAGTTCTGGTAAAAATCGCGGTATAGTAGGATTTATCGGGGATTCAAATGGAGAAATTCTTAATCTTGCTCATTCAGTTTCAGAATCAGGGGAGTATGATAATTGGTTTAGTCCTGGCTATATACCTGCTGATAGGTGGTGCAATCCAGAAAGAAATTTAGCCTTAGACAGAATAGTTTCTATATCCACCTTACAAACCTTTTTTCCAGAACCAGACTCTTTTAGTGAGGGTATTTTAGATTTTCCTCTAGACCCCCAATAAGTCTTTATTGGACACTTGTCGGACAGTTCCTAAACTTTTCGGAGTGTGTTTAACCTTCCGAAAGATTTATAAAATACCCATATCTTTATTTTTTACAGTTAGATTGTTCTAATAAAATTAAAATGGATCAAGAAATTAAAAATTCAATTTTGAAGACAGGAACACTTACGTTAGGAATTGTTTGTAAGGATGGAATAGTTCTTGCTGCAGATAACAGGCAGAGTTACGGCACTTCAGAAGGAGCTGTCCTCTATATTGCAGGAAAAGCAAAAAAAATCTATGAGATAGGAGAAAATATTGTAGTTACAACTGCAGGAACAGCGTCAGATTCTAGAAGAGTAATAAACATAATAAAGGCAGAACTCAGATTAAAAGAGCTAAAAAGTAAAAAAAGGCCTTCTGTAAAAGAAACTGCCAACTTGTTATCTAACATGCTGTATCAGAATATAAGGCAGCCCTCAATGATACCGAGCATGGCTCACTTTTTGCTGGCAGGGTATGATGAAACAGGAGTATTGCTTTATGATGCAGCTGCTGATGGTTATCTTCAGGAAATAAAAGATTATGCTACAACAGGTAGTGGAATGAGAGAAGCCAACTCTATTTTAGATTCAGAATATGATAAAAGCATCACTATAGAACAAGGAATAAAATTAGCAATTAAATGCATGAAAGCATCAATGGGAAGAGAACCTTCTGTTGGAGATGGGATCGATATCTATACAATAAAGGACAGGGAAATAAAAGAAGCATTAAGCAAAAAAGTAGAATTGGAACTAATAAATAAAAAAGAGTAATTAATATTCAGGACTTTCTGGGTAATTGAAAAAATGGACATTCTAAAGCACATAACTGATAAGTTACACGGGAGTGTAACCGAAGCGAATTTTGAAGGCGCGAACATAGTTCTTTATACAAAAAACGAGAACTTTTTTAGAGAAGGAGGAGGAAAGATAAAAGAAATCGTGGATGAATTAAAGAAAAGAATAGAGCTAAGGGCAGATCAAAAGATTCTCCCAACCCAAGAAGAAACAGAAAAGAAGATAAAAGAGATTGTTCCGGGAGAAGCTGACATAACAAAAATAATTTTTGATAATCATAGAAGCATTGTGATAATTGAAGCAAAGAAACCAGGAATGGTTATAGGAAAACAAGGCTCTATCTTGGAAGAAGTAAAGAGAACCACCCTATGGACACCCCAAGTTCAAAGAAGCCCTGCTATAAAAAGTAAAATCACAGAAAATATAAGAGAGGTTCTTTATGCGAACAACAATTATAGAAGAAAATTTTTAAATTCCATAGGGGAAAAAATCTACAAAGAATGGAACCCTGAAAAAGTAGAAGAATGGGTCAGGATTACTTTCCTGGGAAGCGCCAGACAGGTCGGAAGAAGTTGTCTCCTATTACAAACGCCGAATTCAAAAATCCTCTTGGATTGTGGGATAGATGTCGCTTCTAAGGGAAAAAATAAATTTCCTTATTTCGATGTTCCTGAGTTTGATATAACTCAATTAGATGCAATAGTTCTGAGCCATGCACACTTAGATCATGTTGGTCTTTTGCCTTACCTTTACAAAATGGGTTATCGTGGTCCTGTTTACATGACTCCCCCAACAATGGATCTCGCAGCACTAACATCTCTTGATTTTATCGGTGTTGCGTATAAACAAGCAGCACAACCAATTTTCAATTCAAAAGATATAAAAGAAATGGTAAAACATACAATCTGCCTAAATTTCAATGAAGTTACAGATATAGCTCCCGATATAAGAATTACCTTTTACAATTCAGGGCATGCGTTAGGGAGTGCTATGATTCATTTCAACATAGGAAACGGATTCCACAACTTTCTTTACACGGCCGATTATAAATATTCAAGGACTAGGATTTTGGATCCTGCGATAACAAATTTCCCGAGAATAGAATCTGTTCTTACAGAGGCAACCTATGGAGCAAAAACAGATGTTCTTCCCCCCCTAAAAGAAACCGAGGATCGATTTTTCCAAATAGTTAGAGAAACAATAGAAAAAAAAGGGAAGATACTGATCCCTGAATTAGGCCTGGGACATGCCCAGGAAACTGTAATAAGGGTGGAGGAAGCAATCAGACTCGGGAAGTTACCAAATGTTCCTCTTTATATAGATGGAATAATCTGGCATATTAATGCAATCCATACAGCTTACCCTGATTTCTTGAGTAGTAGTGTAAGGGCGTCTATTTTCCAGGATAAAAACCCTTTTATTTCAGATTTGGTCAAGAGGGTAGGTTCTCCGCACGAAAGAAGAGATGTTATTGAGGGTGGTCCCTGCATTGTAATTGCAACCTCTGGAATGTTGCAGGGTGGAGCAAGCGTCGAGTATCTAAAAAACTTCGCAGAAAATCCAAATAACACAATGATTCTTAGCTGTTATCAGGGTGTCGGTTCTTTAGGAAGGCAGATACAAGATGGTGCTCAAAGAGTGGTGGTTGAAGAAATGGGGGGAAAAAGAGAGGTAGAAATAAAATTAAGGGTTGAAACTCTCAACGGGTTTTCTGCTCATGCCGGAAGAAATGAGATTATGGCTTTCTTCAATAACATGAGACCAAAACCAAAAAGAATAATGATAAATCACGGAGAGGTTTCAAAATGTTTGGATCTCGCTTCCGCACTCTACAAGCTTAACCATGTGGAAACTAATGTCCCAAGAATATTAGAGACGATAAGGCTTAGATAAATTTAGACTCCCAACCTCTATACTTCTCTTTTAATTTTTTAGGAAGCTCCTTATATTCTCTTATTATTTCCCTACAATTTTTTTGTCTACAATTACAACCCATTCCCCAATGTTTATCTTTTATGCTGAATGAATAATCTATTGTTATTTCACCACCCTTCTTGATTTTTTTCATAGCAACTATTTTTTTCAAATCTTTAATTCCACAGCTTGGATTACATGAGTGATTAATAAAATATCCTGGATTTTTTTTAAAGGGGGTAATAAATTTATCATCTCCTATTTGCAGACTCCTTTCAGTACAATCCATAGTTCCTACCTTCTTCCCTCTAAAAACAAAAACAGTTTCACCTTTTTTAAAATCTTTATTTGCAAATACACCTTTTCCACCACAATAATTAGTCCTCTTAATTATGGTATTGATCATGATAACCCTTAGAAAAATAAATTTCTATATTATTTAAATATTTATAAACTATTTTTTCTAAGCTATACAATGGTGAAGAGTTATTATTTCATCTATGGGATTTACATTATTTTTGTTATATTAACATCTCTTTATGAAACTAAAAAATATAATAAAAATGTCCCTTATAAGATTGTAAAAAAAGAAGAGGATTATTCATCCAGAATAATTTTAGGAATACTCGCCGGTATCCATTATTCTCATTTTATTGGCACATATAATCACAAGAAATATAATACACAAGTATTCACTCCAGAGACTCTTGAATGCTATGTCGGTGGTGGTTTAGCAGGCTTGTTTTACTTTGGCTATCCTGTAGTTTCATGGTATTTATTCAAGGCTTTTGGACTAATTGGATTTTCAATCTTGCTTGTTCCAATCATTCTTAATTTAATTAGCATACTTAAGGATAAGAAGATGATTAAATAAAAAACTTATAAACTATTTTTTCTATTTTATACAATGGGATGGATTCAAAAAAAAGACGCGAAGCAAAGGAGGAATTTTAAAACAATCTCCTATACAATACTAATAGCATTTGCAATTGTTTCTTTCTGGAGGGGTGTGTGGGGTCTGATGGATATTTATCTGTTTCCTAATAACCCTGTATTGAGTTTATCTGTTTCTGTTTTAATAGGTCTGGTTATTTTGTATTCAACCAAGCACATAATAGGGGAGCTGGCATGAAACATACGATAAAGGTTACAGCCATTATTCTGGCCATGTTTGTTGTAACCCAATTTATTGGCTTGTATGTTGTAAATTATTATTCTCCAGATGACAAAGTTTTACCTTTTGGATTAGATACTCCTGAAATTGAAAAAGAATCAGATTATTATAGTCTTTTTTCAGGAATAATTATTGCGTTTGTAATTGCAATTCTCTTGTTGTTTTTTCTGATGAAATTCAAGGTAGAATTCATACTCAAGCTCTGGTTTTTTGTAGTGGTAACTATAGCCCTCTCTATCTCTCTTTTTGCGATTTTACCTGTATTTAAATATGCTTTAATTGTCATCTTACTAGGAGCCTTAACCTTCTCATTCATTAAAATTTATAAGAGAAATTTCTTATTGCACAATGCCACAGAACTCTTAATCTATCCGGGAATTGCAGCTGTTTTTGTTCCTATTTTAAATATCTGGACTATTGTAGGGCTTTTAATTCTTATCTCAGTTTATGATATGTGGGCTGTCTGGCACTCTGGAATCATGCAAAAAATGGCAAAGTATCAGATAAACAAATTAAAGATTTTTTCAGGATTTTTTGTCCCGTATGCTTCAAAACAAGTAAGACAAAAAATAAAACTCTGGAAGAAAACTTTAAAGAAATCAGAGCTAAAAAAGAAAAGGATTAAGGTTAATGTCGCTATCCTTGGAGGGGGAGATGTAATATTCCCAATAATCGCTGCAGGAGTCATGTTGAAAACCCTTGGTTTAGCCTCTGCACTTTTGGTCACTTTAGGAGCAACCATTGGCCTGGCATATTTGTTCTTCTCTGCAGAAAAAAAGAAGTTTTATCCTGCAATGCCTTATATCACAGGTGGTATTTTTGTTGGGATGGTTGTTAGTTATTTGTTGATTTAGATTTCTCTAATTCAATTTTAGATTTCTCTAATCCCATAGCTGTTTGAGTATTTAAAAATTCACAAGAAGCCTCTATACTTTTTCTTGTAGTGGGTTCTATGGCAACAAGGTGCGTCATATCAACCTTTGAGTCCTCATTAACTAGGTGTCTTATTAACCCTTTTTCTTTATCGTAATGTCCAGATATATGGGGATGTAGAATCCCATAACCATCTTCAATTCTCGTTAATTTTCCAGAAAAAGTTGCTTGGTGCATAGAAGGATAAATAACGACATATCTTCCGATATATTCTTTCCATACTTCTTCACCACTATCCAGTCCAAATCCATTTGTCATAAATCATTCGGGTTACAACACTTTAAAAATCTTTCCAAAGTGTTCTCACTTTAGGAAAGTAACAGATAGTAAGATTTATAAATGGGGTTTTCTATGGAATTTTATGGAAAGAGAAACTAATATTGAAGGACTTGAGGGAAGTATGTTGGGAAAATTCTATTCTCATCAGAGAAAAATAAAAAGCCTAGCCGACAAGTTCATTAAAACTGGCTTAATAGTAGGAGGCTTATCAGTTGTTGGAGGGCTTACGGGAGATAGACCTTTTAGAAGTAGAGATGTACAATTTAATCAGGCTGTTTCTGAATGTGATGAAGCCCAAGGATATTTGAAGAGGAAAATCCCCGCAAATCCAATGAATCCCGAAACACAAACAGGAAACACCATTGTTGTTAGAGATTGTTATGACCTTAATAGATATGGTGAAAAATCAAATTTTTACGCTATTCTTGGAGGTTTTTTGGCTTTTGGTGCTCTTGCTACAATGGGCACATCAGTGGCATTCAAATACACTCTTCCAAAGGTAGATGGGGAAAGTGTTCAAAGAGAATTTAAAAGATTTTATGGAGAAACACAATAAAATGTTAGTAAAACAAGAACTAATAGGCAAAATCAAAGATTACTTTGATTTGAACATGTATGAGACAAAAGTCTGGTTAGCATTGCTTGGAAAAGGAGTTGCTTCTGCAGGAGAAGTTGCAGAAATCTCTCGTGTTCCGCGTTCTAGGACTTACGACGTTCTCGAAAGTCTTGAGAAGAAAGGGTTTGCAATAATCAAGCTCGGAAAGCCTGTGAAATATCTTGGAGTTAAACCAAGAATAATTCTTGAAAAATTGAAGAACAATGTGCGAAGCGATGCAGAGGAAAGAATCATGACTCTCGGAAACATAAAAACAACAGAAGAATTCACAAAACTTGAAACCTTATATAGGGATGGAATAAGTCCTGTGAAACGAGAGGATTTGTCTGCAGCGATAAAAGGAAGATCAAATATATCTAACTATCTCAGAGAAATAATCCAGAATGCGAAAAAAGAAGTAATAATCTGTACAAACGCAGAAGAGATAGATTCAAAGAAAAAGTTGTTCAAGCAAACCTTTGATTTACTCAAAAAAGCAGATATAAAGGTTAAGGTTGCTCTGTCAGGAGATGAAAATCTTATCAAAACCCTTGAAAAAACTTTTGAGATAAAGATAAAAAAGATAAATATTGATGCAAAATTCTTTATCATAGACCGGACAGAAATTTTGTTCTATCTTTCAAAGAACAATCTGCAGGAAGATGTAGCTATCTGGCTTAACTCAGAATTCTTTGCTCAGGCTTTTGCAGCCTTGTTTGAGAAGGCGATTGAAGGTAACTAAAATGATAGAATTTGGAACGATGGAATTTGACCCTCCAGTTTATATGGTGGGAAATGGAGACTCTGCAAGGTACATCCCCATGCCATATAAGCTTGACACCCCAATGGCAATAAGTGCAGGACTAACACCTGTTGCAGGACTTTTTCCAATCGATAAGGTTCCTACTGATGAAGGAATGGTAGCGGCCATGGAAGCAATATCCAATTACAGGGGCTCGAAAAGAGATTTAAAACAAAAATTAAAAAGACTTTTCTCTTGAACAATTAAAAAATGAAAAACATAAGATTGATAGACGTTCCTGCGGGAAGAGGATATGATCCAAAGAACTTAATGATGTCAAGACATTCTTTTTTTGTGGGAAGAAACCATGATGATTGTGATCTTCCCTTAGGGGAAGGACTTACACTCTCAAAAAAGTTGGAATTAAGATTAGATAAGGTTTCGAAAACCCATGTAATAGTAAATTATGATGTGCAAAAAGATAGTTTCTATATTAGGGATGATAGTTCAACAAATGGAACATTCTTAAATGGAAAACTTCTAGAACAAGGTGAGGAGTATTTAATCAGACCAGGGGATAAAATATTTTTTGGGCCAGAGGGAGAAGGATATGGTCCTGTTAGAATCGAAGAAGTCAGACCCGCAGTGAGGGAGTAAAATGGGAAAAAGAGAATGAAAAATAAAACCCTTGAATTTGTAAAAAATGTGGGAATAGCAGGAGTACCTTTTATTGCAGGAGGAGTTGGCGGTGCAGAGTTATCAGATTTAGTAACAGATAATGAAACTATAATCTCTTTTGTTTCAACTGCTAGCCAATATCTTTTAGCTTATCCAACTTTTATGGCATTTCATGCTTACGATAATAAGGATTTATATAAGAAAGAAGGGAGATGGGATAAAAAAAGATTATCTGTAGATACTTTGAAAATAATGTTCTCTTTGGCTGCTGCTGAAATTGCCTATGTTGTTGGAAGAACACCACTCATGAATTATTTTTTAACTAAAGATTTTTCACCAGCTGCCGCATCTGTGATTGCAGATGTAATATCAACTCCTCTTTATTTTGGTATAGCTATTCCTTTAGCAAAAAGGACAGGAATTATTAGGAAAGAAAAACCTACAGAACAACCTTAAACCCAATAATACTCATTTCTCTCATCTTCCCCTTATTTTTCATCTTCCATTTCCGAATAAATTTCTTTAAATTGAAATTTATATTCTCCTTTGAATAAATTCTCTCTTTTTTAGTAAAAGTCTTCTTATGCTTTCTCTTAAACCTTTTAACATGTTCCCTTTGTTTTAACAAAGGGCCTTTAATTAAAATCTCTTTCTTTTTCTTCACAACAAAGAAATATATCGCAGATTTTTTCCCACCATAGCTGAATCCACGGTTTTTCACATCAAAAAACTTTTCAATCTCATCTCCAAGATGTTTGTAGAATTTTCCAAGCTTGCTTCCCGCAACATCTCCTTCCTGTTTGCCAGTCTTTACGGTCAATAATACGAATTCATATTTTTTTCTTTTTGCATCTTTTTTGATTTTTTCAAAGTTGAGAATCTTTTCATCGAATTTCCTTATGCTCGGATTTTTCAAAAAATCTCTGCAAGCTTTCTGGAATTTCCTAAAAGTTTCATCGCTGAGAGCAGCAAGAGCATTTCTCTGTTTAAAAGTAGGGTCAATGAGAATTATCGGGGATTTTAACTTTGAAGCATTTATGTCCATCATTATTTGGTTTTTATTTTTGTAATGCTTTTCTAAATCAATTATCTCTTTGCCCTTTATTTTTGACATGGCTTTAATAAAACTAAGAAAACTTTTGTATTTGTAAATTAAAAGCTCTAGAGCATAACCAGAGAAACCGTTCACATAGGATTCTGCACCATAGCAATTGTTTGCATGACAAAAAGCCTTTGCCAGCCTTATGTCGTCCATTATTTTCTTGTTTTTCATCTTTCTCTTTATGTAATGAACGTGAGAATAAGAGCGGTCTGTTATATTCTCTGCTTCTCCAAAATTCTTAATTTTTCTCACAGGAACAACCTCAAAAACAAGCCATTTTGCCACAGAAATACGGAAATAGTCTCTAGAGCCGTGAATCTTAGAAACATTTTTCATACCTTTTAAGAGTTTTTTCGTTAATCTAGAAAGTTCATCATTTTTGTATCTCTTATCAAATCTAACAAATATGTCAATATCATAGAAATCCCTCTTTATCATGGTGCCTTTTGCAAAACTGCCTCCGACAAAAATCTCCGCATTTATCCTTAGACTCTTTAGTCTTTTCTCGACTTTTTTTAGAAATTTATCCAGAGAATTTTCAATTATCTTTATTTCTTCTTTGTCAGGATTTACCCTTTCTAAAACTTCTTTTAATATGGGGCTGATATGTTTCTTTTTCATACCATATTACTAGAAAAAGACTTTTTATGTTTATCGTGAACTTATTTTTTTTGGAGAATCTTTACCCGAAACATTTATAAGGCAGTTGCTACATATATATGGCATATGATACAAAAATATAGCAGGTATAAGATTTTACAGGAATTTTTTGACTTTCCAAGAAAAAATTTTCATATGAGGGAATTAAGTAGGAGAATAAAACTCGCCCAGCCCTCTGTGATTAACCATCTGAAAGCTCTGGTTAAGGAAGATTTAATACTAAAAGAGAAGAGGGGAATTTATCCGACTTTCAGAGCCAATAGAGACAACGAATTATTCAGAATATACAAAAAAACAAATTTACTTTTAAGAATGCATCAAACAAATCTGATTAATTACATTTATGATTCTTGCCTCCCTGATTCGATAGTTTTATTTGGTTCCGCTTCCAACGGAGAAGATATGGAGGAAAGTGATATAGACCTCTTTATTCAGGCAAAAGAAAAAAAACTTACTTTAGAAAAATATGAAAAACAAATGAAAAGAAAGATTACTCTATTTTTTGAGGAGGATTTTTCCAGACTCAACAAGGAACTTAGAAATAATATCCTTAACGGAATTATACTGAAAGGTTATCTCAAGGTTTTTTAGGATGGAACTAATAAAGGTAAAATCTAACAAAGAGAGGGCAAAGAATATTCTTAAAGTAATATCCTTATTAGAAGAAAGAATAAAAAAACAGGACAGAAAAAAGATGGCTGCGCTTATCATAGCAGATTATTATGAGATGGTGAAAGAACTTATCACAGCTATTCTTTTAATTGATGGATATAAAACATTAAGTCATAGGGATTTAATTGAGTATATCAAATCAAAATGTTCTGGGTTTTCTTCTCACGAAATCTCTCTTTTGCATGATTTGAGGGTGTTGCGGAACAGGATCGCCTATGAAGGATTTTTAATTGAGCCTTCTTATCTTGAAAGAAATGAATCTTTTTTTAAAGAGATGATTCAGAAGTTGAGAGATGTAGTGTCTAAAAAGCTAGGATAAAATTTATTTTTTTCCGTGAATGATCACCTTTCATCAGGATTTTTTATTTCTTTTAAGTCTTTTACACCCACTCTAAGTGTTGAAGCCAGATCAATTATGTATTTTCCTTCTTCAAGCTTGTAAATCAATGGCCTGTCTTTACTGAAAAGTTTTGTAAGGTCAAGTTCAAATTTCCCAGCACCTGTAACTCTTACAGATTCTATGTCTAAGATAACTGGAATCTGTTCATCAGTTATTCCTGCCAATTCCCTGATATCTTTTTCAACCTGCTTCTTCTCTTCCTCTGGAATCACAATTATTTCTTTTGTCTTTTCTATTTGGTCATCTCTTATATAAAAGAAAAAATGGCCCTTGCACTCCTTACATCCTTCTAGCAATTCTCGGTTCCCTGCAGGAATAATTCTCGAACAGCGGACGCATTGGTGGGGCATGAATAGAGAAAAAGTTCAATGTTAATAAATTTAACTACCTTTTAATTTCATCATTAATTTTCCACCAACAGAAAATCTAGCCCCAAAAGATTTATTTGTAATTAAAGAACCATAATACTCTGAATTAATCATAAATCTTATTTTATTTGCCTCACCAAAATAAACATTATCTGGTTCTTGTTCAACAGCAAGAAATTCTCTCTGCTCTGCAGAATATTCAATAGAGAATGGAATCTCTCTCTTAGCATCTGGATTGATATTATCACGAAAATTCAATAAACCATCTAGACTACCTTTTCTAAGTTCTTCTAATTCCTGCGGATTAATTTCAATATAAACTTCTAAACCTACAGAATCTGCTTTCATAAATAATTATTATTAGAATTATTCTTAAATATTTATATATTACCCTGCCAGCAACAATTCTATCTTTCTTGGATTCTTCTTTATCTCTTTTACGATTGTTGCGGGACCAACAATTGTGACAGCACCTAAATCTCCTCCTACAAGGGTGTTTGCAATATTCCTCTTGATCCTATAGAGTATTCCCCCACTCCTATTCCCGTTTCCTGAAATTACTGCGAGCTCTATACCTTTAAAGTCTTTAACGTGCCCGATCATGGCCATTGTGTCTTCTATGAGCCTGGTTTCTTCTTCAGCTTCCAGCCTACCCTGAATTATTAAAATATTATTCCCTAAGACTATGTTAAGTATCTTCTTGATCCTTCCTGAGATGTCCAAGCCCCTTATTTCAGAGTAAGGGAGAAATTGGATTGAAAATCCCTTCATCTTTCCCAGTTTTTTTTTCACCATTGTTTTTTATAATATATGTTGGAAAATATACTTTTTAATTTTTACTAAGCTTTCTTTGCTAATTTGAAAATAGATTCATAAAATTCCTCTAGATTTTTACCATATTTTGCACTTATCCCAACAACGTCATATTCTGGGAATGCAGCCTCAATTTTTTTTATATCTGCTCTTCTCAAATCTATCTTGTTGGCAATTATCAAAACAGGAATTTTCCTAGCAGCTAAATTTCCTATAATCGTTATGTTTACTTGGTTGTAAGGGTTCTCTGTAGCGTCCAATACAATCACCACCATATCCATATCATCCAGCCACTTTATGCTCTCAATAACACCCTGGGTAGCTTCCTTTGCTCTATTTTTTGCCTCCTTCTTTTTTACCTTGTATCTCAAAAAGTCCTCATAATCTATCTTTGTAGCAATCCCTGGAGTATCCACCATTTTAAAGACCATCTTCCTGCCTTTGTAATCTATCTCCACCTTTTCTTTAAATTGAACAGTTCTCGTTTCATGGGGAATTTTGCTGACACTCCCTATCTCTTCCCCTGTAAAATCCTTACAGATTCTGTTCGCCAGACTTGTTTTCCCAGCATTCGGGGGCCCATAAAACCCTAGTTTTATTTCTCTATTATTTCTGAACAGATTAAAGAAGATCTTCTTAAGGAAGTTTGTGAAAATTTTTACTACCATGTTACAATTTATCAAAAAGGTTTATTAAACTTTTGTATGATTATTTGATATATTCTAGAACCTTCTTTTTTTCTTCAATTTATTCAAGACGTTTGTTACAGGGATCTCTAGCATTCCTGTCCTTTTCCCAGAATATTTTTTCATCACATACCCTACTTTTTCAGAACTCCAACCAGCTTTTTTAAGATTATCCCCAATCTCTTTTCTTTTTAAACCCCTCTTTTTAGCATTATTCACATACGTAACCATGTTATACAGGTCTGTTTTGTTCTTAAATAAATAATCCTCATATTTCTTCTTATACCACTGCTGTAAAACTATGTATGTTATAACTCCAATGATAAGGAGAAATAAAATAATTAAAATAAAAATTATTAATTTTGGTTTATCTTCTTCTTCAACATATTCGGTAACTTCATCTCTTATAGATAACTCGCTGACAGGTGGAGAAATAAAAGCAGGCAAATTGATGAAATCTGTGTCTTCAGTTGTTGAAAAGGTTATTGTGGCTGGTAATGATAAGTCTATCAGATTTATATAAACATAATCCTGCTCCTCACTTTCCTGATAATCCTTATCAAATTTAAGATCATCTAATTTATTTATTATTAAATAAGAATTCAAACCAACCCCTATCTCCTTTATTTCCAGTTCAAATACATTTAATGTAGGTTCTGTAGAAGGACCATATTTTGCAGAAAACTCTGTGAAAATTATTTTTGTCTCTAAATTTTCAAGATTCCAAGATAAAATAGCATTTACATATCCCCCTCTTTTGCTGGTGTCATAACTTCCCCCTCCAATGGCCTGTAAAATATCCACATCCACATTGTCTTCTTCAGGATAAAAAGAAAGAGGGTTGGAACCCACAGTTTTAAAAACTGATTCAGGAACCCTTAATTGCAGTAATCTAGATAAAATCTGATTATAATCTTCTTCAGAAATAGCAAGACTAAAATTTGTCTCTAAATTCTCAAGTTCTTTGTCAATAAAACTAATTCTTAACGTAGAATTTAGGCTCTCTCTAGAGAATGAATCGAAAGCACTTATTTGGATTTTAACAGTTTCAATATTTTTTTTCATATCTTTTAATGTGTTCTTTATGACTTCTTTAGGTAAACTTACGTTAATTTCAAATACCTCAGAATCACTAAACCCATCTTCATCTGTTACGTTTATCATTAAATTATATAATCCTGTTGACTGGTAAGTGTGGGTTGTTTTATTTGTTTTCGTAGTTACTTTTCCACTATTATCACCAAAATCCCAGAAGTAATTGCTCAAATTCCTGGATGAAGTCACCATAACCTCAAATTCAGTCGGGAATGCAGAGGCTGTCGCTGTTGGTATTACAGATTTAATTTTAGGGACGTCTTTTACAGACACTTTTTCTGAAAAAATATTTACATTATCCAAATCTAGGGAAAAGGTATAATTTCCAATATTGTCCGGAACAGAAAAATTTCCCTGGTCCAGATAAAGTTTTTGAAATTCTGAATTTATTATTGCAGGGGTTTCATTTAAATCATAAAAATCATTCTCTATAACTCTCCCGGCAGTTTTTTGATAATCCAAGGTTAAATTTTTTATTGTTACAACCTGATTTTCTCCAGAGAAAAATCTTATTGGAATGACACAATCGTTTGAACAATCCAAACTAAAATCTGGATTAATTCCATACCTTCCAAATATATAATCTTCAACTAAATCACTCAAGGAATCTTCATTTGGGGGAGAGTTTAATATTTTTAAAGTCCCCACACTATCAAATTTTTCCCCTTGCGCAAATATCTGATATGCTGCATTAGTGCTTGAAGGCAAGGGTCTATCGTAAAAACCACAACCATTGGCAAAATCAGAATAACCCTTTATTCCATATAGTCCGCTTCCACTTCCTTGAGAATATATACAGACATAATGATCTCCTGATTCCACAACTAAATAATCTACACTACAACCAACTTCTCCACCACTTCCCATGGTTTTAGGTAATTCACAAGTAGAGACTTCATTGCCATCATTATCATAGAGGGCCATCACCAAAGTTTCTGATAAACCACTAATGTTCCTAACCCAAGCCCCGATTTCAAATCCTGGAGCTTCTGGAAGACCTATTATTTGGCAAAAAGGTCTATTCCCTGCCACATCTATGATAAATTCGTCAGGATTGGCATGACCGCTATCAAAGCACCCATAATTCTTTAGAGAAGAACAGACTTCACCAGAGCTCTTTTCATTCTGGGCTTCAATTGCCCCATCATCTAAAAAATCTATCTTTAACTGGTTATTACAAGAGACTGGGGCATTGCTTGAAACATCAAAGCTTATAGAATTGATATTAGTAATATCTCCGCTAAGTTTAATTCCAAAAATCTCAGATTCCCCCGAATTTAAATTAAAGCTTTTCATAGTTCCACCAGTGTCTGCACTATAATCTGCCTGGCAGTCTACTGGGCTACAAGAAGAAGTATAATCTTCATTTGTTTTTAATAAATCCTCCAATTTTATGGAGTTCCCCCTTGTATCTGAGAAAAGAGAATTTGAAGGTTCATTTGTTAGACTTATGTTTATCCATCCTTCAATATTTTCAGAAGGACCATAAACACTTTTGAGAGAACTGATTGGATTTCCAGGGTTAAAATTCGCAGACGTCACGCTAAGAAATAAAGTCATGGCTAAAACAAACATAAAAACAGCTATGAAATATTTTGTTCCCACCATCTTTTACTTTTCTAAAAGTCAAAACATATTTATAAAATTACTCTTTCCTTTTGGATTCAGTCTCAAAAATCAAAATAAGGTATCATCCTCTTCATCAGAAGACCCCCCTGTCCTTTCACAACTACCACTAACACAAGAAAATCCAGTGGAGCAACCACCACAACTTATTATTCCACCACAACCATCAAACCAAGTCCCGCAAGAATAATCCAAACTAGAACAAGTACTGGGATTACAACTAGAAACACAATTTCCATTAGTGCACGAATTTCCTGTAGAACAACTTCCACAACTTCCACCACAACCATCATCTCCACAAACTTTTCCAATGCAAGAGGGAGTACATATTGTTGTTATTCTTGAAACGCACTGCCCGTTCGTATTACAAGAAAACCCAACAAAGCAACTTCCACAACTTCCACCACAACCATCATCTCCACAAACTTTTCCAATGCAAGAGGGAGTACATATTGTTGTTATTCTTGAAACGCACTGCCCGTTCGTATTACAAGAAAACCCAACAAAGCAACTTCCACAACTTCCACCACAACCATCATTTCCACATGATTTTCCAGCACAGCTAGGACTACAGGAGCTTTCTTCAGGAGCAGTACAAGTGTTTGAGAGGAGAAACCTGTTCTTATAAACACATTCTATGTCTAGAGCTTCTCCAATGGCAGCGCATTCATTCCTATCACAAAGATTAAATGGACCCTTACCACAGTTTTCACAACTATCAACACATTCACCATTTGTACAGATTTCTCCAGCCTGGCAGTTCACAAATTCCTGTATACATTTGTTATCAGCACAAAAATATTCAACTATTTTTCCACCTGCATCGCAATAATCAGTTCCAGCAGAAGACGTTGAAATACATACGCCTTTAGAGCTATAAATTCTCCCACCGTCTGTATCAGAACAAGTAATCACTCTTGTTATATTGGGAATTATTGTTGGCTCTCTTAATTTAAATTCTCTTGGAATTGAAACTGTCCCCCTATTTTGATTATTTTTTGCATATCCACAAATCCATACATGGCTCGTTATTTCCACAGAATTTCCTGGAGTATAACTACCCAAATTTGTAGGACAGCGACTAACATCCACCTCCATAATTTTGTACCTGTAGCTATCTTCATCACAACCGCTCTCAAGATCAGTGCACCGTACTGTTGCTGTTTCTGCCACTGTTCCCAGCCCGATTAATCTACCTATAACAACTATTGGGGGTGTTTTATCAATTTTAAATTCTATTGGACCAGAGAATGCTTCATTACCAGCATTATCTTTTGCGTATGAGCATACCCATTCATGGCTGCTTATCGTAACAGAAGAGCCAGATGTATAAGTACTCGTATCTGTAGAGCAAGTAGGGGAATAGGAAGTATAAGTCCTGTATTTGTAACTAGTTGTGTCACACCCAGCCCCACTATCAGAACATGTTACTCTTGCTGTCTGATTTGTGTTTGTCCAATCAAGAGGTGCACCGGTGACATTAACTATTGGTGGTGTGGTGTCCCCTTCCCCTGTCACAATAAAGGTAATTTGCGAATCATTTAAAGACAGAATTGGACCTATTGTTATTGATGCTCCAGAAGGAGCACTATAATTAAATACATCTGATTGTGACAAAGCGACTAATGGTGTTGCACCTGGTGTTGCATCCATATCAAGAAGGTGTAACCAGGGCTTGCCCGATGTAACGGTACCCTCAATGTTTCTACTGAACCTATCTTGTACCCAATTAATGATAAGGCCGTCATAATTTTCAAGATATCGTGTCATGATATCATATCCTATTGGTCTGCGAAACTCAATATAGAACGCCCCATTAACAATTCCGTCTTCGGTAAGTTTTGCAGTAGGGATTTTTACTGCTCGCAAACCACTAGGCAATTCAAGAGGAAAGAGTGTAATATTCTGCGGGTCTGATTCGTAGATTGTAGCTATCTCATTAGGAGAGTTTAGCCAACCAAAAATGTCTTTAAAATAAGCACTAAAATGATTATCCCAACTATTGCCCATAATATCAAGAAAGTTGCCATACTCAAAGCTTCTGCATCCATCACCCAACACCACCCCATCTGGACAACTTAGGAAGTTCGCGTGACCAGCACCGAAATTATGTCCTAATTCATGAACAGCCACATATTCAAACGCTGTTAACAAATAATCAGTCCTTTTTGTAAATGAAAGAGGTCCTTGATTACTAGCTGCCCAAGACGCGACAAGCGGTGTATCGTTAATATTTAAAGTTATTTTCCCGACAGTTCCCCATCCGCCACCTGCATTTCTACAATTATTAAAGTTAAAATTTGCAACCATAAAAATGCGATCATAAGAAAAGATGTTGACATCATCCTTAACAGTATTGATAATCTCATTGAATGAAGGCCACCTGCAGCGATCTGAATAAGACCATGTGCCATTTCTATCAAGCGTATACCACCCTAATGTCGTCCCCCTCAACAATATTTTATCATAAGAAGCTTCATGAAGGTACGACTGAACACCCTCCCTAAACATGGCATCATCAAACTGTTGTAATGTGTAAGGAGATGGCTCTGAATCCAAAAAACCTACTAACACAAGAAGGACGTTTGCTTCTCCTGTGACAGAAGGCACTGGTGCTTCTTGTACTGCCTGTACGTTATTTGCGTCTGCAACAAATATATTACCCAACTTATATCCCGTGAACTGTACGACTGAGCCAGACTGTGTGGGTGCAAGCGTGCCCACTGTATACAACCTATTCAGGTTTTGATCGTCAGCTAGGTAGAATTCATACGAGGCTGCAGTAGGGTCTATACCTCCGCTTTGATCAAAAGTATCGGTGTGAATAACATTAATTTCATATTGACCAGAAACAGAAACCTCTACCTCAGATTGTAAGGCAAGCGGCAATGAAGTACGCATATCTGCAGAGAGAACATTATTTAGAAATTCTTGTGGTGAAGTTTCAGCAAGTTGATTCATAATTTGTTTTCGTTGCAATAAGGTTTGTTCCAAAGCTCCGAAATTATTCGTTGTTGGTGATGATTGATATTGATTGATCAGTCTAGAAACCCGAGTTATTGATAAGGAAGGCTGTTGTGTTCCTCCATCATCTCTCCCGAACAAATTCAGAAACCAACTTATTAAGGGGGTGAATATTCTTGTAACTATTCCACCATCTCCCCCACTTCCTTGGGGTGTTGCACTTGATTCATTTCCTGTTTCCGAACTTGTATCGTTTATAGAATCATTTGCTTCTGCGGCATTCACTGTTTCATTAAATGTTGTTTCATTCTGTCCAGTCTCATTCACTGTTACATTAATTGATTCTTCTGGGGGTGTTTCTTCTTCAGCTGATTCGTTGGTAGATTCTGTGGATTCGTTTGCCTCTGGAGGAGGTTCGACACATTGAGAAATATCAAAAATACACTGGCTGCAAGTTAGGGTTCCTTCCAACCCAAAACCACTGCAATCATTTATTGGTCCAAAGTTTGTTCCGTCACATTGTTCTCCAGGATCAATAATTCCGTCTCCACAGACAGAGGTTGCTTGGCCTGTTAGTTTATTAACAAAGTTAGAAAAAAATCCTGCAGAAATAAAAGACAGAGAAAGAGTTAATATTAAAAAAGAAACTAGGAAAATCCAATTGTTCTTTTTTTTGTAATTATAACTCATTTTCTCTTGCCTAAAGATAAAATCCAGTATATCATTCCAATTGCGAGAAATGCAATTATGAAGTTATAAGCCCCAAAGAAAGGTAGAGGTATTTGTGCAGGGCATACCAATGTTCTGTCAGGAACACTTACACATCTTGAACGTAAACCTTCTGGATCATCTGAAGCATCTTTTCCTTCAGCCCATTCCCAGGTAGCTGTCACGTTAACAGTTAAGAAACCATCATCACAGTTGTCGCTCGTGTCTTCATCATATGTGCAAGTTCCTATTTCAGATGGATCTCCCACAGTTCCTCCAGTACATTGTGTTATATCAAATTGACATTCGTTAGAAGTTAGAGGGGCATAACAATCCAAATTTCCTGGATCAAAGCCAAAGTCAGAACAGTCAAGAGAACCAAAATTAGCACTTCCATCACACTGCTCCCCCGTATCAATTACATTGTTTCCACAAACACCTGTAGTTCCACCCGAGCATTGAGAAGTATTAAGAATACAACCAATACAATTTAGAGACCCTCCTGTAAAATCATCAAAATTACTACAAGTAAAGGCCCCGATTCCTCCATCACACTGCTCAAACTCTCCATTCCCGTTAGGGTGTTGAACAATTCCATCTCCACAAAATCCTCCAGAGCTCGCATTCCATCCAGCCTCACAACTACTTGCAGCAGTATCCCATTCACAAAGGCATGTTATGTCTCCATCGTCACAGAAAGAGGTATCTCCCACTATTGATTCCACGCTGAATTCTGATACGTTGCAATAAGAGGCATCATTATTACATGCGGTTTCTGCAATAACATCCCCATCATCATAATAATCTGAACAAAGTGTTACAGGTTGACAATATGCCTGAGAATCAAATTCACTAACGCGAAGAAAGTCTTCATCTTCCCTGTCGGTTTCTTTTTGTTCTCCTGTCGATATGGCAGTTGCTTTGAAGTAATATTCAGGATCTCCACCAAAAGGGAAAGGATCAAAATCATCTTGATATTCTGCTACCCAGCTTCCTTGGGCAACTCCTCCGGAAACTATAGCGTTTAAAGGATTTGGAATTATAAGATCATCTGGACTCGTAGTATCATCTTCCCAAACTTCGAAAGAAATTAATTCCCCGTCATCACAGTTAGATGTTGTTACATCAAGATTTACAATTTGACCTTCTATAGCGTCGTTTGTGCTCCAGGAAACCGACCTAGGCCTGCACACAGGAAAACGACAACAAATATCTATACCATAACCAGCACTATCTGAGAGATGTGCGTTCGTTGTATCAGATAAACTCACAACTAAAGATTCCCATGTTTCACAACCACTTGCGCTTGGTCTAGCAACACAACGAAGATCTCCGTAACAGATTTCAGTTGTTGTATAGGATGTTCCAGCAGGATCTTCTGCATGTGCATTCGTTGTATCTGAAAGCCCCACAATTTTATTTGTCCCTGTACAGGCCCTGTTCCCATCTCCAGTT
Organism: Candidatus Woesearchaeota archaeon; assembly: GCA_964385425.1. Classification (GTDB taxonomy): domain Archaea; phylum Nanobdellota; class Nanobdellia; order Pacearchaeales; family GW2011-AR1; genus ASMP01. Next base: position 23,227 of record CAYLOQ010000004.1, on the reverse strand, counting down.
TCTCCAAATATTTGGTCGTAACATACTCCTCCATAGATCCCATCACCGTTATAAACCGCTCCATGAGCATTAGTATCTGAAGACAATTTTAAAATAATTTGACTCTCAGAAGAACAAGTAAGATCCCAATTACTAGTACAAACATAATTAGAGATTTTAGTTCCTACATCAACCTTAGTTGCAAGAGCAGGGTCATCTAATTCCCATGCACATTCGTAAAAATTCCCTTCATAGCAAAAGAATCTGTTATCGCCTGTAGGAGCTCCGTTTTGGGATATTCCTGCTTCATTATGATTTCCTGTCCATGTAGAACCAGACCATGATTTAGTACAATCAAGACCAGCTATAACTTGCCCTGTTAGTTTATTAGAAGAGTCAGAAAAAAATCCTGCCGAGACAAAGGAGACTATTACCAAAAGAAAAACCACCCCAGCTAAACTAAATCTTTTCAACCTCATTTTATACTATGTATAATAAAATACATTTTATAAATATTCTTGTCTTACTACGAATATATAATATTTATAAGAAAAATTTGGTCCCAAAAATTTCTTAAACCTCTATTAACTTCATTTGTTATGGAACAAAAAAAGCAAATAAACAACTTTGCATTAGACCCTGACAAAAAAACACTTGAACAATTTAAGGCTTGTTATTCAGAGCCATATGTTGTCAAAGCAGCTTTAATGCCAGATGCACATGTGGGTTACGTTGCCCCAATTGGTGCTGTCCTGGCAACTAAGGGATATGTCGTTCCTTCTTGGGTCGGATATGATATTGGTTGTGGAATGACTGCCGCAAAACTTCCAAAAAACACTTTAAAAAATCTGAAGGAAAAATCCTCTGTAATTTATAGGGAAGTAAAGAAACGCGTTCCAATGGGGCTTGGTGAAATCCATAGGTCAGAAGAAGAAATAACCCTTGAAACCCGAAAAACCTATAAAAAAATTCTGTCAAAGTTTAAAAAAGGCACATATAACAAACAGGTTCTTCAGTTCCTTGAATCCGGAAAGGCCTTAAGAAGTCTCGGAAGTCTTGGCTCAGGAAATCATTTTATTGAATTAGACCAGGATCCTGAAGGATTTCCATGGATTGTTGTTCATTCTGGTTCAAGGGGTGTTGGACACAGGGTTGCAAAATTTTACATGAAAAAATCAGCAGGGAAGGAAAAAGGATTTGAAGCCACTTATCCCTTAAAGGCAGTTTCACAGGAAGGAAAAGAATACCAGAACCTCCTTGAATTCGGTTTACAATTCGCAGAGTTAAACAGGTTGGAAATGGTGCGCCAGGCTGTTTCAGCAATAGAAAATGTTCTAGGTAAAAAAATCAGATACAGCATCTGGACAAATAAAAACCACAACCACGCGCTTAAGGAGGCGGGTTTGTTTATTCACAGAAAAGGAGCCACTCCTGCAAAAAAAGGAGAGCGGGGTATAATTCCCGCAAACATGAAAGAAGGTTCTTTCCTCGTAGAAGGTAAAGGCAACAAAGATTTTATTTCTTCTTCAAGCCACGGAGCAGGGAGGGCATTAAGCAGAACAGAAGCAAAGAAACAAATAAATCCTGATTCATTCAGAAAAGAAATGACAACAGCTGGCGTCACAGGAGACTTCTCTGAGTCTTTTCTCGACGAGGCGCCAGAAGCTTACAAAAATATTTACAAGGTTCTTGAACAGCAAAAAGAATCAATAAAAATTATAAGTCACCTTAAACCCTTTATTAACTGGAAGTAAACCTATTCCTCCCAACAAAACAGCTTTAAAACCTTAGGAGAGAAAGTCTGCAGATTTGCACTTATTATTACAGATTCTGAATAAACCTCTTTATTAGGATATCCTTGTAAAACACACGAGCCCCCTATTTTACAAATTTTAGCTACACAGTTTAGATAATTCGGAACTTTTTCTGCAGGGAAACTACTCCATTCAGTTCCCCCTGCTCCTGGATTTATACTTAAAATTTCTTTCCTGAGTCCATCGTCTAGCTGGATTCCCCTTAAAATAGATACCTCTGAATCAGGAATATTTGAAGAAAAATCCACCCCCTCCGCCTGACTTTTATTCAATACTATTAAAAGAATTATTGCGACCAATACTATGGATATAAATGCTTCAACAATTCTCATCCACCCCTTACAGTCTTTTGAAAAAAGATTGTAGCTAGGAAATCTTTGATTTTTCTGTTTGTTATTTTTCATCTTATTTTTTATCTAGGTTTGAGTCTAAGAACTTTCAAAAAGTTCTTATTTACCATATTCTTATACCTATGAGCCCAGACACCTTGCCAGCGTTTTTATCTACATATAGAACAGGAAGCTCCCTAGCGAAGACATCTGTAGATACATTCACTTCGTTTGTTTTTATAGTTGTTCCGTTGCTGTAAGTGAAACTGAACCCAAACTCATTTTGATCAGAAACACTTAATGTATCTTTTGTTCCGCCATAATCTATCCTGTATTTTGACATCAGATCTTCAACTTTTGATTCAAAAATATATTTATCTGTTCTTACCAACCCAATAATATATCCATTGTCTTCATTTAAATCCTCGCAATTAGATATTCCAGGATCTACCATTATTGGCGGAAATTCTTCAGACACCCTGACCTTAAGAAGAGTAGTTCCACTTTCTTCTCTGTCTACGAGTAAGCCGAAATTACCAGTGCTTCCTATAAGGTAGGATTTGAAAGTATCTTCAGAGTCATTTTTAACAATAATGTTTGTACTTATCTCTGTTTTAGTTATTAACCCATTAAGTTTTAGACAAGTTTTTGTGTCTAGAACAGATCCATCAATGCCTACAGAAACAGAGGTCATATCAGCGGAAACACGAGAAACCAAGTTCTCTTCTAGGTCATTTAGTAAATTCTGATCGCTGGCCCCTGTTCTAATCGAAGGTTGTAATATCACGTATAAAAAAACTAGGAAAGTTACAAATATAACAAACGACAAAATCACCCCGACATGTGTACCTCTTTTTGATTTCTTCATTAGTTCAATATAGGGTTTTTTGATTATAATACTTTCGCCGTGAAGGTTTTTGTAGGTTACGATGTTAAATTCAATAGAAAAAAAGGCTAAATTATAGAAGGGGTCGGCTCTCAAAATATGGTTTCAACCGTGTTGTTCAAAAAATGAGGTATAAGAAAAAAACAAAACAAAAATTAGAAAGTTGGTTGATATCTCATTTGAAGTTGAGAACATGCTCTCAAAACTTTCATAACTTGCAAAACAGGTTGCATTATTGCAACATCTTCGTCAGTCATTTTTTGACCACCTCTACTACTTAAAGCATTGGCATAATGCGTCACTCCAGCTTCTAAATCACCACTTAGCGCAGTTTTAGCAGCATCATACACTTCCTGAATTTGTTCCTCCTGTAAACTATCTAATGCCCATCTTGCAGCATCGGTTGCTCTCCTAGCAGTGGCATTTTTTATTGGTCTTAGAACACTATATTTTTTACCTACTTCAGGATTTCCTACTATTTCAACAACATCTCTTAAATAAGTTGTTGCATATACAAGTGGGATATCCAATCCATGAGAAATTTCATGGTGAGATCTTCCCTCAGTAGAAGAACTTGATATTCCTGCATCATTAACTCTTTCATATAGGGTTTTAACTGCCTGAGACGTTGCCACCATTAGTTCAGCTTTATCCATATCATAATACCTATCCATGCTACACACTAAATATAAATGGTATTTAAATCTTTCGATTTGTAACTACTATTAAGTTATCAATCACGATGAAAGAAAGCCGGCTTGAAGTTTTTAATAGATGGGACTCCGTCATTGATACCAGTTTTTTACTTTGATTTTTTGTCTTTAGGAATGTTGCACTAAAAATCATCATCCAAAAAATATATTAGCTCCTGTTGAAATTAAGAATGATATTAAGATTAATGCGAAAGAATGTTTCACTCCGTTCTTGATGTTTCCTTCTGAAAGTTTCCCTATGGTCAAGCCAGAAAAAAAACCTTGAATCAAGAGCAGGTATAGAAACGCATTAGATATGTCTCTTGGATCTATCGGCGATCCCCCTCCAAGCCCCCCTACAGACAGGGCTTCACCTGCAGGAACAATGTTCGAGATCAACGGAAGTATCTGGAATTGCATGACTAAAATAATTATTATAAACACAAAGAAAATTATATATCCCTGAACAACAAGCGTAGATATCGCAGCTTTTCTTTCTTTCTTCAATTTATCCGCAGTGCTTACAGCTTCTGTGACAGACTCCAATATACCCCCAATCTCACCACCACCCTTTTCAGCCTGCCCGATCAATGTCAAGGCCCTAGAGATTGTTTTGTTTTTTACATCTTTTGAAAATACCTGGAGTGCGGTGTTTAAGGGGATACCCATAGAAACCTGATTAGCTAATTTTTTAATATTTTCACTTAAAACCCCGTATGGTTTGTCTTTCACATTGATTATGCTCTTGCTTATAGGAGTCCCTGTTTTTACACCCTCAACCAAATTCCTGGAAAACTCTAAAAACATCTCTTCTTTTTCAGAAGCTATTTTTGTCCCCTTAATTATTGAAAACACAAAGGGGGATACACCGATTAGAACCCCAATTCCTATGATGAAGAAGAAGAATCTAGTTCCTATGAAAAACAGAGACAAGCTTATGACTACCAATGAACTCAGAGCCCCAATCCAGTATCTTTTTTTTACCCCCATTTTAATTATAAGCTTGGTTGTTTTAACTGTAAGAATGTTAAGAAAAGAATATTTATCATAGTTACACCAAGAATCATGACTAGAGTAATCATGCCAGTGCTTAAACCTATTCCTAATCCACTGATTCTCATCATCATGAGTAAAAGCATGAGGATCATTGGGGCCGCAATTACAACGCTGATATATATGTCCATAAATGTTTCAGAAGCCTTCCCTTGTTTTTCAATCTCAATCCTGTGTTCAAAGAGAAGGGTTTGCGCTCTTTTATCAAAAAATTCAGGGAGATCTCCCCCAGAGGTTATTGTTGTCGCAAGACCATTAAAGAATTCTGAAAGTTTTGTGCTAGGACTATTAAAAGCCAGATTTCTCAATGCACCCACTAGATCATACCCATAGACATTAATCTCATTTATAAGTTTTGTAAACTCTTTTTGAAGGTGGGGATATTCTCCTGTAGAAATAACTATACTGAAGATTTTTGTAGGGTCTATCATTGACCCTGAAATAGCAGCCATGTGTATGCTTGCAAAAGGCAGTTCATGATTGATCTTACTTTCGATGGACTTTTTTTCTAGGGAAGGATAAAAATAAGAAATAAAAAAAACTGCTATGGGAATTGCGAATAATATCCAAAAAACTTTCAAAAAGCGTATCCCTATACTTTCAGAGACGACAGTTATGAAGGGAGGACTTGCGGAAAAATTAAAGAACAGGAAGAATAAGAAAACGAAAATAGCAGCAATAAAAGAAAGAATAGTTGTGAAAAAAATAACAGATATGTAACTCGCTGGTACAAATTCTAGGTTTGCTTTTATTAGATCTCTCCGTAGTTTTTTGAACTTCCCTCTTTTAACTAGAGACAGAGATACGTTATGAAATATCTTGCTGGCTATTCTTACATACCCGCTTGGTTTTTTTATCTTATGGCGAACAATTTTTCCTTTTTTACTTTTCAATCTACTTAGGGTAAGTTTTTCTAATTCCGAAGGAGAAAACTTTTTTTTAGAAGTTTTTGAAGAATCGATTGGTAATGGAGCACTCCGGGTTGGCACATTTGAACTCGTGCTTTGCTGAAATACTGGCTGGATCCCCTTTGGAGCCAATTTTAATGGCTTTACTAAAGATATTTTCCCTATATCCTCTAAAATTTCCCTGTTCGTTGTTCTTAAGGTGTTTTTTAAGGCATCCATCTGTTTAGAGACCATTCTTTGTTCATTTATATTCCTAGAACTCTTGAGATAACTTGATAATTTATTTAGTTCTCCAATTATTTTTCTCTCTTTTGATATATTTTCTTTCAATTTTTCAAAAGAAGCAATATCTATCATCATTTCACTATTTCAGAAATTTTTCTCTGGGCTTGAAGAATAACTTTTTTCGCTTTTTCAAAATTTTCGTAATCTTTTTTTTCATAAGATTCTTCTAATCTCAACTGCGCTTCTTCCAAGCTTTTTACCAGCTGGTTCAACAGTAAAATTTCACCCTCTTTTATCATAGCTGAGAGAAGTAAATTATGTTATTAAATATTTTCTTTTTATTGGTTACATGAGAAATGCAGATAATTTAAGTGGGCTTATTCTTAATTATAGAACGATAAAAATTTAAAGATTAATCTTATTAGTTTATTATATGAAATATAGGCTACCTTTTCCAGAAACAGTAGAAACAAGAATTAGCAAACCAAAGGGAGAATATGCCCATGAGAATTTTCCTGAATCTAGACATGCTGTTGATTTTCTTTTAGATGTTGGTACTCCAATTTTAGCTGTGAAGGGAGGAACAGTTGTTAAAACTAAATCCGATTCCAATGAATGGGGGGTAGATAAGAAATTTGCTGAAAAAGCTAATTATGTGGCAGTAAAGCATGGCGATGGCACCTATGCAGAGTATTTACATCTAGGAAAAGATAAGGTTGTTGTCAGAAAAGGACAAAAAATTAAGGCAGGAGATTTATTGGGGCACTCTGGTTTAACTGGTTATATGGATAAACCCCACTTACATCTGAATCTTTTTAGGATAGAAGGAGATAAAGCTATAAGTATTCCATACGAAGTACAAGAATCAGAGAAAGATAGAGAAAGGAAACCACCCAAAGGACGTTTAGAAAAAATTCTTGGAATAATGTTTATTGTCGGTATTGGAATATATTTATTATCTCTCTCTAAAATAACAGGAAATGTTGTAAGTATAGATAAAACTAATCTTTATAGTTCAATCATAATTCTTATAGTTCTTATTTTTGGGGGAATTTGGATTTTTTTAAGAAATAGATAACTCACGCAACACCGAATTTCATTAAAATCTCTTTTGGCTTTTTGTAATACTGTGTAATTACGTCCTGGAATTCTTCAAATCCAGAAACTCCTTGAATATATAAGTTATAGATTAATTGTACTCTTCTCTTAAATTCCAGATCTAATTCTTCTTCCCTTAAACCATACCTCTTTGTAATCTTTTCAAATATCTTACTGTCCTTTTTAAAATAGAATTGGTCTTCTACAGGATTCCAGACAAAAGGGGTGTTTGTCAGAGCAACCCCTTCCGGAGTTACATTTATTATTTCAACTATCTCTTTGACTTTCCTGGTCTGTTGTTTTCTAGCGACGGCATGCGTCATGATGCAGACACAGTCTAGAACATTCAGCAGAGTGGGAGAAAGCTCAATTGGCGGTGTTTCCAATCTTTTTATAAGGGTGTCCACAGAATCTGCGTGCATAGTACTTATGGAAGAATGGCCAGAAGCCATCCCCTGGAATAAGACAGAAGCCTCCTTACCCCTTACTTCTCCAACAATAACATAATCAGGATTCTGTCTAAAAGAGCTCCTAAGTAGAGTGAAAAGATCTATCTCACCGACCTTATTAACTCCTGTAGCACTACGAACAACACTGGGAAGCCAGTTCTCTCTGGGTAAATTTATCTCGCGAGTGTCTTCAATTGAAACGACTCTTGCTTCAGGAGGAATAAAGAAAGCAATAGCGTTTAAGAGCGTGGTTTTTCCAGAAGAAGTTCCACCCGTAATCAGGATGTTCATCTTATACTGAACCAACAACCATAAATAAGCGAGCATTTCAGGGCTCAAAGTATTGAAAGCCAATAATTGTGGAGGGGTCCATGGTGTTTTTGTGAATTTTCTTATTGTAAATGTGGGCCCTTTGCTGGTAATGTCTTTGGTATAGGTAGCATTTATTCTACTTCCATCAGGCAAACTTCCGTCTAAAATAGGAGAGGCATAAGAGATATGTTTTCCTGTTCTTTGAGAAAGCTTTTCAACAAAACCCTCGAGTTTAGTCATGTCTTTGAATGTAAGGTTTGTTTTCAGGTTTCTAAAAATTCTATGGACAACATAAATAGGGCTGTTTACTCCGTTACACTCTATATCTTCTATGAAATAATCCCTCATCATAGGCTCTATCTCATTTAAACCTACAAAATCCCTTATGAGATAATAATATATTTTTTTGTAGGTCTCATAGGAAATATTTAGTCCGAGTTCTACAGCTATAATTTTAAGTCTAGTATCGATATACTCCAACAATTTTTCTCTATCTTTCTCAACAATGCTGTCAAAATTAATCATGTCCCTCATGGCAGTGATTATCTGTTCTTTGTATGACATTTCATTCACGTCTAAGGGTGGCTCTTCAATTTCATATATTACCTCATAGGTCTTAGGATCCCAATGAATATGGATAAATACAAAAGGAGACATTACACTGTATCTAACATCTATCTTTGTCTTGTCTTTTATTTTTTTTAAAGGAGGGACTGTAGGAGAAAAATTTATTGCAATGCGGGGATAAGCTTGTATTCCTACCATTTTAATTACCTAATTTTATATCAATTATTATTCTGTCTAAATTGTCTCTACCCACATTCAGGAGAATCAATTTATGGGGTGTCGGAGCCTTACCCAACGATCTTAATTCGTCTCTTCCGTCGTATTTTATATTGTATGTACTGTTATAATCTGTAGATAAGGTGACTATATAGGACCCTCCTTTCTTTTCAGTGAGCGTGACCACGCCACTACCAGCGCCAACCTCTACACCTTCTTGGCTGTAAACGACCTCACTCTCTATCTCAAAGAAAATTGAGTCATTAACCCCATCAATATTTAATGTCCCTTTGTTTATTCCCAACTCTATTACTCTCTGATTTCCAGAAACGCCTATTGTAGTAATTACAGATTTCATATCTTTTAAGATACCTATGGATTGCTCAATGACTCCCCTGTCCCTGATTTCTTCTATCCTGGGTTTTACAAAGGTCAATACCAAACCAATCATCGCAAATGCAATCAGCGTATAAATAACAGTTTCAACCCAGATTTGTCCCCGACGATTTTTGATAAAAAATTGTCCTATATTATTCAATACAACCCCCTTTTTTCTATTCATATAAAGCTGAATAGAATTTAGTTTATAATATTTTTCTTTTAACCAGCCTCTTTTAATTGTGATCATCTAATTTAGAGTTCCAGACAAAAAATAGAAACTGAAAGCCTTACTGTCCTATATGCGAAACTAATCTTGATTTTTCAAAAACTACTTCGTATTGTTTGTCTAATTCGCCTTTACCTGATTTTACCATTTCTAAAAATTCTTCGAATCTTTCAACAGATTCAATATCCATACTTCCTAGACTTGCATTATAGATAAGACCCTCCGGGTTAAAACAATCATATAGAATGTCACGGCTCCCAATCCTTATTAATCTAAATCCATGCTGTTCTGCATGTTTTCCTGCATTTGTTAAATATGTTTGAACAGCATTGAAATAATCCTGAACAACACCCATTTCAGATAAAGAATTTGCCTCAAATTTTGTTGGAAACCCTTTGAGTTCACCTTGGAATAATGTATAAACTAATCCACCACCACCACCAACAATTATTCTGTCTGTAGATTCTTCTAATCCTGCTTTTGGTAAGGCTAGTTCTTTATATGCTTGTAAGATTTTTGGATTGTTAAAATCAATGTTTAATCCCATTGAAATCGGAATAAAAATACTTTATAAATCTTACTATTCTGTAACCATTTAAAAGTTAATAAACAGAAATTTAAGACAATAGTTGACAGTCGTCGAACTCAGATAGAGAATCAGTAACACCACACTGCTTTCTTCCTACGATTGGGGCTATCTCTATAGAATCTGGGGATCCTGAGAAACCTGCACCACTCATATTAAAAACATAAGTTCTACCGGAATTTTTTCCAGGGAATATGATTATTGCTGTGTCACTAGGATAGTTTCTTAGGTTGGCGATTAACTCGTTATCAACTAAATTAAAACCAGAAGTAGTTCCTTCGCTGGAAATAGAAACAAGAACTTCGTCTATCTCTATGTCTCCCACATTTATTGAAAATTGAAAGTCTCCACTGCTAGAGTTATAACAAGTATATCCTGTGCCTAGTTTCACCTTATCGAAAATACCGAAACAAGATTCTGTTTGTTCAATTTCCTCTCCTATCAGGTTGGTAACAACAACCCAAACAATTCCCACTACAGCTACAACCAGTAATATCAAAAGAACCATGGTAATAACTCCTGAAACTCCCTTACGGTCTTTTGAAAAAAGATTGTAGCTAAAAAATTCTAAATTTTTTTGTCTTCTGTCTATCATTTTACGTTATTAATATTTCTTCCCCATATCTTTCTCCACAAACATATGTTTTTTCTCCTTTGTCAGATTTCCCCCTCAATACAGGAATTAATACTACATCGTCCCCTGAACTAACACTACTACTAATGTCTCCTGAGAAAACTCCACCTTGCGACAACCCAACAGCAGGCCAATTCACAAGATCCCGTATATCTTTTGTTTCAAAGCTACCCTGACTAGATATTTTTGCTTTTATACCCGAAATAGGAACATTCCCTGTGTTTGAAAGAGATAAAGTCCCTGAGAGATAACTAGCATCAAACTGAACATCACCACAAATAAGTTCTATGTTTGTACCACCAAACTTTGTTATAGCCTCTCCGCTAAAACCTCTAAACCATAAAAAAACAATGAGCGCAATCACAACAACCATTGCTATTAATAGGACTGTTGCAATGACGGGTGAAACACCCTTTGATTTTTTACTCATCTTCACAAAATGAATTTAAAGTTTATAAATTTTGATATGTTTAGTTTAAGGTTGACAACAACAAAAGGGATCCCCACTACAGAAGCTATTTCCGTATGTCTCGTTGGCACCTTCAACATCCCCTATATAAATCCCCCCTTCAGGACCTTGTGGTGGTTTACATTTATTGGGATTATCTTGACAAGCAAATGTTAGGGCATATCCGAAGAGAGCACAATAATCCCCACAACTATTGAATGATCCTTCAGCATTAAATACGCAACTTCCTGACTGACAAGTTTCTCCAGGATCTACACATTCAGCTCTCTGCCCTTCACAATCTGCATCTGCACATGTTTCTCCAGGATCACAAATTCCGTTTGACTCACACTGCCCTATGGATTCGTCACAAATTTCTGTTCCAGTGCAAATCCCACAACTTCCAGTTCCACAGGTATTATTAGAGATAGATCCACACTCTCTCGCTCCACAAGGATCTTCAGCAGGAGTACAGCTAGTGGATATACATTGTCCAGCAGCATCACAAAACTGAGTGCTAGAATCACAGCCGGGTTGGTTACAATCTATTGTCCCTGTACCACAGCCATTAGCCCAGACCCCACATTCATAATTTAAGCTAAGGCAGGTATTAGGAGTACACTCCACTTCCGGACTCTCACCACTAAACCCACAAATAATATTTTGCTTTATCCTAGAATCCCCACAACTTATGAATCTTTTTTTGTTATCTTGCTCTTGGAATCTTGTTGGTATAATCTGAATCGACATGATCTGATTAATTTCTGCAGGTAACTCAAACATGGCTAGCTTTTCATTACCAGGCCTGAATGAATTATCTTGCAAGGAAACAAAAGAAACAGAACTTCCAAATTTCCTCCCCCCAAAACTCTCGTTCAGATATTGTGATAAATCTATCGTCGCTATTTCTTGTGCAGATTCATTCGCCGCATGTATAAAATAACCAAGTATATCAAATCTCCCGTTATTTCTGGTGATCAAGGTTATGTTATTTTTATCACAATCATAATCTGTGCTTTTTATTAGAATAGAAACCCCTTCAGGGCATTGTAAGGATTGTGCCGGAACATAGGTTCTTATCCAGTTATAGGTAATCACACTGAGAATAACTGCAAAAACAACAAGAAGGACGTAACCGACCATGATGCTTACCCCCTTACGGTTTTTCTTGAAAAACTGGTCCCCCTTACGATTCCTTCTACCCCTTAACAACATATTTTTCTCCTTCAATTTCTTGAATTATGACAAAATAGAAATTTTCTCCGGGTTTTACATCAAATTCATATCCAAGGGTTCCAATTGAAACGCTAACTTTACCCTGTTCCAGTACCGGATTAATACTACCAATAAACCCTCCTTTTGATGAGGTTATGGTTAAACTATCCAAGGATACAACCTGTGGGGATCCTTGATACCCTTTAACAGTTATATTATCTGGATTACCAAATATAAAATATAAATCCTTATCTGATTCAGAATCTATATATGATTGCACAAAATCGTTTAAAAGTGTGTGGCCCTGTGCTTGGTTAAATTCGTTATATGTTCCGTAATCTAAAACATTTTCACTTTCGATTTGTAATTCTTCCTTCAAATCATCAAGTCTCACATTCGTGGTTTTTCTTGAATAATTAGAGATTGTAACGATTCCGATAATTATTATAGCGAGGATAATTGCAGAAATTAAATAAAACTGTCCGCCTACACCCATACCTCTTTTCATTTATAAAAAAGAAAAAACAAGTTTATTAATTTAGTGTTTCAGAGGAATAGATTTATTTTCATTTTTTCCTAAATTCCACATTGTCTAGTTTTTCAAATTCTTTATCTCCTGTGACAAATTTATAGCCATTTTTTAACGAAAAAATATATCCGACAGCATCAAAAAAAGAAATTCCTGATTTTTTGTGTTTATACCTAAATTTTACTGCCTCAATAAGAATTTCTTTGCTCACTGAAACCGAATAACCTTCAAGTTTTTTAAACCAATATTCAGCTACTTCTTCACTCTCCTCTCGAAGAAGAACACTATAAAATTCCGCTAATATTAAGTCCAAGATAACAAACCTGGATTTAAAATAATCTGAAAATTTTGGATTCCCCAGTTTTATCTCAACCAACGCATAAGTATCAAGACATTTTTTTATTTCATCCATTTGCTTTCCAACTCTTTACGTACCTCATCAACAATCTGTTTGGCTGTCTTCCCAGATTTCATCGTTCCAAACATCTCTTTAAGGACATTAGATTCTTTGCTTATTTCAACAACTATCCTTTCTTCTGGTTTTATATCAAATTTTTCAACAGTCTCACTAGGTATTATAATCCCTATAGAATTTCCCCATTTCTTAGTTTTAACTTCTACTGCCATGTATAACTTTAATGTATAACTATTATATAAATCTTTCCATAGAAAAGTGTAGACTCGGAAGTTTGCTCAAAGATTACCAAAAAGCTACCCTTATTCTTCCTCGGTTTTGCAACCCACTAAGCACCTTAACAAATGTTTAGGGCTGCTCCGATCAAGGCCTGACCCGTTTCGCATCTGCAAGATCAAAGCGGACAAAACGTCAACGTCCAAATAAAGACTCTTCGACGCACCAATCACTCACTCCCTTGCAGTCTGCCTAAAGTCCGTTTGCAAATAGCGGAGGACTAACCCGCTGACCTAGTCTACGGTAGACTAGGGGTATTGTGATTTATAAAGTTTTTGAGGGGGTTTTTTGGAACGCCCCGACCGAACGATTAAGAAAAGAGTGATGCTCCACTAGATTCATTGTTCTTATTCTTCTTTTTTATGTTCGTGTTCTGTTCCGGATTGTACTGCTTGATTGCATTCCTTACAAACCTTGCCTTCGTGGGCTGGTTGTGTTTCAGAAGAATCTGCTTTTACCCGACCACAGTCCTTACATACATTTTGGTTTTCCATAGATAATTATATTCTTTCTTATTTATAAATATTAACTAATTCTTTGCCAAGTGTGTCTATATAGTCCTGTAAGAGGATTGTCTCCCCTAAATTGCCATGCCCATGATTCAGGACCCGCAAAACTTGCAGCAGCCCATAGGGTATGTATGGGTCTTTTTGAAAATTTTTTAAATGTTTCTCTTATAAATTCTAAATTAGTTAAGATTGCTCTTTTATATTCTTTACACCAATGATCTGCAGTGAAACGATAATCTTCTGTTCCTTCAACTTTATTAACAAGTTCAAAATAATCTTTTGCACATTCCTCTAATTGGCCGTTTACAGGATAATATCCCCCATATCCACGATGAAGAATTGATAAATGAAAAGCTTCTGGATCAAAAATTTGTAAAAATGGGCTCTTCAAAACTTTTTTTGGATCCATATGCCCTCCTCTAAAGTGAATAGCAGTTGTAGCGACCCTTTGGTGAGGTGATGTGTGGTCTAAAACTCTTGCAAAAATACCAAACATTTTCCCATAAACTTCATTTTGATATCCATCTCTAGCTTCTTCTGGTTGACAAAAATGCTCTAAAGACCCATTAGCAATAACGCCATCAAATGAACCATCAAAATCTCTCGGTAGACTTTTGTAATTAAGTAATCTTACATCTAAACCTTTTGCTTGACATTGAGAAACCTGATCTTCTGAAATTGTAATACCCGTACCCACCACCCCTCTATTTTTAGCTGTTTCGAGTAAAGTTCCAAGACCACAACCTACTTCCAAAAGTCTAAATCCTTCTCCCGCCCCAAGTTCATCCAATAAATAATTATGTTGATTCTTTTGTGCAACATCATGAGATATTGAAGAGTCGCCATGATAAATTCCTTCTGTATAATCTTGAATTCCTGCAAAGGGGGTCACTCCTGTTACATCATATAAATTGACAACGTTTCTTGGCGCAATTATTTGAGTGTCGGTTTCCATAAGCAATCAGTTAACTTTTGACTTTAAAAGAATATGTTCTTTCAACCAACATCGACCAATCCCCCATCATTATCCCACAAAACTAATAATACAATCAAGAATTATTTCTTCAGGTAAATTTATTGACCACTTGCAATTAAAGGGCTTGTATATTCAGATTTTCTTAATGGAGGCAGTTGAACCCTTATTTTCTCTCCATCTTTCTCAAACACAAGAACAATAAACCAATTATTCCTATAATTCTTATGTTCTATTGAAATCTTATCAATAGATTCTAATAAAGATTTTGTAACAATTTTATTCAAAGCAGAAAAGAATTCGCTCGCATAAAATACTTCTAATCCAACAATACCCCTATCCTTGTCAATATCTATATTTAAGAATTCAGAGAATTCAATTGTTTCACTAGGTTTATGCTCATTATCATAAATAGTAAATACATCATCTTCTTCATTATAGTGTGTTTTTGTTCCCATGGTTACTATATGATTAACATGATTTTATACCTTTCTAATAACTTTCCCATAAAACCAACCTCCCCACACCATCCCTGAGAAAAATCGTGTCTCCTGTGTCCATTAATTCTAATTCAAATAAAATTTCTTCCCCGCTTTCTAATATTTCATCTGAAAAAATAAACGTTTTTCTTCCCTCCCCCTTTATCCACCAATCAGTTATATCACATGAAAAAGAGCAGGTATTAACTATGAAGTTCCTAGAGCTGTCTATATTAATACATGATGAACAACTATTAATGGACTTTTCACAGAGATTCTCATTATTATTTATACATTCATCCCAAGAAGATACAAGCTCGTTAGAATATCTGTCTTTTCCGCCATAAAAATAATAGTTAGCAAGACCTTCTTCAACTAACCTTAGATTAATATTTTCTCCATCGAGAAAAACATATGCTAAAATCCTGCCATATTTATCATACTTATCTTTTCCAAATTTTAGATTAACAGTCTTGTTCAGAACAAGCCCTTCGAGAAACCCCTTAGCCTCATCATAATAGAGTTCTCCACGTTCAGGAGAATTAATTCCTAAGAGCCTAATACTGTTGTTCCCAGAAACAATAGTATCCCCATCTATGACTCTTTCTACAAGCACAACATCCTTCTCTGCCAAAAACTTCTCCAGAGATTTGTCGAGAAAAGGATAATTTATAGCAATAAGAATCAATATTAAAATTACCAGCAAGAGTTTTTGTTTATCTTTCTCTCTCATTTACATATAAAAAGAAAATATTATATAATTGTTATTGTTTATTCATCTGGATTTTGTCTAAGGAAAGTAATATAAACGTTTCTTCCAAGATACCAATAATGGATTTAAGAGATTTGACTTTTGTAATTGAAGCACATACAAATCATTGTAAGAAAGGAGCCCCACAAGTAAGAGAATTTGATAATCAAACACCTTATTCAATTCATCCAATTTGGTGTGCCTCTATGATACGTCAAGAACCTTCTCTTTATGAAGAAGTTAGATTAAAAGGGAGTCAGGCTTTACTTTATCATGATGTTTTAGAAGACACAACCGCAGAGTTGCCAGGATGGTTAAGTGATGATGTTAGGGGATTAGTCTCTGAACTAACTTTTAAATCCTCCGAAGATGAATGGGAAACCTTATGGAATAAAGATAAACAAGTTAGACTTTTAAAATTATACGATAAAGTTAATAATATGATGGATGGTGTTTGGATGAAGCCAGAAAGAAGACAACAACATTTAACACATCTAAGAAGATTATGTAAGGATGTTGAACAAAACTATGGTGAATTAAATATTACAAAATTCGCGAAAACTTTTTTCTAAGCCATTTCATCAAGAGTTTTTATGAGGGCCTCTCTTCTATTCTCAGAATTTCTAATAGGGCTGCTGCATACTAAAAGGTCTGCTCCTCCTTCAATTGCCTCTCTGACAGAGGTTTCTTGTTTTTGAAAATTTGCACCTGTTTTACCATACCAATCAGGTCTTACAGCAGGAACAAGTTTTTCCACAGGCAAGTCTTCTACTTCTCCAAGCATTGTTCCGGGCAAAATAACTCCGTGGCATCCTGCAGAATAAGCAGTTTCAGCATCTTTTCTCACAGCCTCCCTCAATGAACAACCCCTCATTCTTTGGCAATAAGCTTCATCGTAATGAGTGAGGACAGTAACTCCTAAAACCCTTGTATCTGAACCAGAAGTGGCTTCCACAACAGAATTTAAAAAATCCTTATCTGCGAGAGAATAAACATTAAAATAATCCACCTTTCTTTCTACCAATACCTCAGCTATAGATCTCATAGTTCTTTTCCCGTTCCACATTTTTAAATCAAAAAAGGTTAGCCTACCAAGAGAAAAAATTCTTTCAATATATCTGGTATTTCCTTTTAAAGCAGTATTTATGAAAAAATCCAGATTTAATTTAAAACCAAAATTATCTCTATCCACCCTAGACAGCTCTTCGGCAAAATCCACAACCTCAGAGGGATTCTGGTAATCGAGACCAACAAATAGAAAAGGTTTATTCATTTTTATTCTTCAGCCCAGTAAACTATCCCTTCTTCTAATTTACCTTTGGGAGCTCCTCTTGAGATGGCCTCTTCTTTCCCTAATTTTCTCATGTTATACCCTCTTTTAATCGCTCCTTCTACAGTACTTTGGGGAATAACTAAACCTCTTTGTAATTGCCATTTCAAGGGGTCTTTGAGGAATTCTCTATAAGATTGTATAGCATTTATTGGAAGTAAACCGTCTGTTTCAGATATGTCTAATAATTGGGGCAATGTTATTAATGGTACCAGTGTCACCTCTTTCTCTCTTAATCTATCGTTTGATTCCGCATGATCATAAGACAATATACAAGCAGCATGTGATACAGGATAACCTGCAGCCCTAAATTCTTCAGCAGCATTTCCTGTTGTTCTGGCATAATTTACAAGCTCTTCAACAACAAGTGCTCTCATCCCGGGCTGTATCAGAGGATTATTCTGGTCTCCTGTGATGAGTTCTCCATGACCCCCTTCTTTTCTGGATCCCCTCAAATATGTATAAGGAATCTCTCCTGACTCTAATCCTAAAACTTTCTCTACATCATCTGTTAATTGCCATGCAGGAACCATACCTCCAGTCGCATTTCCTTCAATAAAATCAAATTCTTTTCCATATAATGGAGCTACTTTATGTGATAATTGGTGTGTTAGAAATTTCATGACTTTTCTTTGTCCAACAAGACCTTTAATCATTAAATATCCCGGACCCCTATTTCCAGTACTATAAACAAATAGCTCCTGACCATTATCAACATCTCTAACTTCAACTGCGCCAGAATCAATAATTTGTTTTGAAATTTCCTCTAAAGATGCTATATCACCCATGTTTATAATTGAATTCTTTGGTTTTTAAAAATTATTATACTGGAAAGATATAGATGTTATTAAATTTTTCATTTTTTCTTCGTAGCCCAAGTTGAAATAATTATTATTCCAACTACTGCGAAAAATGTAACAATAAGTGCAGAGTAAAGTTCTGCAAGATAAGGATAAGCTTCAATCGAAGAAAATTTAATTTTGTCTTTAATAAATTTCACAATTAAATCTTTCCATGCAATTGCAATTACAAAAGAAAGCGCCGCAATTATTGCTGTCGTGGCATGATCTCTAAACTTAGAAGCAACAAAAGAAGAGTGCTTATAGATTCCTTTGGCAAACTTTTTATGCAAACGGGCTTCAACTTTTTCCTCAACAGATTTAAGTTCTTTGTCAACTTCTTTTTTAACAAGTCTTTTTTGAAAAGATGTAATCTTTTTTAGTACCATTATAATCAGAATTAAAAACCATATATAAGGGTTACGCCCACGCCAATGTAGGATAAGGGTGTCTCAGTTAGAGGGTTCTTAAGATTTTAGAATCTATTGGTTCTTTTTATGATATAAATCTAAAATTTCAATGAGATTTCTCCCAACATCATAAACATGGGATAATCTAAATGGTTTAATATAAAGTTCACGCGTTCCTTTTCTGATGTGCCTCATTGGTTTTCCAATTTCAGGGTTAATTTTTATTTTTTCAATCTGTTTAATAATCTTCTCTTTCAATAAGTTGCTTTTAATCTTAGAAAAAATTTTTTTGAATTTACTTAAGAAGATAACTTCTACCATTTTTTCATTTCTTTAATAAAATCATCAAAATCCATTTTGATTCCTTCACCAGATTCTATTCTTTTGTATGCTTCTTCAGTTCTCTTAGCAAATTCCAGATCCTCCTTAAGTTGTTCATCCATGTCACTAGCTTTTTTAAGAATAATGCTATCCTTAGTTTGAATTACAAGTAGTTTTTCTCCCACCTTAATTTTTTTTCTCATTTCAAGGGGGATAACTACTTGACCCTTTGAACTCAACCTTGTTATATCTATTTCCACCATGGTAAGAACAATCTTACCTTATATTTAAATCTTTCTATAGAAAAATACACCCATGTCTGAAGTAGACTTACAGGAAGGGTTGATAAGGGGAACCTTTGTTTCCTTTATGCGGGAGATATATTGCTTCAAGGCGATTCTATAAAACCACTTTTTTAATACCCAAAACTTCTTTGAAGAACTCTTTTTGTTCAGGAAAAGCAAAATAATTCATTATTTCTTCTTTTTTTACCCATTTCACTTTTTCTAACTCCCCGTTCGATATATTAATATCCTTATAATTTCCTAAGAAATCTACGAACCAAATTGATTGTTCTTGGCCCTTAAATCCTTTTTTATTTGCCAATTCTTCTGAAAAGTCGTATCTATGTACTTTTGGCCATCTTTTTTTAATCTCTACTTTAACATCCCCAATTTCTTCTCTAATTTCTCTCAAAACAGCCTCTTCTTCTTTTTCTCCCTCTTCAATTCCTCCTTGGACAAAGCACCAAATTTCCTCATCCCATCCTTTTGTGTGGGTAATTAAATAGTTAGCGCCCTTTTTTATCACTACACTTATGGCTTTTCTGTAATTTTTAATTTCATCAACCATATGGTAATTGGAGATTTTATCACTTTTATAATTTTTTATTGTGGCTCAAATCGTAATAGAGGTCAATGCGGGGGACACGCAACAAGCCAGAAGTTAGATGCGTAAATAATTTACTATGAACTATAGAAGGAGTTAATCTTTTTAAAAGTTGCTAAAATACCCGCGCCTCATTTCAATCTCTTCTTATGAACGGAGAGATATCTCCTTAAAAAATAATCTACAAAAGCTTCCTGTCCTTTTGGAAAAGCCATGTAATATGAGGCTCTTTTTTTATACTCTATGATCAACATAGGATATCCTGCATGCCAAAGAATATAATTCATTAATAATCTTCCAATCCTTCCATTTCCATCCCCAAAAGGATGAATAGATTCAAATTTATAATGAATACGGGCAGCTAATTCGACAGGATTTAACTTTGATTTATTAACAAATTCAATGATTTGGTTCATTGTGGATTTAACTTCTTTCCAATGTGGAGCCACATAAGGACCAACCCTGACTAAATAACTCCTATATTTACCGGCAATATCAGATTTAGTTTCTCCAAAAATTTCTTTATGCCATTCTAACAGTAATTTATTACTAATTTTTTCTTTTTTCTTTAGCATATCCAAAAAAACCTTATTGTGCATTTCTGTCTCTTTTACATCTCTAAGAGGTTTATTGGGAGCAATTTTATCTTGTATAAGCTCTCTTACTTCACGTAATGTAATTGTTGAACCCTCAATAGCATTAGAGTTATAAGTAAAAGCTATAGAGATCTCTTCTTTTTCTTTTTCTTGAATACTTTTTGGAAGTCTTTTCCATTCTCTTTGAAAATGATTTTTTATTTTCTCTAGTTTCTTGTAGAGATCTTTTTTAAGTTCTCTACTAAACTTTCCTTTTAATTCATCAATATTTTTTGGAATTTCTAATCCAATGTATTTTTCTTTTGTTATTACTTTTTTTCCTTTTCTAAATGAATGTTGCAGATAATAATATTCTTTATTTCCCTTTTTTCTGGTTATTAATCTCATAGAAGTATTACCCTTACAAACTATTTAAATGTTATGTTTTCATTAAAATGTAATGGTACGACCACACCGAGCAGAAGTACATTTTGTCTACCTATGGGGATGTTTTATTTTTTCAACCTACTAATTTGTTTTCTTAAATTAAGAATCTTCTTTTCTTTCATTATTTTCTTTCTAACGGCCTCTTTCTCTTTCATTATTTTCTTTCTTTCTATTTCTAAATATTTTTCTCCTTTTTGAATTTTTTCCAAATCTTTCTGCAAACCTTTCAAACGAGGACTGGACAATTCTTTGTTTTTATTTTTCTTTTTCACCATTCTCTTTTCTCTTTTTCTAAAGGCTTTTTCTGCTTTTATATTTTTCTAATTTACAATTTTCTTTAACTTTTTCCCTATTCTCTTTTTGTATTTGGCATGGCTTCCTTTTCCCTTTATTTTTGATTTTTCCTTAGATTTTTTCTTTAAGTAAAATATTAAGAATATCACTGCTAAAAAAATTCCAGCTCCCACAATAAATAAAATTTGTCTTGTAAAAGAAAAATAAATTTTACATTGTTCTCCTTCCACAATTTCAAAAGATTCTCCTGCTACTGCTGTTTTGTTTTTATCATAATCAATTTGCGCATATAAACGATAAGATCCTTGCTCGACCGAAAGAGGGACTTTCATAGCTATATCAAAATCAATTTCATCCTTAACCGAGCGTGTATCCTTTAATTCGGTAATCAAGGTATTATTTTTGTCAAGTATCCAATATGTCATGAATGCGTCAAGAAGTTCTAGTTTACCATAATTTTCAAGACGTATGTTCACGTCAATTTTTTCTCCCGCACATACCTCTTTATCTTTGTCTGAAAGGGTTAAGAAGATGTCGAAAAGAGGTTCTGTCAGACCCGTATATTCGCATATCTGTGTTTGTTTAGGCATGCCTGTTGTTCCAGTGCATGTTCCTTTATTTGCACAGATACGCTCTTGTGTTTTTGATTCAAGGCATTCTGAAGGAAACCAATTAGTGCAACTCCAATTATAATTACAACCACCTCCACCAGAAGATCCTTCACCTTCTCCCCCATCATCAGTTTCTTCTATCCCATATGGACCAGAACCGTGTGCTCCTGAATCATAAACTATAGCAAGAATTGAAGGTATGATTAAAAACATTAACACAATTGCCAAATAGATTTTTGTTTTCATATTATTCACTTCTTTTGTTTTAAATTTGTTAATTAAGCCCTATATAACATATAACTTACAACTGCCATTATTAGTCCTGTGTATATATCTCCGACTATCCAGTATGTTGCGTTATCCAGAAAATTCCCGACAATTACAACTATGACTCCTATCAAGGACAATGTTGCCATTAATTTTTTATTTTTCATTATTTTCACCTCCTTTCATTTTAACTAAACAATCCTCCAATAAATTTAACGAATCTTGTAAACATATTATCCTGATTATTTGTTCCAATTGCAGCCCCGGTAATTGGGCTAAGACTTCCATTTTCTTCATTGGAAGAATTATTCTCTTCACGAATATCACTTTCATTAACAATTACTTCTCCAGAATTATTCTCTGGAAGAGTAAAGTTTATTTCTGGAATTGTTTTGTTAATTTCTTCGGTTTCGTTTATTGATAAATTTTCATTGACTGGAACAGTAACATTATTAGGTTCATCATAATTTTCAGGAGTTGTTTCGTTAATCTCTTCTACGATATTCTGCTCAACTATCTTCACATCAGAAGATTTGTTTTCAATTTCTTCCACGATTTCATTATGGAGACCATTCTTATTAATTCCAATATTATTTTCCTGATTACTTAAGGCATCAATCTGAGTTTGCAATTCTTCTATCTTTTCTTCTAGTTCCTGAATTGCTTTCAACAACTTCCAAGAACTTGGCAACTCAACAAATAACTCTCCTCCTTCTTCATGAACCATCTCAGGATGTGTCTCATTAATTTCCTGGGCAATAACTCCAGTCATATTTTTCCCAGAAGCTTTAACAATGTAATCTCTAACGACTATACTTTCAAATTCCTCCAAAGCAGAAGAAGCATCTTTAATATCTTTTTTTAATTTTTTATCAGATGAACAAGCTACAACTAAATCTCCGGCTTCAGGATTATAATTACATGTTCCATCATCGTCTTGTAATCTTAATACAGTTACATTACCTGAAGAATTTACGTGGAGTGGTGCTTGAGGACTATTAGTCCCAATACCAAGCCCAGCTTCTGTAAAACGAGCAACCTCTGTTTCAGATGAGTTAAGATTAAAACGAACTGTTTTTCCTCTTAAAACTGTTGTTCCTTCTGGATCTCCAAAGCTATGAATACCCTTTTCTCCTGTTTCTACTCCGTCCTGACTGACCCAGATTTCCGCTTCAACATCTCCGTCCACTTCGGGGCTGGGGTTCTGTGACGGCACACTAGTAGTATACGCAGGATTACCGACAAACGTTCCATTATTGCCATTTCCTGAAGAATCAATTGCAACAGTACCTGAC
>CAYLOQ010000003.1:10403-93405 GCA_964385425.1 Candidatus Woesearchaeota archaeon | reverse complement strand
TTAAAAGAGTCAGAAATAACAGGATAATTATGATAGTAATGACTTTTTTTTGTTTAAAAAATCCAAGAGTTTTATTAAAACTATTCTTCATTACTGCAGTATTTATTTTAATATCTTCACCCATTTTTCTTTTAATTAGACTTTCTTTTAAAAGTTATCTTTTTTTCTAAAGACTTCAACATTTTTAAAACAGCCTTGTCAACAAAAGACTTAACAGTAGGAAAATCAAATCTGTTCTCACCCTGTTTAATTAACTTCAATATTCTCTTATGCAGTTCATCATCTATCTTTACTTCTGCCATTTTTTCCTCTTTTTTCCTTTTAATAAATCTTTAACTTCCCTTTCTAATCTTGCTTCTTTTTTCCATATTTTTTCCTCTTTTTTCTTTATTATTCTTAGGTAAATGAACAAAACAATTGCGATTAATACCACTGCTATTATTATGATTTCCTTAAATCTCTCCTGTATAAAGTTTATTTCCCTGCTTTTAACTTTAAACTCTGCATTACTTGAAGTCACAAAATCTTTGTAAGTGACATTAACATTAAACAAATAAGTTCCTGGCTCTGTATTTTCTGGAACTGTTAAGGTTCTTACAAAAGATGTTACTGCTTCTACAGCCAATGTATCAGAAGCCTGGGTCAGTATTGTTGTATTCTTATTATCACTCAAATAATAATTTACTATAACATCTACTTGTCCGATATTATTAACATTAAAGACTTCTATTTCAGCTGTCACTTCTTCTCCTGCAAAAACTCTTTTATATTTATCTGATATAGATACTTTTACATCAAATAATGGCTCTTTCTCTAATTCTTCTTTTGCTACAATATCTGCCCCTTCAAGTTTCTCTAATAAAATATTAGCTTTTCCACTTATAATAGAAACAAGTTTAATTTCCAAATCATTAATATCATCTCGATTAACATCTACTTGTTTTGTTTCTCCTACATCTAAGACTAAGGTAATTGGTTCTGATTCAATAATCAATTTTACTGAGTTGGTAGTTACTTCTATCAAAGTGATTTTATGAGTAATCTGGCCATTAAAACTAAATGTTTTAATTTCTCCTTGTTTAGCTTCAATACTTCCACTAGTTACATTAGAGAAATCAATATCAAATTCTTCTAAAACAGGAGCAGGTGTAGAACTCCCCCCGCCTCCACCACCACCTGAAGGACTAGGTGTTGGAACATCCACAGAAAAAGTTTGGTTTATAGTATTTATATTTCCAGAGGTATCATTTGCAAATACAGTCAAAGTATAATTAGATCCATCTGAAACTGTTTGATACTCTACCGAATTTACGAGACATGCTATTTCATTATTTGCTATGACACTTCCTCCTGAAGAATTAGTTATGTTGTATGAACAGTAGTCTAAAGCTAAATTATCTACAAAAGATATGTTAATTGTTGCATTGTTTGTGGACAATGTTCCTGAAGGGGAATTTATAGTCACATTTGGACTTGTGGTATCTGGCGTTACATTTACGCTCCATAAACTCCAGTTTGAAATTCCAAGGGTGTCATTTATGGTGACATTCAACAGATAATAATTAACTATCAAGATTGTTGCATTTGTAACAACCCCTGTGCTAGAATTAATTGAGAAGTTTGTAGTATCATCAATAGAAAAACTATCAAGACCAACACCATCATCTGTTGCATTGATATCATAACTAAAGCTCTTATTTACTAGTACGCTTTGATTTTCAATAGATGTAAAATATGGAGGAGTAGTATCAATTGTAAATGTTCTTATGCTTGAATTTTGAACATTTGTTTCATTATCTTCTGCTTGTATTTGCCAAGAATAAACACCATCGCCAAAAGCTGTTAAATCTTTTGTGAAAATGTAATTTGTTGCATTGAGTCCTGATGAATTTGTTTCGTTTATTTGGAAAGTTCCTGTCCAGTTTCCCCATAAAGTCACATTGCTTAAATTCAAATTATCTGAAACAGTGGTATTAAATGTAATAGAATATGAACTAAAATTAGCGTTGTCGACGGGAGAATTCAAAGTTACAATAGGTCTGTTTAAATCAGCAGAAGTTGTAAAACTCTGAATACCTGACCAGTTTCCTGCTTTCAATCCAGTATCAATTGTCTGCACATACCAGTTATATGTCGTTGATGGTTGAAGCCTATCAACATTCAATGTAAAGTTCTTCCTCTGCATCATGTTTCCAAAATAGCCAAAAGCAGTTCCGCCTCTATTAGCGTCTCCTTGTCCCCCATAAATTCCCGAAATAATGCTATGATTATTTGAACCTGTTCCAACCATTAAATTATAATACAATCCTGTGGAAGGGGTTTCATTATCACTTCCATTCAACCATCCCAAAGATATTTGTCTATTATTATAAGAAGATGAGAAACTTGTTGAGGGTGTTGGTACCTCATTTGGATTTGTTAAAGAAGCATTGGAAATATAAACTTTTAGAGTTCTAATTACAACTAAATCCAAATCGCCATCATTATCAATATCTCCCCAGAGAGCTGAACTATGTGCGGCTCCTGTTAAATTTGCTTGAGCTGTTGAATCTATCTCAAAAAATGAACCACTATTATTTGCTATCTGGATTCTCGGTTGTAAACCTAATCCCAGTAAAACTAAATCTAAAAAACCATTGTTATCATAATCTCCTAACATATTAGATCCAAAAGAATAAGCGCCAAAAGTAGCCCATGAAGAATTAACTCCAAAAAAACCAGTGGTATTTATTTCATTAATTGAAACTTTTGTGGTAAACCCAGATACTATATTGTCAAAATCCCCATCATTGTCTATATCTCCCCACGCCATAGATGCTTCATCACCTCCACCAGTATTCCAATTACTATTAGCAACAAAACTAGTTCCATTATTCTCATAAGTTTTACCAGAATTAATGCCAGCTATATTTAAATCCAAATCTCCATCATTGTCAAAATCTGCCAAGCCTGTCGAAATTCTATTCTCATCAGTTATTTCTTGATCCCAAATAGAATTATTGACAAAACTTGTCCCATTATTAATATAAACTATATGGGTACTGCCCGGAAGTAATAAATCTAAATCTCCGTCATTGTCAATATCTCCAAGAGCAACAGAACCAGATTCATCAAGAAAAAGAGGATTCATTAACACACTTTGCCAAGTTGAATTTTCCATTAAAGTTGTTCCGTTATTAATATAAATTTTAGTACCTCCTGCAGGTTCACCAATTAAAGATATTACTAAATCTAAATCCCCGTCATTGTCAATATCTCCAAGAGACATTGAACCGCTAGAATTTGTTAAATTTTGTTCCCACGTTGAATTTTCAACAAAACTTGTTCCATTATTAATCCAAACATATGTTTTATCAGCATTACTTGTACCGCAAGAATTTATTGTTACTGTACAACCAAGACTAATCATATCTAAATCATCATCTCCATCTATATCTCCAAATACAGCCCCGTTGAGAGTAGTTGAACTAATCAAATTATTTTGCCATGTTTGGTTTTCTATTAAACCAATTTCACTTGCAGAAACAAAATTGATAAACAATAAAATTGTCAGTGTTGTTATTAAATATATTTTTTTCATTAGAATTTTTTTAAAAATTTAATTATTTTCCCTTCAGTGTCTAATCATTGTTCTGCTAATGTTAAGCACAGCCATTGCCATTAATAATACATTCATATACAGCCTCAAGCCAATCGTGTTCTTCTTGCGTTAAACCTTTTGAAGGAGACATTTGGATCTCCACAGTTTTATTACCATCTGCAGTAATGCTTTGTGTCTTATCGAAATACTCAAAACTTCCACCCCCTATAGTTGCGCCAGAAAAAGTACATTCAACAACACCATGACCAAAATTCGTAGCTGTATAGGTATTATCATCTATCTCAGTAACGTTAAAACCGTTATCGCATGAAAGAGCATAATCATCATTTGGGTTGTCTAAATCTAGTTGTTCTCCAGTATCTACATCGGTCAGATTAAAAGTTATATTCCAATCAGCGAAAACATTTGTATAAGTTATTCCGGCTCCTCCATTATACAAATCTGAAATCTCCGAAGAATTCAAAGACCTATTCCAAATACCAACTTCATCTATTTTGCCATCCCAAAAGCCAACCCCATTGTTATATGAAGCTACAGTGTAATTGTCTGTTCCCGTTGCTGTTATTGTGCCTGTTTGTGCAAATGTCGTTCCACTTAAAACATTATTAACATATGTTTTCATTATTGTCCCGTTATAAATCCCTACGATATGAATCCAGGCCCCCGTTGTAGATAAAGTCTGAGTAGTTCCTCCTGCTACTCCTGATGATGTCTTTGTATGAAATGTTAAAGCTGTGCCATCAATTCTTAACATCACAACAAAATTTGGACTGCCCCAAGATGCAAGAATAATATCAGTTCCAGAAGCTGTATCGTGATAAACCCATGTTGAAATACTTATTGCACTTGCTCCACCTAAAAGTGTCTTTGTATTTAAATCAATATCTTCGCTGCTTCCATCAAAATCAAAAGCAGAATTTATTTTCCCGCTTGCATCATATAAATTATTTGTATTAGTTGAGGAAGTTCCCGTGTTTGCTCCATGACTATCCTCTACAGTGGTATCTGTAGCATTTTCATCTAACTTATAATAACTTACTAATCCAACATTCAAGCTTTCTGTCCATTCCGCCCACTCATTAACTTCAACACCGAACAAAGTTGGAATCCATTCAATTCTTTCATTTGGATAAACATCTGTAAAAATTCCAATCGTTGTTTTACCAGAAGGAATTTCTCCGAGAGAAATTAAATCAACCCAGTCAAACACTTCCCCTTGATGTGTTCCTGTTAAAACTTGACTACAATCCTGCAAAATTGTTCCATTACTTGTTTTTTCTCCGTCAACACAAACTGTTTCATAATCATTCACAGTTCTAAATCCTAGACTATTTTTATATTTATAAGTAAATTGTCTGTCAAATCTTTTCATACCATCATTAACATCATAAAAATCAAGTTTTTCCAAACCAGAAGAAATCTGTTGAGGAGAAAGTTTGTTGTCTATTGTAAACTCTGCAACTTTTCTGTCCTTTCCTCTCATAACATTGAAAACCTGAGGAGTATTAAGAGTTATATCTGAAATAACTTCTCCAGAAGAACTTTTGATTGTAACAACTTTATTGATACTATCGTATTCTTTGGTATTAGAAGTGGGTACAGCAGATAAAAATAAAAACATAATGATTAGTAGGACGGCAAAAATTGCGCTTAGTAACCATATTTTTCCTCTTTTATCCATTGTGACTTAAAATCACTAATAATCACTTACTTATAAAGGTTTCTGCCTTTAGTAATCTGGGGGGTGGATAATTTAAGAGTTATCTTAAAAAAATATTACAAGAGCAAGGGCTATTATTAGTATCTGAAATCCATGAATTAAATAGACAACGTCTTTTTCATAGACTTTTTTACTCGGTTTTATTTTTTTTAATATATATATGGACAGATGTTCTAACCCATATATTTTTTTATAAGGAAGCTCCAGACTTTTATCTTTATTCGGTTTGGCGAAAGACTGTTTTTCCAGATTTCCCCGAATTTTTAGCCCCACCTGGATAATGTATGGGATAAAAACAAAAACAGCAATCTTCTCAAAATTTCCTAGAATAGCCATACCAGCAATTAATGCACCAATAGTCCATGTGATAGAATCTCCCGGAAATACTTTTGCAGGATATTTATTGTATATGTAAAAACCAAACAAAGCTGCAACCATGATTAAACCAACTAGAGATAGCCAGGCAGAACCTGTTTTATATGCAACATAAGATAAAAATCCAATGATAAGTATCCCTTGCCCTGCTTCCAATCCATTGTAGCCGGCTAAAGAATTATATGCCATAGCTGCCCCTGCAATTCCTATAGGGATTAGAAGAAGAGGATACAAGATTCCAAGATTTACAGAACCTAAGAAAGGAAGACTCATAGAAGAAGTTCCTGCATTAATAACAACCAACGGAACAGAGGCTGCAAATACAAGCAAAGTTCTTGTTCTTCTTGATAGTCCTTTATTTTTCCATCCCAGCAAATCATCAATAACACCCATCATACTTAGAATTAAAATAACACTTAAAAGAGCAAAAATTTCTATAGTAATACTGTTAGAATCCCTTATAATGAAGGTTCTTACAGCGATGTAATATAAAACTCCAATAACAAAAGCAAGAACAACAACTACTCCTCCTGAGCCAGCAACATTCTTTGGCTGCCCTGGCTTATTCATGTCTTCCCAAACAAGACCCACCCTCTTGGCCTTCTCTATCCAGAACGGCATAGTGAAATATGTCAGTAAAAAACTTATCACCAGTGAGATTAAGAGCAAGATTTCCACCATAACTATAGTTGGGGTTTTTTATTTTTAAACCTTATAGAATTGACCTCTATTAACTAAAAAGAATTGGAGTAAAATAAACTTCTATTAATGCAGCAACTAAAAGAATGAGTATTGCTATGAAAAGAAGAATAACTGTATTTTCTACAACATGTAAAAACCTCTTGCTTTTTATGCCGTTCCTTATTACCCCAACACCAAAAATCCCCCCTGCCAGGGCTGTTATGAAATAAGCGGCAATTTCTGGAAAACCATGAACCATATATCTAGCAATCCCTATGGGAATATCACTTACCTTATAGTTTGTAAATATTCCAACAGCAGCAGCGATAACACTGGCATTCCAGGCTAAAACAAATATCGCCCCCGCCCCGAAAATCAGAGACAAAATAAGGGTAAAAATCATCACATAAATATTATTTTCTATTATCGAAAAAAATCTGAGCTTTTTTGTTGCAGCTCCGGTAGGATCTATATCTTGACCAAAAAAGTACTTTGAAACACAGTCTTCAATGTTTCCAGGATTATTTATCCTACAGTAAGTTTCCAATTGCGCGTTAAAGAGATTAGAATCCTGTAAAACTATAAACCAAAAAGAAAAAGCGATGATGAGGCCTAAAAAAAGCCACATAAAAGCATAGATGGCATCCTTATGGACCTTCCAAACACTGAAGATCCCAAATACCCTTTCATCTTCCTCCTCCTCTTTTTTTATTATAAAATACATAAAAGGTAAAGAAAACATAACCGAAAATGTGACAACGATCATACCAGAATATTGAGATAAGACCACATCTTTTGCAAAGAACCAATGAACGAGTAAAAGGGAGAGGGAACCATAAACAATACCAACAAAAAACATTTTCCATGACCCCTTTTCAAGCCTTCGAGGATTAACTATACTCTCTAACATACATTCAATAAAAAAAGAGAATTTTTAAATTGTTTGCTTGTGCTCTCAGAAAAAAATCCTGGAAATATTTAATTAAGTGGAAATTCGTTAACAGTTATTATAGATGATACTTAATTATATGGGTTAAGGGCATTATTAATTCTTAATAATAAAAGCATTTTTATAAGTATAACTCTTATTTTTTTTATGAATAAAAAAGAGAGATTTAATAAAATTGTAAAAGATATAAAAGAAGTTAAAATTCAGGGTGCTAGAAATATAGCTAAAGCTGCCATTAAGGCTTATTTTCTAGTGCCATCTAAACATTCAAAAAAAATTCTACTCTCTTCCAGACCAACTGAGCCGATGATGAGAAATGTTTTAGACATGGCTGAAACACATTCACAGAAAGAAATTTTACAGCATTTTAATTTTTCTCAGAAGAAAATAAACACATTCACATTGAAACTGCTAAAAAACAAAGATATGGTTTTCACACACTGTCATTCAACGAATGTTTCCAATGCTTTAATATATGCTAAAAAGAAAGGGAAAAAATTTGTGGTTTCTGTTACAGAGACAAGGCCTTTATTTCAAGGAAGAAAAACAGCAAAAGAATTAAGAAATGCAGGAATAAACGTAACCATGTTTGTGGATTCTGCCATGGCATTTGCTATTGAAAAGGAAAGTAGAAAAGATAAACTTTATTCAACAAAAATCTTTCTTGGTGCAGATGCTCTTCTAAAAAAGGGAATTATAAATAAAATGGGGAGTAAAATCGTTGCTGAGATCGCTCTTAAAAATAAAATTCCCTTCTATATAATTGCCGATTCTTGGAAATTTACAAACGAAAACGTTCCGATTGAATCCCGTTCTTTGAACGAAATTTGGGATAAAGCACCAAAGAACATTAAAATAAAAAACCCTGCTTTTGAATTTGTTCCAAAAAAATATATAAAAGCGATAATCTCAGAACTTGGAATCTTATCTTATTCTTCCTTTCTGAAGAAGGTTAAGAAAAGACAATAATCACTTCTCTTGAGCATCCATTATGCTCTTTCTTAGTTCTTGATTAATCTTCTCAAGATTCTTATCTAGATCACCCTTAATTTCATTCAGCTTTTTTATCTGATTTTCAATTACTTTCTTTGTTTCAGATACGCTCTTCTTCACAAAAATTTTCCCCCCTACATCTACAGTTAGCTCTTTTGATACCAATTTTGTTTTAACAAATATGCCTCTTCCAATAGGTGAGAGAACCTCCTTCCCTGTGGCATCCTTTAACTCGTCCAGTCCAAAATTTAAAGAAGTTAGCTCAACTATGCCTTGCTCAACAGCCTGTAGTTGTTCCTGTAATTGTCTAATCTGCTGTTCAAACATACTTAGCTTAAGCATTAGCTCTTGTTGATTTTTATTTTCCATAAAATATATCCTTTTAGACGACTTTTAAAACTTTCCTTAGAATTGAACTAAAAATAATTGATCCAAGAAGATAAAACCAGAACCAGCTGAAGAAACCGAGTATTCTTGGGTCTCCTGCTGCAGAGAAGAAATCCATAAACCACCTAAAGAAAAGAATAAGTGGTATCGCCGTGTATACGATTGGTCTCATGCTGAGTTTCATTGTTTTTGGAATAAACTCTAACTGCTTTTTCTGGAGCTCCATCATTTTCTCAGGATGTTCTCTGTAATTTTTCATCTCTTCCTGAAGAATTTTTTGCTCTTTTTTTAATTCCCTGAGGGTTTCCTGGTCTGTTCCATACTTCTGTACAAGAGTCATAAATACTGCTATTATAAAAACAAGAATAATCATGCCCCAGGTCAGATTAAAATTTAAGAGTGCCCCTGCAGTGGGATTTAAGATTAATCCCGCAGTGTTTTTTATTACAGTTACGCTGTCCCAAAGAAAAGCAATCAACAGGGAAACCAACATTACAATAAAAATTCCCTTGAAACTTCCTTGTTTGCCTTCAGTATCCATCAATGAAAAAAGAAATTTTAGTATTTAAATCTTAAGTCTTTATAAATTTCCTTAAGGCTGGGGACATATCCATTTGGTGTTGTTGTGCAATATTCTGGTAAAACTGGTACATGATCATTATAACCAACAGTATGGCTGTTCCTGAAACCAAGGCGCCAAGTAGGTCGGTAATAGCAGCCAGCAGACCTATCGCAAGACCACCCATGATTGTCAAGGGCATGATGTATCTATCAAGGATGCTCTCTAGAATTCTTTCGTCTTGTCTAAAGCCAGCCACCTGTAATCCTGAAGAAGCAATCTTGTGTGCCTGTGCTTTTGAATCCATACCTGAAGTCTTTACCCAGAAAACAGCGAACAAGGTGGAGAAAAACATGAAAGCTAATACATGTGTCAATCCTTGGAGTAAGAATCTAGGTAAGAAGCCACCGCGGATGAATAACTCTAAGAGGTTCGTAGAACCCATCCAGAACGCTAATCCAGAAATTGGCTGCCCTTGAACAAATCTTCCCAGGAAAGAGGTGAAGTAAGAAGCTATCTTAGCTGTCCCTGTGCAGATCCCTCCTGTTAGGCAAGGAGACGCAGCATTTTCTATTATTCCTCCAAAGAGTTGTACATTGGCCATCAGTGCTGCTGTTAAAATAACAGGAATAACAGAAGCATAGAAAAAAGCCAAGGGCCATTTTACTCCATACCCCCTTATCCTGCCAAAAGACAAGGGAATCTCAACTTTCAATGATTGTGCCCAGACCACCATTAGGAAAATTATTACTGTTGCCAAGATCGCTGCAGCAGCAGATAAAAATTCTATAGGGAATTTATTCATTATAGATTGTATTAAAACAAAGACCTTTCCAGAACAAGCAGTTGTTTTGAAATCCAACAGGCAGTTTCTTCCTTGTTGATTTATGAATTGGAATGCACTCGTTATTATCCTCCAGCTCACTCCTGCCCCTATGAAGAGACTGACTCCGGAGCCAAAACCCCATTTTTGAGTTAATTCGTCCATATAAAAGATGGCTAAGCCACCCAATATCAATTGAAAGATGACTAATCCTGTAAATCCAGGAACTGCTTGTAGACCCTGCATTAGGACATAGACCAGTGCCTCGAAAACTATGAAAGCAAAAACTAAAAGTTTCTGGAGTCCTTGGAAAAACTTTTTTCCTTCCGTGGTTGTGGTGTCTATATTGAGTATACCTGAACCTGTCAACAGTTGTAATATAATAGAAGCCATAACGATTGGACCAATACCCAAAGAGATGATGCTTCCAAAATCTGTTCCGAGGATTATCGCTAAATATTCGAACCTAGATAAGGCATTTACAGATAACCCAAATAGAGGTATATTGGCAAGGACGAAAAAAGCAACCAAGACTATCAGGGTCCATTTTAATTTTACATTGAAACCTACTTTTTTCTCATCTGGTTTTCTTATTTCTGGAATAAAATTAAATATTTTTCTTAAATCTACCATTTTAACCTTCTTTTTTATTGGATAAAATAATCTCCCCGCCGGCTTTTTTTACTTTCTCTACTGCTGATTTTGAAGCCTCTTTAGCTTTTATAACTAATTTATCTTTTAGTA
Organism: Candidatus Woesearchaeota archaeon; assembly: GCA_964385425.1. Lineage (GTDB taxonomy): Archaea > Nanobdellota > Nanobdellia > Pacearchaeales > GW2011-AR1 > ASMP01. Next base: position 82,573 of record CAYLOQ010000003.1, on the reverse strand, counting down.
TATATTCTTTAGAGCTTCCTAGAATCTTGTAGCCTTGCAACTTTATCTCCCATTTGCCTCCAGATTTTTTCCCGTACTTCTCTAAATTGGCCGCAATATCCTGAAGATTGATTCTTTTTCTTTTGTCTCTCCGAGTCCCACGGCTCGTTATACCTTGTTTTCCAAAATATTTATGTCCATAGAGTTTTGTTACAAGGGTTTTTTTATGGTCTGCTCTTTTCCCACTTCCAGACATCCCTTTTCCTCCCCTGTGTCCAGACTTCTTGTGTTTTTTCCTAGCTCCATATCCATGGGTTCCCATTCTTCTTCCATGTTGCCTCGAAGATTTTTTTCTTTTCTTTGTTTTCATTTTATAACCTTAAACATTTTTCCGTGGCCGGGAATTATATAATCAGCAATTTTAAGAAGTTTTTTTCTACTTTTGATTAATTCTTCTTTATTATTTGCATAATCATCTTCGTGATCGATAAGGCTCTGTTCATCTGTTTTTTGCTCTTCATTATCTCTCCACCAAAAAACATCCGCAGCAATAACGATTCTTCCCTTTTCTGTTTCTGTTAGAAGTGAACAATGTTCGTCTGAATGTCCTGGTGTTTGAACAACTTTGATATTTGTGTTTGGTATATTTCCAGAATATTCAGTTTCTTTATCATTGCTATAAATAACAGAACCATCATAGATATCTTTTCCTGGAAACAATCTTATATTTAATGTGTGATCTAAATGATAATGCGTTAAAAATACTACATCTATATCTGTGGGTTTAAGACCTTCTTTTTCCAGGGCTTCTAGTAATTTTTTTTCATTTGCTCCAGGATCAACGAGAACATTCAATCCACCATCTTTAATCAGGGTGGTTGTTGGAGAAGCTACTAAAATATCCCCTTCTTCCCTTACATACCCTTCAATTAAAATTTTAACTTCTGCCATCTTATAACATCCTTCCTACGAGATCATTTATTTTTTCTCTGTTATTTCCTAAAACTCCTTTAGGAAAGTGTAATTTACTTTTTATACCTCTTCTCGGTGGGTGCAGCCTGAAAAATGGTTTCAAGTTTAAGGATTCATATTTTTTTCCTTTTTCCAACCCTTCAACAACTTTTTTAGCATCTATTTTCTGTTTCTTATCAATGACCTGGCCTCTTTTATTAATCAATTTTTCAAAAGTGTCTCTGTTTATTTCTCCGAAAGCAACAAAATCTCTCAATTTCTTTATCATCCCTTCCTGTTCTTTTGTAGGATCAATCACAATGCAGGAATATTTTTTTCTCAACCTCAACCTGTCTAAGCTATTTACTATATCTTTCCTCATCCCCACTCTCCCACGAATCCTTATTACACAAATCATTTCGCTCTCCCCGCTGGATTGGTCTTCTTTAATGCTTCAAAGCAAGCCTTTATTAGATTAAAAGTAGTTCTTTTTCTCCCAAAAGTTTTACTATAAACATCTTTAATCCCTGCAAGTTTTAACACTTTTTTTAACTCGCCCCCCACAACTAATCCTGTTCCTTGTGGAGCAGGAATAAGAGTTACCCTTACACTTCCTGATTTTCCTTCAATCTTAAAAGGGATTGTATGTAATTCAGAGCAGGCACAGTCAAATGCCGAGCAGGTTCTTTTGATTTTAATAATATTCAATTTAGCCTTTCTTATTGCTTTGTCTCTCGCAGGAAGCGTCTCTTTCGATTTTCCAGAACCAACTCCAACATGACCATTTTCATCACCAACAACGGCAAATGCAGAAAAAGTAGGAATGTTACCTTCTTGTGTTTTTTTCTGGGTTTGTCTCCATGCTCTTCTTTTCCCCCCTCCAAACTTTCCTTTCGCCTGTCCTATTGTAATTAAATCAGATTTAACATCTAGTAATGTATCTATGATCTGTTCCTCTAAAATTTTCCTTTCGCCTTCCAAAATATTATCTATATCTGTGATCTTCTTGTTTTTTACCTCTGTCCCAAGTTTTGTTTTTGGCTCCCATGCAGAAATAAGCTCTGCCCTAACCTCTTTTGGATCCCTTCTTTCTCTTCCTCTCCCAAATCTTGACCTATCTCTATTATATACTTCTTTCTTCTCTTCTGGTTTTTCTTCTTTCTCCCCCTCTTTTTTCACTTCTTTAACTTCAATCAACTTTTCTGTAACTTCTTCAATCTTCTCTGCCTCCTCTTCAGCAACTTTTTCAGATAAGGTTCCATGAGCTTCTACGGTTTTTTTTACATCTTCAAACTCCTGTTTTTTACTATTTTCTTCCATTTCTTATTCTCCTGTTATTTTGGATTTAATCTTCTCAAAAACGCTTGAAAAATCTTTTTTCATGTGCTTACCTTTTATTCTATCTTCATTTGGAAAAACCTCTTCCTTGTGTTTTATTTTAACCCCTGCATCTACAACCCCTTTTAGAAAACCATAGGCCCTTGTCTTATTTAGACTCCTAATCATCCCAAAATCTATTATTGGAATCTTTAACTTTTCCTTAATTATTTTCTTACCCATCAATAAACCAGTTAGGTAAGAAGAAGGCATAGATTTTAAATTCCCTCTAGATTCCTTTGGCCAACCATATTTCATTAAACCCTTTGAGGTTATTCCTGTAATTACAGTATCCTGCGCCTCTATACTTTCAACATATTGTGTGATAAGGTATTTATTTGTCTTCCTAAAAACGAGTCTCGGATCCCCACTTTTGAGTAATTTTATTCTTTTAGAATAATCTGTTTTACTTTCTTTTCTTCGTCTTTTAAGCGTTTTCATTTTTTCATACCTCCCACATATTCTCTTAAGTGTGCTTTGCTTCTGAAAAATCTGTTCCTTATCTTCTTTCTTAGTTCCAATACGTCTTTTCTAGAAATTTCTCCCCGTTTTTTTCTTTCAGAGAGAAATTTTCTTAATTTTCTAGTCATGAGTACATAATCCCTCTTTCTTGTCTTCACCTTTTTTCTTATACTTCCCACACGCCTTTTCCTCTTCCTTTTGACTTTTTTTCTTCCTTTTACGTCTTTTAAGACTATGGCACCTTCGGCTTTTAAACTCCTTATATCTTGCTTAGTGATCGCTTCCTTTATCTCATCCAATCTCGACTCTAAAAAAACAATCCTACTTTTTCCAACTTTTAATGTTTTTTTTGCTAATTCTTTTTTCTTACCTAGATTCATTTTTTTCTTTCTCCTTTAGTCGAATGACTGTGTCGATGAGACTCTTCTTTCTTTGAAACAGTTTCTGTCTCCTTTTTTTCTTTGATTTTCAGATTCTTTTTCAAGAATTTTTCAGTATTTATACTATGAATTAAAACCTTTTTCTCTTTCGCCTTTTGCAAGATCTCTATTTTTTTCTTTTTTCCTATGTTACCAATGATAATTATTCCATTCTTTTTTACCTCCTCGAGGTCCTTAAGGTTTCTTATTACAATTATATTCTTTTTTAATTCCTTATTTTTCTTATATCCTATGCTAACTACGGCAGGATATCCCCTTCTTTTCTCCCTCATTTTATTGTCTCTTCCAGTAGGTTTTTTCCACATTTGTTTTTTCTTTCTCCCCTTCCCTAATTTAGCATATCTCTTCCATGTTCTTCTTAAAAATTTCATCACATTTCCCTCCCTGATTTATTTGTGATGAAAATACCGTCCTGAAAAACTCTTCTATCTCTACCCCTTATCCTTGTAGCAGTTTCAAAGTTCGCAGCAACTTGCCCTGCAGATTCTTTGTCCACAGAACTCACTGTTATTATGTCATTATCTATTTTTACATCAACACCATTAGATATTTTGGATTCCCTAGCTATTTTTTCTCCCAGGAAATTTTTTATTAAAACCTTATCTTCTTTAATTTCAACAGTTATTGGAAAATGACTGAAGCAAATTTTTAATTTATATTCAAATTTTTTCTGGACACCCTTCATCAGGTTCCTGATGTGTGAAGCGACTGTGTTTATAATTTTTTTCTCTTTTTTAGTTGCTTTTTTGTGCCCAATAACAATTTTATTGTCTTTTTTTTCAAATTCTAGAAAATTTATCCTAAACGTCCTCTCATTTTCACCTTCAGGACCCTTGACTTTTAATGTAGTATCTTCTAAGGTTGTTTCCACTCCTTCGGGAATTTCTATACTCTGGAAAATTTCTTTTTTCATTTTAATAAAAATAAGCAATCAGGCTCCCCCCGATGCCTTCTTCTAACGCTTCCTCATGGGTCATTAGGCCTTTATTTGTAGAGATAATGATTGTACCTAAGTTTCTCGCAGGAAGATATCTTCTCCTATATTTTTCAACCTGATTTTTATCAGCACTAAATCTTGGTTTTATGGCTTGGCATTTTAATAAATCCCCGATTGTAATCTCTATGGATTTCTTTTTACTATTTATCTTATATTTTTTTACAGCGCCTTTTTGTTTCATTATCTTTAAAATTTCAATTAAAAGTTTGGAAATTCTTTTTATCTCTATGTTTTCTTTCCCCGCATTTTTCGCATTTTTTATAGTATTTAGTGCATCAGCAACAATATCTTGTGACATTTTTAACTCCTAGCTATATTTCTTAAAGCCGATTTCTTCTGCAATTTCCCTAAAGCAGTGTCGGCATAAATTTAATCCATATGATTTTATGTGTGCTCCAAAACGACCACAACGTTCACACTTTTTTACAGCAATTCCTATCTTCCTTTCTTTTGGCTTATTGTGCTTTAGGAATTTTTCCATTATATGTGGTTTATTCTTCAACTGTTTCAAAATTTTTTTCCAATCGCTTGCAGTCATTTTATGTGAAATCTGTTTGGAAATTCTTTTCCATAAATTTAATTATCTCTTGTTTGGTAATTGTTTGTCTACCTGGAATTTTACCTCTCTTTATCTTTTTTAATTTAACTCTTCTTCCAAATCTTTTAAAGACAACAGTGACATCTAAACCCCTAATACCAAGCTCCCTATGGTACTCCATCCCAGGAATTTCTATGTATTCTTTTATTCCAAAAGAAAAATTATTCTCACTTACCTGTCCTCTTTTAAGTGTATTATCTATCGCAGACAGCGTTTTTTTTAATAATTCCTCCGGATTTTTTCTTATAGTAACTACTGTCCCAACTTCCAATTTAGGCCGAACTCCTAAAGAAGGGATCCTCTTCTTAGATCTCATCTTCGCAGGAGTTTTCTCGGTAATTATGTTCAGAAGTTTAAATCCTTTTTCCAATTCATCTCCGATTCCACCAATGCTTAAAACAACTTTTTCAATCTTTATTTTTTTCATAGGATTCATTTTATTCTATAACCATAAATTGCCCAACCAACACATTAACAATTTTTTTATTTATATTTAATTCAGCACTTTTCTTTTTTTGATCTAATTTTTTTATTTCCCCTGTTTTCCCAGAATGTTTACCAGAAAAAACAATTACCTTGGATTTTTCCTTCAGTCTTAGGCATGTCTCTATTTTCTTCTCTTTAAAATTTATTAAAACAGAATCATTAACATCACATTTTACTTTTGATATAAAATTTCTTCCATCGCTTAAATTCAACTGAACTTTTTTTCCCTTCAGAGTTTTTTTATTTACAATTTTAGATATCTTGGTATTTGTCTCACCTTCTTTAATATCTCCAATCCCAAATCTCCCATTTTCTGATATTCCAAGCCTATAATATTTATTCATGGGTAAAATTGATATAGTATCAAACAAGAGAATATTATCCTTTTCATCTCTGGCTATTCTATTATTCACTAATATGTGTTTATTGTGGATGGCTTTTTTTACTTCTTTTCTATTCCGAGCTATTTTTAAAATATCCCTTAAAATAATTAAAAGAGGAACCCCTTCCTGAATATTAGAACTTGGTCTAACTATATATTTGGTCCCTTTTCTATGAACGGGCCATTTTTTTGGAGCTTTTTGTCTCTTTAAATGCATTTTTATTTTTTCTCCATGCGAAGTGTATCTTCACGAGCGTTATTTTTTTCTTTACCTTTAGATTCTGTTCCGATTTCTTTGCTTTCTGGTTTTTCTTCTTTCATAATGTTCTCCAGAGATTTGTTTCTTTTTCTATCCTCCAAATATAATTCAACTATCTGTACATTTGATGGTCGAAACTTTATATTCACCTTAGAGCCATCTTGTTTCTTAATTTGTATGCCGTCTACTTCTATTTTTGATATCTTTGTTTTTACAGAAACTATTTTCCCCTTCTTCTTCTTGAATCTTCCCCTCATAATTTTTACCACATCCCCTTTTCTACCAGAAATATTTCTCCTTCCATATTTTTTTCTTAATTCCTTGGATAAATTAATATTAAGAATTTTTCTCTTAAGATGTAAAGGGGCGTTAGCTAGATATTTTCTCTGTTTTCTTGGTTGATTACTTTTTTTCCAGTGTTTGCTAAATTTATTTTTCATTTTAATGTATTAGAGGGATTTGATTTAGTCGTAAAGTTGCTTGTTGAACATAAAAATCGAAACTATTCCACGCTTTAATTCCTACCTCTTTACATTCGTCTCTCAATTCTTGCCATTTTAATAAATCTGAATTTCTGATATGTGGAACCCCATTACCATAAAGGGGAATAAAAGCCATTTCATATGTAAGCTTGGAAAAAGCTTCAAGTAGGTGGGTTCTTCTAGCATTTTCTTGAAATTCTCTTCTTTCATTTGGACTCATGTCTCTAAGTTCTTCTTCAAGTTCCCTATAATAATCTATGTTCATTCTCATTTTAATGTACAATTGAAGCAATCTTGGCTACATGTGGCCATCGCTCCATTACCTCCTTTGCAACAGGACCTTTAATCTGAGTTCCTTTTGGATTTCCTTTATCGTCTTTTAGGATAGCTACAGAATTGTCTTCAAAAGCAATTCTCTCCCCATCAAACCTTCTATAGGATCTTTTTTGTCTTATTATTACTGCGTCAAAAACAAACCCCTTCATATCAGGAACACCTTTTTTTATACTCACTTTTACCATATCTGCAATTTTTGCACGACCTTGCCGGCCTTTTCTACCTTTCCCTCTTTTTACAGAGACCAGTCTTGCTACTTTTGCTCCACTATTGTCTGCTACCTTCATTGTTGCTCCTAAATTTAAACCAGGCGTTGTCCTTGCTGAAACAGCTTTCATTTTTTCTCCTCCCCAACTTTACTAATTACCACAAAATGAATTATTTTACTCAAGGGCCTACATTCTTGAATCTTTATCAAATCACCAATCTGAAATTCTTTTTCCATACATGTCGGAAGTCTCGCATGGATCTTTGTTTTTGATTTTGAATACCTCTCATATTTTTTTACATAAACCATTCTTTCGAATTCTATTGTAATTCTTTTATGGAATTTCTTGATAATTCTCCCTTCAAAAACCCTCCCCCTGACTTTTAGATTCCCATGGATATGGCAATCTCTATCTTTATGAGGGGCTTCCGCTGTTTTCTCTAAAACAGTTCTCATTGTTTTCTCTTCTACTTTCTTTTCTTTTACCTTTTCTTTCATTTTGTTCTTAGTTTGTGTATACTTTAATCGTCCACTGATTCTTTATCAAATCCCAGTTCGACCAACGCTTCTCCTATCTTCTTCCTATGGTCCCCTTGGAGTTCTATACTGTCACCCTTGTAGGTTCCTCCACACGCAAGCCCGTTTTTTAAGGCTTTGGCAATCTTCTTTATATCTATCCCACTTTCGAACCCACTAATCACAGTCACTATCTTTCCATATCTCTTACGATCTGTCTTCACATTGATTCTCTGCGAACCCTTAACGATTTGTTCACATACACAGGCTTGCTTAGGCAAACCACACTTAGGACATATTTCCATGTTATTTATTGAGTGTGAGTATCCTCGCAATTATTTTTTTAATTTCTCTGATCTTTGAACCACCCTCTTTCGAAGCTCCCACCTTCGACCTAATTAATTCCATCTTTAATTCTTCTAGTTTTCTCTCTCTTTCCTCCTTGCTCATTATTTTGATATCTTTTGATTTTAGTGATGCCATTTTATTTCTTTTTTAATTTTTTCCTTTTTTCTGTTTTTTTATTATCTTTTGATTCTTCTTCAGAAAGTTTCTTCAAATTATCCCTTATCTCTTTAAGAAGTTTCTCATCTATGTTTATTCTGTCTTTCAATACTGCATGTGGTGAAAGAATGCTCACTTTTACTCCGACTGTCCCTGGTTTTGTTTCAGCTCTCGCCTGTGCTCTGTCAACAACTTTTGCACTGTCCCCCGCCTTTTTCAGATATCCCTGTGCAAAACGCCAGGTCTTTGCCCTCGCTCCGGGTAATTTTCCACTTAATCTTATTTCAACACCAAGCGCACCAGCACTTATTATTCTCTGCAACATTCTATATGCAACAACCTTGAACTTTAAGGGTCCGAATCTTTCTAGACTCAAGGCAATCTCGTCAGCAATTATTTGAGAATCAAATTCAGGAATTTTTATTTCATCTATTTCTATATGGGGGTTTTCTAAATTAAAATTATTTTTTAGGGTATTTGTTAATTCCCCTATCCTTTCCCCCCCTCTGCCAATTATTAAACCTGGTTTATTTGTAGAGATAATTATTTTCTCTCCTACAGGAGTATACTCTATCCTAACTCCGCTTATCTTTCCTTTCCCCAGAGATTTTTTTATATATTCTCTAATCGAAAATTCTTCTTTTTTTAATTTAACAACATTTTTTTCTTCCATTATGTGATATGTATCCTCATGAGCATTGTTTAGCCCTTAACCTCCTTTTTTTCTTCAGCCTTTTTACTTTTTGCGATGAGTCTTACATGTGTCCTCTTTTTCCTAATCCATCCAAACCTCCCATAGGGTCTTGAACCAATATTTGAAATAGCTTCCACAATTATAGGCCCTTCAATCCCATGATGGTTTGAGTTTGCGGAAAGACTCTTCAAAAGAATTATAAATCGTAAAACAGCTTTTTTAGGGAACCTACCAGACATTACACCCTCCCCTTTCCTATGGGGCACTTCACCTTTCATGGGAACTGATTTTTTAAATTTTAGAACTTGTTCCAAATCAGAGATAGCATGTTCGATTTTTTTATTTTTAATGTATTTACAAATAGCAGCAGAATGTTTTGTGGATATGGGAAGATTCTCAACACTGATTAGAGCCTCTGTTTTTTTCGGTTTTTCTTTAATTTTAACAGGTTCTTTTATTGTTTCTTTCTTCTCTGGAGTTTTTTCATCTTCCTTCGGCTTTTCTTCTTTCTTCTCCTCTTTTTTAGTTTCGGTCTTTTGCCCTATTTTTTCTTCAGGTGTAATTTCATAATTCCAACTAGGTTGCCATTTACCCTCCTTCCTCCAATCTTCTTTTATAGCTTGTTCCCAGGTTTTTTTATTTAACAAAACCTCAAAAGCTAACTGGGGAGCTTTATGCGCGACAACTGCTACGTTTTTACCTTCATACTTTTCTCTAATTTCATTAAGAAATTCTCCAATTCTTTTTTCTACATCTTTAAGGCTTTCTCCATCTGGAAACGATTCATCAATATGTTCTTCGTATTTTACTTTTTCTTCTTTAGCTTGATTGAGATCACCATAGTTACATTCTCTTAATCTTTTATCCTGGATTACATTATCTCCGAAAATTATTTTAGCACTATCAACAGCTCTTTTTAGATCAGAACTAAATACAACGTCAAATTTTTTACCTTTAATTTTATCCTTTAATTCCTTAGATTGTTTAACCCCCAACTCAGAAAGTTCTCCTTGACTTTGTCCAGTAGAAACCCCTTTTTCATTATCTGTTGTTGTTCCATGCACGAAATAAATTATCTTTACCTTATTCTCCTCTTTACCTTCTTTAGATTCTGTTTTGACTTCTGTCACTGCTTCTACTTTCTTGTCTTCTTTGGGTTTTTCAGGTTCTTTTTTAATTTCAACTATTTTTTCTTCTGTTTCAGGTTCTTCCTTTGAAACATCTTTTGATGTTTTTTCATCTGGTTTTTTTCTCAATTTTTCTTCAGCCTTTTCGACGATTTCTTCTATTACTTCTTCTCCTTTCTTGAGAATTTCTTCTGCAGCTTCTTCCCCTTCTTCAATATTTTCTTTTATTTCGTCAATAACGTTTGCCATTTTATTATTTTTTAGCCTTGAATTTAGTTCCCTTGGTTGCTCCGACCCCTGCTTTCCCATGTTTTATTCTTGCTCTAGTGAGTGCAAATTCTCCTAGTTTGTGTCCCAACATTTCTCCAATGATATCTACCGCCACAAAGTTTCTTCCGTTATATACTTGAATTTTCATTCCAACCATTTCAGGGACAACTACGATATCCCTCTGGTGCGTTCTAACCACATTTTTTCTTCCCATTTTTACTTTCGCCCTGCTGACAAACCCCTCAACCTTTTGGAATTGTCTAAGGACGGTTCTTCTCTGTCTAGATCTTAAATATTTTGCAAATTCTCGGACATCTAGTTTTTTCAATTCTTCTAATGTCTTTCCCCGATATGTGAATTCTTTTCTTTTTAGTTCCATTTTATTTTCTCTTACCTGTTCTCCTTGGTCTTAATAAACCAACCCTTCTTCCAGGAGGAGCGTTTCTTTTGGCAATCTTGCTTTTTGGATTTTTTGCCCTACCTGAACCAAAAGGATGATCTATTGCATTCATTTTTACAGCAGATGTCCTAGGCCATAGTTTACCTTTTGATCTTTTAATATGGTGCCTTTTTCCTGCCTTGAGTATAGGTTTGTCTAATCTTCCAGAACCAGCAGCAACACCAATTATGGCCCTGCAGTTGGAATTAAATTTTTTCTCTTTTTTAGAAGGCATTAGAACAAAAGTATAATCCCCTACAACCTTGTTAACTACGCCAGAACTTCCCCCTGTTTTTATGAATCTTCCCCCGTCTCCGGGTCTTGATTCAATATTATAAATCCGTGTTTTTAGAGGAATGTCCTTCAATTTCAAAATGCTTCCTTCTTTGATCTCTTTCCCTCCAAACACTATTTTTTCTCCTTCAACCATTCCTTTAAACGCAGGAATGTAGAAAACCCCTTCTTTGTGTCTTATTTTTGCTATAGGACTGGTGTGTCCTAGAGAATTTAGTAGTTTAATTATACTTCCTTCTCCAGAGAGTGTTGGAGGATATCTAAGCCGAAACTTAAAAGCCTTCCTTCTAACTCTATAAGTTAGGCTTCCCTTCCCCCTTGCTTGAGTAATTATTCTTTTTCCCATTTTAATTTTGTCTTCTTATTTTGAATCTTAATGTTGCCATCACAGCCTCATTACTTCCATCATAATTTACCATTTTTATATAAGTTTCAAGCCTTCTTGCAATATCTTCTCTGCCAGTGTAAGTTATGATTAAATATTCTTTATCCATATCTAACTTCAACCCTCCAACTATCCCCCTTACGGAAGTTTCACCAAGAGGATTTTCATTAGCAAGATCTATAATAGCCTCTAAAACATCCTTACTATCTCTTACCTTGCATTCAATTGTTCTATCTGTGTTTACCATTATATTATTCCCAGCTTCGTCGCAATGTCAATCGCAGGATTCTTTGAATCCAGGGTAACATACGAATACTTTTTATTTCCTCTAATGAGTGTTCTCACTTTATCCACCTTAACCTTAAAGAGCGTTTCAATCTCTTTCTTTATCTGTTTTTTTGTTATGTTCTTCTCTGTCCTAAAAGTCAAGACATTCTGCACTTCAATCATCATAACAGCCTTTTCTGTAACAATTGGTTTTAAATTCATTTTCTCAACACCCCTGGAACTGGAAATTTAGAAAATTCAGGAAAAAGATTTTTCCCATATATCAATCTTGAAAAGCATTCTCCTTCTAGTTTACAATCTTCTAATGCGTTGTGTGGCTGTCCTTCCTTAGAAATCTCTCCACCCAGCATTTGTATTCTCTCGTCTTTTAATCCACAAAATTCCAGGATATTTGGAAGATTCATATCACTTTTTTCTCCCACCATTAAAAAATCTTTATTTATTTCTCTGTATTTAATCTGAGCGATTGAATGTAAATCCAAAGCCCTGTAAGGAAATGGTTTCCCCAAACCATATTTTTCTATACGTATTATTAACCATGAAAAGTCCCATTGCGGGCCTTGACAGAGGAAGTTTGTTTCTGGTTTATTCTTAATCCATTCGATAAATTTTTCAAACATTTTTTTTTGGGACTGTTTGTTTGGATCTCTTAAATCTTCTTCGGTTTTACCTGTTACCTTAAGAGCCCCCTCGGAAATAATATCCTCGTCATCGATTCTAGCCTCTTCAATAAATTGGTCTTCGGGGTTGTTTAAATCAATAGCACCAATTTGCCAGATACCACTTTTTACTAAGTCAAGCCCGCTTGTTTCAAGGTCTAAAACTATCATTTTAATCTGTCTCCTAAATTTTTAATTGACTGTTCTGTATATAATGTGAGTCTTCCTGCGCCTCCTTTGGCCAAATCTGAAACCCCTAGATTATCGGAATTTACCACATCAAAAGAATTTGTTTTTAATTTTTCTTCTTTTCCTATAACGAGCAGAAACCCAGAATTTCTTTTGTATTTTCTTCCTCTGGATTTTCCTCTCCCACTTCTGATGGTCTTCTTTTTTAATACAACCCTGAATATCTTCTCTCCCAATATTTTCTGTAGACTAGAGATAAGTTCTTTAGTTTTTAAATGAGTTATCTTTGATTCAACGATTAAGGGGAGTTTTTCAAGCTCTTTTTCATCTAATCTTTTGTACTTTCTGGCAACTTCTTTTTTGTTGGCTGTCGCACTTAGGGCAGAGATAAGCGCAGCGTTTAATTCTTTTTTATTTATTTTTTTCGTATTGATCATTGAAAGAATTTTTGGAGGATGTGATCTCCTACCCCCTCTTGTAGAAGAAACCTCAGCACCAACCCAATTGAACTGCGACCCCCTCCTAGAAGTTATTTTTCTCGGAATTCTAGAAATCCCACGTCCATAACCACTTTTCCATACATGTCTCCTATGAACAATTTTTCCGCTGGCAGAGTGTTGTTTCCCAGCAACTAAGGAAGGTGAGTAAGGCTGTTTACTCTTTTTAACCTCTAAAACTTTTGCAATTATATCTTTCCTAATCACTCTAGAAAAAATCTTCGGCAGTTGAATCTCTTTTGTCCCCTTGCCATTTATATCCAATACTTTTGTTTTCATTTTATCTTAACTCTATAAGTTCATAATTTAATTTCTTCTGTTTTTTAGTTTCCCTTAAGGGGGCTGTGATCAATAACTGCCTTTTTCTTGATCCTTGAATAGAACCTTTAACAATCATGTAATCTGTATGAACATCTCCAAAATTTCTTATACCCTTTAAGTCTCTTCTGTTTTCAGAGCTCCCAAGATCCAGTATTTTATTATTGTATATTACTCTAGTGAACATCCCCAATTGTCCTGCCTGGGGGACTCTGAAAGTAACTCTTGCAGGATGCCACGGCCCTAAGCTTCCAGGCCTTCTCCTCCCTTTTTCAGACTTGTGTTGTTTTAGGTGAATCCCAAATCTCTTTACAGGTCCTGAAAGTCCTTTTCCCTTTGTAAGCCCTCTTAAATCAACAAGGCCCCCTCGCCCAAAAACACCAAAAACAGAAATTTCTTTTCCCAGATTTTCTTTAATGAACTTTATTTTTTCTTCAATACTTCCAGTAAGCCCAATCTCACTCAAATCAGGCTTCTTTTTTATTCTTGTCTTTTTGACTTGAGAATAGCATATTACTCCAACATCATCATATCCTTCTTTTATATTATCGATAAGAGTTGTAGAACCTTGATTCTGCTTTGGAACCTTTAATTTCTTTTTTAATTCTTTATCTAAATTCTCTGATAAAACTTCTTTTATAACCCTCTTATTTTTATAAAATCGAACAGAAAAAATCTTTAGGGGTGGACATTCGAGGATTGTAACAGGAACAGATATTTTTTTTCCTTTAGTCATGGAATGAATAGTATCGTCTTTAACATAAGCAGAAGCCATACAGACTTTATAACAGATGAATCCCTTGAGACTTTTGGTAGAATCAGTATTATCAGGTATAGCACTCCAGTTTACTCTAGGTAAAAACTTACTGACCCTTTTCCTTGGCCAGAATTGCAAACTTCCCTTCCTTGGTGATTTCCTTGTGGGCATTTATTAATCTTTTAGCGGATAACATTTTAGTCCCTGGAATAATTTATCAAGAAATTGAGGGTTTTTAAAGGTTTTTAAAGGATTCTCAAACCTCAAATTCGACTTCTTTTTTGTCCTCTTTCTCATCGATTAAAGATTCACGAACAATCTTTCCTTTTCTCTTTGCGTGTTCTCTAATCTTTGCAAAATCTATTTCCCCTTCTGGTTTTATGATGTCATTTATAACGAATGTGTGTATTATCTCTGCTTTTTTAAAATCAGGCCTTTCAAAAACAAAACTTTCTCCAAGACTTTTGTCTGTTGTAACTAACTTGCAAAAATTTGCTTTTGGTTTTTCTTCCCCTTTCTTCCCTGGTTTTCCAGATTTCGGAGATTTTGGTTTTGTTTTCAAACTTGTTGAATCCTTATCACAACTAAAACTCAATGCAAAAAACGCTTTTGGAAATTTTTCAAGCAAAGAAAGAATTTCTTCTCCAGACATTTCCTTGTCAATGATATATCTCTTGACGCCTTGAAACTGTTTTATCTCCTTGAAATCAAGATATTCTTTCATATCTCCTGTAGAAACAATTGCTCCTGTAACCCTTGTTATCTCATTTCCTAATTTTTCCGCAACATTTTTTACTAGTTCATTAACAAATTCTGCTGTTGTAGTTATGGTGTATTTTCCCTTGGATTGTCTGGCATTTATTACAGCCCTGTTTCTAAATTCTCCCCTACTGAATTTTTGGAATTGTAAATGAACAGAAGGTCCTGTTTTTTTATCAAATAAATCTTTTATAAAATTCATGAATCTTTCTATTCACAAACCTTTATAAATTTTGACTACTTTTAACTGATGAAAATGACAATAAACAAGACTGATTTTAAGAAAATCACGACAATGATACTTCTAATAGCCCTTATAGTCTTATCTTTCTTCTTAATTAAACCGGTTTTAATGTCAATAGTAATTGCACTTATTCTAGCATTTATTTTTACACCTGTTTATGACCTTCTTTATAAATATATAAGATCAAAAAACATTGCCGCGGCAATAATAGTATTCTTCTTAATTTTGATTATCATTTTACCCATCTGGTTTTTAACCCCCATATTAATAGAACAGGCATTTAAGATATTTCAGGCGTCAGAACAGGTAGATTTTATAACTCCACTAAAATCCATCTTCCCCGCATTATTCGCTTCAGAACAATTTTCGTCTGAGATAGGGTCTATCTTATCCTCTTTTACCTCAAGGGTTGGAGATTCTGTAGTTAACTCTCTCGCCCAGATTATATTTAATTTTCCAACAATATCCTTACAACTCTTAGTCGTATTTTTCACCTTCTTTTTCGTACTTAGAGATAAAAAAGAATTAGTTGCTTACGTTAAAACCCTGCTCCCTTTTTCAAAAGATGTTGAGAAAAAAATATTTGAACATACAAAAGGAATAACCAGTTCTGTCCTCTATGGACAGGTAATAGTTGGTATTATTCAGGGAATTGCTGCAGGTCTAGGATTTTTCATCTTTGGAGTTCCTAACGCATTGTTCCTTACACTCATAGCTTCTATGGCAGGTATCTTTCCAATTATAGGAACAACAATCGTGTGGTTTCCCGTTGCAGTATATTTATTTATCGGAGGAAATACTTTTGCCGCAGCAGGTGTTGTTTTCTTTGGTTTAATATCTTCAACAGTAGATAATTTCCTAAGGCCAATGATCGTTTCTAGGAGAACCAAAATCCACTCTGCGATAATCCTTATAAGCATGATAGGGGGGTTGTTCTTATTCGGGATACTCGGATTTATCTTAGGCCCTTTGATAATATCTTATCTTTTGATAGTGTTAGAGATTTATAGAAACAAACAGTCACCCAGGGTTTTTATAGAGCAGATAGAGAAAAAGATAATTTAAAGAATAATTTTTAGAGAAAAAAACCCAGATAGATATAAAAATCATTTTTTCCAATTATATTTAAGAGATAATGGAATTAAAGATAAAACTTCTAAAATGGTCTGCAGGACTTCCCGTGGCCATCTTGAATAAAAAGGCAGCAGAAAAGATAGGGATCCACACCAATGATAGGATTTCTATCAGAACTACAACGAGACATCCTAAAGAAATCTATACGCTTGCAGACACTATCAAGGGGTTAGTAAAGGAAGATGAAATTGCTGTTTCGTCGGAACTTAAAAAAAGATTAGGGCTGAAAGTTGGACAAGAAGTAGATATCAATTTTTCAACACCTCCAAAAAGCTTGATATATATAAAGAAGAAATTAAATAAGAAACCCTTATCTAAGAAAGAGATAGAAGAAATAATCAGGGATGTTGTGAATAATTCTTTGTCTGAGCCAGAAATCGCGCTTTTTATTTCAGCAACCCATCAATATGGTATGAATATGAAAGAAATTATCTATATGATAAAGGCTATATTGAAAACAGGGAATAGTTTAAAATTAAGGGGCAAGTTTGTGGTTGATAAACATTCTATCGGGGGAATTCCTGGGAATAGAACAACACCAATCGTGGTTCCAATCTGTGCGGCTGCAGGACTAACGTTTCCAAAAAATTCGTCCAGAGCAATAACAAGCGCAGCAGGAACAGTAGATGTTATAGAGATGATCGCAAACGTAGAATTTTCTATTAAAGATTTGAAAAAAATTTTGAAAAAAACTAAAGCATGTATGGTCTGGGGGGGAACTTTAGGGATGGTCCCGGCAGACTCAAAAATTATTAAGATTGAAAAAGAGTTAAGAATAGATCCCAAGGCACAACTTTTGGCTTCCATAATGTCAAAAAAACTTGCAGTTGGAAGCAAGTATATCTTAATCGACATCCCCTATGGAAAAAATGCAAAAGTTAGTAAGGCAGGGGCGTTGGATCTAAAGAAAAAATTTGAGTATCTTGGTAAACACTTCGGCAAAAAACTGAAATGTGTTCTGACAGATGGGACCCAGCCAATAGGGAATGGGGTTGGTCCTGCCCTTGAGTTAGAAGATATAATTAAGATATTAGATCCTGAGAGGGAGGGTCCCATAGATCTGAAGGAAAAATCCCTCTTCCTGGCAGGAGAGCTCCTAGAGATGACTGGTAAGGCGAAGAAAACACACGGAATAAGGCTCGCAGACGATATTCTTTCTTCAGGAAAGGCATTTGAAAAATTCAAGCAAATAATAGAAGCTCAAAATGGAAGCTTAAAAAATTTAGCATCAGCGAAATTCAAGAAACATATTTTAGCGAAAAAAAAAGGAAAGATTGTGGAAATACATAACAAGAAGATAAATTCTTTAGCAAGGGTTGCGGGCTGTCCTATAGATAAATGTGCAGGACTCTACTTTTATTTCCGTGTAAAAGACCGGATAAAAAAAGGTCAAAAAATCCTAACTCTTTATGCAGAATCAAAGCCAAGACTCAATGAGGCAGTTAGATTCTACCAAAAAACGAGACCAGTGAAGATAAAGTAATCATAATTATATTTTTAAACTTTAGGATTTTATTTTTTTTATGAAAGCAATAGACCACAGGAAAAATCTGATAGAATACTTTAAAAGAAATTTGAAAAAGGGATATACTCTGGAATCCCTGAAATGGGCTCTTCTTGGTCAGGGGTATTCCAGAACAGCTGTCGAGAGAGCAATTGAACAGACGAATAAAGAACTTGCCCAGAAAGCACCGATACTTAAAGAAAAACCAATAATAAGGTATGAGATTGTAGATGAAAACGACAAACCTATAGAAATAAAAAAGCCTTTCTGGAGGAAGATTTTTGGGCTTTGATAACGACAACAGAAACCTTTTTAACACAGATTTCTTCTCAATACTAAGCCGCTATGCGCAGAATGGTAATGCACCTGGTTTGAGCGCAGAACCAAAGGTTCCGCACCTCCTATGATTTTTGCCAAGGACCCAGGGTCCTTTCGGACGTCCAGGTTCGATTCCTGGTAGCGGCGTTTTATGTTTAAACCATCCATGTAAAATTATCAAAGACTATTTCTTCATCAAAAACTGTTAAATCTTCTAAATCATCTTTATTAAAATTTCTAGCAAGTGATATGTGTGGGTTAAAATCATTATAAACTATGCTCCTACTTTGCAGAAAATATTCTCCAAGGATTACCATTTCTTCTTCGTCTAAAGAAGGATATTCTACTATTGTTTGTCTGAGTCCTTCACTAAGAAGCATGCGATTCAAATCTCGAACCACCAGACTTTCGTATCTTAATACCAATTCTCCCTCTCCAAATACTTCTAAAGAATAATCTTTAGGAGAGATTGTTATCGGAATTCTTGAAATAATTTCTTGTAACACCCTATCCCTTCGAAAAAAAGGATTTTCAACAGCATAGTGAATTGTAGAATGAAAGTCTCTTATTGAAGACGATACTACATCACAATTTTGATTTAGAAACCCCCTCAAACTTCTCTTGCTTTTTGAATCAGGTTCTAGATAAATTATTGTGTATCGGGTCTTAACTTCTTTTTCTGCTAATCTGATAAAATCATCCATTTTGATTATGGATTCTCAGGGTTTAAGTTTCTTTCTAAAAAAGCCTCTCTGCGCCCATCTTCTATTTATGCGAAAGAAATGAAGACCGCTCCAACGATAATAATTAATGTTGAAATAATTTTTCTCTTTAAATTACTTTTCTCGTTTAAAAATAAAAAACTACCTGATACTGTGACTAAAACACTAAGTTCTGTTAAAGGAATTATAATGCTAGCCTCTGCAAATTTGTAAGCATTTAAAATTAAAAAATAGTAAGTTACGCTCAAAAAAGAGGTAACTATCATTAGGAATAAGTACTTGCTCTTAAAGATTGGTTTTATGCTTTGCTTTCTCATGAGAAGAGGGGGAAACAAAAACAACGAAGCAATAAAATAGACCATAAAAGTATACATTCCGGGATTAAAAAAACCAGACGCGAATTTATCTATTAGTAAAGCAAATGAAATTAAAAAAATGGAGGCAAAGAGATAAGGCGTTCCGGGATTATCCAGGGGTAATATTTTAACTTTGCTCTTATTATATGAAAGATATAAAAGTCCTCCAAAAATAAGAAAAGTTCCAATAACCTTGTTTGAATTTAAGGTTTCGTTAAGGAAAATTATGGATAGAATTAAGAAGAGAGGGATTCTCACTTTGCTTACTATGGTATTTACTGAAGCTTCTAGATGTTTATATGATTTAATGAGGGTAAATGCGAACCCTGCCCAAAGAAATCCTGATAAAATTACAAGAAACCATATGCTTGGATTTGAAGGTAATTCGAATTTTATGATAAATAGCGGAAGTGCAAATATTGCTCCGGCTGCCTGAAAAATAAAGGCATAGGTTAGAGTGTCTATGTTAACAGCTATTTTTTTCCTAAGAATTTTTTCAATTCCACTTGAGAAAGCAGCAATCAAAGCAAAAATTATACCTAAACTCAAGAGAGGTTCCATTGCGTATGGAATGTAAAATCATATAAAAAACTATCTCAATTTTTCTAAGAAAAGCCTCAGGAGGGAGTTGAACCCCCGACCTATTGATTACAGAAGATGATAGACTTTTTTTAAATGTCTGGAATTAGAGAATCCTATTTTTTTAAGAAATAATCTGACATTCTTTTCTCCGTTCATCTGGATTATATGACTTCTAAAATTCTTTTGTTTATGTATGGAATGTTTAATAGAATAAGTTGATAGTATACTGCTTATTTGATCTATTAATCCTTTGCTTGCAGAAGTATAATTAATCCTAATATAGGGTTTTTTATAACTTTTTCTTTTATCAAAACCTACTCCTCCATCAGTATCAAACATCCCTTTCAATGTTGCATTAATAAATTTCTCCTCTGATTTGAGAATTTCGTCAGGAATTGTTACAGTATAGCATTTTTTCCCTGCAGGGATATCAAACCTCTTGGTAAGCATTTCGAATAATCTTTTAGAGTATATATTTAATCTTATCCAACCCTTATTAGAAGTTATTTTCGGAGAAATATTAAAAAGATTTTCACAGAAGGGTTTTAATCTATTGTAATAATAATTAGAATCAAAAAGATTGTCTCCGGTTATTTGTGTTTGATAAAAATTGTTGTATCTATTCGTGAATCCATCCCCAATTATTGCTCCTATAAACTCACAAAGTTCTTCTGATAAAGGTAAATTTATATCAAATTCATATTTAACTTTTTTAATTGCTTTTTTTCTTCCCTCATCAAATTTATCTTTATTAATTTCATAAGCCCTTTTCCCTCCAATTATCTGCCCCCAGTTATTTGCTTTCTTTTCTATTTTTCTCCAGAAGTATTCCCTCTCATTTTCAGGAATTAGATTTATTAATATAACAAACCTATTTTTGGGAATGCACAATCTTCCAAGCCTGTAATGGTCTACCATAGACCTGCTTGTCTTTAAAATTTCTTTAATTCTCTTCCAGCTTTTTTGATAACTCTTAACTTTATTAAAAAAATTGATTCTATCTTTTTTATTTTGGAAATATAACCTATCCATACATAATCAAAGGATTAGTTATTTAAATAATTTGTGTTTCTGTACTATTAGTACTATAACAAGGAAAGAGCCTGCAGAGGGAATCGAACCCTCAACCCCCGCTTTACGAAAGCGGTACTCTACCAAATTGAGCTATGCAGGCTTGAATATATTAATTCTTATACCATAAAATCCCGAAAATTATTCCGAGTATTAATAAAGACACCCATATGTTTGAATCTGTTTGTGTAAAAAGTACTGAAGCGAAAAATAATAATGACAAACCCCCCAATACGGTTTTTCTTTCCATTTAAGATTAATACGCTTGATTTTTATAAAATTATCTAAGTACTAACTAAGAAAAGCTCTTTAGATAAGATAATATAAAATCTATCCAAAGAGCGCACTGAGACCTTCTGCTGCAGCTTCTTTCTTCTCTTCTGGCTTCTTGGCTTCAGGCTCTTTCTTCTCTTCCTTAGCTGCTCCTTCTGCACTACTGCCTGCAGGAGCTGAAGAAACAAGAGTAGCACTTTCTAGCTCTTTGTCTATATCCACGCCCTTCAAACTGGCAACCAAAGACTTAATCTGAGTGTCTTCTGGTTCTGATCCAGCAGCCACAACAACTTTCTTCACATTCTCTTCATTGACTTCTTTTCCAAGCTTATGCAACAAAAGTGCAGCATATATGTTTTCCATTTTACTTTCCTTGTTTTTCATTTAATTGTTGATTTTGATTTTCTTCTTGTTTGTTTGTCTCGCCTGACGGCTCGGATTTTTTCTCAACTTCTAACTCAGGACTTTTCTGTTCATTATCAATATTTTTCTTATCCTCTGAAGCTTTAGATTCAGCAAATTTTTCTAAAACCTTGCCCTGTATTCCAGCTTTCCCAAGCAAAAAAGTAATTGTGTCTTTTGTTGGATATCCTATCTCGATGGCAAAAGGAAGGGATTGGCTAAATGCTTTTTTTAGTTCTCTTATTGTTTCTTCTCTATCAATCTTAATTTCAAGATATAATTTTCCTTCTTCAGCATCAAATGCAGATAAAGGAATAAAACCTACTGAAAATGGTTTTATATCAAGTTTATTCATGACGTCTGCAGCGCCTGAAGATATTTTTTCACCTTTTTTAGCAATCACCCTTGGAGTCTTAATTGTAATTTTTCCTTTTTCTATCTGAATCTGAATCCCCAAGGCCCCAAGCTCAGATATGGCTGGTCCTGGAACAAGGTCTGTAGGCCCAGCAGGAATCTCTATGTCTTCTGGAGCTTCTTGCCCTGCCTTAGCCTTTGTAGGACTCTTATTACTAATGAGTTCTGCCGCAAGCTCGAAAGAATCAAGCTCTGAGAATAAAATAGCTGTACTTTCTCGGATTTGTTCTTTAATTTTTTTAACTGCCTCGTTCCCTGATTTATCTAAAGCTAGAAATATCAAATTTTTTTTAGGAACCTTAACTATGGCCTTCCCTCTTAATTTCTTGGCTATTTCCTGGAATTGTGAAGAAGGAATATTTTTTATAGAAGCTACTAAAATAGTCTTATTGTTTTTTATTAAATTAGAGAGTTCTTTAACTATGTTTTTCTTTTCTTCAGACACGTGTGTTGATTTTGTCCCAGCCATTTGAATTTATTCTTATCTTATCTTTATTTTTTGAGGTTTGGTCATAGTGAATTTCAATTCTACATTCTTTATGTTTTCTTTATCCCTAGGAAGAGCTTTTAAAATAGCGTTATATACAGCAAGTACGTTCTCAATTATCTCTCCGTCTTTCATGCTCTGTTTTCCAATAGCGATCTTAATGCTAGCCTCTTTTACCTTTATTTTTGCGCTGTTGTTTATATCCTTCTTGAGATCATTTATGGATTTATCACTAACATCCATTAAAATTCCTAATTGTGGAGAAGGCATTTTTCCAGCAGGTCCAAGAACACGGCCGAAAGTTGTAGCCACCTTTGGCATTAATTTTGCCTGGGCAATAAAGAAATCAAATTTCTTTACTAATTTTTTTAATTCTTTCTTATCAGAATACTTCTTGAACTGGTCTCCAGTAATAGTCTCAACATTATCATTCTTTGATTCTAAAAACGCACATATCTTTTTCTCTTTAACCTTAAAAGGAACTTTCACAAACAAATTAACTTGATTTTTTTTAAGATTGAATTTTTGCAGATTTATGATTAAGTCGACTGTCTGATCAAAGTTTCTTTCCTTGCCCTTCCTTAGCTCAGATAACGCTTTTTCTAACTCTGTTTTTAGTTCCATTTTTCAACCTCCTACATTATGCACTAAAAACATAGAAAATATTTTTTAGTGATGTAGTTATACGGTAAATTTCAGAGATGAAGAGGGTTTATAAAGTTTATCACAACAATTCTTAAATATAGATTAATTTTTCTTTTATCATGGAACTCGTAGCTTTACTCTCTAAAGGAAAAGGAACCTGGGCCCAGGTTTCTGGATTGATTAAATATGGTGAATGGGAAAAAATCATTCTCATTGGAGATGATTTTGCAAAGAAATTTACAGTTGAAGGAGAGTTTGAATTTATTGAAGTAGATTTAGATAAAAAATTAAAAGACCTGAAGGATGAATTATTGGAAAAACTCAAGGGAAAAATAAAAGGTGTTGAAGTCGCCTTGAGCATTGCTTCTGGAGATGGTAAAGAACACATGGCACTAATCTCTGCGTTGATTAACTTGCCTGTTGGAATCAGATTTGCTGCGTTAACCAAAGAAGGGGTTATCGATTTATAAAAAACTAATCGCCCAGAACGCCATTAGCAGGAAGAGTATGAATAAGAAAAAATATGTTGAAAATTGGAACCATTTTCTTGCAGCTGTCTCACTACCAGTTAATCCGAGAATTGTTAGGTAAAAGAATCTCCCACCGTCGAAGATTCCAACAGGAAGCATGTTGACGAGTGCTACGCTGACACTAATTAAGATTAACCACCATAATAAATTATAGATAAAAATACTTATTCCATCAAATTTTGATACATAATGAACATTTGGTTTTTTGAAAGATGAAAGAGAATCTATAATTTTTCCTACAAAGCCAGACCTTTCCCTGTTTAAAAATCCAATTCCAAGCCAGGCAGCACCTTCCCTATCAGGATGCTCTTCAAGAGTTATTCTTTTCTCAATTTCCCCTTCCTCTATTATTGTCTTTATGGTTATTTCATCCCCTGGAGAATATGTTGATAACTCTCCTATCAGTTTATCAACACTATCCATGTTTACACCATTTATTTCAGTTATTATGCTCCCTATCTCATTGTTTATTGCAGGAGCATAGTTATACGCTAAGATAACACCTTCGTTTTCCGCCTGGCTTTCCAAGACCTCTTTACTGATTAAAAATTTGTCTCCTTCGAATTCTATCTCGCTGAGCCCTGTTTCGTTTGTGAGTTCTAGCACCTTATTGTAATCTGTTTCACTAATAGAAACACCATTTACAGACGAGATACCGGCAATCACGACTGTCGAAGTTGCATAACTGTCAAAAACAACCCCTGAGGCAGAGAATGCGAGGGAGAAGAAAATCCATAATACTCCAAAGAAGAAAATAGCAGTGAGGACATTCGCGAATGTACCGGCAGAAAGAATAGCCATTTGTTTGAACTTTTTTTCTTCAGCCATTCTTTTTTCATCTAGTTCAACAAATGCTGCAAGAAATATAGGCAAAAAGAAAGGAAAGAATCCAAACCCTGTTGTTTTTACATCTATTTTATTGTGTGCTGCGAAGATACCATGCGCCATCTCATGAGTTATTGCAATCACAGCCAAGATAACTATCCAATAGGTGAAGAAGAACGGAGGCAAAAAATCTAAATTAAAGACCTGTGGAAGATACGGAACCAAAGGTATTAACGGAGGAACTTTTATTGCTCTGACAATACTTGGATTGAAGATATAGATCTTAACAATTGTATAGACTAGATAAAACATCCCTATCATTAAGACATATCCAATCCCTATAGAGACATAACTTAAAAAACCAAGGGTCTTTTTATATTTTCCACCTATATAATTTATCAGCTTTATCCCCCAACGGGCTTTATATAATAACAAAAGCCCCTCCCTTTTGATATTTTTTCTTCGTGTATAGAGAAAACTAGAAAGAAATATTGCAAACAAAACTAGGAATGTTATGTCATATACTAAAAAACTTACCATTTTAACATCATTTCTTTTTTAAAGGACGAAATGCAATTCTCTTACACTTCCGACATTTCACCTTTCCTTTTAGAATTTTTTGAGGGTCTGCCCTAATCTTTATCTGACATCTCTTACAGACAAAAATATTCTTGAAAAGTCTATTTTGTGCAGCAGGTATTTTTACCATTTTTTATATTATATTCTATATTTAAATCTCTTTAGTTTAAAGTTTTCGCTTGATTATTTTTTTACCTTCTATGTCCCAGTATTCTACGTTTGAGTTCGCTTCTAGCTGAGACTTTATTTCTTCTGGGCATCTTATCTCAATAGTTTCAAAATTTTCCAAATCCATAACACTGACCTTATCCCCTATAGACAAAACCTGACCTTTTCTTTTATCAACCAAGGGTATTTCTAGTCTCTCATGTCCTGGAACCACGAAAACTTTTTTTTGTGTATTGATTATTCCAGAGGCTTCCACCCTGGCCTTAGAATGTCCGTGTTTCCCTGTTTTACTTATGTCTATTTTTTTAACTGTGTAGGGCTCACCATCGATAAGAATATTAGTCCCCACTCTGGCTTCTGTAGCATTAATAATTTTTAAAACCATAAATAAAGATAACGAAAATATATTTAAAAAGGTTTAGTTTATATTCGAGATCAGTAAAAATTTATCTTCAATCTAGGAAGGGTTAGTACCCATTCTTATTCTTTTCTTAGAATCCTTTAAATCTCTAATAATTTTCCAATGCTTTAGTATTTTTAGAAATAAAAATATGATTAATGCTATGTATGCCCCCCCAGTTATTAGTAAGAATATTAATCCAAATACTCCACCAATCAGTGAAAAGACAACAATACCCCTAGAAGCCAAACAAAAAATATTTATAAATGAATAAGATTCTGGATTAATTGGGTCTGGCGTAGAAACCCAACATCCAAGAAAAAACAAACCAAATATAACCAATAAAACAAATGGTACTAAATAAATTCCAAGTAAGATTTTGTGCTTAGTTCGTTGTGGTGGCTTATCCATATCTTAATAAAAAAAATAGATTTATAAACATTTTTAATCAAGCAGTAATTAATTGCTAAGATGGTCCTAAAGAAAAAAGACTTCGTTGAAATAGAATTTACAGGAAGAGTAAGGAATGGAGAGATTTTTGATTCTAACATAAAAGAGGATTTGGAAAAAGCAAATTTAAAGATTGAACCAAAACCCTTTGTTTTTTGTCTAGGCGAAAGCATGTTCCTTAAGGCATTAGATGATTTTTTAATCGGAAAAAATTTTGGGGAGTACAAGATAGAGCTAGAACCGGAAAAGGCTTTTGGGAATAGGGATCCTAAACTCATCAAGATGATTCCAATGAGTGTTTTTAGAGAACAGAAAATAAATCCTGTTCAAGGAATCATGTTTAATTTTGATGGTAGGATAGCAAAAATATTGACTGTTTCAGGGGGCAGGGTGGTGGCTGATTTTAATAATTCTCTCTCAGGAAAAACAGTCGAATACAGAATAAGGGTTTTAAGAACGGTTAAAGACACAAAAGAAAAAATAGAGGCACTCAATGAATTTTTCTTTAAGAAAAATTTCAAATTTGAGATTAAAGAGAAGAAGCTGATTATGGAGGTTGAAAAAACAATGGTGGAGTTTGTTAAAATGTTTAAGGAGAAGTTTAAGGAAATTCTTGACTTAGAGCTTGAGATAAAAGAGGTTGAGGATAAGGAAACTAAAGAGAAAGAAGTAAAGAACAACGAAGGAAATAAAAAAGAATAATTTTTATATCCCTTTATTTTTGTAATTGAATGAAAAGATTACCTTTTGTTGGGAGACAAGTACTAATATTATTCATACTTTCTGTTTTAATCTCGATTGCCTCGATAATTCACGGAATCTTTTTCGATTTGGACTTTGAACAAATAAAAAGATTAACCTTAGAAGGACTAGTCCTAACACTTTTCATTATCTTTCCCGCAATCTTGTTCTTAGAATGGGTTTTTGATATAAACAACAGAAATAGATTTGAAAAGATGGAGAAGAGGCTAAAGAAATTAGAAAAAAGTTAGACAACACTAAATAACCCCTTAACAATATTTTTTATCTTTTGAAAAAATTTATCTTTTCTGTTCTTCATAAAATCTAATTTTCTATTTTTTAGTTTTTCTTCTTCTAACCCAAGAAATCCATATATGCTATTCTTAAAACTCTGACTTGTCCTCACATTCTCTACCTTCACACCGTTTGGAAATTTTCCTTCTTTTTTTGCTTTTTTAATAATGACCTTGTATTCTTTGTAATGTAGGGGAAAAGTATCAAAACCAATCCTATCGCCCTTCTTTAATATTTTTCCAAGCTTTAGAATATCTTCTTCACTATCTTTCCCCTTCAGTATCAGAATTTTTTTTACAGGCCTTTTTTTCGATTCTTCCTCAGCCCGTTTTAACTTTTCTTTTTTATATTCCTTTTCCCCATCAGGAATTAAAAGATAGTCAAGTTTCTTCTTTGACATTTTATTAGAAGAAGATTTTATTATAAAAATTTATCTAGCCTTTAGCAAACCAGATTCCTTTGTTTGGACCTTTAGTCATCATCCATGGGGATATCTTCACCATCAGACGACCAATCTCTTACAGGGCCATAAGCTTTTTCAAATGGTTTATGATCTGGGTCTGATCCAGCAAACCCATGTCTCCCCAATCTAAATGCCTCCACACAAAGACCCGTTAGTCCATAAACAAGGTCCTTATGCCATCTTGTCCAAGGGGTTGTTGGGGACCATATTAATTTGAATTCTAGATTTGTTGGTGCAAGACCCTCCTCTTTTGCAAAATGTAAGCCCCCTTCAAACCTTCGATAATGAAGCAGATACGTTGATATACCGATAGTTTCTAATTCTTCTCTTTCTGCAAGACCTATAATTTTCCTTACCTTGTCCATCGTATCTTCTCCCCCAATTGTTCTGACTTGTTCTTCATCTATTCCTGCTGCTAGAAACTGATTATATATCCTAGTTCTCTGTGCAGTCTCGGGTTTTTGACCCCCAAGAGTTCCTGCAGCAATCCACAACCCTTTATAATTTTCTACACTTCCATAGACACTCACCACCCTATTTATAGCATCTTGGGCCCTTTTATGATCTATTTTTAATGAAGGGCTTGTTGAAGCAAGAACCGCATCATATCTTGTTACCATGAAAAAAGGCTCCCATCTAGACTATATAAACTTTTTCTCTTTGCTCCTGAAATATGGTCTATAAATCTTCCCAAAAACACCAAAAAATCACAATAATTCTTATAAACAGCTATTATTTACTTCAATAATGGAAGAGATCTATGAGAGAGACATTTCTCCAGAGGTAAAAGAGATTGATCAGGAGCTGGCAGAGCTCTTGAAAAAGCAGTCTGCTAAGATTAAGGTTGTTGGCGTAGGAGGTGGAGGGGGAAATTCTTTGAGCAGGATGAAGGAAATAGGAATAAGGGGTGGAGAACTCATTGCCGTTAATACAGACGCCCAGGATTTATTATATTCTACTGCAGATCACAAAATCCTTATCGGGAGAGAACTGACCCAAGGTCTTGGTGCAGGAAGTAATCCAAAAATAGGACAAGAGGCAGCCAAAGAATCTGAATCTGAATTAAAGAAAAAACTTGCAGGAAGCGAGATGATTTTTATCACTTGTGGCATGGGGGGAGGAACAGGAACTGGCGCTGCCCCTGTAATCGCTGGTTTGGCGAAAAAGCAGGGAGCTTTAACAATAGGGGTTGTGACATTGCCATTCACAATTGAAGGAAGGAAGAGAATAGAAAATGCGATGGAAGGTTTAGAGAGGTTAGAGTCTGTCGTTGATACACTTATAGTTATTCCAAACGATAAACTCTTAGAACTTGCTCCAGAATTGCCCTTACATACAGCGTTTAAGATAGCTGATGAAATACTTACAAATGCTGTTAAGGGAATTACAGAACTAGTTACAACTTCCGGCCTTGTTAACCTGGATTTCGCAGATGTAAAGACTGTTATGTCTGATGGGGGGGTTTCTTTGATAGGAATGGGAGAATCAGACAGCACACAGAGGGCTATAGAAGCAGTAGAAAAAGCCATACAAAACCCTCTTCTGGATGTTGATATTTCGAACGCATCAGGAGCACTGGTAAATATTGTCGGAGGACAAGACATGAGCCTGGACGAGTGTAAATTAATCATAGAACATATTGGAGAGAAATTAGGACCTTATGCCCGACTTATCTGGGGGGCGCAGATTTCTCCAGACATGGAAAAATCGATCAGGGTCTTACTGATAGTTACAGGTGTAAAAAGTGCCCAGATTCTCGGTCACGGAGAAACCATGGAAAGCATAAAACACAAGGAAATCGAGGAAGAATTAGGAATTGAGTTTTTTGAGTAATTTTCTGACATAACAATATTTATAAGTACCTTTTTTATAGAATTGAAATGAGTTTTATTTGGACCCACATGGATAGGGAAGATCTTTTAAAGTATAATGGTGGAAGATATGATTTAACAAGAGAAGGTTTATATGGTAATTTTTCAGAATCCCCTTCTCTGGAAACTGCTAAAAAAATATATTTGTTTAGAATGAATTCAAGTAGAGGAAAAAAGGATTCCCCTGTGATTGAATTAACTAATCTATCTGGGGTTTCTTTTTTTACACGTTTAATTGGTGTTGGACATTTAGAAGCATTATCTGACAATCCTCCAGCACTTTTTCACGTTCAAAGGTGGGATTCATCCCTAAAGGTTTTGGCTATCCCTTTTGAGAGATTACAGAGAATAGAAATGCTTAAAGAAATTAGGGATTAATTTTAAAAACCCCCTCTTTCTATTTAAAATATGGTAAAAGAACATTATGAAAACTTAAAATCATTCGTTACAAAATCAAAGAGGGTGTGGTTTGCACTGAAAAAGCCGACAAGAAAAGAGTTCGAGATGGTCACAAAAGTTTCTGCTATTGGAATTCTCGCATTAGGCGTCCTCGGATTCTTAATATCTACAATTATAAAGGCTTTTGTATAGAAAAGTATGGAAAAAATTAAAAACAAGACATTCTTAGATAATTCATGCCTCTGCAGGATATTCTGAAGAGCACATTAAGAAAAGGATTTTTGACCACGGGATTATTTGGTTCTCTACTTCTTGGATGCAATGGAGATGACATCGTTAAGCCACCACCACCACCTCCACCTCCCCCGGAAAATCAAGCCCCCAATACTGCAATAACCCACCAGTTTAGAGATGATGGAAGAATCACTTATACTTTTTCAGGGACGGATAGTGATGGCTCTATAGATTACATCTCTGTGAGAATTAATGGTGGAGCTTCTCAAAATTTGATTAATGGTTCTTCTAAATTAATTGACATAATTGAAGGAACAAACAGGGTAAAAGCAACAGCTTATGATAATAAAGGATTAGCAGATCCAACGCCTGTAGAATATTCTTTTGCTTCTCCGACAGAAACCCAGGCAAAAGAAATTATCGCGGGAATTCTCAATACATACTCTTCTCAATATAAGAGCTTTGAAAAAAATGTATTGCTTTCTTTGGGGGCATCAGATAGTTTTTCAGTCGATTTTTTAATAACAACTACTGATGATAAGAATGCTGTAATTAATTATATTGGTTATAGAAAAAATTTAACAGAAGAACTTGTCAATCAAAGATTATTGAACACATTTGGAATTCCCAATCGTTATTTTGTTAGAATTCCAGAATCAGAAATAAGTTCTAGGATTGGCAATTTTGCAAATAACGGGTTTAATTAAAATGAAAAATAAAAAAGCAAGTGCTGTAGTAATTATTTTAGTTGTTTCAATCCTATTGGTCTCTTCAGGGGTGATTATCACACAAGAGATTAAAAAGTCCAGCGAGGTTACAGGAACAGGGCTTGTTTTGCTCGACAATGAAAAGGAAAATCCGGATAGTTTATCTGATTCTTCGGGTGACGGGACAAAATTGTTCACTTTCGGAGATTCAGGAGGAAAATCCTCTTCTAAGAAAAAATCGGGTTCAAGAGGATTATCTTCTAATACAGGTTCTTCTAATATAATTGAGACTCCAGAAACAATAATTGAGATAACAGATAATGAAACTTCTGAAAATCAAACATTGGTGAATGATACAGAAGAGGATTTGAATTCTTCGGAATCTGTGAATGTCAGTAATGAATCAACAGAATCCCAACAAGGGGCCATGGTTGAGGGTCAATGTAAGCCAGATAGCAAGGAAACTGATGAGGGTCCTGGGGGAAGATATTGTACTTATGATGATTATGAGGAATGTTATGATTATAAAACAGAAAGCACCGTAATTGCCTATAGCTGGAATCTAGCTAGAGGATTTTATGAGAAAGAAAGAGGCACAGATTACTGTAGTGATGCGAACACCCTCCAAGAAGCTTACCTTAATTGCGGTCTGACTTTGTGGCTGGGGGATAGTTTAAAATGGAGAGAAAAAGATTGTAATGATTTTGATAACACTTTTGACAATTACTATTGTACTAATAATGAAGTTAGAAAACAAGTTAGGAAGAACGATTATTCTTGTGGGGGTGGTGAGTGTAATTCTCGTCAAACCGTATTGTCAGATATAGTTATAAGTAAAAAGGGAGATGGGAATTATTGCTCAAAAAGGAAAGAAGGTGTGGATAAAGAATGGTACAATTGTAGACTTTGTGGTTATGAAGATTATGACTGTGATTCTAATAGCCAATGTTATGGTAATTTAGAATGTAAGGGTCCAATTCTCGATTTAAATCCTTCTTATTATGATGGGTGCTGTCGTTCGGATGAGGATTGGGATAGCAATACTAAGAGGTGTGTGGCTCAACAAGAATGTACCTCAGGGGTATGTTGTGATGGTTATTACTACCGACCAAGTAATTATGTTTGCGATAATCATTATGGAAGTTATTATTACGATTGCCCTACCGGCCAATGCCTTGGATCTGATGTAAAAAAACAAGATAGAAAAAGATATTGCTCTGGTTCATCATCTTCTTGTAACGGAGCAATTGAATGGAACAGCTGGCAGGTTCATGATTCTTGCACTTCAAATGAATTTTGTGATTCAAGTAATGCCGGATATAATTCTCCCTTTTCCTGTTCACAAACCCAGTGTACTTCAGGAATGTGTTGTGATACCGATTGTGGAGAATATAGTTTTCTTAATCCAACCAATACTTGTGCTTATTCTCTAGATTATGGATGTCCTAATGGAGAAGGTGTTTCTAATCCAGGAGCTGATGTTTACATGAGAACAAAACCCATATCTTGTTCAGGTTCATCTTCTGCTTGTGATGGGAATGAAGGAAACTGGGGTAGTTGGTCATTATATGATTCTTGCACCTCAGACCAATATTGCACAGATGATGACGCTACTTGTAACAGTTGTGGCACCCATACAACTTCTAATTGTTATAGTGATGATGTTTATTGGTATGATAACTGCAATAACAGGGAAGATAAAAAAGAAGAATGCGGAACCCTTGGATGTTCTGGAGGAAGCTGTGTTCCTGAAATAGAATGTTATTCCGATTCTGACTGTGGAATAGATGGATATGTTGGAGAAAAGTTCTGTAGTAGTGAAGATGTTTATCAAAGCTATATGGTATATTCCTGTAACAACCCAGGAACCACATCATCTTATTGTAGTTCTGGAGATGCAGATATTCTTATAGAAGATTGTGGAGAAGATAGTTATGGTAGTAATTATTGTTCTGGTAATGATGTTTATTCGGATTTCACAGATAGGGGATGTTCCAGTGGAAGCTGTTTTGAGAATACAGAATCACAACTTATTGAGGCTTGCGGGGAAGAGTTGTGTGTGGGTGGTGTGTGTGAACCTTTAGAAAGACCTGATTTAACTATTACAGATTTGGCTGTTCAAAGCATAAACGGAAAAACAGTAGTTCTTGCGTTTACAATTAAAAACATCGGAGAACTTGCTACAGCTGATGTTTATTGGATGGTTGATACAGATTCAACAGATGAAAACCCTGAAAGAACAATCCCTGTTAGTCTTGATCCGGGAAGTTGGACAAGGGCGTATATGATGTGGACTTATTCACAATCAGGGACTTATCAACCAGAAGCAGTAGTCGACTCTGATAACCTTATTTTGGAATCTGATGAGAATAATAACAAAGAGTCTATATCTTTAGTTGTTTAGTTTCTTAATAAGATTTATAAACCCAAATCCTTACGTAATATTACTCTTCCTTAGATATTTAAGGTGTAGACGGAGCTAAAATGATTTTTATAATAAAAGTAACGACGAACAAAGAAGAAAAGGCAGTCGATATGATCTCAGAGAGGGTAGAAAAAAAGAATCTGAACACCTATTCTGTATTAAGACCTCATGGTTTAAGGGGTTATGTGCTCCTAGAGGCAGAAGACAGAGAGTCTGCAGAAGAATCTGTCTTTAACCTCCCTTATGTGAAGGGAATAATTGGAAAAACCATAGGATACGAAGAGATAAAGAACATGGTTGAGCCCTCTGCAACAACTGTTTCAATAGAGGATGGGGATATTGTTGAAATAATCTCAGAACCATTCAAGAAAGAAAAAGCAAAAGTTGTAAGAATTGATAAACAAAAGGAAGAAGTTGTAGTGAGTTTGCTGGGATCAGTTGTTCCATTGCCAGTCACAATTAAATTAGATAATGTGAGGGTAATAAGAAGGGAAGAAGGAGGAATTGAAGATGAATAGATGGATGCAGAACATGGGAGGTGTGGAACCTAGGTTCTGTGCAGGAGGTTTTTATGCAAGTTAAAATTTTAGTAGAAGGTGGAAATATGCAGCCAGGTCCTGCCCTGAGTCAAAAACTAGGGCCGATGGGAATAAACATAGGACAGGTTATTCAGAAGGTAAATGAAATAACCAAGGATTTCAAGGGTCTAAAAGTACCTGTGGAGTTGGATATCGATAGTTCTACGAAAGATATTGATGTTAAGGTTTTCTCCCCTCCTGTATCAGAGCTATTGAAAAAAGAATTAGGAATTGAAAAGGGTTCTGGAGCACAGGGAAAAGTAAAAGTAGCAAATGCCTCTATAGAACAGATGATTTCAATAGCAAAGACAAAACTTCCAAACCTTTTGAGTAAAAATCTAAAGGCTGCAGTTAAAACCATTGTTGGAAGCTGCGTTAGTTTAGGGATTTTAATTGAGAATAAACCAGCCACAGAAGTTGCCAGAGAGTTACAAGAAGGAAGGTATGATAAAGAGATTCAGCAAGAAAAGACAGAAACTCCAGAGGAGAAAAAAGTAAAATTAAACGAATATTTTGAAGAAGTGAAAGCAGAGCAGGAAAAAATAATCAAGCAGGAAGAAGCTGAGAAAGCTGCTGCAGAGGCAGAGACTCCAGCAGAAGGATCAGAAGAAAAAAAGCCTGAAGAAGAGAAAAAAGAGGAAAAGAAATAATTTATAAATACCATCTATCTCTTTTTTATCAAGGGGCTGTGGGGAAGCTTGGTATCCTTTCAGGTTTGGGACCTGACGTCCTCGGTTCAAATCCGAGCAGCCCCATTTCCAATTAAAATGGCATCAAAATTAAAGAAAATAAAATCAGCAGGAAGATTTGGGGCCAGATATGGAAAAAGGCCAAAAACAAAATTGATTGCAGTAGAATCAAAGCAAAGGGTAAAACAGAAATGCCCTTTCTGTGGAAAGCCCGGAACAAAGAGGCTTTCCAAAGGAATTTGGAAATGCACGAGAAAAACATGTGGAAAAAAATTCGCGTCAAACACATATTATTTAGAATAAAATGAAAATTGGTATAATTTCAGACTCACACGATAGAATAGAAAATACTAGTAAAGCCCTGTCTTTAATCAAGGAAAAAGGAGCAAAAGTTTTAATTCATTGTGGCGATTTTTGTGCACCTTTTATGATGAATGAATTAGCAAAATTTGATGGGGAGGTTCATTGCGTTTTTGGTAATATTGATGACAGATTTACAACTCCGAATAGAGCGAAGAGTCTAGGAATAAATTTTCATGGAGATATTGCAGAACTAGAATTTGGTGGGAAAAAAATAGCTGTAAATCATTATCCAAAAATTGCAGAAGGATTGGCATCAACAGGAAATTATGATCTTGTTTGTTACGGTCACAACCACACAGCAGATAAAAAGAAAATAGGAAATACGTTATTGTTAAATCCAGGAGAACTAATGGGGTGGAAAGGAAAAGTTAGTCTTGCTATTTATGATACAGAAACTAATGAAGTAGAAATAATAGATTTAGAATAATTTAAAAACAACATATAAATCCTTATAAAATGCCAACATATAAATGTTTTAAGTGTGAAAAGAAGATTTCTAGTGGAAATCTGGATAAGAGGTTTGTTTGTCCTAACTGTGGTAGCAAGATTTTTTACAAACCTAGGACAAGAGTGAAAAAGGTTAAGGCAATCTAATTAAAGGAAATCCAAATGAAAGACAGAGACAAAAAAATACAGGAAATGCAAATGTTGGAGCAGAATTTACAAAACTTGCTCCTCCAAAAGCAAGCCTTCCAGATGGAGCTCTCGGAGACGCAATCTGCATTAGGAGAAATAGGAAAGTCTGGTGATGAGGTTTTCAAAATTATCGGACAGCTGATGATAAAGGCAGAGAAAGGAAGGGTAAGGGAAGAGCTTTCTGATAAAGAAAAGATAATCACTCTAAGAATAAATAGTATAGAAAAACAGGAAACATCCCTAGCAAAAAAATTAGAGGGTTTGCAGAAAGAAGTTCTCGCTTAACGACGAAAGCTAAATATATACAAAAAAATGACGAAATCTTTATAAAGTTCTCACAGTTAAACCTAATATGGTTTTTGATAAGATAAAAAAAGCTTTTTTAGGTTCTGTTTCAGGGGAAGAGTTCGGTGAAGATTATTTGGAGATTGATCTTGGAAAAGAAGAGGAAGAAAGTAAGGTTTTTGTGAAACTTTTTCAATTAAAAGATTATGAAGACGTTAGTGATATCCTGAATTCCTTGAGAGAAGGTTATACAATCGCCATAATTGATATAAAAATCCTTAGGCAGAAAGATTCTATTGAACTAAAAAGAGCAATTTCTAAAATTAAGAAAACCACAGATGCTCTTGAGGGAAGCATAGCAGGTTTTGGAGAGAACACAGTTATAGTTACTCCTTCTTTTGCAAAAATTCATAAAGAACACCCAAAACCAAAAGAAGAAAAATCAAATCGGTTTGAATAATTCTAAAATGCCTGAAGATATAGAAGAAACAACATTGGCTTCTGATGATGTTCTTTGTTCTGTTATGGTTCTGGCTAAAAGACAATCTGGAAAAGACCCTTTTTTTGTAGAAGCAAATGGTCCCAGGCTTCAGGAAATTTTTTACGAAATGTCTGGTTCAGGGCACACCGTATTGGAGGGTTTTGTGTTTTCTCCAAATGGGCCTGTTCCCTATAGTCCTGTTCTTGAAGAATCTTTGAATAGGCTTCAATTTTCAGGATTTGTAAGCAGGAGAGATCCCAAAAATCCAGATAATCTTTATGTCAACCCTCCGGCAGAAAAATATACTGACAGATTTATGGCTTTAGAAACTTCTCCTGATCAAAGAGAAGAATTTATCCGAGTAGCAGATCAATTTTTAGAATATTTTGTGTAATTCTTTTAAATCACTCTTTATCATCTTAACAATTTTTGGGAATTTAGAAACAACAAAATGCCCTTCTATATTATTATAAATTATTATACGTGCATTCTTTAATTTGCTCTTATATTTATTAGCATGAGATATTGGAACCACATCATCTTTCTTGGAGAATAATAGATTAATATTTTTTGAGTTTTTTTCGATTAATGATAAATCACCCTTAAGCTTAAACCCCCCAACTAAATCTTCACCAGGAAGAGAATTGTCAAATGGCGGGCAGACTAAGTATGTAGACAAAATCCTCTTTGGAAACTTATTTTCTGAAAGATACTTTGCTAAAAACATTCCTCCTAATGATTGCCCCATTAGAATTATATTGTCTTTTAGATAAGGAAAATATCTCTCAAAGTGAATCTTCCAATCTTCATATTTCGCATTGTCTTGTAAAGGCATACGTGGTCTTATTATTTGAAGTTTTTTACCCAATTTCTTATCAAGATATTTACCATCCCATCCACCCCTCTTTTCAATTGATATATTTCTGGTTTTTAACATTTTTAAATAATCTTTTCTACCTTTACAGGTCATACCTCCATGAATATACAATAATTGTAATTTCTCTTTTCCCATCAGTATTCTTTATAATTTTCTTATTATAAATTTAACTATGTTTTCCATTAGTAGTTAAGTTATAAACCAACACCTTCAATAAAATTTCAAATCTTAGCAATAGAGAATACTGTTTTTAGGGCAACTATTATTGTTGCAGGTACGAACAAGGCAAGCAATGCAGCAAACGTTGAAGAAACTGCGTCGCCGATTCCAATTCCAATCAGAGAACCTGTGACACTTTCCTGACCAAACCGGCTGACGATTACGAGAATAGCCCCTGCCCATAAGAAGGTTTGGGAGTCTTTTCCTGTAATATTCATGAATCCCACTATTAATCCCAGAATAACGAGTATGGCATAGATCTGCGCACTATATGTAACCAGTGCAGGAATCGGAAGCAATGTAGTTGAAAGTCCTATCGCAACTGCCAGAATAACCCCTATCAAAAACGCCCAAGCTCCTACAGAATTCTCGTGAGATCTTATCATATTTCCTCTTTATCGTTAGCGAATATAAGCTTTTTACTTATATAAATTTTTTGCAATTACAGAAATAAGACAAAATTACTTATATTCTCAATGATAGAAATCTTTATAAATCATCTTAACTCCCGAATGACACAAAATGAAAACCAAAGTATTAGGTTTGTTTGGATTAAGCATTTTCTTATTTGCGCTTTCTATGGGTGCAGTTAGTGCTGTGACAGTTTTTTCTGATAATTTTGATGATGTAGATTTAACTGGGTGGACAGTAACTAATGATCCAACCACATTACCAGGGATAGAATGGAATAATACAGGAACTTTTGCAGAAGCTAAGCCCGGTAATGGATCTGCTACCCCCTTTGAAGGAACTTCTAATCTTTCAAGAACAATTAGTACATCTGGTTTTCAAAGCATCATTGTTAAATATGACAGACAAATAGCAGGGGGTTTTGAATCTGACGATAATTTTAAAGCATCATGGTCAATCGATGGAATCTCTTTTAATATTATGGAAGAAGTAAGCACTCCAGGGACTGACACTTCTTTTGCACCAAAGACTTTTAATCTCCCTTCTTCAGCAGATAATAATGCAAATTTTGAAATAAGATTTGAATGTACAACAGATGCTCAAACTGAATCTTGTAAGTTAGATAATGTAATAATTGAAGGAACAGCAATACCCATTCAAACAGAACCACCAGAAGTAACAGCTTGTAATAATAACATAGGAAATCCTGAAGATAATCTAAATGTTAAAGATATAGATTTTAAAAATTTGGGAAGTTTAATTTTTCAAGAAAGTAATGGTGCTATTTATGTAGAATTCGGTGATGATGATGAGTGGTTCCCCTTAGATTATATTGAAGTTGATATTGAGATAGAAAATAATGGGGGGGAAAAAATTGAAGACATTGAAGTTGAGTGGGGTTTATATGATACAGAATTAAATGAATGGGTAATTGATTTAGATGATGAAAAAGATTTCAATCTTAAAAGAAATAAGGAAGAAACACTTACAATAAGTTTCCAATTAGAGGATGATTTAGATATTGATCTGGATGAACTAGGGGATGATAGAGATCGCTATGTGTTTTATGTTTTAGCAACTGGTTTTGATAATGAACTTGAAGATAAGGTTTGTACATCAGATTCACGGGCTGTAAAAGAAATAATAATCGAAAGTGATTTTGTTGTATTACAAGATATTGAATTTCCAGAAACAGTTCAATGTAATGCAGCTGTTCAACTTACAGCAAAAGTCTGGAATATCGGAGATAGTGATCAGGACGAAGTTAAGGTTGAAGTACATAATAGCGCTTTAGGAATTTTCCACAAGATGATAGAAATCGGAGATATAGATTCCTTCGATGATGACACATATGATTTTAATTTCAAGGTACCTAGTGACGCAGAAGAAAAAACCCACACCCTTGAGTTTAGGGTCTTTGATGAGGATTTCGACGTTTATGAAAATGATTTCGATGACGACGAATCAAAATTCTTCCTCCCATTTAGAGTATCTGGAGGATGTTCTTCAACCATAGGATCTGATGTTTCAGTTTCTGCAAATTTAGAATCTGGAGGAAGAGCAGGGGAAGAATTGATAGTAAGAGCAACTGTGACTAACAATGGGAATGAATTAGACACATTTAGCGTAAGAGCCCTTGGATTCGCACAGTGGGCATCTTCATTCACTGTAGATAAAAGTTCTCTTGTTCTTGATGCAGGACAATCAGGAGATGTTGTTTTCACATTCGACGTAAACAAGGATGCTTCAGGAAGTCAATCTTTCACTATAGAATTGGCATCAGACAACAACCAGATAACAACACAGCCAGTCTCTGTAGAGATTGAGGAGAGTGGTGGTTTTCTTGGATTGACTGGAGCACTTACAGGGGGAAATGCATATCTCTGGGGAATTGGAGCATTAAACATAATCTTAGTAGTGATCATAATCATAGTTGCAGTTAGGGTTGCAAGGAGATAATTCTTTTGAATGAGAACAATAGCCGTTGATAGATTGACTGAAGAACAGATGGAACGTGTTAGAAAGTATCTTAGTTCTAAAAAAAATGAGTTCCTACCTGAAAGATATCTAGGGAGAAAGTATTTATCTGTTTCGGGAGAAGTTAAGGTAAAAATGAATCCTGATGGAGAAACAGAATTAGAAGGATATGATAATGTAACCTTTAAGATTGCCGAAATTAATTATAATGATAAACCTGTCGGAGAAAACAGAGAAAGAGGAGAAAATGCAGTGAGTGGATTAATGAAACTATTATCAGAAATAGCCTTATCATAATTCTTATTCTTTCTTCCCAAAAACCTTTTTATAAATCCCCTCCCAGAATTTATTTTCTTTTTCTATCTTGAAAATAAATGCTCCAAGCAAGTAACCTATTAATCCACCAACTATAACATCACTAAAGAAGTGTAAGCCAAAGTAAACTCTTGAAAAAGCAACTAGGACTGCAAAAATTATCCAGAAGTATTTGAGTTTGGGGAATTCTTTAGATAAGAAGGGAATAGCTGAGAAAGCCAGCATTGCATGAAAACTAGGAAAAGAGAAATTCCAAATCGTGTGGCTGGCTTTTTCAAGGATTGGAAGGACA
The DNA here is from genome assembly GCA_964385425.1 of Candidatus Woesearchaeota archaeon. GTDB lineage: Archaea > Nanobdellota > Nanobdellia > Pacearchaeales > GW2011-AR1 > ASMP01. The sequence continues at coordinate 42,559 of CAYLOQ010000003.1, read as the reverse complement.
GAAACTATTCCCAACTGAAAAGGCCTTGGTCTCTGGATAGCGACCTTCAACAAAAAACTAACTATCGCTGTTAAAAAAAGAGTAAGCCACAAGGGAAGAATATATCTTCTCTTTTTGTCTCTCCATAAAAATAGACTCGTAAGGAAAAAGAAAATTATTATCTCAGAACTGATAAATGTCAATCCAAGAAAAAAATCATTGAGGAAACCATTCCGAATAAGAGAGATTCCTTCCACGAGCCCAGAATCAACATAGAAGACAACTAAGGTTATCAGAGCAATTAATATAGCACTTATAAAAACTCCCCTATTTTTCATTAATTTAAAAAGCCTAATTATTTAAATTAGTTTCTGTTTTAGCTATCATGAAAAAAAAGAGCATTTTCCTGGATCTTTTGGTTAGATATGCGATTCTCGTAATACTCCCTCTTTCAGGTCTCTGGATTTTTTACTCCATCTTTACCCCCTTGACTGTTTATCCCACATATCTCTTTCTAACTATATTTTATGATGTTTCTATATTGAAGGGAAACATCCTTTTGATAAACCATGAAATCCCTATAGAATTTATAAGAGCGTGTATCGCAGGTTCTGCTTATTATCTTTTAACCATTCTCAACCTGGCAACACCGAAGATAAAACTAAGGAAGAGGATAAATATATTATTGCTGGCTTTTGCAATCTTCTTATCTTTAAATCTTTTAAGGATTTTTTTATTGAGTTTTCTTGCCATATCGGGATCCTCGTTCTTTGATGCTACCCATAAGTTATTCTGGTATTCGTTGAGTACAATTTTCGTAGTTGCGATCTGGTTTGTGGAGGTAAGGATATTCAAAATAAAAGAAATACCTTTTTATTCAGATGTGAAATTTTTATATAAGAGGATCTTAAACCAATAAAATGGTTTTAGAATATATTTCCCAGCTTTTCGAGGCCATATTATCCATTATTGGAGAACTAGGATACCTTGGAATTTTCATGGGTATGACTATCGAGAGCTCTTTCTTTCCCTTTCCCAGCGAGGTCATTCTTATTCCTGCAGGAGCCCTAATAGCCAGAGGAGAGATGGCTTTCTTCCCTGTTTTTTTTGCAGGGCTTTTAGGAAGTATTGTAGGAGCCCTGATAAGTTTTTTCCTAGCCTTCTTTCTGGGAAGGAAAACAGTAGACCTTCTGATTTCTAAGTATGGAAAATTTCTTTTCATAACAAGAAAAAAACTAAAAAAATCTGACTATTATTTCAAAAAGCACGGAGAAATAACTATTTTTGTTTCAAGGCTGATACCCCTAGTCAGACAGATTATTTCATTACCAGCAGGATTTTCTAAAATGAGTCTATTAAAATTCGTCTTATTTACAGCCCTGGGGGCAGGAATCTGGACAGCTCTTTTGATATACGTTGGATTCTTTTTCGGAAGCCAGGTTGAATCAACTTTGAAATTAATAACCCTTACAATAATGTTGCTTTCCCTCTTACTCATAATAGCATATATTTTAGTTAATAAAAAAAAGAAAGCTTAAATTAATTTATTAAGTTCAATCAATGTTTCAACGAGGAACCTCTCTGTTCCGTCTAATATTTCACAATCCTTGATGTTTATCTCATAACACGCAGGTCCGAATTGTTTTATACCAGTTTCCTCTCCAGGCTGTATCTTAACAAACATAAATCTCCCTTGAGAATCACAACTTGCATCAGGATCTTTTATTACGGTTGTTCCAAGAGCCATAAGAATTTGTTGAAAATTAATTGTAGCAATACCTCCATCCCCCCCACAAACAAAGCTTTCTGTATTGTCGAGAACCATCATTTCTAATAAATTTACTTCTCCATCAAAATCAACATCTTTCAATACCCTTGGATCTTTCCTGAGATAAACGTTGTAGGTTAGCTCTCTCCCATCATCAATTAGTGGAAATGAGGTCTGATAAAATATAATCTCTCCCGCCTTCACAACATTAAATTTAACTCCTTCATATTCAAAACTTTTCGAAGAGTTGATAAGAAAAGAGAATATTAAAACAAAGATTACTAGGACAATTATTCCAAAAATAACATTCCTCAAGATTTTATTCTCCCTAATTTGTTTTTTCTTACCTTTTTTTAATTTTTTCTTTGTTTTCTTCTGTTCTGGTTTCTTTTTTCTTTTCACCATTATGCAAATGACTGCGTCGATTTGTATTTATTTTTCATATGCGATATGTATCCTCATGAGCATTTTTTATCTTATATCGAGTATTTTAAACAAAAATTGATCTGTTAATTTTGTGAGATCTCCTTCAAGACCTTCTATGAATATACAATTATCTTGTTGCGTTATATTACTTATATTCTTTTCCATTATTATTATAAAATTATCTTCACAGGTCTTTACAGGAAAATTCCCTGAGCACTCTTCTCCTTCTATGCATGCCTTCTGTGTCCTAAGAACAAGGTTCCCAAGATTAATAAATATCTCTAACTCTGCTTCTTCGCTCTCTGAATAGATATATAGTGGCCTTCCTTGGTAATTATGTATCTTATTTGATATATTCCCTATGTCTTCAACCTGTTGGGGAACGTGCCTAAAAATAAAATTCCCTAAAACCCAGAGACCATTCTGATTTGTAAATTCAAAACCATTATATTCAATGCTGTTAGAATTCCCATCCTGTCCTGTATTTGAACCTGAACCTCCTCCAAGATGACCCCCTTGTAAGGCAAATCCTAAAACACTCCCGACCATTACAAAGATTAAAATTACTCCTACAGTTATCTGGTTTCTTTTTCTTATTCTTCCTTCGTGGTGTCTTGAGACTATTTTTCGCATCTTTTCGAGAGAAATTTATGGTATAAAATCTATCCTCTTATTTTTAAAGCTATCGCTAGGTCTTAAAAAAAAAGAAAAAGGAAAAAAATAAAAATTTTGGATTTACCACCTAAGGACCACTCAATCTAGTAGAACTACCTGTAGTTGATGCAGCAAAGATGTACTTGTTACCAGCTGTTGTGTCAATTGTATCTGGTTGGTTTGCAAGACGGCTCGCACCAGCAGAGGTGTCTGCCTTATCATATCCTGCTACAACTAGAGCGGTTTTTCCACTAGTGAAAGCACTTCCCACAGATTGTATCAAGAATTGTCCTGATCCAACACCTGTAGCAGCTTCCCAAGCAGACGCACAAGTTGGATATGCATGTCCTAATGCTTCGGCAGTAGCTGAATTAATACAGCTTCCTCCAACAAGAACAACATCCCTTCCTTCCCAGGAACTCTTCTCAGCATCTGTGAAAACCATGTTTCCTACTTCACCACTAACCGTGGCTCCGATCTCTGTAAGGAATACAGTTGCATAAGATTCAGAATTTCCTGTAGGATAATACACTTCTGCCCAGTCTTCGTCTGGATTGGTATAGTGTAATATTCTAGGTGCAACGTCGTCTACTACATATGTCTCATATATACTAGTACTACTACCTACTTCAGAACCACTTGGTCCACCTGTTCCTCCACGATTTACCTGACTTATGTGCAGTGGATTGTTTGTTGAAGCAGTACTGTCAAGAGTCATGTTAAACTCTGTTCCTGCACCAAGATCATCGTCTTTGTCTTCTCCATCAAACTCAAGATACCAACTATCTGCATTATGTCCTGTTGTTCCAGGACCAACAACGTGTGTAAAGTTTATCGCACCTTGTATCGAAGAAGCGTTATCTGCTTCCCAAGGAAGATATATCCTTAATCCGCCTTTGGTATAGATGGTATTAAAGTTAACATTTGGTCCTGCTGTAAGTACAACAGATTCTGTTGCAGAAAGTTTAGTAATTGTTCCTATAGTCAGAGTAACTAAACCAATATCACAGCTGTCTGTAGCAATCTTTTCTACACAAACATCTACCCATCCAGTACCGACTTTCTTCTGAATAGTTGTTTCGTTTCTTCCGTCTGTTGTATCTTCAGTAATCTGAGCCCTTAAAAGATAAGATTCTGCTTCTGAGCTAATATTGTATGATGCAACAAACCATTCGTCGTAGTCAAGTGAAACCTTCTTTTCAAAGAAAGTAAGTGTACTACTATTTGAAGTAGCTAGTCTTTCATCACTAGCACGTCCTATTCCAGTAAAATTTCCAGAAGAGCTTGAATCCGAGAACAACAGATCAAAAGTAACAGGACCATCTTTGATAGGAACTGTCATCTCAATACTGAAATCGTCGTGAGGCTGGACTGTTACTTTCTCTTCTTCTGACCTGACAAAATCAGCCATTGTAAACTTAACTCCGCCAAATCCAGGCATTTCAAGTTCTGTTTCAGGAGTAAGGAACACTTCGTCATCTGTAATCCATTGTATAACTATCTTATCAATCTTGTTCACCGCATCAGAATAAGTACCTTTCTCTAAAAAGGCCTTTACTCCCTGAAGAGTATCGTCATTGAGCTTTATATCTGCGGCATGGGTTAACTCTAACTTACCAGAACCAATGCTGAATTCTACAGTCTTGATTCCTCCCTGGTAATCCTGGGTGTTTATCTCTCTTACACCTATGTATGCATTATCGGCTAATCTGAACGTTTGTCCAGTTGAAAGGGTGTTTGTTAGTTCTCCGTTAATATTGAACTTTACAGTTGAACTACCTATAAAGTCAAGAGAAACCTGATAAGTCGTAGCGCCGACACTAACACTTGACGTTTCTCCTTCAGCTACATTGCTGGTAACCGCAGAATCAAGTAATGTAAACTTACCGAAATTTCCTGCAGCAGTGCCATTCTTTGCATCAGATACATAGAAAGTTTTCCCGAACAAGGTCAGGTCACTTCCTTCTATATCATCTAAGTCTGTGCCTACAACATCTGATTCAGCATCTTGAGTAAAGTCAAGGGTATAGTTCAGAATAAAAGTGCTTGAGGGAATTTTAAATCCAACCACAGGCGTTCTTGTGCTTAATCCGACTAAACTCTCATAATCTGAATCTCTGAAATGACTAAGATTAAGATTACCCAAAACTATCTTTTGCTCAAAATCAAACTCATCATTGTCATCAGCTATATAGGTTCCATCTGCAAGAAGGGTTTTTAAATCATCGTCATCAACCGATCCTGTAAAAACACCAAATCCATTACCAAGATTCAAATTATCACTAGATTTAGCTAGTAAAACACTGTCTCCTCCTGTTGGTACACCACCAGTTGTCCTTACCTGTGTTGCCAAGTAATTAGCAATACTGCTCCTTGCAACACTATCATCTACACCAGCTCCACTACCAGAAACAACTCCAACTCCGGAAGCTGTACTTTTGTCGAATGGTGCAGGTAAAGTTGCTGCAGCAGCAATTCCGGCACTCAAACCAAGCATTAATAAACTGCTTGCGACCGCCGATATTTTTCTAAAATTTAATCTCATATATTTTCTTTTCGACCTCCTTTCAACTCTATAAGAGTTGCCTAAGACAACTTTCACTGAACTCGACAGTTATAGGGTAAAACTATCGGTATGTGAATCTGATCCCCTATCAGAACACCCCATAGGTGTTAAAACTTAAAACTCAATTTTATTTAAAAAGCTTGCTGTCCTACCCAACCCAATCACTTTAAAAAACCCTGTTTTTTAAGGTTTTATTTATAAAGCTTGTGCTGTTACTACAGTATTAATACATATTCTAATTTTTACCAAAACAGAAGGTTTATTAACATATCTATCTTTTACAATAATATATATTATAGTTAAATATATAAGTAAAATATATATGTTATACATATATAAAGAAGAATAATATATATCAAATCCCTATAAATTAATAAGGGAAGTTGACCAACTAAAGGAGAGAGCACGAGAGAAACTTGGTGCTCTCGTGTAGGTGTCTTATCATGGCAAAAACAAAGACGAGAGAGATAACAATAACACAATCTAAGGGAGCATTAGCCATATTTAAGAAACCAGGAACTTCTAAAGAAGATTATGATTTTGAAGGTATCTCTGCGTTGAGGCAGCTCTTGAGCAACGAAAAAGCTAGAATTTTACATGTAATAAAAACACAAAATCCAGGCTCCATCTATGAGTTGGCTAAAAAACTAGGAAGAGGCTTTAAATCAGTTAGTGATGATATACACCTTTTAGAGAGGTTCGGCTTTATAGAATTGATAGAAGAAAAGACAAAAAATAGAATAAGACACAAACCAGAGATAGTAGTAGATACGATAACGATTCATCTAAAGGTTTAATCAACCTTGAGTACAATCTTAAAGGAAGGGTTGAGGCTTTAAACAGCATAAAATTGGTTTCCTTTATTAATAGTATGCTGTGAAAAACACCTCAAAATTACTCCCTCTTTTAGCAAAAGATTGCATAGACCCTTCCTGATTTCTCGTAACATTCCCCTCTGCTATAAAAAAGATTTCTCCCCCATTTGAAAGAATTATTAATTCATATCCTACAACAGGCCTGTCTGCTCCGACTTTCCAACCCTCCTCAACAATCTCTCTTAAGGTAGAATTAAGAACCTCACAAGAGCTTCTTCCATCAAGGCAAATCCTTCCTCTGTCACAATCAGAGATCATATTTTTAACATCGAGGTACTCTGAATCATCTCTGCAATCAGAAGTATATTGTAAAAATGCCTGTATAAAACTACCAACTTCATAACTTTCAACTTCTTGCCCGGAATCCCTTAAGGAAAGGCTCAACAAAACCAATAAAATGACTGCAACTATGATCATGATTAGAGCGAATCCAACCATTTCTTCCTGCGCCTTCTTGTATTTTTTCATTTTATTCTCCTGAGCTCACTATTATTTTTGCAAGTTCACACCTATTCTGAACCTGATTTTCAATATTTTCTTTTCTGCATAACGACACAAAATTTGATACCCCTATCCCCCCTCCTGAAACAACCTTGATTATATTACAATCTGGATAATTATCCAAATCACAGATGGTTTCAGTTTCTGTTTTAGGATAAATCTTTCTTATCTCTATACCAGAAACATCCCAGAAACCAAGATATTTATCTATGTTTTCTTTTAGCGCCATAACCTTATCAGAATCCACACAATTTACACTGCTCCTTCCAAAAGATTCCCCACATGAAAACTCAGGAGAATTCGCGAGTTTTGTTACCAAAAGCAAGGCATTTTTCTCTTCCAAGAGCTCTGCAGATTCTTGCAGGCCTGAAAATCTGAATGCAAGCACAAGCATCCCAACAAGAACAAAGAATATTGTGATTGCTATCAACATAAACGCCATCTGCTGTATTTTTAACTGAGCTGTTTTCATTTTTTATTTACCATAATTTACAAGTTGTAAGACCATTATTTTTTTCATCGAGATCGTCAACAACCATCTTTATCGTTACCAAGGATGCAGAATCGCTGAAACTGTTTGCCGCAGTACTTAGCGAAAACAGATTTATTTCAAGAAGACAGCCCTGGTCTGAAATTAGTGAGGCTTTATCGTTATATATGGCAGAGAGTTGTTCTGTCCTCTGCATCAGCCTTCCCAGTTGGCATTCGTAAACGTCCTTGTCTGCAAAAATAGCAGCATACATTAAAGAATCCCCTTCAAAATACAGGGTGTTGCCTCTTTTTTCTACAGATTTAAAATTTTGATTTACATGGATATCACAACGGGATCCTCCGGCAAAACAAACCTTGATGCTGTTATCTGGGCAGTCTGTTAAGAATATATTTTCCTGATTAAGATTTGAGAGTTCTTCTTCTATCTTATCTGGCGGACTTAAGAAACAATAACTTTTTTCAGAAGAGGTCAGATAAATCAAATCAGCTACCTTGAATGGAAAATCAAATGGTTTAACAAAAATGAAAAAGTTTTCTCCTTCAACAATTCCCTCAGAAAAGAGGTATCTGTTAGAGAATCCTACGTCTATGTCTGTCTCTGACCATTTTCCAAAACTTTTTTGTGATACCCTGATGGTTTGTCTCCCAAAATGTCCATTAGTGTTGCAAGAGTTGTGTATCCTTGTTTCTACAGGCATGGTTACAGAAGTGGTTTTTCCTGATTCAAATCCTGTTTCTAAAAGATTCAATAAAACTCCAAATCCTTTTGCTGCTTCAGCATCTGAAGCTGTCTGTTCTGTACCAATGAATTTGGTAACTGCAAAAATAGCGAGAAACAAGATTATAACACCAACAATAATTGCAAAAATCCACGCAAAAGATATCTGTAGATAGCCTTTATTTTCCATTTACATTATTCCCCTTATGTATTTATCTGTTAGTATTTTTATCATGTTCTTTATTTCTTCGATGTTTTCTTTAGTTTCTTCTATAGAAATATCTTCCCCGTAATAATTTATTGAATTTCTTATTTTTCTGAATCTGTCAAATTTTGTAGATAATACACCATCCCCCTTTTCTTTTAAGAAATAAGTAAAAGCTTCATGCGAATATATTTTATAACCATCAATCGTAGAAATAGCTTCTAAAACACTTCTTAAAATATCATAATAATTAGTCATTAATTTTCTTGAAGATATCTCATTTATTGGTAAGCCATCTAAGAATTTTATATCTTTCTTCGCATTTTGAACTAATGCTTTTGCCAATGCTTTATCTTTAGAAGATCTTCTTACAAGTCCTTGTTTAATAAAATCTTCAAATTTCATTTGAACACCTCCCAAAAACCATAAATCACGATACCATTAACCCAGTTATTTAGTAATTCCTTATTTTTATACTTCATTTTTTCAATATCTTGTTTTGAACGAATAAATACTTGAATCTCACGGGATAATTTTTTTTCAAATTTATCTAATTCAACCTCTTTTTTTGAAGGATTTATAATCAATAAATCTATATCACTCAAGTAGGTATCCTCTGCCCTAGAAAAACTACCAAATAATATTATTGCTTCCGGATGATTAAATTCTTTTATAAGATAATCAATAATCCCAGAATTATTTAAAAGATTTAGATTATAATTCAATTTTAATTGTTTAAATTTAGTATCTTCAGTGTTGGCTTTAAATAAAAGATGATTCAGTCTTTTTTCTGATTTTAAGATTTTCCTTTTTTCAAATTCTTTTAGATATTTTGATATGGTTGTCGGGGATCTCTTAGCTAATTTAGAAACTTGCCTAATATGAAACTCTTTTTCAGGATTTCGAATAAAAAGATCTAAGATTTTGTCCATTTTTTGTTACATTTGTCCAATATAATAGACATCTGTCCATTTTTAAATGTTTCTAATTATCTAACGATTGTCACCAAAGCTTCTGAGAAATCCTTCTGAAGTCTGATTTTTATTTTTCCATCAACATTTTCTATACAGAAGGGATTTTCCACTTCGGTAGTCTTTTGAATATCTATGTGATCTATTTTCTTTCCTTCTATAATCTCAGAAGATTGGAAAATTAAGTTCTGATAATCGTCATCAACAAAACAAACAGATTCTACTTTTGAAGGCAATATATATTCTTGCTCTTGAGAGGCTTGAGGACTATTCCACACCCTGTCTATATCTATCTGCAAATCACTCGTGAATTTCCCAACTCCTGCAGAACTCTGTAATCCGAGAAAAGTTTTTATCGCGAAAAATGCAAAACCAATAAAGATTATTATTAAAATTATCGAAAAAATCATGCCAAAAGATAATTTTATCTGCCCAGACCTTATCCTTTTCCCCATAAAGGAAAAAGATAAAATAAGTTTATTAATCTTATTAAACCTCAAAAATTAGTCAGCACAAAAAATTGTTCCAGTTTCTCTATAATTTTCTATAGTGTTATAACAACCAAAAGGATTATCATCATTTTTACAAGAAGGTTCTGGATTTTCCACACTAGTCACAATACAAGGCCCAACACATTCATCAGAACTATCACAAGATTCACCCCCATCAGAGTACGTATAAACACAAAGGAAATTGCCTGCGAGTCCTGCTCTTTTCCACTCCCCTCCAGATCCCGTACATTCTTTCTCTGGATTGCTTTTTTCTTGGAGATCTTTTAGAGAATATCCCAGAAAGAGTACAGCCAATAATAAAACTATAATTATTACATATGAAACCCTTTTATCCATATTATCATAATTAAAATAGACTAATTTATAAAACTATTGCGAATTAAAGGGGATTTCTAAACCTCAAAAGGCCTTACAATTATGCTGCACTGGTTAGGAAATGGCTTGTTGGTAAATTCATCCTGGCATTTTACATAGAAGTTCGTATTGGGATCCCAGGTTGTGGAATGTTCTATGTCGTTAGTCACTGTCATTTTTATACCATCTTCAAAGAGGTAACTACAATCAACACTATCATATACACATCCAGCTTTTTCACTTGTTATTATTTTTAATGAGGATCCCTCGTGGAATGCTCTGACAACAACAGGTGCCTGAGTGTCTGTCTCAACCCTGAAGCTTGTTGTTGTATCGTCCGCATTTCCACCTAGATCAACACACCTTATGTTATAGATATAGTCTCCTTCAGGAAGGAAGAGATCTTGGGAATGTTCATGAGATTCTGTGTTAAAGAATTTAACAAAACTACCATTTATCCCTGTATCACCGAAATAACAGGTAGCTGCCCCTTCATTAAACCCTGCAGAAGTTTCTGCTTCCAGGGTTACTTTAACTATGTCTGTGGAATCTCTTATTGTTTCGTTGGGTCCTACAGAATCTATCACTAATGGCCTGGTTCCTACAAGGGTAAATTTGAAAGAAGATGGATTAGCATTTCTCTCACTCTCATTCACACCTATTGGTTGGTCTTTACACCTAAAGTAGAAATCATTATCAACCCCATCGTTTAATCCTGTTAAGGTTGTCGAACACGGGTAGAGTTGTTGTGCGTTCATGTCAAGAACATTTGGATCACAACTCATTTGGGTTTCCATGTCATCATAGCTCTTGTCCAAGTGACTCCACCTACACTCTGATGGTTCATTGACATAAACCTGTAAATCCACAGAATTCTGATTAAATGCTATTGGCATCCCATTTAAAATGCTCGTAGATATTATTACAGGTGGGAATGTGTCCGGACCTTCATCTACACAGAATCTGAATACAAAGTTCGCAGGATTAGAGTTTCCTTGAAGGTCTTCACATCTGGCGTATAAGGAAAACTCATTGCCTGTTTGTAATGTTAGGCCTTGTGCTTCTAAATTCTCTGGGCTTGGAAGACTCAGGGTATGGGAATGGTTGTATTTATCTGTAAAGCTTCCACTGAAGAATGTACTCATGTCCTCGAATTCCCGTTCTCTATCAGAATCTATCTTACACTTTGCAGGTTCATCAAGAGTTATACCAAATCTTAGAGGAGTGAATGGCTTTATACATCCGTTCTCTTCTTCTCCCACAATTCTGACTCCAATGTCTGGAGGAGATATGGTGTTATCTGGGGAATAGACATATTCTGGAGTTAAAACATCTATCCAAGTCCTTATTTCAGGAGGACTGACATCACTAGTATCGTTATAAGCACACAATCCTTCGTTACTCAAGAAACTACAACTTCTTCCTAGACTCCTACACTGATACTCGCCACAAGAGAGAAGTCCTTGTTTGTCACACTCTTCACAATTTTCTCCTCCTGAAGGAGCACCCCATGGATAGCAGGTAAATGTAACAACAGCATATTTAGTATCTCTATATGTAACAAGAAAAATGCCTATTGCGAATATACCTGTAATAACCCAACCAGCAGGACCTCCGATGTTAATGAAAGATAGTTTGTTTATCAGGGGAAGAAGTGTCTGATGGACACCATATCCTGCACCAAGCCCAGCTGCAAGAGAATCAGCGAGTTCAGGACTTATGAATGGTATTTCTTTGAGGAGTGCACGGCTCCCATAATAAATTCCTACAGCTATTGCTGCATCTCTGGCAATTGCCCCTAAAGCCTTCTTTCCAGAAATTGAGAAAAATGGTATCCCCTTTTTTGCTGCTTCTACCACTTCTTCTTCAATTTCTTCTTCTGCTTCATCTGTTGCTCCGCCCCCGAAAGGTCCGACACTTGGAAATTTAAAAAGATTGACAGGATTCGGCAAGAACATACTAATATCAAATGATCGTCCTTCTTGGTCTGTTGCACATTCAAAAGTTTTTAATTCCCAAACATTGGTGCCAATCCAATTACACACAGGAGAATTGGTTGATCTGGTTGCACCATTATCAAGACACCATTGGTTTACATTGGTAATGGTGTTAACTTTAACCACAAGACCATTTTTACCTTTTGTACATAATTCTCCTTCTGCCTGCGCACTGACAAAACCAACATGACTTCCAATAGCATAAGATATTGCTACAATGCTTATTATTAAAAGAAATATCTGGCTTATTGCCAGACCCCCCCTTTTTTTTAATTTATTTCTCATTTTCTTCTCTATTTGAAGGAACTATCTCAAATTCGCTTGAACCAATATATTGATAATAACCATCAACTTTAACTTTCCAGACAATCCTATAGATTCCATGACCTCCTTCCTGGATTAAGGGGGCATTCATAACAAAACCAATACCTCCTGCATCTGGAGAGATGTTATGAAGAACACTAGCAAGCTCCTCTCCTCTTGGACTGTAGACTTGCATATTCATATCTCTTATTAATCCTGTTTCATCAAGAAAAACAGGCATTATTCTCTCATAATCTCTAAAGGTAGTTTTTCTTCCGGCAAACTCTCCAAGCTCAATAAAACCATCTCCGTTAGAATCCGCCCAATAATTAGAGGTAAACATATGCACCCTTGATTTTATTACCTCATCGCTGTTTGGATTTGAATTTGCCCAGGCATAATTAGTAGCAGGAACAGATATCCCATCTGCTCGTCGATTAACATTTATATTAACAGTAGAACCCAATCTTACAAGATCTTTCTCGTGTCCCATTATTCCCAGTTCATATAAATTACTTCCAGTAAGCCTTACAATTTTACTATCACTTCCCATTAAAATCCCTCCTCCTATAATCCTTGCTTCATTAGTTGAGCACCCACCCCCCACAATCGCTAATCCTAAAAGACCTACCCTTGATGCTTTTCTACTCTTTCCCACAAGATTTTCTAATAATTTCATTGTCCAAGTACCCCTTCCAATTCTTCTTCATTCTCGGCAATTTCTACGCTGTATAGGTCTTCAAGCTCGTTATATCCTTTTTCTCCAATGTAATTTTTACTGCTTCCACAATCTCCTATACTTTCACATAACTGGTTTCTGTTGTTAAGCCAGTCTTTATCTATTTTACCATCACTTTTTCCTTCATCATCATCCACACACCAACAATTCTCTTTACAGCTCCAACCCCCGAATAGTAATGGTCTCTCATACTTCACGAGGCAAAAATCATCTGCAAGCCTACACTGTGTTTCTGCAGTTCCTTCTGGCTCCCAGAAATCAAATCCTGGAGAATATTTAGGAACACAAGTAGCACCAGAAAGACCCTCACCTTTTTTATCCTCCAACTCTCCATCGTTGTTTCTCTCTTGTTCTACTAACACATCTTCTTTATTCTCTGTATCTAATACAAATTTATCCCCTCGATCGTCTCTAAATACACTCTCATCTTTCAGCCAAGAGCAATCCCTTTCTTCTGTATCTTCACAATCTATCTGATTATCATTGAGATAACAATCTCTCCACCTGTTTAACCTGCAACCAGCAACCTTAAACCCGTTTACTTCATCAGGAATACAAATTTCCTGTCTACTCGGACCACAGAGCTCTGAAGTTACTTCTCCATTATAGCAGAGTAATCTAAAACTCTCGCTTCCAGGAAGGTTTTCATCAGACACTCCTGCAGAACCAGAACACCACCTCTCTCCGTGTTGGAATTCCTGCCCCTGATATTTACAACCTAGATCTGCACAAACGTTATTACCGTAGGTTGGTTTTACAGTGTTGCTGTCCCCTCTTTCAAAAGCCTTGCAAGTACTTCCCAAAAAATAATCACAGTTTCCGCAACTTCTCGAATTAGCATTAGAAGAATCAAAACCACAACTCTCATCCTTTTCATAGATATTTGTCCAATAATCTTGATCATTTATCTTTGAAGCATCATACCTATTTGCTAAATTTCCACAACTGTCTAAAAAATAGACCTCATCCTTCCCTTCTATACAGGTAGTTTGCTGGCTCTTACCACAATTGGTGTTTAAACTAACTGCAGAACATAATTTATCTTCGAAAAATTCTATTGTTGTATCTGCAGACGAACTAGTTCCTAATTCAGTGCACTCGCTTCTTGCTAAAAATCTGCAGGTCCTTTCAATAACACTGTCTAAAACACAGGCTCCTTTTACTCGGGGAGTTGCACTTGTAAGACATTGTTCTATATCCTGAATATTTCTTATGAATTGGTTTTCTATGCCATGTAAAAAGGAAAGCCTTTGACACCCTGCATTTGTAACAAAAGCTGCCTGATCACCCAGAAGACAGCATCCTAATTGGCATTGAGGAATCTCATCAGGAAGCCCTTCTTGCCAAACACCGTTGTTGTCTTGACAAACTCTTTCAGGAACATTTGGAAGACAAGTTCCTTCTTGACTATTGATGCAGGTTCCTAATTTACAATATGAAGTTGATTCACAAGAAGTGGGAACAGGATTATTGAGATCCCCACCTGTCTGACATTTTGAGATGTCGTCCACATTCTGACACCACGCACCCTCAACAGTCCTTTCACAACAATAAGAAACTTCTCCGACAGCAGAAACATTCAAATTAATTATGAAAATACCAACTAAAAAGATACTCAACAATAATAAAAATGATTTTTTCATTTTAAAATTTATGACCGTAACACTCTGCTCCTCACAGCAAATTGAAATTTATTTCCATCGTTTCTGTCTGTTAAAACATAAATTGTTGTCCCATCACCCTGTTTTAATTTTTCAACCTTAAGGTCCGGATAATAGTTCATATAGATTGTTGTTTCAGCTTCACCATAACGGGATTCCAAATCTAATATACTGTTAGTTATACCAACCAATTCATAAAGATTGTTGTTTAAAATAACACTAAAGGAATCATGGGTTTCTGTCTCTGCTTTAGTTAAGGTTAGAACATAATCAAAACTAGTAACTATTCTTTTTGGAAGTAATTCAACACTAGTTGGTCCTGTTCTTAAATCAACGCTATAACCGGAACCGATAGAACTTTCCTTGAGAGCTTCAAAACAATTTCCAACCTCTTCCCTAATCCCGTTTTCAATTTCAGATTCTATACTCTGTTTCAACAAGGGCTGTTGTATTACACACGTTATAAAAAATTCTCCTGTATAACACAGGTATTCTATTTTTTCATCCTGATAAAGAATATGATGTTCTGGTTCTATGCTTCCCCCTTGCAGAGATAATTTCTTTACAGTATCTTCAATCTTTTCTTCCAAGCAA
This sequence comes from Candidatus Woesearchaeota archaeon, assembly GCA_964385425.1. Lineage (GTDB taxonomy): Archaea > Nanobdellota > Nanobdellia > Pacearchaeales > GW2011-AR1 > ASMP01. The sequence continues at coordinate 27,244 of CAYLOQ010000003.1, read as the reverse complement.
AATTGGATAAACTCTTCAGGATTTTTTGCTTCACTCACTATCCCTGTTCCTGCCTGAGGCAAGAAAAAATATATCAGAACCCCAATAGCAACGACCAACACAGCAATTATGATAAAAATCGTAACCTGTCCCTTATGATTTTTCACACCTTTTTTTTCCGCAGACTCACCCATGTACCTCTTACGATATTATTATTTATAAACTTTAAGAATAAACTCAATCATCAGTCTCAACACGAGGAGCTAAAAGGAAAGATAGTGTCATACTATCGTTTTTAAAATCTATCCTTAGGGGGTGATCTTCTGCAAAATTTAAAATAGTTCTTTCAGAGAGTTTCGCTCCTTTTATGAACTTCTGTAAATACTCTAGACTGTATCTAGACTTGCAATTTTCTGCTTCTATCTTCGCCTCATCACCTGAAAATTCAGACCTCGCAGAATTCAGACCTTTAGCTTCAATTATAAATTTTCCTTCATTTATGATGAAAGAGCAGGCATCTGCAACAATCATGCAATCTTCGATAGAAGCTATGAAATCCAGGGAATTCAATTCAACTCTTGAGCTAAACTCTAAATTAGGCATTTCTTTCTCTTCGCTTTCTATTTCTATGAGACTCAAATCAAAATTTCTCTTTATTCTATCTTGAATCTGGATATTTAAGATGTTCTCTTTCTTTTCAAGAATAAGAGAGCTTCCAGGACCACACCTCTTCAAAATTCTTTTTAGGCTATCCAGATTTATTCCCAAAACTTCCTCATCTGTCTCAAACTGAGAGAAAGAATCCCTAGAAAGCAGAAATTTCACTAAAGAAACATTAGCAGGATCCATTGCAGTTATGCTCAGTCCAAATTCATTTACCTTTATCCTCACCTCTGTCACCAGTTCTGAAATAATTTCAATCGCTCTTGATAAAAGGCCTGGATTTTCTAATCTGACTAACATTTTTAAAAAACACACATCTTGCTTTTAAGCATTGTTATTATGAAGTATAGGGAAGTTTATATAAATCTTTCACGATATTTTTTAAGATGAGAGACCCTAAAACCCCTAAAGAACAGAGGATAAGAAAGATAACACAGTTGTATTATTCTAGGGGAGATATTCAGAGAGCCCTTTTTGATTTTTCTAAGGACCGAGAGATGGTTCCTAGTTATATGATGGAAAGTTTTGGAAAAAGACCAGATGCTTTGCAATATAAGGGAGATATCTTCGAATTGGTAAAACGCGGGGCAACTTCTTTTCATTGTTCAGAAGAACTCTGGCAAGATCCTTTAAAAATCTCTACAGAAATGAATGAAAAACAACTCAATGAATTGAGAAAAGGGTGGGATTTGCTGTTAGATATAGATAGCAAATATTTGGATTACAGCAAGATAATGGTAGAGCAGATACTGGGAGTTTTCAGGTTTCACGGGATTAAAAATTTCGAGATAAAATTTTCTGGTTCTAAAGGATTCCATATAATTATTCCCTGGAAGGCTTTTCCAAAAGAGATCAACCATGTAAAGACCTCGGACATGTTTCCTGCCTGGCCTAGAATTGTAACTAAATATATAATGAACATGACTGAAAAAGACCTGATAGAAAAAGTAACAAACCTTGAAAAACCAAGTAAATATGTAAGAGATTTCCAGGCACCGAAAGAAGTAATGCCTGATTTAATTCTTGTTTCTCCCCGACATTTATTTAGGGCCCCATATAGCCTGCATGAAAAAACAGCATTAGCCAGTGTTGTTTTAAAACCAGAAGAGATAAAAAATTTTCAACCAAAAGACGCAGACCCCTTTAAGACAAAACCCATGGATTTTATGCCAGATCCAGAAGAAGGAGAGGCAACAGAACTTCTTCGTGAGGCTTTGGATTGGTATAAAGATAAATATCCTGAAGAAAATATGGAAAGAGATGAAAAAAAAGAATTTAATTTCAAACCAATAAAACTAACAAAACTTTCAGAAGAACAGTTCCCCCCCAGCATAAAAAAGATTCTGCAGGGAGTAAGTGATGGAAGAAAGAGGGCCTTATTTATCTTGATAAACCTCTTCCGTTCTATTGGCATGGATAAGGAAGAATTGGAAAAAAGGATTTATTCCTGGAACGAAAAAAACGAAGTTGCATTAAAAACAGGATACATAAAATCCCAGCTCTCTTGGACATACAGGAAAAAACCTATTTTACCCCCTAATTATGATAAAGATTATTACAAGGGAATTGGCGTTGTTCCGATAGAAGAAGAATTGAGATATAAAAATCCTGTTAATTATATCATAAAAAAGAATCTACAGGAGAACAGAAAAGAAACCAAGAAAAAAAGGGGAAGTAGAAAAGATACAAAAGACTAAAGATAATTTTAAAAAGAAAAACATCTTAAATTAAATATGCTTAAAAAAAGAGGCAAAGTGCCTAAAATACCTAAAGAACTTAGAAATTTGGATGCAAGAGGAATAGAGTTGAGATATGGTTTAAATCCAAGAGAGTTTTTTTTAGGGCATACTCCTTTTTATAAAATAAATTCTTTATCAGGGGGGAAATCCCAACCAGTGGGATCTGTTTCTGTGCTAGGATCTGATGGTGAATATTTCGTAAAATATTGGTTCGACTCTGTAGGGGGAACAGAGAAGGTTGGAAAAAGAAAAAGTTTGGAAGAGGCTAACCTTCTTGCTTATAAGGCGGCTGTAAAAATAGCAGATAGAATCGCAGAGCATAATAATCTACCTTTAGAGGATTTGGCAATGGCAGATCAGAAAGCGTTTGAAGAAGAGCATCTAAAAATTGAAATTGATAGTTTAAAACCATGGGTATTTTTATTTTTGATATTTGGGGGTTTAATCCTAAGCATCTCCTCACTAACAATAACAGGAAACGCTGTTTCAAACATAACAGGAACAACTCCAGGTATATTGGGGGGCGTTACTTTTTATTGCTGGATTGGTCGGAATGGTTTTTCATTTTAGAGGAAAATAAAAATAACGTTTGTGATTATTTTTAGTTAGAGAAAACATTTAAATATCTCTAAGGCTTAAAATAATTATGAAATTAACAGTCGAGATACATAAAGGAGAAAAATTCTTTGTTGCAAGAATCCATGAATTGGGAGTTACCACTCAAGGCAAGACGAGAGAAGAAGCAAAGAAAAATCTGAAAGAAGCTGTTCAGTTGCATCTTGAATCATTGGTTGAATATATGATTGATAGGGGAGATGTTAAGTTTGAGAATAATCGTATAGTTCCTTCACGGAAATAAAATGCCTAAGTTGCCTAGGATATCTGGCGTAGAAGTAATAAAGATCCTGACTAAATTCTTTGGTTTTAGAACCTTGAGACAGCGGGGAAGTCATGTTACCCTTACAAATGATTTGGTCTTTCTTACAGTCCCCTTACATACAGAGTTAGACAGAGGAACACTGTTATCAATATTAAGAGACGCTAATATTTCAAGAAATGATTTTTTAGAGTATGTTTAAGGATATACTCCTTCTTAAAAATATTTAAAAACAACCATTGGTTCTACGTAGCATGAAAAAGAGAGTCATGCTGATAACCTTATTCTTATTCCTAATTTTCACAATTTCTTTCGCCATCTCACAAGACCAAACTACAGAAGACGAGAAGGTAGACAAAGCCTACGAATGTTTAGAGAATAAGGTTGAAGGAGAGTGTTCTTCTCTTTCTCCAGAAGAAAAAATATTTTCTCTGTTGGCTATTAACGAATGTAAAACAGAGGTTCTTGAGGATTCGTTGAACGAGGAATGCTGGCCGTCTTCAAATTGTAAATTAAAAACCACGGCCCAGGCAGTTTTGGCCTTGGATAATTCTAACTCAGACACGACAAAAGCAGAAGAATGGCTCTCGACACAAAATAAGACCCCTGTAAGCATAAATTGGTTCTTGGAAATTGAAAGTCCTGTGGAAACAACGTGTACTTTATCTTATTCTAGTTCATCACATAGCGTAAATATAGGGGAAGACAAGAAGATCAGTGATAATGCAGGAAGCTGTCTGACTCTAGCGCAAAGTGATTACTGGCTCAGAATATCGCCATCTTGTTATGGAGAGGAATTTGAAATTTCTTGCGACCAAACTTTCCTCACCACGCTTTTGTTCAAAGAAACAACATCATCAACAATCCAGATTTCAGAGAAAACTTCTTCAGCTGCAGCAGGAGGAACAACAACAGAAAAAGTGGATTCTTTCTGTTTCGCAGAAGGTAATTCTTGTGATTATGAAGGAAGTTTATGGGCCTCCATGGTTCTGGATTCTGCAGGAAAAGATGTTTCTTCCTATCTCCCATACCTTATTATCTTTGCAGATGAAAATCAGAGATTCCTCCCAGATGCATTCTTGCATCTTATAACAGCAAATAAAGAATACAGAACTTCCTTACTTTCAAAGCAAAAAAGTAATAAATGGTGGCAGGAATCAGGAGATAAGTTTTATGATACTGCCCTTGCCTTGTCCCCTTTCCAACAAGAAAACCTCCAAGAAAAAATAGATACAAAATCATGGCTCTTAGATTTTCAGGATTCAGAGGGGTGTTGGGAAGGAAATGTGAGAAACACAGCATTCCTCTTATCTTCTATTTGGCCTAGATCTTTTTCAGGTAGTAACGGGAATGGGGTGGATGGTTTGCCAGATTGTGAAAATGCAGGGTTTTTCTGTATGTCTAGGTCTGGTTGTGGGGGAGAAGGAGGAGATATACTTTCAGAATTTGACTGTTCTTCTGCCGTGCTTAGTTGCTGTAGTGTTCCCCTATCTCAAGAAACCTGTTCAGAGATAAATGGGGAGATATGTAGTTCAAATGAAGCATGTACAGGGAATCTTATTAGTGCTTCCAATTCACAGAATTGTTGTGTACAAGGATCTTGCGAAACTAGAACCCCTCAAGAACCTTCAGAGTGTGAATTAAATAATGGTTTTTGCAGTCCTCTTGGCTGCAATCCCGGAGAAGAAGAAGTTTTCTATTCTTGTGATTTTACAGGGGATTCCTGCTGCATCATAAAAATCGGTGAAGAAGATGGAAAGAGTTACGCCTGGGTGTGGGTATTACTCTTGCTGATAATTTTTGTTGTTGCAGGAATAATTTTTAGAGATAAATTAAGAGATTTCTGGATGAAACTTAAGTCAGGGAGAAGACCAAGACCTGGTGGAAGACCTTTTGATCGTCCGAGTCCTGGATTAACACCACCTTTAAGGCGCCCAACCATGCATCCCAGACCTGTGCAGAGGAGAATCCTCCCCCCTGCAAGACGCCCTATACCAAGACCCAAGAAAGAAAAATCCTCAAGAGAATTAGAAGATGTTCTTAAGAAACTGAAGGAAATGGGGAAGTAATTTTCAAAGATAATTTTAAATAATCTTCTAAATTTATAAGAAAGATGGTTAGAAGAGTAAAAATTCCTAAGAAATTTAATAAATTAGATGGAGAAAAGATACAGTTAAGATACGCATTAAGTCCGTTTGATGAAGTAACTGGAAAGCTTCCTTCTTATGAGATAAGATCATTATCTGGTAGTGGAAGAGATGCCCCCTTAGGATTTGTTTCTGTATATGGTTCTAAAACTAAAAATGGAAGAGACGCTTATTCTAGAGAAAACTGGTTTGACGTTCCCGGTGAAAACAACACCGAGATAGGAAAAAAAGAAGATCTTGCAGATGCAATCCGTTTCGCATACAGAACAGCTGTAGATATAGCAAAGAGAATTGCTGAAAAAAATAGATTACCTTTAGAAGATTTGGCTATAGACGATCAACATAAAATTGAAGGTGAAGAATTAGCAATTAGAATAGATGCCCTAAAACCAGCCGTATCCTTCCTCTTCATCGCTGGCGGTCTAATCCTAAGCCTATCCTCCCTCACAATAACAGGAAACGCTGTTTCAAATGTCACAGGAACCGCCCCTGGATTATTGGGAATCATTCTTTTTATTGCTGGTCTTGTCGGAATGTTTTTTTATTTTAAGAAAAAATAAATCTTTTCCAATAAACTTTATTAACCTTCTTTCTTTTAATCATTTATGAGAAAGAGCATTATTTTTTTAACAATATTATTCTTATTCTTCCCAATAGTCTCTGCAGTCGAATTTGAGCTTAAAGAGCAGTTTGATCAAGGAGAAACCTTATTGGCAAGAATTTCGGGAAATTTCTTGGAAAATATAGCGACAGAAGATGTATTTTTTTTTAGAGGCCACGTGAGAATTCCAATGATTTATGATGTCTTGGAGATAGAGGATGATTTCTACATATATGCTTTATTGGCAGGAAAAGAACCGACAAATTATTCTATTGTTATAAAAAACACAAAATACATGAAGGGAATTGACGTCAGTGAAGAAGATCTTGTTAAGAATTTCACAATAATAGAAGATACTGCAATTTTCTCTGTGAATCCGGGTCTTGTAAAGACTTCTGGTGATTTCTCTGTAGAGGTTCAAAACCTCCAGGAAACAGAGATAACTCTGGAAATAGCCACAGGTCTTGAAACCACCCAAAGGAATTTTATAAACCTAAAGTCGGGAGAAATAAAAAAGATAGATTTCGAACTAGGAATTGCAAACCAAAATCTTGAGATTGTTGGGCTAATTACAGGAAATTTTACCTACCTTCTTCCTGTTTTTATAACAACAAATGAAACAATATCAGAGAAAAAAGAAAGCAAACTAAAATTTGAACCCTCTATTTTGCATGTTTCTATGGCAACAAATTCAGATGCGAAGAGAATAATCCGTCTTCGAAATACTGGTGAAGCTGATTTAGAAAATATTTTCCTTTTCGTTTCTCCACTTTTAGAGCCATATGTTTCTCTTTCAATAGAAGAGCTTGATGATCTTGAAAGTAATTCTAGTGAAAAAATTGAAATATTTTTTCTTTCAGATGAAGAAGAATTCATCGTAGAAGGGAAATTAATAGCTCAGGCAGAAAACACTTCCACCTCATTAACCATTGTTATGGATTTTATAAAAGACTTTATCCCCTCAGAAGAATCTGAAACTGAAATTGAGGTTAGAAGCACTCTGGCTTGTTCTGAGGAAGGCGGAACTTTTTGTATTGAAAATGAAGAATGTAGCGAAGATGTGGTTTATGCAAAAGACGGGGCTTGCTGTATTGGAACTTGCGAACCAATTGAAAAAAAGGGCTCAACAGGAAAAATAATAGGCTGGGGTATTTTAATTCTTATAATACTTATTTTGTATTGGTTTTATAAAAGAAGATATAAGGGTGTAAGAAACAAGATTGATTTAGTTAAGAGAGGAATGGGGAAGAGATAATTACTTTTTCTTTTCAGTTTCTTCTTTTAGTTTTTTTTCTAAAATATCTTTTTCTGTTTTTGCTATTCTGGCAATCTCGTCATATCCATGGAGTCTTTGCACGAGTTCGTTTAGAATATCATTCAATCCATTATTAGTTAATGCTAGTGATTCTGGGGAAATAATTTCGACATGTGCAGGCATATATTTGAACATTAAACGAGTTAAATCAAGAATTTCTTCTACCTCGACCTCTATCTCTGCAAAAGTGGTGTAGAACTCTTTCTGGTCTTTCATCAGTGTTGGCGTCTCTATCTTCTTTCTAATGACATTTACACCTTTTTCCTCACCAATTTCACCAGTCATTTTTTCCAGGATTTCCATGAGGTGTTCTGGAGGTCTTCCTATGACTTCTATTATGAGCACAGTCCTGATGCCTTTTTTCTCTTCATCTGAATTCATTTTTCTTATATCTGCTTTTTCTTAAAAGGAACAAAACACCCAGTAAAACGCAAAAACCTACGAGACCATAGATTGCGTAATTATTTTTGTTTAAATTTTCCATGTCATCCCCACTTTTTATAACTTTTGGATTTAAATTTATGACATCTAATTCTTTCTCTATTGGAGGGGATTCTTCTGTTACTATTTCCACTAAAATTTCCGCACTTCCCTCAACTGCCCCCTTTTCTTCAACAATCTCTTCTTCTTTTGTTTTTTCTTCCTCTACGCATGCCAATCCCTGTTCTTTTATAGAATTTAAATAAACATCCCCAATGCCGCTTATTCTTATCATATCCTCAACAGAGCTGAAAGGTCTTAGAACTATTATTTGTTCTGCTCTTGCAAGACCGATATAAACAATCTCATCCAATTCTTCTACTGTGGCTGTATTTATGTCAATCTGCCCTGAATCGCAGACAGCAGAAACATAAGAAATAGATAGAATTATCGGGATTATTATTAATAAAATTCTTCCTAATCTCATACCAATAAGTTATCAACTATCTTTTATTAAAATTTATATATTCCACATTAATTCTTCTGCCATTTCTCTTTGGTTTCGCGATAAGTATTTTTGAAAATATATTATTTTCCAGATACCATCTACATTTTTCTTTTTCTTCTTTGTCTAGATATCCTTTAGTTTTTACTTCCACACCAACTATCTCATAATTTTTTCCTTTGGACCTGAAGACGATGAAGTCTGGGAATCCTGCTCCTAGCATCATTGGCTTCCCAGGACCTAAGAATTTATTTTTAACTTTTACAAGTTTGCCTCCTTCTAAATTAACATTATTAGTCCACTTATCAACAATCCATCCATCAGATTCAAGAGCACCCCTGACTTTTAATTCAAACCTGGCCCCAGATGCTCGACTTAGTTTACCCTGTTTGCTCTTTTTTTTTGTTGGCATCATAAATCCCTCGCCTGTAAGGTTCTTCTTTTGTTTGCCTTGGCTCTTTTTATTGCTTCTTCTAGAATATTTTCAACTTTTTTATCTAGCGCTGTTCCGACTTCTTCTGCAACACTAGAAACAGAATTTTCTTTGTCAAGCTCTTTCACAACTTTTTTTATGTTTGATTTAACGATTAAGGTCATTTTTATTTCAAACCAACCTCTTCTTTTATTTTCTTAATCCCTTGAATCGCAATCTGGAAAAAATCGTCCAGTTCCAATCCAAGCATTTCAGCCTCGCGAATCACATCCCTCTGAATTGCCCTGGCAAAAGTTTTATCTTTAAATTTCTTTTTTAGCCCTTTCGCTTTCATGTCACTAACCCTTGAGTCACGCATCAAGGCGTAGGTATGAACAAGACCGGTTATTGTCTCTGAAGCCGCTAACGCGTGTTCAATTTTTTTAGTTCTTTTTTTGTCTTTCAAATCGGGCAACTCGGGAAAACCATAACCATGGCTTAAAACAATTTCAATGAATTCATCATCAAACCCTGCTTTTTTCAGAATCTCTGGAGCCTTCGTTAAATGGCTCTGAACTTCGCCTTTCGTAAGCCCCCAGTCAATATCGTGAACCAGCCCAAGAATTCCCCAATAGTTTATCTCTTCTGTACCAAATCCAAGCTTCTGGGCAACTTCTTTCATGACTGCTTCAGATTCAAGATAATGCTTTAAATCCTGTTCATGAGTGTTATATTTCTTAACAAGTTCCCATGCTTGTTCTCTTGTTACTCGAAGGCTCATTTTCTCTCAGGCCTCATAAAGGGAAATAGAATAACATCTCTGATTGAATCCTGATTTGTCAGTATCATTGTAAGTCTGTCTATTCCAACACCAAGACCAGAAGTAGGGGGCATACCAATTTTTAATGCGTTTAAAAAATCCTTGTCTATTCTTTGAGCTTCTGCGTCCCCCTTATTAAATTTCTCTTCTGCACTCTTCCAGTAATTCTCAAGAACCTTGGGATCGTTCTGTTCACAATAAGAAAGCCCAATTTCTATACCATTTATGATTATCTCAAAAGAAGAAACAAAAAACTCATCATCCTCTGTAGCTTTTGCAAGTCCTGCAGCTTCTAGAGGGTAATCCTGTACAAGAGTTGGTTGAATTAAGTGTGGTTGAACTTTTTCTTCAAAAACACGGATCATAACCTCTCCTATAGTATCTGATTTAGAAACGTCAATACCCACGCTCTCAGCATATTTTTTAGCCTCTTTTAGATTTCTGACCTTTGAAAAATCAATTTTTGTTTTAGATTTAATTGTATCTAAAAATCTAACTTTTTTCCAGGGTTGTTTGAAATCAAGTTCTTTATCTCCAACAGTTATTTTTGTTTTTCCATGAACTTTTTTTACTACAAAACTTATCATATCTTCTGCAAACTTCATATTATCCTTATAGTCTGCATATGCCCACATAGTTTCCACTTGTGTAAATTCAGGGTTGTGGGTTCTGTCTATCCCCTCATTCCTAAAATCTGGAGAAAATTCAAAAATTCTTTCATAACCACCAACAATTAATCTCTTTAGATACATCTCATTCGAGATTCTCATATACACCCTCATTTTTAGAGCATTTAAGTTTGATTCAAATGGACTAGCACTTGTCCCGCCATAAATTGGTTGAAGAATTGGGGTTTCCACTTCCACAAAATACCTAGATTTCATAAACTCCCTTATACTATCAAATATTTTTCTCCTTGTATCAAATGTTTTTTTAATCTCGGGATTCATAATCAAATCAAGATACCTCTTTCTGTATCTTTCTTCCTTATCTTGGAGTCCATGCCATTTTGACGGTAAGGGGAGAAGAGATTTAGTCAGAAGCTTTAATCTTTTGACTAATATAGAAATTTGTCCTGTTTTTGTTTTGATGATTTTTCCCTCTATACCTATAATATCTCCAGTATCTATATACCTCTTGAAAAGATCAACAGCCTTTTTTGGAGTCTCTTTCTCTTGTAAAACAATCTGGATTTTTCCAGTCATGTCCATAAGATCAACAAAACTTATCTTCCCAATACCCCTCTTTGTCATTACCCTGCCTGCGGTTTTTATATTGGATCCTAATTTTGATTTTAAACCTTCAGCAACAGAGTTTTTCTTATCAAATCTATAGGCATAAGGATTAATACCTTTTTTTCTCAATTCTTCAACTTTTTTTATTCTCTCCTTTATTATTTGATCTTCTCGTCCCATTTTTTATTTTACCTCATCTCAAATATGCAGTATTTTAAAACTTTTAAAGTCTTGGAATCTTTCTTGTTTAATATCAACTTTCTTTATATTTGAATGTCTCGGTCCTTTTCCGCAGAGTTCAATCATCTTGTTTACATTGTCTGTGTTACCTTCCAAAAAAACCTCGATTCTCCCATCTTCTAAATTTCTTGTAAATCCCTTAACGTTGTATCTCTCTGCGTTTTCCTTCACAAAACCACGAAAGAAAACATCTTGCACAGTCCCATCAATATAGAGTCTGACTGATTTCTTCATGACACAACAAAGGAGAAATAGTTTATTAAGTTTTATCTATCACAACCCAAAAGTCTTTTCGAATTCTTTCATCTGGATATACTGTAAGAAGAAGTCTTTACCGTTTTTTGTTAGACCTATGAGATGACCTCTTTTTGACTTATTTTTCTGCACGAGTTTTTTTTTGATTAGTTCTTCTAGATATAAGGTCATCTGACTGTGAGAAAGGTTCGCTTTATACATCAGGTGTGTTGGTTTAATCTCTCCGCCCCTTCCTTGTATTATTCCCAACATGTCTGATATTATTTCCATTCTACTTCTTTTTCTTTCCATGTTTCAATATCCTTATGATTAGAATTAGTAGGATTATATAACTTATTAATTCTACGATATTTCCTAAGACAAACATTATTTCTACGTTTGAAAGGATAAATATTAACTGGCTCAATGCGAGAATCCCAAAGGCAATTAGCAATATTTTAGTATTTACAAATTTGTTTTTCTTATAAAGTGCATGATAATTATCAAATATGAGAACTAATAAAACAAGAGCAGTTAAGTGGAACAAATAGAATACGCCCTTATCTAAAAGCGCAGAGATAATGATGAAATATATAATCACAAAAGAATCCAGAATAGATTTTTTGTGTCTTGGAAGCCTATAAATTACATAAAATCCCAAAAGAGTTAAGAGTCTATGGAAGAAGAATCCCGCAGAATAAAAGATATCCACAGAACTTATCAGCTGGCTAGTTATAATCGCAGCCCCTATGGCTTGACTAGGTCCAACGTCATAGTAGAGAACCAGTTTAGTAATTATGGTTGCAAGCTGAGCAAGGGCAATTAGGGCAAAACCAATCCCTAGATATAGAAAATTTCTATTTTTATTCAGCTTATAATTCCTAATAGAGAGAAAAGAGAAAATAAGGAGGACTATAAAACTGAAGCCTTCAATTAAAACGTCTTTTCCAAGAAACCAATCTGGAATAGGAACAAACCTCATTATTCAGAAAACTTTTTTTCATTTAAAAAGCTTGTGGAATGGGGTTCTATATCATGATTCTTTAGAATCTTTTCATAAGTACTTTATAAAGAGATTTCTTAACTTTAGTAAGTCTAAAATTAATTTCAACCCTCTTTTCGATTTCCCCTTTTAAAAAAGGGGAATCATACTCAACCCCCTCTAAGGGGGATATTCAAACAAAAAAAAGAGTGAAAATGTCAAAAAATTTATTTTTGGAAGAAAATCTTCCTTCAGACGCAAGAGAGGAAATATCTTTTCTTTACAGCTTGGGCGTAGAAATAGAAGAACTAGAGTTTTTAATCAGGGTTAAATTCAAGGAGAGCCTGAATCTAAATTGATCCCCTTAAGTCTAGTTCATTGTTTACAATCGTGATCACCTGACTGGAGAAATAAACCCTGTTCCCAACAGAAACCTTTTTTGCCAGGCCTTTAAGCCGTTTCAATTCTTTTTTCGGTAAACCTTCTTGATCCCCCAAAATAAAAACAGGGTCTTTTGGAATTTTTACTTTTCTTAACCCTTCACCTTTTTTATCCAGAATAAAAATTTCTTTCCCTTGATTCATAAGTTCTTCGATCACTTTCAGAAAACTCTTTTTCTCTATAAAACAACTAGGAAGAACTTCCATCTTTTTTCCTTCTTTGTATTTGTAGAGTATTTTTTTGATTAGATTCGCAATATCTTTCTTACTCATCTCCAGCTCTGGCCTGATACTAAGCTCTATGTGTTTTGGCGGGTCTGGTTGCCCGTAAAAAACCAGATGCAATTTAACATCATTCCTTAATCTGTGAGATAGAAAAAAACTATTTATTATTACATGCATGATTATGTCCATCCTCCCCGCCTTCATAAGTTCTTTCACGTTGAAATTTCCAGAAGTTTGTGCTGAACTTGAAAAATAAACAAAGTGTCTCATTATAACTCCCCATACCTAAAACAGTCAATCGTGTGATCATTGACCATTCCAGCAGCCTGCATAAAAGCATAGCAGATCGTAGAACCAACAAATTTGAATCCACGGTTCTTTAAATCCTTATTCATGTTATCTGACTCTTGAGTTTTAGCAGGAAGCTCTTTTAAATCTTTAAACTTATTTTTTATTGTTTTATGGTTTGTAAACTGCCATATGTATTTATCAAAAGATCCAAATTCTTTCTGTATCTCTAAAAATTTTTTAGCATTTATTATCGCACTCTGAATCTTTAATTTGTTTCTAACAATGCCTGCATCCCCGATCAACCTTTCTATTTCTTTATCAGTGTATTCTGCTATTTTAACAGGATTGAAACCGTGGAAAGCTTTTCTGAAATTTTCTCTTTTTTTTAGAATAATCTCCCAACTCAATCCTGCCTGAAAAGCATCTAAGATGAGATATTCAAATAATTTAATATCGTCATGAACAGGAACCCCCCATTCTTCATCGTGATATTTTATCATCAAGGAATCCTTTTCTTCTTTTCCTGGCCACGCACATCTTTTTTTATCTTTCATTTTAATTTTTCTGGAAAATTATATTCATCCAATTTTTTTTAAAATTTTTCTCATAATCTTCATAATATTCAACAATTTTAAACCCTCCTTGTTCTAAAATCTCAATAATTTCTTTCTTGGTCCAGAACTTTCTAAATCTCTTTAAGTTTCCAGGATAATCTATCTTTTCCATATAACCTTCTTTAGACTCTTCATCCTTCGTTATAGAAATTAAACAATAACCATCTTTTACAAGCAAGGATTTGACTTTTTCTAGAATTATTGAAACATCTCGTTTTGGGAAAAGCTGAATGAATGCATTAAGAATTATTCCTTGAAAATTTCCTTCGAAATCATCTTCGAGAAAATCAATATCAACAAATTTTACACTTGGTACATTTCTTTCCGCAAATGAAAGCATTTTGGGTGAGAAATCTATACCAATTACCACAAAACCATTTTTTGATAAAATGTATGAGTCAAGCCCAACACCACACCCCACATCTAGAACACTGATGGGAATATCAAATTCTTTTTTTAATCTACTCTCAAGAGGTTTTAATACTGCTTTTTCATGTTCTAAATACACCCTCCATCTTTTATCATATTCTGGTGCCAAATTTTCATATACTTTCTTATTTATCTTAAGATATTCTTTCATTTTTCTCTTATAGACTGTAAAACAAACTTTGATCTTGCAAAGATTTCTTTTTCGTTAACTACCATATATACACCTATAAATCTTTCTCCACTAAAAACACAGACGAAGTTTTCTTTTTTATAATCTTTTTTATCTTTTAAATGGCTGTTATAGATCGGAGAGCCATGTAACATCTTATCAACGTATTCTTCTTTTATCTGAACTACAGGATACAACTCTGAGATAATTTCACCAGGAATTATTATCTCTCTAAAAAGCTTTTCATACCCTTTTCCTAACTCTTCAACAGCTTTTTCTAAATCATAAAGATTGATACTATCTTTTTCCAGAAAGATTCCGGCTCTTGCCCTCCTCAACTCCAACATATGCGCTCCTATTTTCATATAGTCTCCTAAATCTGAAACCAGTTTTCTTATATATGTTCCTCCCTGCACTTCTGTTTGAAACAAGATGTTCTGTCCACCTTTCTCTAAAATTTTGAATTTTTTGATCTCTCTTTCTCTTTCTTGTCTTTTAACCCTGGATTTCACAGGTGGCAATTGAATTATTTTTCCCGTAAATTTTTCTTTTATAGCTTTTTTGATATCTTTTAGGGGAACATCTTTATGGATTCTCATTATTCCAACATATTCTTTATCTTCTCCCAAGAAATATCCTGTGAGTTTGCATGCTCTGTTTAGTGCAATAGGCAAAACTCCTGTGACTTTTGGATCCAAAGTTCCAAAATGGCTGGTTTTTCTGAGTCCAAGTTTTTTCATGACATGCTCAGAAACGTCAAAAGAAGTCGGGCCAGATGGTTTATCTATATTTATAATCCCAAACTCCAAAAGCTCTTTTATGGATTTATTTTGTTTTATTTTATCTAGATTAAGTTTCATTTTACTTAACATAAGAATAAATTTATTTAGCCAGAGTTTTTCTAATCTGACGCTTTGGCTGTGTTGTTTTTGCAGCAGTTTGTTTTACTTTTCTTGCAGCAGCCTTCCCCAATTCTTTAGTTGCTTCTTCCCCTGCCTTGGCTTTTTCTTTTTCTTCCTTTTTCTCTTCTTCTGTCTTCTCTCCAGGCTTTTGTGTCTTCCCTGTTTCCTCAGGAGCTATTTTATCTTCCAACTTTTCAGCTGCCTTCTTTTTGGTCACAACTTCTAAAGCTTTTTGTTCCCTCTTCTCTAATCTGGCTTTTTTGAATTTTAGCTTATTGGGAAGTTCAGCCAGTTCTACCCTTACAATCCCCCCTTCTTTGATGGCCTTAACCCTGATTTTTATTGGAGGTTTTCTAATCCCTTTAAACCAAACAGCCTCGTTCAGGTATTTGTCTATCTTAATCTTTTCAAGTTCTCTGTCTCTAATTCTCATGTGTCTGACTAAAAATTCTTTTATGGCTTTTATAGCTTTGTTAGCTCTCTTATACCTAGGAACTCTGTTCCATTTTCTTCTAAGGGGAATTACATATTCTCTCTCAAGTTTGTCTATTTTTGTATCGGTTTTTTCAGCCATTTTCTTTCTTTTTATCCAAAGTGAGATTTCCTTTGTTTCCTGGGTTTAATATGAAGCTTGGTTCTTCTCCATGATCTTCTATGTCTCGTCATAGCAGAAGGATGTATTTTCTTCTTCCCTACACCGTATTTTTTAAGAACAGCCCAGATAGGAGCCCACCTAGTTTGTCTCCCTTTCTTTACTAATGTAGTCTTCTTTTCTGTATTTTTTATTCCACTCATTTTATTCCCTCTAAGAATTTTTTCCCCTTTTCAGTCAGTTGCCTTCCTGGTTTTCTCTTTCTAACCCCTCTTATCTGTTTTGCGATTTCTGTGAATTCTGCATTGTCAGATTGTTGAAGAATTGTTCTTATTATTTTACCACCTGCTTTTTTAAATGTCTCTGGTTGATATCCACGATTTTTTTTGCTACCATACTTTGTTCTTAACCGATTAACACCAACAATCTTTCTTCTATAGAGTTGTCTAAGAATACTCGCAGCCCTCTTGTGCCAGAAATCTAAATCATCTATCGGCCTCTCTTTTGCAGGACCTGATTTTACAAATACGACCCATCCAGGTTCTTTAAACTCTGGGATTTTCTTTAGGGCTTCTGCTAATTTTAAATTGTATTCCTGAGCATTTAAGTCATAAACTGGATTTTTTTCTTCCATTTTTAGTCATGCCTTTCAGCATTAGAATCGCCTCAGCGATTTAACTAATATTTAAGATGAAAATTGATTTATAAAGTTATCTTTTGGGTTTTCTCCACTTCTTTATAAAAATTGTAAAACCAACAATTTTCGAAGTGTAATTTTTCCCCAGACCCGATAAAATTTCTTCAGAATATTCTTTGACCTTTTTTTTATCAGCCCCAGCACCCCTTAAAACAGAAACCCTCATATTCTCATGATTTTTAAAATGGGTTTTTAGAGTTTCTATAAAATTTTCACTTACCTTATTTTTCCCTATTTGGACTTGTCCGAGTTTTTTCATTTTCATATTTTATTATATCTTTCTTTTTAATACTTATTGACTTGGATTTTTTAA
>CAYLOQ010000003.1:0-10303 GCA_964385425.1 Candidatus Woesearchaeota archaeon | reverse complement strand
TTTTCATATTTTATTATATCTTTCTTTTTAATACTTATTGACTTGGATTTTTTAACTTTCCATGTCCCTTTTTTCATCCAGAATCTTTTACTTATGTCTCGGCCAGTAAAAACATCAACTTTTACATCTTTTCGATTATCTCTCCAGTCTTGACTGTATCTCGCGCAAACTGCTCCGGTTTCTCTAATATCTTTTTTACTCGGTCGTAGTTTTCCAATCACACAGAAAGGACTTCCTGGAGACCTTGTATGGAGTATGGTATTTTCCTTCCCTTTGAATTTTTTCATCAGCTCGTCATTGCTGTTTTCATCTCTTCCTAAGATTATCTCTGTCCCATTAAGTTTTATTCGTCTAAAATTCATTTTTTATCTTCATTCTAATAAATTATTCTAGGACCATATCCCCAGAGTTTAACTGCAGCAGCTAATTCAGAATTAGGATTTTCTTTAACAAATTTTCTTATGGGAATTCTTTTCTCATAAAGCTCTCTAGCTTGTTCTATTGCAACTACTCCTGCTTCAATTCCATTTGGATGCCCTAATAAACCACCACCACATTGAATAATTATATCTTCTCCTAATTCCTTGAGGATAACTTCGAAATCCCCAGGATGTAATCCCCCTGAAGCTGTCATCCAAACAGGTTTTATGTGAAACCATCTCTGTCCAAGGCTTGGGATCCTTGTGTGTGGTTTAAGATTTTTTTCCTGTAAAACGTCCTTGATATATTTTGCTTCTCCATAATCTTCCATTTTTGCTAATGGGGATCCTCCGTGAATAGAATCCACTCCAAGAATTCTGAAGAGTTTCGCTAAAACAATCATCGAAATTGAGAATCCATACAGCTTCCCTTCTCCGTGAACCCCTGGAGAATTATCTCTAGTTATGAATCCATGCATAGCCCTGTGTGCGTGAATAGCTAAACCAAGATTTCTTCTTCTGAGAGTATCTACTGCAGAAAAGCCAGTTGTAACCACATCCACCATCATAAAAATCCCACCATTACTCTTAATGATCTTTGCACGTCTCAACATTTCATCAAGATTAGAATGTGTTAGGTTACACAGATAGAATTTTTTATTCCCTGTTTTTCTCTCAGCTTTTTTTAATTCATTTAAAACTAATCTAACTCTTTTGTCAAATTTATTAAAATTTAAATTTGTTAGATTTTCATCATCTTTTATCCCTTCATAAGTCCCTTTTCCCGAAGTAAATAAAATTTTCGCAAGTTCTGCCTGTTCACTATCTGTCCTCCCAATTTTTGGTTTTGGTACTGTAGCAACGAGACATCCCTTTTTCTTTTTTAATAATTTTCTGACCCCTTCAACTCCGAATTTAGGTCCTGGAAAAGCCCTTATAATTTTTTTTGGAAATCTAACATCATAGAATCTCATCGCAGAAACCATTTTCATTCCAGCAATATTTCCAACAATTCCAGCAAGCAATCCTGAGATATTGTTTAATTCAAATAAATCTATAGGATAAGCAATCTTGAATATATGTTTTTTATAATCAAGATCATAGGCAATTGCTCTTTTTTTACCAGCAAGGGGAACTCCGGAATCTTTTCCATCATAAACTTTTGTCCAGGTTCCTGTTGAAGATTCGGCAGCAACAGTAGCAGCAGCGTCTTCAAATAACTTATCTTTTTTCTTCTTTCCTTTTTTAAGGTGATGGTATTTGGCTTTTGCGACAGCTCGTTCATCCAATTCAATTTTAATTAAGGTAATCAGATAATTCTCATCAGGATTTTTTGGTTTCCACCCTCTTTTAGCCAAATAGTCAAATTGTACAGCCATTTTATTTTTTCCTAACCAACGTCCTCCCTTTTACATCTTCTATAATAAATCCAAGCTTATTAATCTTCTTTCTTACACTATCTGCTTTTTTCCAACTTTTTTCTTTTCTTAGTTTCTCTCTTTCTTTGATGAGAATGTTTATTTTGTCAGGGACATCCACTTTTTCAGACTTTAACAAATCCAATCCAAAAATTTCATCCATTTTTTTTATAGTGTCTTTTTTCCCTTTGGCATTGTCATCCCTAACTAATTTCCATAAGATTCGTAGGGCTTTAGGCATGTCTAAATCATCATTTATAGAATTTTCAAAATCTTTTAGATATTTTTTGTTTATTCCTTTATCTTTAATATTTGAAATTATGTTTTTTAGTCTGCCATAGGATTTCTGTGCCACTCTGAGATGGTTGATGGAAAATCCTAAAGGTTTTCTGTAGTGGGTTGTTAGAGAAAAGTATCTGTATTCTAAGGGGGAAAATCCAAGTTCTTCTAACTCTGAAATTCTATATAATCCTCCTTTGCTCTTACTTATCTTTTTTTCTTTAAATGTTAAAAAAGCACCGTGCATCCAGTAATTTACAAATTTCTTTCCTGTTGCAGATTCACTCTGGGCGATTTCGTTAGAATGATGGATTGGGATATGGTCCATTCCTCCTGTATGAATATCAAAATTTTCTCCTAAATATTTCATAGACATTGCAGAACATTCTATATGCCATCCAGGGAAGCCAATTCCCCAAGGAGAATTCCACTCTTGTTGTCTGGTTCCTGGATTTTTTGAGAATTTCCAGAGAGCAAAATCAGTCTTATTTTTCTTTTCTCCAACCTTTACCCTTTTTCCTGGATGTAATTTTCTCTTTTTTAATCCTTCGAGTTTACCATAATTTTTAACTTTTGAACTATCAAAATAAATTCCATCAGAAGTTTTGTAAGTGTAACCTTTTTCTTCTAGTTTTTTTATTAGTTCTATTTGTTCTTTTATATGTTCTGTAGCTTTTGGCCAAAAGTCTGGAGAAATTATGTTTAATTTCTTTAGATCTTCTTTGAAGATTTTCAAATAAAAATTAGAAATATCTTTTGCGGTTTTCCCTTCTTTTTCTGCAGCTTTTTCTATCTTGTCCTCCCCCTGATCTGCATCAGATGTTAGATGACCCACGTCTGTTACATTTATAACGTGTTTTACATCGAATTTATCATAACTTAAAACCCTTTTCAAAATATCGGAAAAAAGATATGTTCTTAGGTTTCCTATATGTTGATACCAATACACTGTGGGGCCGCAAGAATACACACCAACTTCTTTTTTATGAATTGGTTTGAAAGCCTCTTTTTTTCTCGTTAGGGTATTATAAACCTTTAACATAAATACCTTAAGAAAGAGTAATTTAAAAAATTAGGGGTTTATTTTACTTTCAAGTCAAAGAAATCTGTGGCATAGGCTGTTCCTTCTACATCCACATTTACCCTGAATCTTATTGTACATAACGGAGAACCAGAAGGAATCTCAAATAACACTTTTTGGGAAGAGAAATCTCCAGAAGGGATAGGGATATTATTCTCTGACCTTCCTGTCACGATCCAGTTAATTACACTCCCTTCACTTACTCCGCACTTTCTCTGAAGGTCAGGATCTGAAACAATCACCTCATAAGAAAATGTACTCGTGCCGGCAACACCTTGTAAACGATTCCTTATTCCTAATCCAACCCCATCTGTGTCTTCTTGTTTTATCTCTATGAATCTTGTTCCAGGAAATATAGCAATCTTACTTTCTTCTGAAAAAATCTTAGCTATCTCGTTTCTCAATTGTTGGTCTGTTAAATCTATAGCCCCTTTCGCACTACTAAAGATAGTTCTGACAAAAACCAACCCCAAGATGAGAACAGTCACTAGTAAAACTATTGTGACCATGGTCCCCATTGTCATTTCCATTGCTGCACGTTTAGAATTAACTCTCATTTTAAAATATAGGGAAATTTTTTCCAGTACTTATTCCATTGACTACAGAATAAATGAGTACAACGACAGAGATAATCAATATGATAACGCTTAATACTATCCCTATGGTGTTGAACTTTTTAGCCTTTTTTCCTAAACCTGTTTTCAGCCTTTTACTCTGGGAAAAACCTATAATTCCTAAGACCAATCCCGCAATAGGAGTAAAGAAGGCAAACACTATACTTAAAATTCCCAAAACATAACTCACAACGCTTAAATCTCCTTCTGCCATTTTCCTCTTTTGTATATCTTGATTAATGATCTTTATTTTATAAATGTTTTTGATTGTTCTGTCGGGTTGCAGGAGGTGCGGAACCTCGCTGGTAGGTTCTGCATGGGGATACTGGGAGTCGAACCCAGGACACCCGCAGCTTCAGTGCGGCGCTCTCCCGCTGAGCTATATCCCCTTAAAGAAACAGAGTAATCTCATTTTAAAAGACTTTCTAAATGTAAGTTGGGAATAGGCCAGCTTTTGTCGTTCCCTGTAATCAGACGGAACGTGTTAACATTCGACTATGCCCTTTTATTCATAAGGTTGCACCAGTCAGGGTGTTCGTTTCATCAAATCTTTCGCTTCAGCGTTCTTCCCATGGTTTCATAACTCCACGAAAGCTGTGTCGTTTCTGTAACAGAGCCTTGCCTCGCAGCAATCCGCCTTTCAACGGATAACTTATAATTGGTGGCCGGACCTTCCTCAGAACTCAAAAATCATTTTTAGATTTCTTGACAATCTAATGCCAGAGTCCCGAAATTAACTACCCAACTTACAAAAATCTATGTAAGAATGAGTTTTTAAGCTTGTTGGTCTGTTAATTGTGCAAGGTAAGCATCAAGAATTTCTTCTGCAGCTGTTACAACCTCTTCTGCATTTGTTCTCATGACTTTCTCTTCAACACAATTCTGTTTTACCCATCTGGGCATTTCAACATCTGTCTTTGTGCTGACGTAATGTCCGCTACCCCACCATGCATCATATCCCGCCTGTAAACACATTTCCAACCCCTCTAGTTTTATTTCAATAGTTTCACCAAGGGGTCTTCCTTTAATTCTTGCCAAAAGACCTTCGATATCCAATTTTCCTGTATCTAAATCGTCAAAATAGTGCTCGCGCACATCTTCAGAAATAATTCTCTTGTACTCAATAGTATTTTTATTGTCATTTCTGGAAGCACTTAATTTTAATGAACCACCCGCCCAAATGAATGTTATGGGGGGGTTTGTTGATCTTGGAAGGACTGCGTGAGATTCGAAAGAAGATAAGTTAAGCCTCTTAGTTGTTCTTCTGAAGAATTCATCCATGGGTGTCACAAAATAACCTTTTTTAGCAGTTAAATCTTCCAATGTGAAATTAATTAGTCCTATTACTTCTTGTTCAGGGTCAACTCCCCTCGAACGAGCCGCACCCTCACTAGTTCCCCCCATAGGGGGCCCACAATAAACTATTTTTGCTGGTGCCTTCACAATTTCCATATAAGTTGAAACAGAAAGTATTTTTTAAGGATTGTCGTAATAGAAAAGATTAAAATAACTATGATATTGTTTAATTCATGGTAGTGAAAGCTCTCTTATCGGGATTTTTTGTAAAAATAATTGCTGGTTTTGATGATACGATGACGAGATACCCATATTAGCAAATATTACTAGGACAAAGAGGGGAAGAATCGCTTTTGCTATTGGGGTGTTTTTTGCAGTTACAGTTGCAATAATTCTTTCATTCTTATTTGGTTCAACAATAAAAGCAATTCCGTATTCAAACTATATCTCAGCGGGACTGATTTTTTTGATAGCTCTTTCGATTTACTTTGATTGGTTTATTCAAAAACCTAAAAAAAAGGTTGAGAGAAAATTAAAGAAAATAAAAAAATTTCTTTAGAAAGATTCCTGAAACTTATAGGAATAGGATTCCTCGCAGCATTTGCCACAGTCATTGATGACATAATAGTTTATTCAGGATTATTCTTAAGCACAATTTCAAATTCAGCCTATGTCATCTTAGGGATATTTTCCGCAACACTTTTACAAATAGCCACACTTATTTATTTTTCAGAAAGACTAATGGCATTCAAATACAAAAAAGAAGTCACGACTATTGGGTTGATAGTGCTTAGCCTTTTAATTTTATTCAGGGTTTTGTAGTTTTTTAGAACAATAATCTTTAAAATTATGAGTTTCTTATTATTCGAATGGAAGAAGGAAGAAAATCCCAATATAATGGGGGTGTGGGGGAGGTTAATGCGCTAATGGAAGTCATGGAGCAGATAAAATCTATCACAAAAGAAATGTTAAATTCCTCAAGACTTAGAGATTTTTATAGGGTTGAATTCTCTCTTGGGGGTATAAGGTATTCAATTATTACATCTAATCCCACAAGATTACCCAATATGGTCTTTTCTGCTATTAATGGTCATTTTGATTCAGAAAGAGGAATAGAAAATAGGGTTGAGTAGAAATTAATATGAACTTCTCAAGAACCATAAGGCGGTTAGAGAGAAAAGGAATTATTTCAAGAAAACCCAATCCAGCACTACCTTTTATTTTGGCTTTTGTAGCACTGGCATTAGGAATTATTGTATTTTATATTGACATGAATAATTTTTTTGGATATCTTATCTTTTCTCTCGCAGGATTTACTTTTATCTTTGCAATCCTGCATTGGATTGTTGTGGGGATCTTAAAATAACAAGACTTAAAAGGCCTATAGGTGTTGAAAAAAACATGCGTAATAGACTAAGAACAAGCCCTGTTGAGCAAGTAGAAATGACCAGTTATCCAGTGATATCTCTAGAAGATGAACCAACCCTAATGAATAGATTTGTTCTTAGTGATATTCGTTTTGGTGAGTTTGTTATTTGTAGTTCTACTCTTTCCGATTCTAGTTATGAACAACTTGCCCATGATTCTGTTGAGACCAGCAAACCAAACAGACTCTTAATTAGGGCCTATATGCAGACACAATTGCCAGATTCCCAAGGGCAATTTGAAAGATATGTAGAAGCCCTTAGGGTTAATCATAAATCCAGTAAAATAACTTATCTCTAAAGAAATTTGAGACCTGATCGACATACTTAACATGCATTAGATACTCTTTGATTAAACTAGGTATCCCGATTATCAATAATATTATAATAAGGCTTTTTTTCTTAAGTTCAAACTTCTTATTAAACTTCCAGATAACGAGCATTGCTAAGAAAAAGTATTCAAATATGTTTGGTGCCAGGAAAAATGCCTCCCTTAGACCAAAGATTATGAAGACTAAAAAACCAAGGGCTCTCCAGCCAAACAAAATCATCCCTGTTTTTCTAGCTAAAACATCCATCCAACTACGAACAACGAGAAATTCAAAAAATAACTGCCACATATCAAAGATTTTGTCTAATACATGATATTGGATGCCTGACAAAAATCCATAATCAAAATAATCAAAAACTAGCACGTCAGAAGAATCTGCCAGTATTGCCAAGATGGTTCCAGCTAAAGGCCATCTTAATATTGTGAATGGAACTAATAATCTTAGTAATAGAACTATCACCTGGGGGGTTATGTTTGGATCAAACATAGAATTAAGATACTAAAGAAGTATAAAATAGTTTTGGAGAACAATAAATCTTATAAAATCTGTTCAGAGTAGATTAAGGATGAGTTTAGATGAGACAACTTTTGAAGGAATAGAATTAGCTGCTATGACCTCGGCAGCATATAGAAAACTCTCTGGTATGGACGTAAGAGAATTAGCGTATCTTTTTTATGAAGGAACCACTGCTGAAAGAGAAGTAATAGGTGATTATTTAAGCACACAATCAAGAGATTTTCAAGAAGATTTTGAAGAGAAATGGATCGATTGTTCTATTGAAGAAGCTTGTTTGATTGATGAGGATTTTCTTCCCTAAACCCCCAAGACCGTTAGTTCTTCATAAATGATCTACTTTTCCCACCCCCTTTAAAAGAATCGTCATGCTATAAAACAATAATAAAAATAAAAAAATAAACTATTTCTCTCTTCAGACATTAATTAAAATCGTCTTTGATTGAAATCTCTTCGTGGTGGTCTATCTTCCATTGGTCTTGCTTCGTTAACTTTCAGATTTCTGCCGTCGACTTCTTTCTCATTCATCTCAGCAATTGCTTTTTTAGCACTTTCGTCATCTTTAAAAGTCACAAAACCGAATCCTTTAGACCTACCAGAAAACTTATCACTGATAACAGTTGCTTCTTCTATGTCTCCGTAAGACGCAAACAATCCTTTCAACTTCTCGCTATCAACACTAAAAGGTAAATTCCCTACATATACTTTCATGTTATTTTTCCTCCTTACACTACTGCCATCAGAATTAGTTCAAACAACGTCTCCCTATTCTTAACAGTCATTAAAATAGCTTAGAAATGAGGGTTTTTAAGCCTTGCGTTATGGTTTGTGTGGGAGGGTTTTTAAGCAGAAATAAGACCCCTGTTTTTTTGATATTCCCTTTGTAACTTTTCATCTATTGAAGCAAGTTCTTCTTTTAACTGTGGAAATTCATTTCTAAGCATATGATACACATTTCCATAGGCAACGGTTCCAGTATACCCAGGGTCTGTTGTACCAGTAGTATGTCTAAGAAATTTTTCACTAACCTTGAGAATCTTTTTTTCAAGAGGATTTAACCGTTTTCCCATAATTCCCTCTCCACTATCTAATATTTAAATTTTATGGTGTTTGGTTCTATGGTTTGTCTACAATCCCAACAAATGATACACAAGTAATGCAGGCCAGACAAGTGCCTTGAGAATTGCAAGGACAGTGTTCCAAAAACCTGTTGAAGTCTGTAGGAAATATACTAAAGCTCCTAAAAATCCAAGGAAGTAAATACATCCTCCGCAATTTCCGCCATGGCATTTCCAGCCACGATGCTTGTGATCTTTATCCCAGTTCCACTTCTTTTTTCTCACCATGATTTGATAAACAAAAGAAAGTTTTTAAGGGTTTCTGTGAGAATTATTCTTCTGTTGACCCTGGTGCAGGAGTAATTGTTCTTAAATCATTTATGAGAATTCTTTTAGGTCTTTTAAACTCAATATACTCATCAAAACTTAAAAACTCCTCTTCAATTATTCCATGTAAAGTGCCTTGATATCTCACTCTATCTACCTGCAATTGATCACCGTCTTCAAAGCTTTCCCCTCCTCCTAAAATATCTACATCAGAAGTCCTGAATCTCCCATCTGGATGCTCTGCCAAAATTTTGAGGCCCTCATCTTTCCTTAGGAACGCCATTGTCCCTCTCTCGTTCATTACATAAAAAAAAGTCAAATCAAAACCATAATTTATATTTCTTTGAATTTCCATAAGATTTAGGGTCTTTTTCTCTTTTTAAGAATTATTGTTCTGAGTTTTAGGAGGGTTTGGAGCGAAGTGAAACGAAGCGAGTGTGGGGGTTTGGGTTAAAGAATTAATCTTCTCCTTCTTCCGGTTCAATACTGATTCTTATTCCTATTATAGAAAGGTGATCTAATTGGTCTTCCAAACCCCTAATTTCCAATCTACCCCTCAAACTTCTGGGATCTGTTTTTGTCATACCTGAAGGAGCTAGTTCCCTTAATACAGAAACAGCATCTGTCGCTGTTTTATATTGTGAAATAATATATCGAAGTTCTGTTGGACTACCATCATAAACAAAACCCTCCAATTTTGCTATGGCCCTTATTAAGGTACCATAATTTGAAGCAATCTCTACTACAGCGTCTTCCATTTCTTGAAGAGTATAGGTTTCCTTTTCTACCATAAATCTCCCTTAATTTCCCACTATTTAAATATTATCACACTAGAAAAATAACAAAAACACAGTAGAACAAATCCTGTTCAAAAAACATAATACATTGAGGCTTTTAGTAGTTGTCTGCTGAAATTCTCGGCGAGAGTTGAATATGATTATTGAAGAAGTTTTACCAAACCCAAATACAATCCCCCAATTGTTAATCCAGTAACAACTCCATGGTATATTGCACTACCAGAATGTCTTAGAGGGTGGTTTAGACTATCTCTGCTTAGAGAGGGTTTTCCCTCATCGCGATCTTTTACTATCTGGTAAAATCCATAAATAGGAATCCATTGTTTCCAATCAGGGCTCTTTCTTTGAGCAGTTAATTCATCCAAATCCATAAAAATTCCCTAATTCTCCACTATTTAAATATTATTACACTAGAAAAATAACAAAAAATACAGTAGAAAAATCCAGTTCTGAAAACATAATACAAGTGGGGCTTTTAGTAGTTGTCTGCTGAAATTCTCGGCGAACCTTGAATCTTACACAGCAACTCTATCAACGTCATCTTCTTTGACGGCCTTAGTTGTCTCGTTTTGCGGATGGCTTCGAGCTTAGATGCATTCAGCTCTTATCCATACAGTGCGTAGCTATGCAGCCTGCTAGGTAACAACTGCTCACCAGAGGCACCCAATCCAAGTTCCTCTCGTACTATTGGATTGTTCCACTCAGACAACAACACACCTAGTAGATATCATACAAACTGTCTCGC
>CAYLOQ010000002.1:0-123061 GCA_964385425.1 Candidatus Woesearchaeota archaeon | reverse complement strand
ACACCCACGCCTGGAACCTCACCCCTCTCTCTTTATTATAAACCTAGAAGCACTAAGGAAATTATTAGCTATGTGCTTTTTTCTACCTTTCAACTTCTTTAGCTTCTCTACTTCCTTATTTTCCATAAAAGGAACAAGTATTCCAAAGCCATTTATATTTAAGGCTGTTTTCACATCAGAAGCCCTGTCGCCAATAACATAAATCTTTACTTGGCTTCTTTTTATCTTTTCTTTTCTCAAAATAGATTTAATCATTCCTGTATTTGGTTTCCTGCACGCAAAATTTCCGATTCTTCTCTTGTCAAATGTAAACTGTGGATGAGTTTTAACATAATCAAGGGAAGCCTTCATGCAAAGCTCATAACCATCAACAACAACCCCCTTCTTTTCAAGCTTCTTTAGAATATATTGAAAAACTTCATGAGCCCTTTTCTCTGTAAGTAGGGGAAATTCTTTTATCGCAACTCCTGATTGATTTGAAATAACATAAATTTTTGCCCGGGGAAGTTTTTTTCTCAGAAGCTTTAAACCTTTAACAGCAGATTTAATAAACCCAACCTTGGATTTCCAGTCTCTTTGCCTTCCGAGATGATGCTTCGGCCGTATTATCTTATCATAAACAAGAGTTGCATCTCTATCAACAAAAATCAGAAGTTGTTTTTTCATTTTTCTTTTAACCCAATAAATTTAATTAATAAATTAGAGACATTTTCAGTTGATAAATTTGTGGTATTTATTCTATGTTTATTTTTTAATTTAGATTTGAATATTTTTTTTAGTGATTTTAATTGTTCAGGATCTTTAATAACATGAGATTGAGATTTTCTTTTTTTTAATCTATTTTTTCTTTCCTTCACAGAAACATCTAGAAGAATATAGTAAATATTTTTTATTTTTTCGCTTTCTTTGATTTTTCTTATTTCATTTGGAAAACTTAGTCCGATTATACATGTGGATTTTTCTTTTTTTTGATTTGCTAAAACTATCTTTATCCAATGCTTAGTTGTGTCAATTCTCCATTTTAGAGAGGGATTTAATGGAACACCTACTTCGTCGAAATCGCGGATATCTATTTCTCTTAGATTTTTTTTAAGTGATGGAACAATTGTACTTTTACCAGCACCTTCTGCACCAGTAATAAAATAAGTATTTGCCATCTTAGAATTTTTTTACAGCACCCACAATTCCCTTCCAACTTATGCCATATTTATCCAAAAGTTCATCCTTTGTTCCAGAATGTGGAATCTGTCGGACAGCCAGATGTTTTATTTTTATTCCTGAATTTTCAAGATTCTCAGCCAACATCTCTCCAATACCTCCTTCAGGATAATGATCTTCTGAAACTATCAATTTATTTCCGTGTTTTTTAATAAAGTTTTCAAGTTTTTTATGGTTCAACGGTTTTATACAATATAGATCAATTACAGCCGTGTTAATTTTCTGTTCTTTTAGGGTTTTGTGTGCTTTTAATGCTTCATGAGTTGTTATTCCAGCACCAACAAGAACAGCTTTATCTTTTTTTGATTGTTTTAAGATTTTAAAGTCTCCAACTTTGAAATCCTCGTTATTGTCATAAAGAATTTGTGTTTTTGGTCTTGTGGTTCTGATGTATTTTATTCCTTTTAACTTTGCAGACAAAACTGTTAATTTCGCAGAGGAAACAGCGTCACTTGGGTAGAAAACCACGCTTCCAGGAAGATCTCTGAAAATTGGGAGATCTTCTAGACCCATTTGTGAAGGTCCATCTTCTCCTATAGAAATCCCTGCATGGCTTCCACAGAAGGTTAAACTTTTTGGGTTTGACAGGGCAGCCATTCTTATTTGATCATGTGCCCTTGATAAAAATGCTGCAAACGAGGAAGTGAATACATTGAAACCTTTAACGCTTAAACCTAAAGCCATGCCAACCATGTTTTGTTCTGCTATGTATGCTTCTATGAATTGTCGGGGCCTTGCCTTCTTAACTTTTTCTGAAAATGTTGAATTACTAACTTCCCCGTCTATAGCAATTACCTTGGAGTCTGATTTTGCGAGTGCAGCCAAAGCATCGCCATATGCCTCTCTCGTGGCTTTCTCTTCATCCTGTTTATAGTTTGTTAAGCTTAATTTTTGTTTTTCAAATTTTCTTCCTTTAACGCTTCTTGGTTTTCTAATAGATATTTTAGGAATTTTTGGATTAGGCAACTCTGTAAGGGCTTTTTCTAATTGTTCTTTATTCAGGGCTTTTCCATGCCATCCTTTTTTATTTTCTAAAAAGCTAACTCCGCGGCCCTTCAGAGTTTTTGCCATGATTGCTATTGGTTTTTTTGATTTCTTTGCTTGTCTCATGGCCTTTATCAATTGAGGAACACTATGTCCATTGACAGAAATTGTCTTCCATCCAAATCCTTGGAATCTTTTCTTGTAGGCAGAAACATCGTGTCCCAACATTGTCTCTCCTCGCTGTCCCAGACGATTAATATCAACTATTGCTACAAGATTGTCCAATTTGTAATAAGATGCGAGTTCCATTGCCTCATAAACAGACCCTTCTGCAACTTCGCTGTCACCCATCAAAACATATGTCCTGAATTTTCTCTTTTGTAATTTGGCTGCCAGAGCAAAACCCACCCCAATAGAAAGCCCTTGCCCAAGTGAGCCTGTCGCAACCTTTACCCATTTGGTTGCTTCCGGCATTGGATGACCTTCTAAATGAGTTCCGTGAGTAGCAAAATTCCTTAAACTTAACAGATCTACATTGATGCATCCAGAATGTTTTAATGCAGAATATAAAATTGGGGCTGCGTGTCCTTTACTCAAAATAAATTCATCGTTGTCTGGATTAAATGGTTTTTTATTATCATAATTCATTTCTTCAAAAAAAAGAACAGACATAATTTCTGCAGCGGATAAACAGCTCGTAGGATGACCACCTCCTGCAGCAGTCGTCATCTTTAATACATCTCTTCGCAGAACATTGGCCATGTCTTTAAGAATTTTAGTCGTCACCATCTTATTTATTGGAAGATAAGATTAGTTTTTATAATTTGCTTATCTGATGTATTAGAAAAATTAATAAGCTAATTTAATTTAGTTTTCTTATGAAGAAAAAAGCAAATAAAATAAATTCTGACGTCTATCCTATTATTGGGATGAGTCCTGGGAATAGTTACTTTAAGGAAGATGAGATTCGTTTTCTAATAGAGAACATTGTAAATCGTTATGGCAGGGTTGCTATTTTGATAGCAGACATACCCGCTATTTCAACATATGTTGCATTTGGATACTCTGAAAAAAGAGCTAAAAGTAATAAGGCCGTTCCCCAAGGAAATCTCCTTCGAAATAAAGTTAAAAGAGCTATAGTTCAATTGGGCCTGTCTGAAAAGGAAGTAAAAATAATAAATTGGGAAAAAGAAATTGAAGATAATCAGGGATACAAAAAACAATATAATTCCTTAAGAGATTTTTACAATAAAAATAAAAAGTTTATGGGTGTGGCGGACAAAACTACCCTCAATGTACTTAAGTTTTCTAAGCGGGAGATACCAGACTTAAAAAAGGCAACTAAGATAGCAGTTCATTATCTACTTTCTGAAATATCCTTTCTTGAATGGGCTCCAAAATTTCTTGGTGCTAAAAAAGTTGCTTATGTTTATCACAAAAACTGGAAAGTTTACGAAGATTATATAGCTGGGAAATTTGATAATAAAATTAGAAAGAACATGGATTTTATACTCCTTGAAAATCCTTGGGAAACCTATAATCCAATTTGGGGACTTGAAGATAAGGAAGAAATTAAAAAATATAATTCCACATTAGAAAGGGTAAATAAAACAAAAGTATTGAGAGTAGCATTTTCAAACTACCCTCCTGCTTTAAGCTACGACTCTCAATTTGATAACTTTAGCGGAATATTTTATGAAGTATTAATCAAAATCGCCCGCAAGAATAAATGGAAAATTAGATTAAATGAGGAAACTGGCTATGGGGTTGTTATTGAGGGGGTCAATAATGAGCGGTTTGATGTTTTCACTAGCCCCATATGGCCAATTCCGAGAAGAAAAGAAAATGCCAATCCTTCAGAGTCTTTATACTCAAGCGAAGTATATCCTTGGATTAGAAATAAAATTAAAAAAAAGAATCTTAATTTAAATAACGAAAAAATTCGTGTTGCTATCAAAGAAAATGATATCTCAGATTACATAGCAAACAAAAGTTTTCCCAAAGCTCGTCGGGTGTTAGTACCTCAACTAGATAGTATTCTTGATTTATTAAAATTCGTAGCTGAGGATAAGGCAGATTTTACATTTACCGAAAAAGCAATAGTTCAGGTGTTTAATGAAAACTCTGCTATTAAACTAGTTCAAGGTTCAAAAGAACCTATAGAAATTTTTGAAAACACCTTTTTATTTAAATTTGGGGATGATAGTTTGAGAGACGTCTTTAATAAAGAAATTAGGAAAATGAAATCAGATGGGACAATTACCAACATAATTAGAAAATATTCTTCTGATCCTGGTTTGTTTATTTTGCAATAAAACTAAGAAAGAACACCTTATTCGGGAGTTGAATCTTCTACTGTTGCCTCAAAAGCATAAGCCAGATGTCCAACATCTTTTCCTTCTTTGTAGAGTTGATATGCTTGCTTTGC
This sequence comes from Candidatus Woesearchaeota archaeon, assembly GCA_964385425.1. Lineage (GTDB taxonomy): Archaea > Nanobdellota > Nanobdellia > Pacearchaeales > GW2011-AR1 > ASMP01. The sequence goes on along the minus strand of CAYLOQ010000002.1, from coordinate 118,431 downwards.
GCCAATCTGCGCTTCTTTTAGTAATCCTTTAAGATCCTCTTCCGAGAGTGTGTTAATCACCTCAGGAATAGCTATTCCTTTTTTTGAGAGTAACTCTTTCGCTTTTTTATAGTTATAGAAGATAAATTCAGTATTCTCATCATTTTGCTCGAAGTCTGAGTATTCTTTTAGAAATTCGGGATCACTTTGTCGTATAAAGGCGACCAAAGATTTTTCGTATTTGAACCCTGCTCTTTTAAAACATTCATCTATTGCTTCTGTTGGAACCCTTCCCCCAATAAGTGTTATGAGTCTTCCATTTTCCTTTAATTTCTCTTTTGCAGAAAGTAAGAACCCTAATTGTGGGAGTAAAGAATATCTCAACAAAAGGTCGTCTTTTGCAACACTTAATTCATCATATTCTGATTTATCTGTTAATGTGGTCGTTGCTCTTTTCTCTTCCAATTCTCGAGGATCAACCATTATTAATGGAAGATTGGCATAGATGAAATCAACTTTATCCCTCAAAGGATCACAGTCTCTCCCAACGAGATAAGAAATTGAAATTGTGTTCCTATCTGATCTACGGTTATTCACGTTCTTTTGAATTTGAGGTAGGATCTCTTCAACAATATCTGTTACTATAATCTTTTTCACTGATTTGAAAAAATCAATTGCCGCGATAACATCGATACCATTTCCACTTCCAATAAAAGCAGCTGATTCTATTTGTCTACCATACCTTTCGGAAATAGACTTTAACGAGAGAAGGGCTAAGTATAACCAGTCATCCTTAGGGTTGTTCTCTAATCCAGACATATTCTCTGTTAATAAAATAATCCCTTTGTGGTCAAGTCCAACAAAGGACATAAGCTTTGAGATGTCAACGCTTCGCATACTTTAGTGATTAACTTTATTTCTTAAAAAGTTATTGGAAGTAAAGAGTTAACTCTTAGAAAGGGAGTTGATAGGGGACCCTGTCAATCGAAAATTAAGACGTCTTCTTTCTTATTCCTTCCTTTGTTTTTTAGCTTAATCTGTCTATTATAGGTTATTGTTCCCGCTATTCTAGCTTCTATTCCATTTTCTTTTGCAATTTGTATAACTTTTTCTGGTTCGGGAGTTATAATTAACATTCCATTACCCATGTTCCATGTTGAGTACGCTTCCTTATCGCTAATTCCCCCTATTTTTTGACAGTGTAGCATTACTTCAGAAGGCTCAAATAAGTCATAAAGGTCTGCTCCTAACCCACTTGCCTTTAATGTTCTTCCAAATTTTCCAGGAATTCCTCCCCCGGTAATATGTGCTACTCCATGAATTTCTGCTCTTTTCTCCTTGTTTATTCCTCCATGAATATCAATTATTGTTTTAGAATAAATCTTCGAAGGAGTTAACGTTAATTTACCAAGAGAGATTCCATTTAATTCTTTTTTATGCCATTCATTCCCGTATACTTCTTGAAAGACTTTTCTTACAAGAGATAAGCCATTTGACCTAAAACCTTCTTCTTTAAATGCAACTACACTGTCCCCTTGTTTTATTTCTCTGCCTGTAAATAAGTTATCTTTATTTACAAACCACACAACACCAGCCCCCCAATTGCAATTGAAGCTACCAAATCCCCCAATTCTATCACCTAATTCAGCAACTTCACCATTTACAATTACAACATTTGCCGCTCTAGCTGCCCCAACATAACCCTTAGCTAATTGTTTGACTTGCTCAACATAATTTTCCCCATCTTTGCCTAATGAATTAAAATCTAAAATTGAACCAATTAATACAGGTTCTGCCCCCCTTACAACAGCATCATCACAGACCATTGCAAAAAGATCGTATGCTATTGTGCTATAGTCATTGGTTCTTTCTGCTAGTTCCATTTTAGTCCCAATACCATCAAATCCAATATTCATAAGAGTTCCATAAGGAAGATTTGATACATCGATTGCTCTCACACCACTAAAATCATCAAAAGGAACAATAACTTCTCCTAATTTCCCCTTTCTGTTTATCCATGTTTGTTTTGCAGCGTTATAAAGAATTTTAGAAACATCATCTCCTAACTCTATATTAACTCCGGAATCTGTATAAGTGAATGTTTTTTTAGGTATATTAATTAAGAAGTTTATTATCATATTCATCATCTCGTTATGCTGCTCATGCGAATCATAAAAATGTCCTGCTCCTATCACGACTTTAACATCTGCACCAATCACCCTAGCTAACTTACGACTCTGCTCTATGGGGACAACCGTATCATTATCACCATGGATAATCAAGGTTTGACAAGAGATAGATTTAGCTAATTTTAAACTATCGTAGTTCTTTAAATCTAGCCAATAATCATAATTCAAATCAAACTTTTCAGGAGGGTTGTCATAATGGAGTATTTCTTCTTCCTTCCATCTAGCAAATTCTTCTTCACTAAGTCTATTTTTCCAAAAACTTAGTGGTTCTACAACAGGAGATTTCAAGATAAGCCCCTTTATCTCATTGTCTTCAGATGCACACATCATTGAAATCAAACCCCCAAAACTAGAACCTAATAGAACAATATCATAATCGCCCTTTTTTCTTACAAACCTTATTGAGGCTTTAAGACTTTCAATTGCTTTACTAAGTGTCACATCTCTCGAGACACCATAACCTGGACCATGTCCATAGCCAGGCCCATGCCCATAATAATCATACCTTAATGTGCCAATCCCTAGATCATTTAGTTTTTTCTCAAGCTCTTTATAATTTTTACTATCCTTATTAGAGGTAAAACCATGAGATAGGATCACTACCAAAGATGCATCTTCGGGTACAGAAAAGATCCCAGAAATATTGTTACAGGAGGTATCTTCATAGGTAAAACTATTGCCTTCTTTTTTCAATAAATTTTCATTAATGTAATTTACAGCATTCTGAAAGATTTTAACAGAGGGTTCATAATATTCTGTAATCTCTTTCCCTTCTCTTTTTGCTTTTTCTTTTAGGGTTTGAAATTCAGGAAAATTTCCCATAAATATAGATCTTTCAGGATGAGGCATCATTCCTAAAATTCTTCCTGTTTCATCACATACACCAGCAATATCTGAAAGTGACCCGTTAGGATTATATGGAAATTCTCCATTTGCGGGATCCCCGCCAGGTTTAGTATATGAAAAAACAATCTGGTCATTCCTTCTTAATTCTTCCAATGTTTCTAAATCTGTAAAGAATTTCCCTTCCCCATGAGCTACAGGACATCTTAATTCTGAAATATTTTTTGTAAAAACACACTTACTACCCTGTTGCTTAAGATTAACCCACCTACATTCATATCTTGTAGAATTATTGTGCGTTAATGCTATTTTCCTTTCCCCATAATTTTTATTCAATGCAGGAAGAAGTCCTAAATTAGTAAGAACCTGAAAACCATTACAAATCCCTATAATCAGTTTGCCAGAATCGATAAAATTCTTTAAATCCTGCCACAAATTTAATCTTATTTTATTAGCCAAAGCATTTCCAGAACCAGTGTCGTCTCCGTATGAAAAGCCCCCTGGAACAACCAGAATATGAAAATCTTCAAGGTTTTTTTCTTTATTGATAAGATCGTTTATATGAACTATCTCTGCTTCTGCTCCAGCATATTCAAAAGCAAACTTTGTTTCTCTTTCACAATTTATTCCGTAACCCGATAATACCAACACTTTTGGTTTCATTTAATATTTCCTGAAAGTTTCTTTGTATTTATTTTTTAGGTCCCTGATTTCCAAATCAACAATTTTTTCCTGGTTTAACCCACCTATAATAAGATTTCCTTCTGTTATTTCTCCTATCTGTGAAATTTTTATATTCTTAAAAATATTTTCAAATTTCTCTTTATTTTTTGGATTTATTGTGACAAGAATTCTTGACTGAGATTCGCTGAACAAAACAAAATCATTCCTCGATAAATCAGGATTATCTAATTTTGATAAATCTATTTTAGCTCCCAAATTTCCCGCAACACACTTTTTAGCGAGAGCAATTCCCAAGCCCCCGTTATTTACGGGCATGCTACTAACAATTATATCTTCATCGACTGCTTTATTAAATGCTATGTAAGATCTTTTAGCTTCTTCTGCATTTACTTTTGGCACAGATTTTCCAACATAAACCTTACCTCTAAGTTTTTCCCCAATCAATTCAAAATATTCACTTGCTCCCAACTCATTATTAGTATTTCCAATCACATAAATTAGATCTCCAGCAAATTTTGGATCAATGGAAACCGTTTTTCTGTAATCAGAAACAACCCCTATTGAAGATATGAGTAATGTTGGAACTACAGAGATTTTTACAGGGTTGTTCTCTTCATCATATCCTTTGAAATCATTGAACATGCTGTCTTTTCCAGAGATAAATGGTGTTTTAAATTCTGTTGCGTAATCATAGCATGCTTTTGCAGCGGCTTTTAATTGTCCGAGTCTTTCTGGATCATCCGAGCTACACCAGCAAAAATTATCCAATAGTGCAAGATGATTTATAGGGCAACCAGCAGAAACGGCATTTTTAATTGATGTATCGATAGCGCAAGCAGCCATGTGATAAGTATCTATTTTACTATATTTTGCTGTAATTCCCTGACTTATAACGATAGCTTTTTTAGAATCGTAAAGCGGTCTGGTTACTGTAGCATAACTATTAACTTCTCCTATTCCTTGTAGTGGTTTTAAGATACTCCCTCCTTGGACCTCATGGTCATATTGTCTGGATATAAATTCAAAGCTAGTTATATTGTGTCTCGATAACATTTTTAATAGAACAGAATTTAAATCAGCAGGTGTTGTAAAAATCGGTTCTTCATGAATTTCTTTGGTATATGAAGAAGTTAATATTTTTTTAGGCATCCCATCATGTAAAAAATCCATTTCAAGATCTAATATTTTTTCTCCCTTAAATTTTACAACTGCCCTATCGGTGTTATTAAATTCTCCTATTATTGTTGCTTCTACACCTCTTTTTTTCATTAACTCCAGAAATATGGAAATCTTCTCCTTGGGGACTGATAAAGTCATTCTTTCTTGAGATTCACTAACCCAAATTTCCCAGGGTTGAATCCCTTCATATTTGGTTGGAATTTTTTCTAAATCTACCACAAAACCCCCTGATTCTTTTGCCATTTCGGCAACAGAACAGGATAATCCTCCTGCCCCATTATCTGTTATGCTATTATACAAATTGAGATTTATTGCTTCTTTAGTTATAGCATCACTTAATTTTTTTTGAGTTATTGGGTCACCTATCTGTACTGCTGTTGCAGGACTTCCAGAATCTAAAGCCTCAGATGAAAATGTGGCCCCATGAATTCCGTCTTTTCCAACCCTTCCTCCCACTACAACAACATAGTCTCCTGGTTGAGCTTTCTTTGAATGACCTTGTCTATCATTACTTAAAGATCTGGAAATTAATCCAAGAGTACCTACAAAAACAAGGGGTTTACCTTTATAGCTATCATCAAAATAAGCAAACCCTTGTGGTGTTGGGATCCCAGAACAATTTCCCCCAACATTCACTCCTTCAACCACCCCCTCCATAATTCTTTTTGGTTCTAACGAGGGATTTGTTTTGTCTTTCCCCTTAAATAAAACTTTTTTGTCTTCAGGATATCCAAAACAATATCCATATCTATTTATTATAGGTATTGCCCCAAGACCAAATCCAATTGTATCTCTATTTACCCCAACAATTCCAGTGATTGCGCCACCAAAAGGATCTAAAGCTGAAGGACTATTGTGCGTTTCTACCTTATCTGTAATGAGATAGTGCTCGTCAAAAATTATTCCTCCAGAATTGTCTTTAAAAACTGAAACACAAAAATCTCTTTCACCCTTTTCCTTTCTAATTTTTTCCGTAGCAGCTTTGATATAATTATTAAAAATCCCATCTTTTATTTCATCAATATCACTTGCAAATATGGTATGTTTACAATGTTCACTCCATGTTTGGGCTATTGATTCCAATTCAATATCTGTTGGCATTCTCATTTCTTTCTTTAGAAAATAATCTTTAATTGCCTCGATAGATTCCAAATCAAGTGCTAAGGGACCCCGCCTTGTTCCATCTACATTTTCAATTCCTTTTTTACCAAGATCTATCAGGTTTTCATCATTACCCATATTAAGATTTATAGTGCTTATTTTAGGTTCTTCAGTTAGTTTAACTTCTGGAATAATGTAATCCATTCCCTTGTCCCGCAAATATCTTTCCTTGGTTTTAACATGAATTCTTTGAATTAATTTGTTAGCAAGATTATCTGTAATAGCCTTTATTTCTCTCTCTTCAAAATTTCCAGAAAGAAGTATCAGTTTAGAGCTAAAAACACTATTATTTTCAATAGCTTTTTTTAAAAGATCCTGAATACATTCATGGGCTGTGTTTCCTACATTATCTGTAACCCCTGGAAGAAACCCGGTTTCAATAGCCCAATCAAACCCTCTCTTTACCACAGGTTCATTGATTTTTGATTCTTGGAAAATAGGATTAGTTAGTATTTCTGAAATTTTCTCGGTTTCTTCCTTACTAAAACCTGAGTTAAGAGTATAAACATCAACTATCCTTACATCTTTCACCTTCCCCTCAAAACCAAAACTTTCAATTTTATTCTTCATTACTAAATTTCTGGAATCGGGAATTTTTGACTTAATCTCAATCCTATAAACCATACAGAAATCTAGAAAATTTTCTTTATAAGAATTTATGTTCTAAGAGACATCCCAAAAATTAAACCTAAAATTTATATAGGTTTTTCTCTCCTTCTTTTTATGCAATACATAACTTCTGAACAAATGAAAAAAGTTGATGAAATAGCTGTTAAAAAATATAAAATTAAAATTAGAGATGTTATGGAAAACGCTGGAAGAAATCTTGCGGATTTTGTCTCCAAATTTAAACCTGAGGGGGTGGTTGTTTTATATGGAAAAGGGAACAATGGTGGAGGGAGTTTAGTTGCTGCTAGATATTTATCTAATAAGGGGATCAATGTTTCTATAATTTATTCTGGAAGAGTAGGCAATAAAAATGTAAAATACCAGCTAAAACTTTTAAAAAAGATTGGAATAAAACCAAAAAATAAAATAGAAAAATCAGACATTATAATTGATGCTCTATTAGGATACAATATAAAAGGAAATCCTAGAGGAAGAGTTGCAGAGCTTATAAGAGAGGCAAACTTAGAAAAGAAAGGGGGAACCAGAATTATAGCTTTGGATCTTGCTTCTGGAGTTGATCCAAACACCGGAAAAAAGTATGAGCCATACATAAAGGCAGATTATACTCTAACCTTGGCTCTTCCAAAAAAAGGGTTGAAAAAAACAAAGAATTTATTCCTTGTTAATATAGGAATTCCTAAAAAAGTTTATTCTGATCTTGGAATTAAGGTAGGAGATTATTTCAAAAAGAAGGAAGTCATTAAGGTAAACTGAAAAATTTATAAGTTTAAATATAGTTAATTAAATATGAAAAAAAAAGTGTTGTTGCTTGGGGCTACTGGAAGAATAGGACCTAGTCTTATTGAAGAATATTTAGCTAAATACAAGGAGCATTATGATTTAATTTTGGGAGTTCATAGTAAAAAACAAAAAATGGAACTTAAATCTGTCGGTGTTGATCTCTCAGATATCAATTCATTAAAGCGTGCTATGAAAGGGGTTGGGGTTGTTGTTAATTTGGCAGCGAATTCAAATGTTGACGCTAAATTTGAAGATTTGGTAGAACCTAATTTAATTGGTGCTTATAATGTTTTTGAAGCTGCACGACAATCTAAATGTGAAAGAGTTGTTTTAGCAAGTAGTGTTCATGCGGTAAATGCTTATCCCCATTCTCATAAAGTTTTAAGCAGAGACACACCTATGCCTCTTGACTTTTACGGAGCTTCAAAAGCTTTTGGAGAATCCTTGTGTAGTGTTTTTTCACACAAATATGGACTTTCATGCCTGGCAATAAGGATTGGAGCATATGTTTCAAATAACAAAGCAAATAAAATCTGTTATACTAGAGAGGATTATGGGCATGTGATAAGCCAAAGAGATTTTGGGCAATTAATACATAAATCAATTCTTGCTCCAAAAAAAGTAAGGTATGGGATACTAAGTGGAATTTCCGGTGGGAAACATGTACACATGGGTCTTAATTTCACTAAAAAACTCGTTGGATATAAACCAGAAGATGATGTTTTTAAAATTTGTAAGGCAATTAAAAAATCTAAATTGATAAGATAAATATTGAAAGGGAAATTCTTTCAGATGGAACAACTTTAATCTTAGTTAAAGAAAAATTAGAATTTCAGATAAAATTAGTAATGTTTAAATAGGCTTGTACTGAATTCTTTTAATGGCATCTTCACTTAAGGAATTGCTGGAAGAAGGGATAGTCTCTATAGCAGTGCTTCCTGAGAAGAATAGTTTCAATATGGGGGATTTGGACAAATTAAAAGGTTATACTGTTCCGCTTATTGGAAGTGATTACGCGGCAAAAACACCTGTTATGTGGAATTCCATTTACGAACAAAGAGGACTTCCTGTCAGAAACATAATGGTTGTTGGGGATCCTGCAAATACCAAGACAATTTTAGATGCATTAAGGCAAGACCCAAAATATTTAGGGGGTGGTGCAGGAACAGGATTTAAATTAGAAGTGGTATCTTATCTTGACAGGGTTTCTCCAGAAGATTTAGGAGAAGTAAATATAATTGTAAAAGAAGGTGGTGAATTGGTTGGTTACAATACAGATGCAGGAGGTTTTGTAAGAAGTTTGGAAGAGTCTTTATCCAAAGTTAATAAGGGGGTTGCTGGAAGTAACTTTGTAGTTTATGGTGCTGATGGGACTGCCAGAGCAATAACTAAATTACTCGCAGAGAGAGAAGCAAACCATATTAGAATTGTCAATAGAACGTATAGTAAAGCGGTAGATCTTGCAAATCATCTTAATGATAAGTATGGGCAGGTTGCAGTAGGAATTGGAGAAGACATGAGCAGAGGCGTTGTTTTAAATTCAGAAATAAGAGTTGATGCATTAATCAATGCTTCTAAAAAAGGTTCTGATGGGAAACTTGTAGATGTTGCAATGTATGAGGGAGCTCATGATAAAAATGAGACTAACTCTAGAGCAATTTTGGAAAAGCTAAAATTTCTTAGACCCGATGTCATCATTGCGGATATTGTTCTTCCAAAATCTGGAATGTCTGTTTCATTGAGACTTGCCAGATCAGAAGGGATTGAAAACTTACTTGATGGTAAACCGATGGTAATTTATCAGGCAGTTCCGGCCTATAAATTGATTGAGAAAGCCCATCCCGAAATACATGGAAGAGAAATTGATGAAAAAGAAATATTAAGGATTTTTAAAGAAACTGCAAATAAATAAAAGGGGGAATATGGACGTGGAATTGACCATACTAAATTTTATTTTGAAGTAAAAGCTAAAAATTTATAAGTCCTCTCACTTTTTATTAAACATAAAAAGAGGCTGAAATGAAAAAACAAATAGGTTTTATCGGACTGGGAAAAATGGGAGAAAATATGGTTCTAAATCTCCTGGATAAGCGATGGAAAGTTGTTGTCTACAACAGATCTCCTGAGCCTGTTAAACAGATAGCCAGAAAAGGGGCTATTCCTTCTTATACTATAGAAGAATTCTGCAAAAAGCTTCCAAAGCCGAAAGTGATCTGGCTGATGATTACTGCAGGGAAAGCAGTAGACTCTATAATAAAGAGCCTCTTACCTAATCTCTCTAAAGGAGATATAATTATAGATGGAGGAAATTCTTTTTATGAAACTTCTACGAAGAGAGGCAGAGATTTAAAAAGAAAAGGAATAAATTTCCTCGATGTCGGTGTCTCAGGAGGAATAGAAGGAGCTAGAAAAGGTGCATGCATGATGGTTGGCGGCCAGAAAAAGGTGTTCAAAAAAATAGAGCCTTTGTTCAGAGACATGTGTGTTAAAAATGGGTATGGATACATGGGGTCTAGTGGTTCTGGGCATTTTGTCAAAGGAGTACACAATGCAATTGAGTATGGAATGATGGGTGGTTTGAACGAAGGTTTTGAAGCAATAAGAAAAAACAGCAAAAAATTTGGAACAGACTTGAAAGAAGTTGCAAAAGTTTATGATAATGGGAGCATAATTCAGGGTCGTTTAACGCATTGGCTGTGGGATTCTTTCCAAAGACCTAAATATTTAGACGAAATCTCTTGTCAGGTTCCTCAAGGAGAAACAGAAAAAGAAATGAAAATATTGGAAAAAAGATTTAAAATGCCTATCTTAAGACAAGCCAGATTGATGAGGCTACATTCTAGAGGAAAGCATATTTGCGGTCAGATTATCTCTGCATTGAGAAACGAATTTGGAGGCCATAAGACGATAAAAAGAAAATAATGGTAAATTATACTTCAACAATAAGAAAATTTGAAAGGGGTTTTGAAAAAAAATCTGTAAGAAAGTTATCTGATATTGTTGGTTTCTTTAAAGATAACGAAGAAGTTCGGAAAATTCTGAAGAAAAAAGATCCTGTTCTTTATACTGTATTTATTAAAGAATTTTCTCCAATTGACCTCGGCCTTACAGTTATAGAACCAGGAGCTATAAAAAAAGAGTTTTATTTCACAAAAGGACATGTTCACAGAAAACAAACTCCAGAATTCTATATTCTTCTGGATGGAAAAGGAGATCTGTTGATACAGAAAGGGAAACCAAAAACTATTAAATTAAAGAAAGGAGAAATTACCCTGATTCCAAAAGGGTTTGCTCATAGGCTCATCAATACTGGAAATAAAAAACTAAAGGTTTTAACAATTTATCACGAAGCTTCAAAACCAAGATATGGTGTAAAATTCAAAAAAAGGTTTTTTAAGAGATGATAAAAAAAGTTTATCTTGCGGGGGATCATGCTGGATTCAAACTCAAGGAAAAGATAAAACCATGGTTAGAAAAACAAAGATATAAGGTTATTGATTTTGGACCTTTTTCTTTTGACTCCAAGGATGATTATCCTGATTTTGTAATTCCAATGGCGAAGAAAGTAGCTCGAGACAATAAAAGTCGGGGAGTTATTATTGCTGGTTCTGGTCAAGGGGAGGTTATCGCTGCTAATAGGATTAAGGGCACAAGAGCAGCATTATTTTATGGTGGAAACACCAATATTTTAAAACTCTCCCGCGCCCACAACGATTCAAACATACTTTCCCTTGGATCCAGATTCTTGAATGAAAAACAGGTTAAGACAGCTATTGGCATTTGGCTTAAGGCACCTTTTAGCAAAGCTGTAAGGCATAAGAGAAGATTAAGAAAGATAGATTCTTTTAAAAGATAACAAATTATTTTTCGTTGGCTAAGTCTTCTACAACATTTCTAAACTCTTTTAATTTCCTTACGAAGAATTTTTGTGAAACCATTGAAGGTAAATCAAAGGTTAGATAGAATAGCATCAACGTTGTTTTATCGAGGCCCATTTCTTTTAGTTTTTTGCTAACCATACCACCATCCTTAAACTTACCCACTTTTAACTTAATATTCAATGCTGTTGTTGTAGGACACATTTTATTACCTTTAACAAAAGGGCCATAACATATAGTATCATCTCTTAATTCTTTTTTTAGATCTAATAGTTCTGCTTTTGTCAGATTCAATTTTTCTAAATTCTTTTTGTAAATATATTTGTTAATCATTTTTAATATAATTTCATTATCTTTATATACTTTATTTTCATTTTTTTCAGGGGGTGGTTTTAGATGAAAAAAATAATTCCTTCTATAATAGCAAAGAACCAGAAAGAATTCAATGAAAGATTCGGAAAAGTAAAAAATCTCTCAAATGTATTCCATCTTGATGTTATGGATGGTAAATTTGTTAAAAATAAATCATTAAATTTTGATTTAATATTACCAAGAAATAAAAAATATGTAATACATTTAATGGTTAATAATCCTGAAAAATATATAAAAATAGTTCATAGTAAAGCAGACACCATAATATTTCACCCTGAATCTACAAAAAATCCTGAATCAATTATAAAACTGATAAAGAGCAAAAGAAGAAAAGTTGGAATAGCTATTAATCCTAAAACACAGGTTGATGGGATCAGACCCCATCTTAAGTCTGTTAGTCTGGTTCTTGTTATGACAGTAAATCCTGGAAAATACGGGGCTAAATTTCTTCCAAATACACTAAAAAAGATCAAGCAATTAAGAAAATTAAAAAAGAATTTGGACATAAGAGTTGATGGGGGGATAAATCCGAGGACTATAAGGTCTGCTTCAAGAGCTGGAGCAGATAGTTTTGTTTCAGGTTCTTATCTCCAGAAAGCTGGGAGCCCGGAAAAAGCTATTAAAGAATTGGTTAGATTATCAAAATAAAGTTTTAATCGTTTAATGATAAATTTTAAAAGAGATGAAACCTATTGATTTTTATTAAATAAGACAAAAGGAGGAAAATATGGCAAGTGTAAAAGTTTATTCAACGGCAACATGTCCATGGTGTGCAAAAACTAAGGAGTTTTTGAAGGCAAATAAGGTGGCTTTCACAAATGTAGATGTTGGCACTAATAAGGCAGCTGCCCAGGAGATGGTTAAAAAGTCAGGACAGATGGGCGTTCCTGTTATAGATATTGACGGAAAGATACTTGTTGGATTCGATGAAGGCAAGTTGAAAAGCGCATTAAAGCTCAAATAAGAACCTTAAAATGGCAAAAGTATTGGTCAATGATGTAAAGCAAGTAGTAGCTTCACCAACAAAGCCAGCTGTAGCTCCTAAAACTTCTATGAAGGATTTCATAAAAACAAGTCCTAAAACAACACCCACTAAGGTACCAACTACCTTGGCACAGGCAGCGCCTAAAACTGCAGCAAAAGGAGCAACAGATTATGATTTTGTTTCTATTGGTGGAGGGGGTACTGGGTTGGCTGCAGCCATGTACGGGGCCCGTTTAGGGCTCAGAACTCTTGTTCTTGGACATACAGCAGGCTCAGAATTGCCTATTGGCGGAGTGATCACAACAACAAACATTGTAGAAAATTATCCGGGTTTTATTAAACTCACAGGACCGGAACTTGCAAAGAAACTGGAAGATCATGCTAGATCTTATAATTTGGTGACTATAAAAGAAGAATTGGCAACAGATGTAAAAAAACTAAAATCTTGTTTTGTGGTTAAAACAGACAAATCACAATATAAGACAAAAGCAGTGTTATTTGCAACAGGAACTAAATGGAGAAAACTTGATGTACCTGGCTCAAAAGAATTTGAAAATAAAGGGGTGAATTACTGTGCTTTGTGCGATGGTCCTTTATTCAAAGACAAAGTTGTAGCTATTGTTGGAGGTTCTGATTCTGCTGCAAAAGATACTTTGGTCTTGACAGAACACGCTACAAAAGTCTACATTATATATCGTGGTTCAGAAATCCATCCAGAGCCAATAAATTTAGAGAGGGTGAAACAGAATAAAAAAATAGAAATAATAAATAACACAAATGTAACAGAAGTAAAAGGAAGTCAATTAGTTACGGGCGTTGTCCTCGACAAACCCTACAAAGGGAGCAAAGAACTAAAACTAGACGGGGTTTTTGTCGCTATTGGTCATATAGTCCTATCTGATTTGGCAAAGCCCCTAGGCGTGAAAACAAATAAGGAAGGCGCTATCATGATTAATCATATGACTTCTGAAACAAACGTTCCTGGAATATTCGCTGCAGGAGATGTTACAGATAAACAATTCAAGCAATTAATAACAGGTGTTGCAGATGGTTGCACAGCAGCTTATTCTGCATATGAATACATAACAAAGAATAAGGTTATTGCTTGTTAGGAACCCAGGAGGTAAATTTTTTTATTTAGGTATTCTGTTAAAACACGTTATCTGATTCTCATAAGATTCTATATTTCCACAGTAAAACCCTACCTTTTCTTTTGTTGCAATATTTAAATAACAAGCATCCTTGCAATTCCAACCATTTACCCATGTGCACCCAGAAGTTGTTGAGATTAATTCGCACATAGAAGCGTTTGTATCTTCTCCAAGTGCAAGATTGAAATAACAACTATCTTTCTTTTCATCATCAATTATCTGTTCACAATAAAGATAATTATCTCTATCAACAGCATAATACCTATAACATGAATCTCTATCTCTTATTCCTTCTTCAGGTTCTTCGCATTCCTCTATTTGATACTCTATGTCCTTTGGAGATTCTATATCTAATGTAAGATTATCATCTATTAACCCCTCAACACCTTGGTCTGTTTTGTTTAGGGTCTTTTCTGAAATAACTTCTCCAGTTATTTTATTAGCAATTTTATTATTAAATGATTGACTTATTTGTAAAAATCCTAAGATTAATATTACAATAATAAGAACGAATATAATCAAATTTTTCTTATCCATTAATTTATTTAAAAAAGAGGATATATAAATTCTCCCAAATTGCTTGTTGATATATTTATAAACAATCACGATACTTCTTAAAACATGACTCTCGACTTCGAAAAGGAAAAACTCATAGAAGAACTGAAGAAAAGAAAACCAAAGAAAGTTCTTGTGCAACTTGCTGAAGGAATAAAACAGGACGCTCCAGAGATTTCTAAATATATAGAAGAGCTTGGAATAGAAGTTATCTTCTCTGGAGAAACTTGTTGGGGTGGTTGTTCTGTTGGGATCCAGGAAGCAGAAGCCCTCGGCGTTGACCTCATTGTCCACTTTGGACATGCAGAATTTATCCAAGTAGATTTTCCTGTCTTATATATGGAAGTAAAAGACCTTTTGGATTTAAATCCAATTCTAGAAAAATCCTTAAAATCTCTAGAAGAATACAAAACAATTGGTCTTTCATATTCCATACAGCACAGGCACGATATAGAGAACATTAAGAAGTTTTATGAAGATAAAGGGAAAGCAGTTGTTCTTTCTAAAAAAAGAGGAACAAATGCTTATGAAGGACATGTTACTGGATGTGATTATCAGGGTTTAAGGGAAATACAGGAAGGCGTGGACTGTTTTGTAATAATCGGGAATCAATTTCATTCAATGGGTGCTGTTCTTGCTGTGGAAAAGCCGGTTATTTTAATTGATGTGTATAATGATGATGTTAGAAGTATGGCTGGACTCAGAGACAAGATTTTAAAACAAAGGGCAATCTCAATTGAAAGACTAAGGGAAGCAGAGAACGTAGGAATTATTGTTGAGATAAAACCTGGACAAAAGTTTGGTTCTCCAAAATATCTTCTAGAAAAGTTGAGAGAAAAAGGAAAGAATGCAATTATTATAACTATGAGTGAACTTACACCAGATAAGATAATGAATTTTTATAGCATAGATTGTTTCATAGAACTGGCTTGCCCGAGAATTGCCCTGGACGATTTTGCAAAATATCACAAACCGATTGTTACATTCAGAGAAGCTTTGGTTGCCCTCGGAGAAAAATCCTGGGATGATATTTTAAAAGAAGGGGTTGTTTGATTCAGATATTAATTCTATCCCTGGTCGGAGCGCGTCCATCACAGAAATATTTAAATAGGGAGAGATTAAGGGGGATTTATGGCAGAAGACTTACAAGCAAAAATAGAGGAAGCATCGGTAGTTGATATAGCGGGTTCCATATACAACTATCATTTTGGAGATACCGGACCCTTTGAAACAAAAACACCATATTTGTTTGATGGATCAGATAGAGTTAGATCTAGTACTTTATTTAACACATATCGTGCATTAGAAGGCAGAACAGATCTTCAAGCAAAAGTAAGGTCCGGAGTTGTTAGTGCATTTAGGGCCATAGACTATAATGTTCTTGGAGAGAGAAGCGTCGGTGAACAAGAAGAGGTGGGGATGAGACAATTTTTCTTTGAAATTGTAGATGTGGATTCTACCAGTTTGTATCCTGATGTTTTTGAACTTGCTGATTCTGGCGTTTTAAAAAACCACCCAGATAGTGATACCCACTATTTAGCATTGAGGGCTTTAACAGCTTTTTATCTTAATGATAAGGAACTAAAAAATCCATCTGACCTAATAGCAAGAGACGTAAATCAGTCTAGCTTAGGATTTTTAGGGCTTTTAACTGAGATTGATCAGGAAAATTTTTATCGTCATCTACCCGGTGTTATTGATAGCGTCTTAGCTTCAGAAGATTCTGATTCAGCCCTTTTAAATTTAAATACTGGTTTTTATTTCGGATCAAGAAATTTTGGATTTGAACCTTTAGATACTTTTGCTACCACAACCTTACCCAAATTAGCGGAAAGATTAACAAGTGTTCAAATGGAAGTTTTTCTTGACGCCCTCCATATAGATAAATTTCTTTATAGAATAGAAATAGAAGGGGATACATTTAGAATTCGTGGAAGATCGCAAGGAGAAAAAACACAACATTCTCAATCGTATTCTTTAAAATTGTTACCTGCACAAACAGTAGATGTACTTAATCACCAAAAACAAGAATAAATTATAAAATCCCCGTCAAAAGAAAATTTATCTGTTCAAACAAAACATTAATAAAGGAAACCATTTAGTATTATATAAATAAAATGTCTGAAGAAGGCTCAATAACGATAAAGAAAAAAGATTTGTGGAAATATTCTACTTTTGTTTTAGTTGCCGTGGTTGTAATCGGTGGATTTCTCGCATTTAGTGGGGGTGGAAGTTCTGGTGGAACCGGAACAGGAAACAATATTGCCCCGACACCACAGCCAAGTGCAACAGGAAGTGTTCAGGTGCAGATAGAAGACAACGATCCTATTTTAGGAGATCCTGATGCAGGTATTTCTATCGTTGAATTCTCTGATTTTCAGTGTCCTTTCTGTGCAAGAGCTCATACAGGTGCTTTAACTGACTTAAAGAACAGTGATTTGTTCAAAAACGGTGAAGTTAACTTAGTGTACAAACACTTTCCCTTGAGTAGTATACACCCTTATGCTCAAAAAGCAGGAGAAGCTGCAGAGTGTGCAAATAGGCAGGGTAAATTCTGGGAATATCACGATACCCTTTTCTTAAACCAAGGTTCATTAGATGATTCAAGTTTGAAATCATATGCAGCCCAAATTGGTCTTGATACCGGAACTTTTGACAGTTGTTTAGACAATGATGAAGCTAAGACAGAAGTTCTAAAAGAACTTGCGCAGGCAACAGCTGCAGGGGGGAGGGGAACTCCGTATTTTGTGATAGTTAATAGTGATGGTGATACACAATCTGTTTCTGGAGCAGTTCCATGGTCAAACTTCCAAGCTGCAATAAGCTCACTCCAATAACTTTATTTCTTATCAAATTTTATTTTAACATTTCAAACTAAACATTAAGTACCTAAATTACGTAGAAAAGATTAATAAGAGGGTTTTACAAACAAAGGTAACAAAATGTCACTAAATCATCGAAGGCTTCAGAGAATAAAGAAGGCTGTTTTAGAAAAGCCTTATGTTTTTTATTTTATTGGAATATTTTTTGTTTATGTGGGGATTAATTTATGGGTAAATAAGCTTTATGTTAGTCTTTCCGTTTTTACTTCACTTGTACTTTGGTTTAGAATACCTTTTATTTTATTCACTTTTTTATTAATTCCTGCGTTAGTGGCATTAACCATGAGTCTTTCAATTATAAAATTCAGAGAGATGAGAAGCGTGAATAATAAAGGCGGGAGTGGATTTACTTTTGTTGGAATCTTTGGGGGTGTTTTAGGAGGCGCGTGTCCTGGTTGTTTTGTTGGTTTATTCCCTGCTATTCTCGGGCTTTTTGGGGTTACAGCATCCCTTAGCGTCTTGCCCCTATTTGGTCTAGAAATCCAGGCAGCTTCTGTAGCTCTCCTAGTTGTAGCGGTGGTTTTATTAACTAGAGATACTGTCTGCAAAATATAAAATGGAAGAAAAGCCAAGGTGTGAAATTTGTGATAGAAATTTTAAAGATGCAGAAGGGCTAGATATGCACAATGCTGCAAAACATCCAAAAACAGAGAAGACTGAAAAGAAAAAAATACCTGTTAAGAAAATTAGAAATTGGGGAATAGGATTAATAATTACTGTTTTAGTTGTATGGGGAATTTCTGCTATGTTTTCTGGTGGTGGTTTAACTCTTCCACCAACAGATATGCAAGGGCATGTTGAGGTAAGTCCAGATTCCCATGTTCTAAAAGAACCAATGAACATTCTAATTCAAAAACACATGCTAGAGCATGCTGATGGGACTGGGAGCCCAGGAGTTGTAATAAATTATGATTGTGAAAATTATGATTGTGAAACAGGATTAATTGAAAATCTTGAAGCATTCGCAGATACTTATCCTGAGAATGTTTATGTTGCTCCATTTAAGAATATGGCAGCAAAGATGGCTCTTACAAAACTTAACAGAATTGAAACCCTTGATGAATATGATAAAAATAAAATCCACATATTTATTTCTGGTAGAATTCCAATAAATGAAGAACTTGGAATCTCAAATTCCGAAAATAGTGAAGAAAATCAAATCTTGGAAGAATTGACTCAAACAACAAACATTAAAGAATTTAACATGGTAGCTTCTCAATGGAAATTTTCTCCAGACACAATAAGGGTTAATAAAGGAGATAATGTAATTTTAAATGTTGAGAGTGTTGATGTTGCTCACGGAATAGCAATACCTGATTATGGAATCGATGAATATCTATCTCCTGGTCAAACAGTAAAAATAGAATTCGTTGCAGACAGGAAAGGGACTTTTCTTTTTTCATGTAGTGTTTCTTGCGGTGTTGGGCATTTAGGGATGAGTGGAAAATTGATAGTAGAATAAAAATGCCAAGAGAAGATAAAAAGAAAAGCTTTGCAAATTACATACAAGTCTTTGCTGTACCTTGGTGCTGTATTTTTCCAATTGCCGCAGCCTTTTTTGGATTGGCCGGAGGGGCCTTCGGAATATTTTTATCAAAATTAACTCCTCTTTTCTTCATTCTTTCTGTTTTGTTAATAGGATACGCAAATTACAATGTCTGGATTGGAAGCTACAGAACGGTAAACCACAGAATTCATGTTTCTATAATTACTTTAATTTCAATAGGATTATGGATTTGGTCAATATTTTTCAGAATGGGATGGGAAAATTTTATAGGAAGTTTTAGTTAAATATAAAAAGTAAAAAGGTCTAAGAATAAAGATGGTAAAAGAAGTTGAAAAGCAAGGCAAAACATATTTCCAATGTGAAGAATGTGGGTTTTATTATAAAGAAAGAGGGTGGGCTGAAAAGTGTGAGGATTTCTGTAAGAAGAACAACAGCTGTAGTCTAGAAATAACTAAACATTCTGTGAAAGTATAATGTTGAATAAATTAATATTACTAAACAATCATGCTGTTATATTAAATGATCCTGGAAGAGAAACCCTTTCTGCTGGTTTAGGACCCATTGCACAATATGGTATAACTCTTGTTGTTTTAATCATTGTTGGAATTATTATTTTTATTAGAAGAAAGAAACGCTCATGAAGATACATTTCGCATAAAGGAGAAAGAAGAAATTAATTAAGAGCTAGTTTATTCTTCAAGCCCTGAGAGTTTTTTGTCTCTTTCGTCTATAATTTTATTACCTAAGACGGTTAAACCAAATAATGAAAGAGTCGCCAAAAACGCACCCCCCGACAACAAACCAAATGAAAATCTTTGGGACACATTTTCATTCCATTCTCTATAAGCTTGCATATAACCTTCCCTTTCAAAATCCTCTAATCTTTCATTAAGTACAGACAGGGAATCTTGATATCTATTGACTAAAGAGTCAAAAGCAGAGGGATTAGTAAAAAAGGCACGCTCAAATAATGACTCTGTTCCTTCTATTTGGACTGGAAGTCTCGGAATTAGAGATTTTTTTCTAGCTAAAAGTCGCCCTATGCTTCTTCCCATGTCCTCTTTTGTTTGAGAAACTTCCTGATACTGTATGACGGTTGAATCTTCATAATGGGGATTAAACTCTTTAGAATATCCAGAACCTCCGGAATAACTAGTTATAATTCCTAATATAAAAGAGCCACACATATATCTCATCATCCGTTTGGATTTTCTATAATATTTCTCATTAATTTCTTCTCTTTGAGCTTCAAGGGCTTCCTCTTCACTATAGCTATCATCAGTTATCATCTTTCTCCCAAGGTTTACAGAGTTTATAAAAATTTTTATACCCCAGTTCTCTTTAATGAATCATGAAATTTAGTCACAAAGAAAAAAAGGATTTGTTCTGGGCAGGAATAATGATTTCCCTGGCTTTTGCCATTCTCTTGTCAGGAATATCAAGCTTGTTTAGCTCAGGGTTTTTCATTATATTTGTAATTGCGTTTTTTACAGCAGGCATTGGTTTTTTATTTCATGAACTCATGCACAAATACATAGCAACAAGGTATGGTTTACTCGCAGAATTCAGGGCATCTTATAAAATGCTATGGCTTGCAATAGTTTTTTCTCTTTTTGGTTTTATCATAGCTGCTCCTGGTGCTGTTTTTCTTAGAGGCCATATTACACAAGAAAGAAACGGAAAGATTTCATTGGCAGGTCCGCTCACCAATGTTGTGCTGGCTTTGTTATTTTTAATTCTTATCTTAATTTTAAATCCATCTGGAATTTTTTCTGTTTTCCTGGATTTCGGTCTTACGATAAACTCTCTGCTGGCTGCATTTAATATGATTCCTACAATGCCTTTTGATGGAGGAAAAGTCATTGCATGGAACAAGCCAATATATTATACAACAGTAATAGCTTCTGTGCTATTGTTTATTATTAGTTTTTTGATTTAGAAACCCACCTAATTCATTATATTGTTTATAATACATAAACACATTTAAACATCTAGAGGGTGGTTTTTATATGGCACAATGTGGAGACGGCGGTGTTGAAGAACTTGTGCAAAAAGCATTTGACGCCCACCCTGTAGCTGCCGCAATTCATTTATCTTCTTTTCCAGAAATGTTGAGAACTAATCCTGACAAAGCTATTGGAACGATTGGTACAATCTATGATAATGCATTAGATGAGGCATACACAAATGAAGAAGGAGAGAATCACAGGTATTTGGTTGAAGCAATGGCGGGAGGACCTTGCGAGGTTATTCCTTGGATATTGTATAATAATATTGGGACAGTTTATCCCTCTCTTGAAAGAAGTCAAAAAGATATTGTTTTAAAGCAAATATTTGGAATATTAGATAAAAGAAATTATGCTGAAGTAAATGGAGTGTATAGTGCTGGACATACACCAGGAATAAGAGAGCCTCTTTTACTTTCTGATATTTGTATTGCGAGACCCTTATATTGGCCTGGATTGTATGACGAAGAACAATTATGGAAAAAATTTGATAATTTTTATGATTTTGAGAAAAATGTTATGGGGGAGGGAACTTTCAGGAAAGACATGGTAAATAGTGATTTCCTTGTAGCTTATGCTGTCCTACGTACGGACTTTACTAATTTTGGAGGGGATTTTGCAGAGTATTTAAGAGAAAATAATCCTAACTTTTTAGGGAGGGTTATAAAAGGGATTGTTGGGTTGAGATTTACACGTGCTGAAACAAGCGAGAAGGTGGAATCTAAAAGGAAGAGACTTGAAGAAATTTTGCCAAGGTCTCTTCACGATGGCATTGAGCCCTTAAGACAAGAAGCAGATTGGGTGGATTTTAAATTGTTTCCCTAGCTTATTAATTTAATTTCTAATCATAAATTATATAAACAAAAAGGTTGATTCTAAAACATGGAGAATAAACATGTCGGATTCTTAGTTATTGGAATAGCTGTTTTGTTAATATTAATTATCTTTCTCTATCAAACCGCCCTAAAAGAAATAGTTGTTGTAAGTTGTGGGGAAGCCCATACAACAGCATGCCCAATGAGCCAAAGCATAAATCAACAGACATATCTTTCTCTTGGTATTGTTGGTATTTTAATTGTTATTGGGTTTGTTTTGATATTTACAAAACCCAAAGAGAGAATAGTTGTTAGAAAAGTCAAAGAAAAAAAGAAGAAATTAGATCTGAAAGGGTTGGACAGAGATGAAAGAAAAGTTATAAATTTATTACTAAAAGAAAATAGAGCCATGTTCCAATCAAGCTTGATGGAAAGATTAGAGATAGGAAAAGTAAAAGCAACCAGGCTCTTGGATAAACTTGAGGCAAAACAATTTATTGAAAGAAAAAGGAGGGGAATGAACAACATCGTTGTTTTGAGGGGTTGATTTCTTCATAGTAAAACAGAAAACTAATTAAACTTATAAGTTTTATAATAATTATAATATTTATAAAATGGAAAACACAACAATTGCTATAAGAAAAGATTTGAAGGAACAAATTATGGAATTTGCAACTAAGAAAGAATCTTACTCTGATGTAATTGAAAGGCTTCTTAAAAGTGCCGAGCAAAGGCTTTTGCATGATCTTCTTTTTAACGAAGAAGGATATGTTTCTATTGAAGAAGCAAGAAAAGAGCTGGACAAAAAATGGCCAAGATCAAAATAGCTCCAAATCTTTTTCAAGAAATTCAACAAAAATTTAAGGGTGAAGCGCATAAAATAATTGATTTATTGGAAACATTAGAGAAAAATCCTAATAAAGGTAAATTATTAGGTAATGTTGGTGGGATTGTAATCAAAGAGTTAAGATACAAGAGTTTTAGATTTTACTTCGTAACAAACGGATTTAAGCTAAAAGTCCTTGATGCCGGAGAGCTAAAAGATTTACTTATCAGGTTTGTAAGAATGTCTGACAAAAAATCACAGCAAAAAACAATAGAAGAGATTAAGGCTGTTTTAAGGATGTTCGGAGAAAGAGGATTTTAATGAATTAAAATGGACAAAGAGAAAGCAAAATATTTTCTTGAACTTATTCTTATTATCGCCATTTTCTTAATTGTTTCTTATATTGTTCAGTCAAATCTTGATTTTTTTAAAATGTTTCTTGGAAATGGTTTTTTAGGAGTAATTATCTATATTTTACTAGTCCAGTTAGCAATTGTTTTTGTTCCTCTGAATTCCATACCTTTAGTTCCTATTGCCTCAAACATTTGGGGGCCATTTAATACCAGTTTAATCAATATTTTTTCCTGGACTCTAGGTTCAACTATTGTATTTCTTATCTCCAGAAAATGGGGGGTATCAATAATTGGAAAATTAATTTCGTTAAAAGACCTTCACAAAATAGAAAACAAACTTCCGAAAGAAAATAAATTCTGGAGTATTGTATTTTTAAGAATGGTTGTTCCTGTAGATATCTTAAGTTATGCCTTGGGGTTATTCAGTAACATAAAATTTAGGAGTTATTTCTTGGCTACTTTTATTGGAGTCATACCTTTTGCTTTTATATTTGCATATTTTGGAGGCGTGCCTTTTTTATATCAATTAATAGCACTTTCTCTGGCACTTATGTTCATATTAATAGGGCTTATAGTTAGGGAAAAAAGAAAGAGATAACTTATTTATTTATTACAACAATTCTTATAAATTAAACTTATTTTGGTTGTCTATGAAAAAGGCTGTTCTCGAAAAAGCCAGGGAAGAAGGTATCGCATTGACTTTTGATGATGTAAGGCTAAGGACTGGTTACGCAGAGGTTATGCCTGATGATGTGGATCTTAAATCTAAATTTTCCAGAAACGTCGGATTAAAGATTCCTATTGTAAGCGCGGCAATGGATACTGTTACTGAATCTGGTTTAGCAATAGAACTTGCAAAGCTTGGTGGTATTGGTGTAATTCATCGGAGTCTAAGTATAGGTGATCAAGCATTCCATGTAGCAAAGGTGAAACACCATCTTAATGGATTGATTGAGAATCCCATATGTGTCTACGAAGATGAAGAAATCTCCTCAATTCTTTCCAAAAGAGATTCTAAAGGATATTCTTTCCATAGTTTTCTTGTTTTGAATAGGGAAGAGATGTTGGTTGGAATAATCACGAAAAATGATTTTGAATTTTGTGGTAATGGTCCTTCTTCTGCAAGAGAAATAATGTCTACTGAACTTTTGACTGCCCCTAAGCAAACAACCCTTGATGAAGCTTATGATTTAATGAGAAGGAAGAAAAAGAAGGTTCTTCCATTGGTGGATTATAATGGAAAAGTTGAAGGAATGTTTGTTTTTAGTGATGTCAAAAGAATAAAAACAAGGAGCGCGGAATCATATAATGTTGACGAAAAGGGGCAATTACGTGTAGCTGCTGCCATAGGTGTGGGTGTGGAAGCTCTTGAAAGGGTTGCTAGACTCGTAGAAGAAAATGTTGATGTCGTGGTAATAGACACAGCCCATGGAGATTCAAAATCGGTCGTTGATACCTTAAAAGAAATAAAAAAAGAATATGGCTCTTTAGATGTGGTTGTTGGGAATGTTTCTGTTGCAGACTCTGCGAAAAGGTTGATAGAATCCGGAGCAGATGGGATAAAAGTAGGCCAAGGTCCGGGGTCTATTTGTACTACAAGGATAATTGCAGGAATCGGCCGTCCACAAGTATCGGCTATTTATGATTGTGTGAAGATGGTGGAAGGGCATGGTATCCCTGTTTGTGCTGATGGCGGTTTAAGAAATTCTGGAGATATTCCAATTGCCATTGCAGCAGGAGCACATTCTGTTATGATGGGGAGTATGCTAGCAGGAACAGAAGAGTCACCTGGAGAAATTGTATTTGCGCAAGGAAGGCAATGGAAAGGTTACAGGGGGATGGGTTCTATTGGAGCTATGACAGAAAGCAAAGGCTCAAGAGAAAGATATTTGCAAAGTGATAAAGGTAAAAACAAAATGGTTCCGGAAGGTGTTGAGGGGCTTGTTCCATATAAGGGTCATCTTAAAAAAGTAATATTCCAATATGTTGGTGGATTGAGAAGAGGAATGGGATATGTTGGTGCATCCTCAATAGAAGAATTAAGAGAGAAAGGGGAATTTGATAGAGTGACTGCTGCTGGTTTTTCTGAATCTCACCCGCACGACATAGAAATAACTAAAGATTCCCCCAATTATCAGAGGGGCCAATAAAATGATCTTGGATAAATTATTAGGCAATGCTCAAACTGTTGCAGTTGTATGCAACCAGTGGGGAGACACTGGCAAGGGAAAGTTCTCTGATCTTCTCGCTTCCCAATGGGCAGATGTTACAGCTAGAGGAACAGGAGGAAACAATGCGGGGCACACGGTTATAGTCAACGGGAAAGAAAAAATATTTCATATTATTCCTGCAGGCATAACAAATGATTCCCAAGGAAAAGTTACTATTTTAGGAAATGGGATGGTGCTTGATTTAGCGGTGTTATCTTCAGAGTTAGATGATCTTGATAGAGAAGGACATACCTATAACCACCTCATGATTAGCGGAGATGCCCATGTTATTATGCCTTATCACATAGTTAGAGATAGGGCGAGACATTTGTCCCAGAAAAAAGGAGGTATTGGTTCCACAGGATGTGGTATAGGACCTTGTTATACTGATAAAATTGCCCGAAGAGGTGTAATGGTTGGTGATTTGTTTGATATGGATAGGCTTGTAAAAAAGATAAAGAGTGTCGAAGATTTCTATCCAGAACAAGAAATTGATGTAGATGAAATAATGGGTCAAATTAGGCCTTATGCAGAAAGAATAAAGCCTTTTGTGAAAGATACTGTAATAGAAATGCACCAATTTATGCGAGAAGGTAAAAAAATCTTGCTTGAGGGTGCTCAGGGATTATTATTGAGTATAGAACATGGAACATATCCTTATGTGACTTCTTCTGACTGTTCTATTAATGGAACTGCTGGAGGGGTTGGGTTATCTGCAAGAGATATAGACCACCCATTAGGAATTGTTAAATTTCCTTTCATGACAAGGGTGGGGGCAGGTCCTTTTCCAACAGAGTTGGGTGGAACAAATTCAGAGAAATATTGTGCAGAAGACCACACTAAATTAGATGAATTAAATGAACATGGCATAAACTATAAGTCAGAGAACGGGAGAGTATCTTATGATTGTAGGGATCCAAAAATAATCGAGATGATAAATTCAGAAGATCCATTTATACAAGGGATTGGGATTAGGCTTGCGGCAGGGGAATATGGAGCAACAACAGGCCGTCCAAGAAGAATTGGGTGGATTGATGCAATCGCAGTCAAATATGCTGTGGGAATAAATGGTCCTTTATTAGTGTTGACAAAACCAGACTCTCTTTTTGGTATTGATGAATTTAAAATATGTTTTGGTTATAGAGAAGTTACAGAGATTAAAAAGAATTTTTCAAGAAAAGAATCTACTTTGAAATCTATAACTCCCGTCTATAAAACCTATAAAGGATATGGAGACATAAGTTCTGTAAAAAATTACGAGGACTTACCTGAAAGTTTAAGAGATGCTATCCATGATTTAGAAACATTTAGTGGTGGAAGGGTTGTCATGGTTTCTGTTGGCCCTGATAGAGAGGAAACAATAGTTAGGTAGGAAATTTGAAATATTGAAATTTTAACGCCCTTTCTTGGGGTTAATTTTATATAACATTTTTGTTTCTTTTTAAAAATAAACTTCACCACAGATATATTTTTATAGGATAGATAATCATATGATACATGCCATTTCGTTCTAATCTTCTTGCTGTCCTAAGTGCATTCGCTTTATCAGCTTGTAATTCTAACGTTAATAATGAAGCCGAAACTCTTTTAAGCACAACCCAACCACCTGCTGCAACTGCGCCTGTTTCACTTCACTATCATCCTGAATATTGTGTCCTTGCTACAGATGATGCAGAACTATATGGAAACGAATTGGCCTATAGGCTATTTTATGGTAAGGCGTTTGAGGCTGGTGCATACCACAGTTTGGGCGCACAACCTCTTCTTACTCCATCAAGAGAAAGAATCGGACATTTACCTGACGGGGTGCTTGAAAATGGTTTACTAGAAACGTTTCCTTGGATGATATCTGATGTTTGTGGTGGTGGATCTAATGGCTATCGTGCTGCCATAATTTTTACAGGGCCACACTTTGCTGAGCAGGCAAAAGAATCATTAAGAGATGTTGAAAGTTCAACAATGTCGCTGAGGAGTAATCGTGAAGGAATCCGTTATATGACTGACGCTGGCCAGGTCGTAGAAGTTTCTCTAACAGAAAAAGATACAGCAAGAGTATTTGTACTTACAAGATAGGATTTAATTTCAACGCCCGAATAGGATGTTATTTTTCCATCACAATAATATTTAAAAATAAAACTGTAGTGGGGGAGATAAGGAAAATGAAAAGAAACAAAACTATTTATCATAATTTTAAACATTATATTGAATTCCTTTCTAAATGAGAAATTATCTTACTCTTGGATTAGCACTTCTAGGACTCAGTTGTGATAACTCTGAAAGAAGAGACTCTGGTCTTGAGCAAATGCCAAGAAGTGAATTTTGTTCGAATCAAAAAGGCCAAATAACTACTTCTAGTAACGCTGATGGAGATACAACCATGTCTATTCATGGTGAAGATATTTTCTTTTATAGAATACTAACTACAGAAGGAAATTATTTTTTTGCAACAGGATGTTCTCCCACTTTTGAAGGTTCAACGGTTAGTTTCAGGCATGAAAACCACATGGATTATGGGTATAGAGTTCCGAGCATAAGGTTTTTTACAGCTGAAGGTAGAAATAATTTAGATAGCATCTTAAGGGCACAAGGCATAGAGAACTTTTGGATTACCAAAAATATTCACCAAATTTTACCTTAATATTTCTTTTTACCCCTCAAATCCAATTGAAACTAGTTTCATCAAAGCGGTTATATAATACTTTTTTCTTGAATCTTTATGAAAAATAAACTTGATTTTGAATTCCCTGTTCAAATCCTCTTCATTGTTGTTTTGACAGCAATACTATTTTATAATTTAGGTGGTGGTTCAACAGGAAGTTCTGTTGGAATAGGTGTTGTTTCTGCTTCAAATGTGATTCCATCAGGAATTCCCTCTGTATATGGAGAAGAGCTTGGAATAACTTATGATGACATTTCACCAACAAACCCAAGCCAAGCAGATACAACGATAAGACTATTAGGTAATATTGACAGGACTGAAACAATTGAAGGAGCAGAGCTTGAAAGATATATCAACATTCTCTATACTATGCATGATGGAATTTCGTGTGAGTATTGCTGCGGAGCCAGATCAATTATATTTGCTGATGGGAAAAGTGCATGTGGTTGTGCACATAGTTATGCTATGCGCGGTCTTACAAAATACTTGGTTATGAATCATGGAGATGAATTTACTGATGAAGAAATGTTAGAAGAAATTGGAAAATGGAAGGTTTTATTTTTCCCAGGAATACATGAAGGAAAAGCAGATGTGTTGAAGAGTAATGGTATTGAATTAAATTACATAAATCTGGCGAGTAATAAGTATCGTGGAATTGAGAAAGGCCAAACAAGTGGCGGAGGAATGGTCGGAGGATGTTAAAATGAAAATAGATAGAAATACACTTTTATGGGTCGTGATAGCTATACTTGCTGTTCTGGTTGTGTATGTTGTTTTCTTCCAAGGATCAACCGGTAGTGCTGGCTCATTGAGTCCGACAGCAGGACAAGCTGCACAATCTTATAGCGGAATGGTCGGGGGTTGTTAAGATTTTTTAAGATGAAGAAGAAATACATTGTTGTAATTGGAATTTTAATATTAATAATAGGTGTGTTCTTCTTTGGATTTAATAATAACGAAGTTTCTGGAAAAACTATAACAATCTATAAATCCCCTTCCTGTGGCTGCTGTGTCGGTCATGCTGCTGAATTAGGGAGAAATGATTTTAGCGTTGACGTGGTACCTTCCCAAAATTTAGAATCTTTTAAAGAAAGCCACAACATTCCGAGATCTATGTGGAGCTGTCACACCTCTATCATAGGGGATTATTTTGTTGAGGGGCATATGCCAATTAAAGCCATAAACAAACTGCTTGAAGAACAGCCAGACATCGATGGGATATCATTGCCCGGAATGCCTTCTGGTTCTCCAGGAATGCCAGGATACAAAACAAATGAGTGGATAATTTACTCAATCAAAAACGGCGAAGTCTCTGAGTTTATGAGGTATTAAATGAACCTAAAACAAAACAAAAACCTTTATGGAATATTGGGAATTCTGGCTGTTGCTGTTTTAGTAATCTATCTGATTCCATGGAACGCTAACCAAGACATGGAAAAAGAAAGAGAAAAATTTCTAGATTTAAAATATGAAATCCAAAAAAGTTTATTGGTTCAGGGAAAATATAGTTGCTGTTTGGAAAAGCCCTGCACTTATTGTATTGAAAAAACGCCAGGGCATGGAGAAGGCGCAATATGCAATTGTCTTGAAGATGTAGTTAATGGAGTCCATCCATGTGGAGAATGCATCGGTGAAATTTTGGAAGGACATGGAAATCCTTACCTCGCAGAATATTTCGCTGAAGCGATAGCCGAAGAAACAGGTGAAAAAGAAGCTATTCAAAAAATAATTGAGGAAAAATACGGTCTTCCTGTCGAAGATCAGATCTAGATTAAAAAGAAATAAAAAGTATCTTCTTTTTCTATTAACATGAAAAAAGCAGTTATAGAAATTCAGGGAATGCATTGCGCTTCGTGTGCCAAGAACATAGAGAGGAGTCTGAAAAAAGTTAAAGGTGTAAGAAGTTCTAATGTAAGTCTAATGACTAACAAGGCCTTTGTTGAATTAGAAAATTCTGTCGAAGAAGAGGAATTAAAAAAAGCTATTTCCAGAATTGGAAATTATCAGGCAAAAGAAATAAGATACGAAGATGGAAAGGAAGAGAAAATTGAAGAAGAGCAGGATAAAGAAGAAAAACATGAGGAACACGACCATTCCGGAACAATTGAAGAGACAGAGATAAAATCCTGGAAGAAAAAGATGGTTTGGGGCTGGTTGATAACAATTCCAATAACATTCATCATGTTTTCTGAAAGATTATTAGGATTAAAATTCTTCGAACCAAATATAATGACTATTGTTCTCTTGGTCATGGCCTTTCCGGTGATTTTTATTATTGGATGGTCCACTCTTAAAGGGGGTCTAAAAGGATATTATACGTTTTATTTTAGCATGGATTCTTTAATCTCTTTAGGAACATTTGTTGCATACGCTACAGGAATTTTTAGCCTCTTTATAGGCATTCAAGATTATTCGGGCATTTCTGCTATGATTATGACTTTCTTTGTGACTGGAAAATATATTGAATCCAAAGCAAGAGGACAGGCAGGGCAAGAGATAAAAAAACTTCTGGAGCTGGGGGCTAAAAGCGCGTTAGTTGTTAGAGATGGAAAAGAGACTATAATTCCTGTATCTGAGATAGAAATAGGGTATGTAATGGTTGTCAAACCAGGAGAGAAAATCCCTACAGATGGCCTTGTTGTGCGGGGAGAAAGCGCTGTTGATGAAAGCATGGTCACTGGAGAAAGTCTGCCTGTAGAAAAAAAGACAGATTCTAACGTCATTGGGTCGACAATCAATCAAGATGGTATCCTATACATAAAGGCCACCAAGATTGGGAAGGATACTTTTTTATCCCACATAATTAAGTTAGTTGAAGAAGCGCAGGGGACCAAAGTTCCTATCCAGAAACTTGCAGATAAAATAACAAACATATTTGTTCCGGTAATTTTAGTCATTACAGTTTTAACTTTTATAGTATGGGTTTATTTCTCTAAGGATTTAAATCGGTCTATAGGTGTTGCTGTTGCGGTTTTGGTAATAGCCTGTCCTTGTGCCTTAGGACTAGCAACCCCAACTGCTTTGATGGTTGGTTCTGGAATAGGGGCTAAAAAAGGAATCTTGATAAGAAAAGGCGAAGCAATCCAGACCATGAAAGAGATTAAGACTATTGTTCTCGATAAGACAGGAACAATAACGAAAGGAAAGCCAGAAGTTATTGAAATCTATAGCATTGTTGAGGAAGCTTATTTATTAGATATTACTGCGAGCTTGGAAAAATTAAGTGAGCATCCACTTTCTAAGGCAATTGTGAATAAAGCAGGATTAAAGAGATATAGAAAAGTCAATAGATTCAACATAATTAGGGGTAGGGGAATAGAAGGGGTTGTAGGCACAAAAGATATTGTTATTGGAAATTCGGCCTTAATGAAAGAAAAGGAAATCTCTATAAAAGGTTTTGAGAAGAAGATTATGGAATTTGAAGATAAAGCTTATACAGCCATGATAGTTTCTGAAAATGAAAAAGTAATCGGCATTATTGGTGTCGCCGATTCTATCAAAGATGATTCCGAAGCTTCTATCAAAGAACTAATAAAAAATGGCTATGAAGTAATAATGATAACAGGTGATAACGAGAGAACGGCCAAGGCAATTGCAAAACAGGTTGGAATAAGGGAGGTAATTGCAAATGTTCTTCCAGAAGACAAATCGAAAATTGTCAGGAAATTAAAGGAGAAGGGAATGGTTGCCTTTGTAGGAGATGGTATCAATGATGCTCCCGCCCTCAAAGAGAGTAATGTTGGAATTGCTATGGGTTCTGGAACAGACATCGCAATAGAAGCCGGGGATCTTGTTTTAGCAAAAGGTTCTCTAATCGGTGTTGTACAGGCAATTAATCTCTCGAAAGCGACATTTGGGAAAATAAAACAGAATTTATTCTGGGCTTTTGCATATAACATCATTGCAGTTCCCTTCGCGGTTGCTGGGTTTTTACATCCTGTTATCGCCGAGATTGCTATGGCTCTTTCATCCATAACTGTTGTAACGAATGCTAATTTATTGAGAAGGAAGAAGATTTAACTTTTCCCTATTCCGACATACCCCTTCTCTTCAAGCATATCAACCATCTCTTCCCCACCTTCAGCAACGATCTTCCCGTTTGAAATAATGGATATTTTATCTGGATTAACATAATCAAGAATTCTCTTATAGTGTGTGATTATTAGAACTGCTTTTTCATCATTCATAAAGAGATTCACAGCCTTTGCCACAGCCCTAAGGGCATCAATATCTAAACCAGAATCTGTTTCATCAAGTATCGCAACTCTTGGATCCAGGACAGCCATTTGCAGTATCTCCATCTTCTTTTTTTCCCCTCCTGAAAATCCTTGGTTGACATATCTGTTCAAGAATTTTGCATCTATGCCTAATTCTCTTGCCTTTTTTTCCAAAAGATACCTAAATTCTAGCAGAGAGAGTTTTTTTTCCTTAAGAGAATTGTAAGCCTGTCTCAAAAAATTTGAAATACTAACTCCTGAAATTTCTACAGGTATCTGGAAGGACAGGAATAAGCCTTCTTTTGCTCTTTCATGTGGATCCATTTTTATAAGATTCTTCCCATTTAACAAAATCTCTCCAGAAACAACCTTGTATTTTGGATGCCCCATGAGAACATGTGCAAGAGTTGTTTTCCCACTGCCGTTCGGCCCCATCAAGGCATGAATTTTTCCAAGCTCAAGATTTAAGGTTAGGCCTTTCAATATCTCTTTACCTTCAACTTCAACATGTAGATTTTTTATTTCAAGCATTTTTTATTTATAATCTTGCTTTTTCCAAGATTTTATCTGCAAGATCTCTTTCTTTCTCAGGAATGTTAGAGTTCCTCTTTCTACTAGATAGTGTTAGTTTATGGCCTTCCAATTTATAAGTTACATATGGCGTGCCTATCAAACTTAAGAAAGATGGAATCCTAAACAAATATACTTTTGGCATATCATCTTCCCTTACCAAAACAACATGGGTTCCTCTGTTCGAACCCACATAAACCCCTTCTGCAACTTCCTTATTTTTTATAATAATTGTGTAAACTTCCCCATAGTTAGGGATAAAATCTTCTGATTTTAGAACATCTGTCGTCATTTCAAAGCCCCCTTAACAGCATCTAAAGCAAGCATAACACATTTAATTCTTGCAGAGGTTATCTTAACTCCTAACAAATCAAGAACATCTTTTTTCTCAATTTCCATAACCTTGTCTTTCTCCATTCCTTTCAACTTTTCTGTAAGAAGCGAAGCAGAAACTAAAGAAATTACGCAACCGCTTCCATTGAATTTCACATCACGAACAACATCATTTTTTACTAAGAGTTGAACAGTGATTTCATCCCCACAAAGAGAATTATATTCTGTTTTTTCATGAGTAGCATTTTTCAAAACTCCAAAATTCTGTGGGTTCCTATATAATTCAAGCATGTGTTCTCTATACATGTCGCCAGGTATTCCTTTTTCCATTTTTATTTTTTGAATTTAAG
Organism: Candidatus Woesearchaeota archaeon; assembly: GCA_964385425.1. Lineage (GTDB taxonomy): Archaea > Nanobdellota > Nanobdellia > Pacearchaeales > GW2011-AR1 > ASMP01. The sequence continues at coordinate 85,318 of CAYLOQ010000002.1, read as the reverse complement.
ATTTATTTTTTTCAAACCTTCAACAAGTTTATCTACATCTTCAAAAGTATTAAAGAAAGAGAAGCTCGCACGGGAAACTCCCTGAACCCCAAGAACCTTCATCAAAGGCATCGCACAATTATGTCCCGCTCTGACAGCAATTTTATCTTCGTTAAGCAACTGAGCAACATCATGGGGGTGAATTCCTTCCATTATAAATGAAATTATGCTTCCACTATTCTTTCCCACAAACATTTTAATTCCTGAAACCCCCCTCATCTTTTCCAAAGCGTAATTTAGTAGTTCCCCCTCCCAAGCACCAATATTATCCAAACCAATTTTATCTAAGTATTTTATTGCTTCTGCCAAACCAATACTTCCCGCAACATTTGGAGTTCCAGCTTCAAATTTTTCAGGAATTTCTGCCCATTCCGAAACTTCAAAAGTAACTTTGCTTATCATTCCCCCACCAAAATTAAAGGGTGGCATTTTTTCCAATAATTCTTTTCTGCCATAAAGAACTCCAATTCCGTTTGGTCCCAACATCTTGTGGCTGGAAAAAGCCAAAAAGTCACAACCAATCTTTTTCGCATCAACTTTCATGTGTTGAACACTCTGGGCTGCATCTATTATTGTTATAGCTCCTTTCTTTTTCCCTAGCTGGACAATTTCATTAATTGGATTAATAGTCCCTAATACATTAGAAATGTGAGTTATAGATAGAATTGCTGTTTTGCTAGTTAATTTTCGTCTTAAATCTTCCATATCTAAAGTAAAATCGTCTTTAATCTTGACAAATTTTAATTTCATTCCTTTCCTCTTAGCCAATTGTTGCCATGGAATTAGATTAGAATGGTGTTCCATTTCAGTAAGAAGAATTTCATCCCTATCTTCTGGAATAATTGATTCTAAAGTATAAGCCAAAAGATTCAAAGATTCGGTAGTATTTCTAGTAAAGATTATTTCTTTTGAATCGGCGTTAACAAAATCAGCAACAACTTTCCTTGCTTCTTCGTACCTCTCCGTCGCTCTTTCAGCAAGCGTATGCACACCACGAGAAATGTTCGCGTTATCTTTCTCGTAAAAATCAATCACAGCATTAATCATCTGTTTCGGTCTCTGACTCGTGGCTGCGTTATCCAAATAAACTAATCCTTTATTATTCTCAAAAATAGGGAAATCTTTCTTAAGTTGTTTTGCCCTTCTATTGTTTAGTTCCATACAGAAAGAGTGGAGAATGAGTTTTTAGAGTTTTTGTTATTTAAACAACAGAATTCTCAATCTCCACAAAATCCTCAAAAACGAAACATTTAAATTATTCTCTGTTATATCTAAAATATGGAAAAGATGGTTACAATACCTGAAAAAGAATATCAGGTCTTATTAGAAGCTGCCGAAATTGACCACGAACTAGTGGAAAAGATCAGACGAAGTCTTGAAGATATTAAGCACGGAAGAATAAAAGAATGGAAAGGTTAGTTATCTTTTTCTATATTCTTTAGTTCTTTTATGATAAACCCTTTATATTCATCTAAATCCATAAGAATTCTATTTATTGTTGCTTGTTGTATTTTTTTATTACTTATTCCAACCGACAAAACAGCTGCAAACTCTTTATAGACTAAAAAATACAATCTTTTACTTCCAAATTTCTTCTCTCTGAAATAAGATAATCTTAGTGGTTTTCCTACAGAATCTCCTTGTTCTCTCAATTGTCTCAGAATCTTACGAACCCTTTCCTTATAGGATCCATCAAGATTATCAAAATCATTATCAAATTCTCTCGTAGTAAAGACCCTAAACATAAATCTATAAAAGAAAATCAACTTAAATAATTTCTCTTCTATTGTTTAGTTCATACAGAAAGAGTGGAGAATGAGTTTTTAGAGTTTTTGTTATTTAAACAACAGAATTCTCAATCTCAAGTTCAATTAGTTTACTGAGTTCAACAGCATATTCTAAGGGGAGTTCTTTAATTAAGGGTTCTATGAAACCAGAAACAATCATCTTTGTGGCCTCTTGCTCAGATAAACCACGAGACATGAGGTAAAAAAGTTGATCTTCTCCAACTTTTCCCACAGCTGCTTCATGGGAAACTTGTACATCACTTTCTTCTACCTCCATGCTTGGAAAAGTTGTTGCTTTGCTCTTACTATCAAGCATAAGACCATCACACCTAACACTTGACTTACAACCAGCACAACCCTTTTTAATTTTTACAAGACCACGATAAGATGTAATTCCTCCATCCATGCATACACTTTTACTCAGCACATGAGAACTTGTGTTCGGAGCAAGGTGATAAACCTTAGATCCAGTATCTTGATGTTGTCCTTGACTCGCTAACGCAATTCCCAGATAATCTGTCTTCGCACCTTCTCCCATAAGGACACTGCAAGGATAAAGCATGGTTATTTTTGAACCTGTATTTCCATTTACCCATTCTAATACAGCATCTTCGTGCACAATTCCTCTTTTTGTATTCAAGTTATACGTATTTCTACTCCAATTTTCAATGCTGGAATATCTTACACGAGCCCCTTTCAAAATATGAATTTCAACACAACCTGCATGCAGAGAGTTTTCTGTGTACTTTGGGGCGCTGCAGCCTTCAATGTAATGTACCTCAGAGCCTTCATCGGCAATTATAAGTGTATGTTCAAATTGACCCCCTTTCCTTGCATTCATCCTAAAATATGCTTGTAACGGTTCTTTTAATTTAACTCCTTTAGGAATATAGATAAAAGTCCCACCTGACCAAACAGCTGCGTGTAGGGCTGTGAACTTATGAAGATTTGTAGGAATACAAGTTGTCATGAAATACTTTTTAACGAGTTCTGGATATTGTTTAAGGCCTTCGTCACAATCTAGGAAGACAACACCTTGATCTTCCCACTCTTTTTTTAAATTATGATAAATCACTTCACTTTCGTACTGTGCTCCAACTCCTGCAAGAGAATCTCTCTCTGCTTTAGGAATTCCAAGTCTGTCATAGGTTTTTCTAATGTCTGGAGGAACATCGGCCCAGCTTCTAGAATTTTTTACAGAATCTGGTTTTATAAAGAGATGAATATCTTCAATATTTAAATCACTCAAATCAGGCCCGAAATTAGGCATAGGGAGCTCTTTGAAAAGTCTTAGACCTTCTAATCTTCTCTGCAACATCCAATCTGGCTCGTTCTTATCTCGAGAAATCTGTCTTACAAGATCTTCATTTAATCCAGGTTTTGCCTTAAATATCAGATTTTCTGGATTATGATGATCATATGTCTCCTTATTGACTTGCAAAACACCCATCTGTTTAGAAGATGCCATATTCTTAGCTACGGTCAAGGATATTTAAAATTTGGGGTTTTGAGAACACAGTCCGATAAGTTTCAATATGTCCGAATAGTCTTCTTTCTATCCGAAAAGTAATTATCACAAATTGGACTTATTACCACAAATAATATAACTTTAACTTTATTATAAAATCTATGGAAAAATTGATTAATTTTTCAGTAAACTTAATGGAAAGAGAAAATATGTATTTAAACGATCCAAATATATTACCTTCCCAGAACCCTGAAATCAACCCTTCTCAAAATATAGATATAAATACATCTCAAAACCCTAAAATTAATGACACTCAAAATCCCAATATAAGCCATACTCAGACTCCCCATTGGAAAAGAAATCAATGGGGGTTGTTTAAAGAAACAATTTTATGGGATTATTTGAATGAATCCCAGAAAGAAAAATGTAAGAATTTTTTAAAATCACTATAATTTGAAAGATTTATAAATTAAAAAAATTTACCTTATTCATGGAACTAAAAAATTATTCCGTATTTCATATAGGAATTAAAACTAAGGCAAGTGTTAATCTTGATGAGTTTAGACCATTACTAAAAGATTTTGCAATCTCTCAAAAATATTCCTTGTCAACTTCTGAAAATCTAAATTTTAATGAGATTTTTTCAAAAGGATTAAACGTTGGTATAGAGAAAATAGCAGAAAAAGATGAAACAAATATCCATTTTAATCTTAATGTAGGAGCAATAAATTTTGCGGGGAAAGATCCAGAAAAAGTATCAGAGTTATTTAAAGAAGCCTTAATTTTTTTAGAAAACAAGGGTTATGAATTAAAAACAATGGTAAAGTTTTTTGAAATTTTCGCTGAAATAAATTTTGAAAATGGAGATCCAAGTGAAGTATTAAAAGGAAAAATGAATTTAAACGCTGAAAAGTTATCTCCTCTTGGAGAAGCAGAAATAGATACATTGAAAATCAAAACTAAAGGAAGCGTAGATAATGAAGAAAATTATTTAGAAGTAACAATGGGATTAAATCCTTTAAAACCTAGTAAAGCATTTATAATTAAGATAGTGAAAAGGACTATGGAAAAAGATGTTACCTATAATTTTTATAAATTAATAAAATCGTCTTTGGAAGATTTAATAAATAATTAAAAATGGAAAAAGTAACAGAATCTTTATCTTTAAATATTGAAAGTTATTCATCTAATGAATTATCTAGTCCAATAACTTTTGAGAAAACAGAAACGAGAAAGATTACTTATGAAATTAAACCAATACAAATTATTAATTTGTTAAGGGGTGAAATAAAAAAATTAAATAAAAGAATAGATTCTTTAGAAAACGAAAAAAAGGTTGTTCGAACTTTTCCCACCTTCTTAACACAACAATCCTTAAAAGAAATCTGGGACAATGAAGAAGATGACATTTGGACAAATTTTTGAGCAACGTAGGATTATTAAAGCAAAGGTAAGGTTTTCAAATGATACCGATGCAAAAATTAGACCAATAGTTATCATATCCAATCATAAATTTAATAATACTCATAACGATGTAATTTGTTGCCCTATAACCTCGGAAATAAGAGGTAGAGGAATCGAAATAAATAATGATAAACTTTATCTTGAAAAAGGAAGGATACCAAAAAAAAGTGAGATTAAATCACAATATCCTTTAATAATAGATAAAAAGTTATGTGAAAGACCAGAATCAGAAGTTATGATAAGTAAGAATATTGCAAATCAAATAATTACAGATATTAAAGAAATATTAATTGTTTCTTAGTTTCCATTTTTTAAATCCTCAAGAACAACAGTATTAACATCCCTTAAAATCATTCCGATGGCTTCTTCATTAAGTCCATGGATTTTTGCTCCGGCTTCTAAGGTATCTTGATCAGAGAAATGGCATCCTGCACAGTGCAATCCATAACCCATTAAGATCTCTGCTACTTTCGGATATTTTTCTATGAGCTCGTTAATAAGAATGTTTTTGGTTATTTCCATAGAAATAATATTGGTTAGGGTTTTTTAAGGGTTTTGGAGGCCCACATTATTTCAAAATAATTTCTAAAAGTATCTGTTATCTCTTCATTCTCAATAGCCAGTATTAGTTCTCTTTTTGGAAAGAACCAGAAACTAACCGTATTCCCATAGATATAAACTCCCACTTTTGAAGCATATTTGTCTGATAAAATCCGTGTCTTCACAATATTGTCTTGATAAAATTTCGTATCTTTCAACATCAAATAACGAGATTTTAGTTTATTTTTTCTTCTAAAATTAAAGAACCTTTCTGTATAGGTTTTATCTAAAGATGGCAAATCTTCCTTATTGAGTCTTATTACTAACATTTCCTTTTCTGTTTTTTTGCTTTGTTCTAAGGCCTCCATTAATACGGTACGCATCCCCTTAAGGCCCTCGTAATGTTTTATCTCCAAATGAGAATCGAAGGTTGCTATTATACTCCCCAGATTTTTTACAATATTTTCTACTTCTTTTTTCCTTCCTTTTAATTCTTGGATCTTAACTTCATAAATATCTTTCAGTTTCTTTGGATGAATAGCAGAATAGTATTTTATTCTTGTTTTTAAGTTATATGAAATTATCCCCTTTGAGATTAAATTTTGAAGCAAATCATAAACATTTGGTCTTTGCATTCTTGTTTTTAGTGCAATATCTACAGCATTTATCCCTGGTTTTTTAAGTAGAAGCTTATAGATTTCCATTTCTTTTCCTGTTAAATCAAACAGTTCTTTTGTAGTATACATATGATACTATCTAAATTTAAAGTATATAAGATTTTGGATTTTTCATGACATGCTATCGGGAACGAGAATTAAGAAATAGAGCAAGTAAAATAGAAGGGTTAGAAGAACATCTTAATGAAGTAACAAAATGGTGCAAACCCGATCAACGTCTTGCCATGAGAGGTTCAATTTGTTTGATAGATTTATGGGTGAATCCTGAAGAACAAACAGCCGCATATATAATCCGAGAAAATATTTGGCATCCTTATCACGAAATATTAATTCCTCCCATGTTTGAGGCTAGGCTAGGCCACGCAAACGAAATTGGTGTTTTTAAAAAAGGTAAAACCATAAGTTCTGGTATGATAGAGCATAAGCCATACTGTTCAGGTATTAATGATGAAGATTACAAAAAATGTTATTACAAAATAAAAGAATTAAGAATTGAAGAGGGGAGAACAATGGTAAAAGTTTTACCTGTAATAGGATGTGAAAGAGAATTCTGGTTTGATGTTTAAAAATAGAAGAATTTATAAAACAAATCTCCAAGAAATAATATGGCAAGAGAAGAAGCAAGACACTGGGAAGATTATCTACCTGGAAGTTCAGATAATCCTACACCAATAGAATATGATTCTTGGAGGCCAAATATTAGATATAAACTTAAGATACCTCTTCGTAGCTCTCTTTCACTACAGGAAAAATTAGACCATGTTCAAACTGTTAAAAAATTGAAGGTTGATGACCCTGAACACCCTGTTGAGGTTGAAGCAACAAACGAAGAAAGAGTGAGATTTGCCTTAAAATACCGTATGCGTCCAGTAGTTAGGCAAAACGGACGGGTTTTTTATAGGAGTGCTGAATTTGGTGAAGATGGCTTATTACAAATAAGTTATGGGGAATTTTTCAGAGGTGTAATGCATCCGATTACTGATGAAGAAACCATGCCTTTATCACATTACGAGCCGGAATTTAGAAGTGAATTGAGGGAGCTAATAAGAGATGGAGAAATAAGGGGTTCATCTTCAAGAGTTAATTTAGGAGACGTAAATAGGCATTACGCTCAAAGAAATGAATAATTACTATTTTGCCTTCAAAAAATTCTCGTTGACCTGATCCCAATTAATTACATTGAAGAAAGCATCAACATAATCAGGTCTCTTGTTCTGATATTTCAAGTAATAGGCATGTTCCCAAACATCCAAACCTAACAAAGGAATTTTTCCCTGACTAATTGGAGAATCTTGATTCGCAGTTTTTACAATTTCAAGTTCTCCACCAGAAACTACAAGCCATGCCCAACCACTTCCAAATTGTGTTAAAGCTGCTTCTTTGAATTTTTCTTTAAAAGCTTCACCACTTCCAAATTTTTCATGAATGGCATCTTTAATTTCTCCTTTTGGTTCAACATCTTTCTTCAAAACTTTCCAGAAAAAACTATGGTTCGCATGACCACCCCCGTGATTTCTTACAGCTGCTCTTATCTCTTCCGGAACAGAATCAAGGTCCTTAATGAGTTCTTCAGCATTTTTTTTCTGTAAGTCTGGCTTAGATTCTAAAGCTGCATTTAGCTTGTCAACATATGCCTTATGGTGCTTGTCATGGTGGATTTCCATGGTTTTCGCATCTATATGCGGTTCCAAACTATCAAAAGAATATCCTAGTTCTGGTAATTCGTGTGTCATCTTAAAAATAGTGAAGGAAATAAACCGAAGTCCACTTCCCTCGTGCCCAACCGAAGTCAGACAAAAAATATAAGCGAAAAGGGTTTATAAGATTATTGGTGTAGGAGATTGTACAAAATAATTATAAACCATATGGTAGAGATTATTATATGGAAAGACCAAAATATTATTCCCTAGAAGAATCTCTTGGATTGATAGAAGAACCAAATAGGAGCAAATGTATTGCTCTTTTAAGAGAAAATAAGAATTTGTTTGAAAGGGCAAGGGGTTCTGGAACAAAGCACCAAGCATGGGAAGGGGGATACCTAGACCATGTTAATGAAACAATGAATCTAGCCATATTATTTTATCAATCCCTGTCCTCTACAGGAAGATCTTTAGATTTTACTCTTTCAGACACGTTATTGGTTCTGTTCTTACATGATCTGGAAAAACCATATAAGCAAATCAGAGGTAGTGAATTAGGGTTAATTGATTCCCCAGGTAGAAAAAGGGGTCCAGCAATTAGAGATTTCAAGGAACAATTATTTAGAAAATATAACTTTAAATTAACTGATGAACAACTAAATGCTATTAGAAATGTGGAAGGTGAAAACGAAATCTATAACCCTACAAAAAGGGTAATGAATGAATTAGCTGCTTTCTGTCACATGTGTGATATTTGGAGTGCGAGAGGATGGCATGATTTTCCAAAGAAAGATGATTCTTGGAGGGTTTAATCACTTTTTTCTTAAGTAAAGTTAACTTTTAAATATGAAAAATCTCTCTTTTCCTTAAGCCCTGATGGCACAATGGTACTGCACGCGGCTCGAACGCAGAACCGAGGTTCCGCACCTCCTAAAAATCTGCCCAGATCCCGCGGTCCTTTTGGACATCCAGGTTCGATTCCTGGTCAGGGCGTGGGCGTTTTCTATCACAGAAATGTTTAAAAAGGACTAAATTGTGGGGGGAATATGAATAGTTTTAATAGTGGATTAATAATGGGATTTGCTTGTGGATCGCTGGGAGTGGCTGGTCTTATCCATCTTAGAAGCGAAGCAACATCAAATGTTAACCAACTAAAAATTTTTGAAAGAGATAGTCTACCTCCAATTATAAGAATTTATGAACATGGTACAGATTTCCTCTTTTTAGAAAATTCAGAAACTCCCGGACTTTATATTCCTTTAAATCAGTATCTTGAAACTAATTTTCCTGATCAATACGATGGGTTGATAGAAAGAACAAGAATAGAAAAATTAGCTTTTGGTTCTGAAGAAAGATAATTCTCTAATGGGACTTTTCAGAAAAATATAAAAATTTCAACTTCTTAATTTATCCATATAATAAACAAGGCGTTCTCATTTCTACTTAACGCATGGTCAGGGCGTGATTTCATCACGAGCGCAAAATCCACACAGTAATTTTGTTCCAGGCGTATTTATTAAAGGATATTATAAAAATCAATTTTATTCCCTAATTTTATTCCTAGCTTCTCTGCAAGTCCTCCATTGATCTCTAAAACAAAACGAGCATTTTTTTCTGGTTTTATGATTTCACACTGCTCATCACACGGTTGAGCTTTGTGTTCGATATGTACGATTTCTCTTTCTGCATTAATCCAGATTATATCTAATGGTATTAATGTGTTTTTCATCCAGAAATTATATTCTCCATCAAGATTATATATAAACAACATTCCTTGATTGTCTTCCAAAAACTCACGAAACATAAGCCCTTTTGATTTTTCATCGTTAGTTTTTGCCAGCTCAACAAGAAAACAATTTTCTTCAAGGCAGACCTCAGGGGTCCCCCCTAAATTATTTTGGATTAAAAAAATTAATAAAACAATCATAAGAATTATAAGAACAATGAAAAATGTTTTTTGTTTTTTCATGCTAAATTATGCGCGAGCCGGGAGTCGAACCCGGGTCACTTCGTTTTCGCTTTGCTCTTATTTGATCGTCTTATTTGAGCGCCGAACTTTTCTAAAGTTGGGCATTGGCAACGAAATATACTAACCACTATACTACTCACGCCCATAGTATAGTAGAAATGTTAATTTTTAAAACCTATTAGAAGGCTATGGTCCCAAGCAGAATCGAACTGCTGTTTCCTCGGCTTTTAGCAGTTTCCGCTTCTCCACGAAAAGGAGATGGTACGGAAGAAACTTGGTTCTTCTGCGTGTAAACGCGGGTAGCTAAAACCTACCTTTTCGTTAATTTATTGAACATGAAGGATTAATTTTATTTAAAGTTTTATATTAGGGGATATTTTATACTAAACATCCTAACTCTAGTTTAGCTTGGAACTCACAATTCGGTGCGGATGTTACAGAGAATCCGAAATATTATAAGTCACACTTACTTATTTTAAACACATAAAATGGCAAAGATTGCAATAGATATTGTACTAATTCCTCCAAAAAATATTGTTTCAAAAATAGAAGGAATAGTAAGAAATGCGGATAAGAAAGGCCAAGCCGAGCATCTAATGAGCGAGAGCGATTTTATACCCCATCTTTCTCTTTCAATGGGCTGTACTGATGAAACCAATGTTGAGGAAATTGAAAGGTTAATTTCAAACTTATCTAAAGATTTCAGTCCCATAAAAATTGAACTTACCGACTTGAAATATTTTGAATCCTCGGAAGGAAAAAAAACTTATTGGTTTTCAATTACCAAAAATGAAAGATTGCAAAAGCTACATGAATCCATAATGGATCATGTAGAAAAATTCTTATCTTATGAACCTACGCCCAAAATGTATTTCAGAAAAGAGGAAGAAGATGTAACCACGATTTCGAGAGGAATTCCAATGTTTAAAGAAAGAAGCAGAGAGAATTATGACCCACATATAACTCTTCTGGTGCACGAAACAGATTTTAAGGGTCTTCCCTTGGAATTTGAGGTGTCAAGATTGGCAATTTGCCATACAGGTGTAAGAACAAGCTGTAGAAAGATTCTATTTGAGCTCAATCTTAAAAAGAATAAGGGCCCCTAATTTATAATACCCTCCTTGTGTTAAAGTGAGCGTTAAACTTAAAAGGTGATGGTCCTAAGCAGAATCGAACTGCTGTTTCCTCGGCTTTTAGCAGTTTCCGCTTCTCCACGAAAAGGAGATGGTACGGAAGAAACTTGGTTCTTCTGCGTGTAAACGAGGTGTCTTAACCACTGGACTATAGGACCATAAAAATATTACGTTCTTTTTATTAAAAAGGTTTCTGTTTCAGTAAGTTTTATAAATACTATAAAACACCATAAAACATAGTAAAATGGTAAAAGCAACAATAGAACTTCCGGAAAGAGAAAATAGAATCTTGAACATAGTTAAGGGTAAGTATGGATTCAAAAATAGAGATCAAGCTTTGATTTTTCTTATCCAAGAATATGAACAAAGTTTAGAACCTGAACTCAGGCCTGAATATACAAAGAAATTAATGAAAATTGATAAACAAAAAGGTATTCCTTTCAAAAGCATAGAAGAGTTAAGAAAGTTAACAGGGGAGTAATATGTATCAATATGAGATACAACCGCATCTCCAAAGCATCATGACAAAGCTCTTTAAGAAAGATCCTAAAACACGTGAGAGGATTATCAAGAAAATCATCGAGATTATTAATTCTAATTGTGAACATTATAAGAATCTAAGGCATGATTTAAAAGATTTTAAGAGGGTACAGATTGGGGAAAAAGTTTTAGTTTTTAAATTTGAGAAAAATAAAAACTTAATTTTATTTGAAGATTTTGATCACCACGACAAGATCTACAAAAAGAGGTTTTAATAAAAAGGGGTTTTTTCTATTACAATTTCTTAATAAGCTTTATATCATTACCTCTTTAAAATGATAACAAACGAAAGATTTATATATCGGATTTTATCTGTTTTTATATTACGGGGTAGGATAATTGGAATGAAACAGAAAGTCAGCATAACCATTGATGAGAAAACATTGAAACTGATAGAAGAATCTCTACAAGAAGGATTTTTTAGGAATAGGTCTCATGTTATTGAATTTAGTGTGAATAAGATGCTTAAGGAAAATCAAGAGGAGGAAGGGAAATGACGATTCTAAATAATAATGGTCCATTATACTTTTCATTTGATGGTTCCATGATTTCAGGTTCAGGCCAACCAAATTCTAGAATTGTTCCTACAACACAGGTTGACTTGGAGTATCTTACTTTCCAAGAAGACATGGATCCTTCTAGATTTGTTGATAGAACTGTTTTTCGGAAAGGAGGACACTCATTGATAAAGAGTGCTTATGATACAGAAACAGGAAGAGTTGTTGCACTGAAAAGGCATTTTCACGCTATTCCTGCTCCTGGAGATGCTGAAAATGATGAACAGATGAGGAAAGCAGAAACAGCATTTAGAAGTGATGCTCGTTCATTAGGAAAATTATCAAGAGGTCATCCAGGAATAGTTGATACATATGGTTCTTTTATCCAGGAAGAAGAGGGGGAACAAGTTCCTTACCTTGTGATGAAATTAATAAAAGGAAACCACCTTGGAAAACAGCTTCAGAGAGAGGGGCCATTTTCTGAGAAAAAGGCCAGAGAAGCAGGGCTTTCTATAGGATCTATTCTCGAACACATACATACTGGAAATGGTAGATTAATTATTTATAGAGATTTAAAACTAGAGAATATTTTTCCAATGCCAGAAGATGCACCATGGCCATACACACTTGTAGATTTTTCTGAAGCCAAAGAAGGAGTGGCTACTTATTTTACAGGAAGTGTTCTTGGAACCCCTGGATTTAATTCTCCTGAAATATGGGGTCATGGTGAGGCAGATCAAACTGCAGACATTTATTCTTTAGGAAGAATTATTGGTGCAATGGTGACAAAAGATCTTGACAGATTTCACGATACATGGCTTGGAGCATTGAACTTGGAAGGTTTAAGGGCAGAAGGGGCTTTTCCCGTCTCTGATGATTTTTTAAGGGTTATTGAAAAAGCAACAGCAAGAGAAAGAGGGGATAGGTATCAGAGTGCTTTAGAGATGACAAATGATCTTGGATATAAAGTTGAAAGAGTTCCCCAGACAAGAGCAGAACTTGAAGCTATTCTTGGAGGGAATCCCATTAGGGCACAGACACCACAAAGAAGAGAAGAACCAGAGATCACAGCAGTTCAAGAAGTTGGAAGTGGAGGAAAAGTAATTGCGGCAAGAGCAAAGGCAATTTACAATCCAAAGGGGAAAGATCATACTAATCATTTTATAAGTGTTGCAAGAGAAGTAGGCGGGAATCAATTGGTAGGATTGAATCTAGGAAATGTTGCAAGAGAAGTAGGCGGGAATCAATTGGTAGGATTGAATCTAATGAATGTTGCAAGAGAAGTAGGTAAAGGCCAGACATCACTGATTAATCTAGGAAATTATGCAAGAGAAGTTGGCGGAGCTCAAGGGGCAGTATTTAATCTAATGAATGTTGCAAGAGAAGTTGGCAAAGATCAATGGTCTGGGTTTAATCTAGTAAATTACGCTAGAGAAGTGGGTGGAGATCAGTGGTCTATAGGTAACCTAGTAAATTACGCTAGAGAAGTGGGTGGAGATCAGTGGTATAGTTTTTTTAATGTGGCAGGAAAAATAGGGTTGGGGAAGAAAAAACCGGGATCGGAAGACGAGATAAGTAAACAAATAGGTCTTGTTAATTATGCTGGTAGAGGAAAAGTTAATCAGAAGGGACTTTTGAATATTCGTGGAAGTGGTCCTTGGTATAATCGGATTAGTCCTTTTTATGGAAGACTTAGAACAGAAGCTCTAGAAGAACAACCAGAGAGCTCTGCTAGTTTGGAAGAGAAAGCGAGAGAGGGAGATGTTATGTTGGATAGGGAGGAAAAGAGACATATAGCCGAAAGAGCTAGGAATTATGCTTTTAGGTCTTGGGCTCCAGTGGCTTTAGGAAGTGCTGGTGCAGCGATTTATTATGCTTTTGATGGTGACCCTATTAATAATTTATATTGGGTAAGTCTAGGGGGTCTTATTTCTAGTTTTCCCTTGTTTTTTGGATCTAAATCTCTCTTTAATAAACATTTAAAAAACCGCGCCTTAAAACAAAAAAGACTCGCGGCAGGGCCTCCGGCAAAGGTTGAGGATGAGCCCAGTGTGGGGGGACTTTTTGAAGATTTAGATTAAACCTGAAGCCCATTAAATCATCCGGATGTTTTACGTTCTGGAGTTCAAGGACAATAAACACACAAAAACCTTTATAAGTAAAAAAAATAATAAATTACCATGGAATCGGACAACAAAACAACAACAGATCAAGAAATACAGGGCATTCCTGGAATGGAACTTGATATGAAGTACTCTACCAAGAAACCTGTTATTGCTGAAAATACAGAGAAAATTCAGAAAGAGATGGAGAAAACCAAGAAAGAATTGGAAAAATTAAAGGCTTTTATCGTCAAGAAATACCCTTTTACACAGGCAATAGGAATTCTTCCTCCGCAGTCTATAGGAATCTTTATCCGGGAAGAAGAAGCCCCAAAAGAGACCGAGAAATTTGTACACCTCTATATTGTTGTTCCTGAAGAAAATTTCAAAGAGATCCCAAGGATAAAACAAGAAATAGTCAAACAAATAGAGGCCATGAAGCAAAAAATCTGGCTACATGTTAAAACCCCTGTAGATATCTGGGAAGCTTCCTTGGATAGTAAGTTTGATCTGGTGGAGTCCATATCTATGTCTTTCCCCCTCCACGATACAGGAATCTTAGGAGCATTGAGGGTTGCCCAAATTCACAAGTCTCTAGTTTTGCAGAAGTTTGATAGATATGTTGTTTCTTATGTTATAGGGGGTGGCCTAGTAAGGGGGGAATCGATAAAAGATTCTGATGTCGATGTTTTCGTGATTATCAATGATACAGATGTAAAGAGAATGCCTCGTCTTGAATTGCTGGAAAGACTGAGGGGAATGATCTATAAGCAGATTTCAGAGGCAACTGCTCTTGCAAGGGTTAAGAACAGGTTAGAGCCGCAAATCTACCTTTTGACTGATTTCTGGCAATCTGTCAAAGATGCTCACCCTGTCATGTTCACTTTTATCAGGGACGGGATCCCTCTTTATGACAAGGGAACATTCATGCCGTGGAAAGCTCTTTTAAAAATGGGTAAGCTAAAACCAAGTCCGGAAGCGATTGATATGTTCATGTCTATGGGAGACAAGACGAGTAGTATGGTTAAAAAAACATTACTAGACCTTGTAATCCGTGATGTTTATTGGGGTGTTACAGTCCCAACACAGGCTTTATTTATGCTGCAAGGACTTCCTCCCCCTGTTCCAAAACATCTTGCCTCTGAAACAAAAAAAATCTTTGTGGATAAAGAAAAAATGTTAGAAAAAAGGTATGTCGATATTCTAGGAAAAATTGTAGGAATCTATAAAGATTATGAACACGAAAAATTAAAAGAAATAAAAGGCGCAGAGCTGGATAAGCTTGTTAAAGGTATGGAGGATTACCTGAAGAGATTAAAGGAATTGAGGAAACAAATTGAGAAAAAGGCGCAGGGAAAAACAATAGAACAAATTCACAAGGATGTTTTCAGTCTGCTAGAAGCGATACTTGGTAAGAAAGCTCAGGCAACACTTATTTCTGAATTTGAGAAAGAAATGGTCAAGAAAGGAAAGTTTACTCAACAGCATCTTAGAATTCTACGGGAGGTTGTTAGTGCAAGGGCAGAGTTTAAAAAAGGTAAATTAAATGCTCACAAAGTCGATGAAGCAAGAAAAAGTGCAACAGTATTGATTAATGATTTAATAGATTATTCCCAAAGAAAAGATCTAGTGTCTCTGGAAAAAGGTAGGATGAGGCTCAAGTATAAAAAGTCCGGAAAAAATATGGTTGCCGAATTATTGCACTGTGGTGGAGTTAGCTTCTTGTTCGAGGAAGAAGGGAAAATCAAAAAGTTAACAGAAAATGTCGAGGATTCAAACATGAAAGAGGTTTCTGGGTGTATGGAACAACAAAAATCAGATAAAAGCATAGAAATAAATCCTAAGGTTTTTGATCTCGTCAAAAAAGAGATCGGAGATTTTGAGATTGTTCTTTAAACATTTGCATTCTAAAACATATAAATTTCTAGAAATTGGTCATCCCCTGATATCTTTCAAAAATTAAATTGAGTTCTTCTCTTATCCCTAACAAGTCAGAAATATCAATTTTGTTTTTTTCCAGTTTTTCCAGACTACACAGGCCATATGCGTGGGTTTCATCATCCCATACTTCTGAATGATAGCCTCCGCTTTTTTGAAAAAACATATTTATCTCTTCTCTTTTTTCAGAACTAATTTTTTTTAAGATCTCGAGAACTTCTTTTTTATATTCTGGGTTTGTGTAAAACAATCCGTGCGCAATTTCATGTTTTAAGAGTTGTTTCTCGTTTTTTCCATGCGTTCCAATTATATAAAATCTTTCTCCTTTTCTCTCCCTAAACAAAGCTAAAAATTCTTTTTCTCTTTCAGACAAAGGATCAAAGTCTCCATTATAAAAAGGCTCTAAAACTGTTGAAGGGATATTGAACCCATTCCAGTCAGTATAATATGTGAACTCTCCAGTTCTCTTTCCTTCTGGAGAATTATCAACATACCATTTCTTATATTCTTCCAGCGTAAAAACCTTACCTCTAAATTCTGGAGATTCAAAAAATTCCTGAAATCTTAAAAAGGTCGATGTCAGTTCTTCTTGCGTGGAAAATTTTATATGAAAAATGTTTTTTGCTATCTCTTTTAATTCCATAAAAAAATTTATATAGCAACCTTTTTAAAACTATATTCACAGTAGAATATTATGACAAACGCAAGGGTTATTCAATTCAGAAGGGGGAGAAAGACGGTACATGAAAGGCATTTTCTCATAGAAGTGGAAGGAAGTAAAAATAGGAAAGATGCTGAGAAGTTTGTAGGGAAAGAAGTTGTCTGGAAATCTCCTGCAGGAAAAATCATTAAAGGAAAAATTTCTTCTGCTCATGGAAATAAGGGAATTGTAAGAGCCATATTTGAGCGTGGATTGCCAGGTCAGGCTGTTACAACAAGCGTGGAGGTTAAAGAATGACTCTTCAATCAAGGGAAGGTGTTGGTGAAAGTAACATGGTTTGTCCTTATACTAAGAAATGTCCACTATTGAAAAGCAGGGATGAAGGCGGAGCCAGAAAGCAATATCAAGATGTGTGCTCCAGAGGGGAGGGGGCTTATACGGGATGTAAGCAATTTGCTATAGAGGAGTGTGGAGAATTTGAGGTTGTGGGTGGAGAAGAAGTTCCTGTTAGAAGTGAATCTTCTATCTATTTTGTGGGGAAGGCAGGAGTTGCAATTATCCCACAACAAATTAAAAATGGTTTAGAGGGTAGAACTACTTAAAATGGGATTAAGAAAAGCATCTGCATATTCGAAGAGAAAGGTTGTCCCTTATACCAGAATCAGTAAGAAGAAAGGGAAATCTTACATAAAGACCGTTCCTCAACAGAAAATTGTTAAGTTCACCATGGGTAAGGAAGCCCTATATAACGAGGGAAAGTTTCCCCATGAATTAACTATAGTGAGCACAGAAAAGGTTCAGATTAGGCACAATGCTCTAGAAGCATGCAGGCAATTCATAAACAAGAAACTAGAAAACGAGCTTGCTGGACAGTATCTCTTTAAGGTTATTCCTTTTCCCCACCATATTCAGAGGGAGAACAAAATGCTGACTGCTGCTGGAGCAGATAGGATGCAGACAGGTATGCAGCTCTCCTATGGAAAATCTGCAGGAAAAGCAGCAATTCTAAAGAAAAACAGCAGGATTTTTTTCATAGCTGTTCCAAACCAGAAAGCCGTGGAGTTTTCCAGAAAAATCCTGAAGCAGATTAAAGCAAAGCTTCCTGGAAAAACAAAGGTGATTTACAGCACCAAAAAGTAAAAGTATATTAATTACTTAGTAGTAACAATATAGAAAGATTTATAAACCCCTTATTCTTAAATTTTTTAAAGAAAAATGGCGAAAAAAAATAAAGCACCAACACCTGTAGAACAAGCAGTTGGAATTCTAAAGGATGAAACATATCAAACCATGGTCGGTTCTAATCTTGGTCAAGACGTTGCCTTATATGGTACATTAGGTCGAGACGCTGTACGACAAGGTTATAGAGAAGTGATGAATAGTGATGAAGTTAGAGAAATCAAGGATAATGATTATCAAGAGAGATTAGCAAGAGGAGAAAGAAATGGTATTGTGGGGGAACCAACTCCGCTTACAAACTATGATGTTGCTTCTAATATTGCTGAAATGCAGGCTCAGAGTAGACGAACAATTAATCTAGGAAAATTAGAGGAAGTTGTAAGGGGTGTTGCAGGTGATGGTTTTGGATTCAAGGTTCCTGCTGAATTAAGAAGTTTTAGTTTCACTCAATTAGCTGAAAAAATTGCTGGTAAAAAGAATTTAACTAAAAAAGAACAAGAAGCATTTGAAACATTCCAGTTACTTGAACAGGAATATAATAACTCTATAGCATATAATGCCATCCAAACAGGTCGTTCTACACAGTTGAAGGCTGTTGGTGACGAGCTTGCTGAGAAGTATGGTAGGAAAAAGGCTTCTAAGAAATAAGATATAAAATGGATTTAGAAAGCACACAGAGATTTGAAGGAAAAGTTGTTCTTGGAAGAAGAATGGGTGAAAGTCTTGAAATTTACAGTGTGAATCTTGACGGAAGTGATCTTCAAGAATTAACAGATGATTCTGGAAGAGATTTAGACCCTGCCCAGTCTCCTGGTGGTTCAGAAACCTCATACTTGGGATATAGAATGGGAGAAAAATAAAATGGATTCACAAACATTATACCAAAAAACTAAGAAAAGTATAGGAAGAGCAACACTTGCTGGATTGGCTGTTTTGAGTCTTAATGGGTGTGAATTTTTTGAGAATCCTGTAGCGAGAAATCCAACAAGAGATGAGTTTGATAAACACTGGGGAACTGTCTCTTTAGTTCGACCAGAAGAAGGAGACGAAAATTCTGCTTTTCCCAACATATGGAATAGAGATATTAGAGATCTGGATGGAGACGGACTAGCCGACGCCATTACTTCTGGGTTTAGAGCTTATTGGGTAGCTGAAGGATATCAAGGAACTGGTGGGGTTTATAGAGGGAAAAATGGTGTTTCTGTACTTACAGAAAACGCAAGGATTATGACCCCTGAAATAAGAGCTGCTGCTACAAGAGCATTAAATGGAGATCAAGATTTAGCATATTTAATTGCCCAAGAAAACTACAGTCTGGAACAAGATGGAAGGAATCAATAAAATGAGTTTAAAAGACGAATTAAGATATCATTTAAAAGACGAATTAAAAGATTGGAGATTTAATCTTGGTAGATGGACAAAAACTGCGTTAATAACTTCTTTATTGGGGGGTGTTGCTTGTGGTGTTGTATATATTGCAAGAAATCCCATTTCTCCACTACATTCTCCCGAAGTATACGAAAGAATGGATGGTGGTGATTCTAGAGGTAATAGGTTAATAGATTTTGATAAAGATGGTGATGTAGACTTAGTTGTTAATTCTAGAAATCAAAGGTTTCCCTTATGGGTTGCTTCTGATATGGTAGAAGAATTAAAGGAAAATGGTTTTTATATTATTGGAAGAACTCCACGAATGACCCCTGAAATTCAAGAATCTGCGACGCAAATACTACAGGCTCAGAGAAATCTTGCGCGTTTAACAGATTCTGAAAGATACAAAAGATTTGTAGAAAGAGAAAGATAAAAATGGGGCTTGTAAATTATTTTTTAGAATTCTTTAAAGGAGAAGATCCTAAAGACAAATCCCCTATTCAAGCTTTTTCTTGTGCAGAAGAGAACAGAATGTTTATAAAAGGTCTAACAAGAAGATTGAAATATCAACCACGAAGAAAAATCGATGTAGTTAATTTAGTTTATTTGAATAATTTAGAAGAAACTATCATGAGAGATGGTGTCGGCAGAGAAGTGATTTATATAAGGAAGGATGTTATTAGAGAATTAAAAGAATATTTTAATCAAGAAAATGATAGATTGGCGCTAGCTGTCTAATCCCCAATAAGATCCTTAACTAATTTAGCCATTACTTCCAAGAAATCTTCTGCCCTATCCTGCCATTCATCTATTTCAACTCCTTTCAGGTTTTTTAATTGTCCATGTGCAATTTTTTTGTGCAACACTAGAAGATCCCTATACCAGACAACATATTTCATTTTTAGTTTTCCAGTATTTACAAACTGCTCTTTTAAATCTACAGGAACATGCTCTGGGGATGCTGGAGGGACACCCGCAGCTATCAGGGCTGCGTGGGAAGAATCTACCATTGCCCAGTATAAGCCCTCTATAGCATTTAATTCTGCAAATCTACTCCTCGCTATATGATTCGGAGCCCTCTGTAATGCACTGTAGATCGCTTCAGGAGTTGATCTTATTTTTCCCTTGATTAATAAAAATTTTAAGGGTTCAAAAAATCCTGCTAGATCAATCATTGCTTCTCCGTACCTCAAAATATTCAAAACAACAGGATCTCCACGTATCAGATCTTCCCACCACGTGCTTAATTTTACTGTATTTATATGAAGGCTCTTTTGATAAGGATTTTTTCTCATCATCTTATCCAACTCCTGCCTGTACCATGCAATCAACTCCTGATCCCAGTTTATCGAAACATCATCTAAGATAATTATTATATCAATATCAGAACCAGTAACAGCACTTTGACGAGCTGTAGATCCAAAGAGAATCACAGATTTAATCATCTTATCAAACTTTCTATAGAGTTTTGTGGCAAAATCCATAGCAATATCTGACTCTTTTTTTAATTGTAATGTGGGAACGTCTTTAAGTTTTTTATTTTTGGTTCTCTTTTTCTTCACACTCTTTTTTTTCTTTACCATTATTTTCTATTTTATATTTTACAATATATATTATAGAGTATAGTTTTTAATTCTTTTTATTTTAGCCTTATGAATTTGGCTTCAAATAGGAATAGCAGATTTCAGCGTGTTAGAGGGAAGGTTCTTGCTTGCTTCAAGTATTTCTATACCAAGAGTTATTCCGTCTTTGTCCAAATCTACGTTTACTGACTCATTAAGAGAAATTGTTTTAGCGACCTCTCCGGATGAAATTTCCTTAAAATAAATATACACGGCATCTGCGTCTTTATCAAATGTTATCCTCATCTTTCTATAACAGTAATTATCTTTATAAATTTACCTTCCATAGTATACACGACTTTTAAAATTCTGTTATTAACTTTTTTGTGAGCTTCTGTTTTTCCATCTTTTCTAATTGTATAATCTGGAAAATCTATTGTCTTTTTAATTTGGTTTAAATTAATTCCTCTTTCAGCCATTCTTTTTTTGGCATGGTTTGTAAGGATAAATTCCATCACTCCATCGGTCTACCAGACATTCGTCCTCCTCTAGCTCCGGGCATCTGGCCTCCGAGTTCTTGTGGAAGCTGTGAAAATCCGGCCCCAAAAGTTTCATAATTTATTGATGGTAGCATCTGTCCGTAACCTGAAAAATACCCTTGTGTGAGTCCCGGAGCTTGATTCCAGTAAGGAGCCATATTCATCGAATATATAGGGGAACCAAAAGCTTCCAGAGTTTCCTGGAAAGGGGGTGTTTTAAAGTGCTGCCACCAGTGTCCTGCTTCAATGAGTTTTTTTGCTTCAAGTCCTTTTTTCCCTAGTACTTTCATTACCTCTTTCAGTGGAACATTTCCCATCCCCATCGGTAACTCTGTGTGCTCAAATCCGAAATTATCAGAAAGGTGAATTTGTTTTAGAACAGGGACCACCTCTTTTGCTTCCCTTACAATGTCCTTCTTTGAATAGCCATACTTTCTCAACATATTTATATGGCCTACATCCCAAGTTGCACCAATTAATTTCTCTGCTTGAGATTTTGCAGAAGATTCAGACAGACCTTCTTCAACAGCCTTTTTCACAAATTGTTTCCTGGATTCTTCAACCATTTCTCTTATGTCTTTTCCAGTGCTTAAGGCGTGGGTTGCAGGAGGATTTTCTATGACCAAGACAGGAGATTTATCTTTGAATTTTTTGTAAGATTCGAAAGCTGCATTTCCAAAAGTTTTTGAAGATTTCTCGAGAGCGAATTTTTCCATAGGAACATTCATCTCTGGGGCAAGTTTTGACTGGTTTATGGAGTTTATTAAGTCATCCATTGCCTTGGCTTCTCCAAATACACCCCTTTCTTTACTCAGATCTTTTCCGAATTTTTCTGATATTTTTTTTAACTCGTGTCTTTGTTGTTGTGTTCCATATCTATATGCCTTGCTAAACAGGTTATTGGCTTGTAAGTGTAAGTCCTTTAGATAATTTTTAGCAGCCCTGTGGTGTCTAAATGCCTGTTGCTGAACAGTAGTTGGTAGGTCTTCTGGTTTTGTAATGTTTCCAGCTAATATATCTGGTTCTATTGTTTTAAGATATATCCTGTTTTCTTCCAGAATCTGATCTACTCTTTCTTTATTAAATGTTAATTGTGAAAGAGAGTTATCCCATTCGCTATGATTTAAAACATCTAACCTCTCTTCAGGGGTTTCGTATCTGCCTTTCCCTAAAGGACTCTTAACAGTGTACTTTTGAAGGTCTCTTTGTATTTGTTTTAGTGTTATGCCCTCTCTTTCTATTTTTTCTTCCATTTCTGGTCTTATTTCCCTTCCCCCTCCAGGAAAATACTTCGTCTCTGATTCTAAGGGAGCCATTCTTCCTGTTTCCCTGTTTATCGCAATAAGTTTTTTGTACTTTCCTTTTTCTGCTCTTTCTCCAGGGGGGAGCAACTGTGAGCCTGGAATTCCTTCTGCAGAATGGAAATTCACAGGGATATTTCCACTAGGTTTTAAATCATGACTTCTTATGAGTGCTTCTGCTACTTTTCTTTCAGCTATTTCTCTTTCTGCCTCACTAAATCCTTGCTGGCTCATTCCTGCAACATCCATTACAGGTCCATGAATACCAATATCAATACCTGTTAATTTTGCCAACCTATTGACTTCTTTCAGCTGCTGTTTTGGCATAGAATCAAAAACATCTGGACTCACTGCTGTTACATCTATATATTTTACTCCAGACGAGAGTTTTGTAGAAACTTCCTGTAAGATATTTGCTGATCTAACGTCTGTCGTCAATCCTATTTTTCCTGCAGCCCCATAATTACTCTCTGGAGGCTTAAGTGTAGAATATCCCCCCTGATACATGTTGCTTACAGTGTACCCCTCTTTTGCCATGAAAATAATAGTAAAGATTTATTTATATAATTATTGTTAGCTGCTAGGAAGCTTTGGATCATACCTTATCTTTTCTGGTTCAAAAGGATCTCTTCTTCCTGCACTTTCTACATCCATCCTTTTTGCAGGCTCGTATTTCTCTAGAGCAGGTTGTGAAACATCTCTGACTTCAGAAGATTGTGTAAAGGCTGCTTCTTGCATAACTCCTGGCTTTCTTCCAACATCTCTAAAATCTATCTGGGTTGGAGTTGATGCTATATTTTCTGATGAAGAGACATATTTTACTCTCCCTTCTCCACCTCCACCTTCTCCGCCGATAGAATATTTGAAAGGATCGTCCTCGTTTATTGTTCCTTCAGAAGATACAGGGGAGGAAAGAGCCTCCCATCCAGACAGAGAAAATCCTGTTCCTTGAGAACCAGCAACTCTCTCTAAAACAGGGGCAGAGCCCTCTATAGATGGCTGAATAAAACTGGAAAATTCCAAGTCCCTAAGATCTGCTATTTGTTCTGGTTCCTCTAGCTCTTCTTCTAGTTCTGATTCTTCCTTTGGCTCCTCATCTTCAGGAGTTTTTTTAATTTCTTCTTCTATTTTTTCCTTAGTATCAGTTTCTTCGTCTTTTGGCATAAATTATTAAAGAAGAACAGATATATAAAATTATTGAAATTCCTGTTGTTCTTAATTGATAACCCTGATTATGTTAGGAAGACTTAAAAACAGAAGATTTCTTGGTTCTTTACAATGGGTCAAACAGAAACCAGTACTACATCAAGGGACATTGAAAGAGACGCTGTAAAATTTGCTCCAATGTTTTCAGGACATGGTTCAGCATACGAATTTCTTGGAGAAGATAGAAACACGCCAACACCTCCTGTTTCATATAGAGAAGCTTGGTTCCGCGGAATCGATTGGATCTTTACCGCTGATACTATCGGCGGCGATGCTCAAATTTATCACATTCCTACCGGGGACGTTACTGTGGTACCCCCTGGAAACCCGGGTATCAATACCAAAGTAATTTCCGCATTTCCAGGAACTGGGAAAACACGCCTACATCAAGATACAGATTTATTTGTTCTTGATTCAGATTCCAGTAGATTTTCATGGGTTGAACAACATGGAAGAGATATTTGTTTCCCTGATAATTACATGAGACATGCCCAGACGGCCATGGGTATTACTGAGGTCGAATATATTCAGAGAAATTTAGATTCTACCGAAATTGTGCCCATCCGGAGAGGCGTAGGTTTTGCTGATATTGTTCTTGTCTCTAGCCATGACCTTGTAAGAAAAGCATTGGTAACTAGGGGGATAGATTATACACTTGTTTTTCCCGATAGATCATTAAAAGATGAATATATTGAAAGATTTAAAGAACGTGGAAGCCCACAAGGATTTATCGATTTGCTAGATACAAATTGGGACAAATGGATTTCTGAATTGGAAAGTCAAGAAGGTTGCACACCAGTTCGATTACAACAAGGACAATTTCTAAGTGATGTCGTTACAACCTGTTAATTCTTGCTCCATTTCACAAGATTTAAATAGGGGGGGGGTTAAGGGAAAGTTATGGGAAGATATACTCCCTTGGAAGGTATTGAAGGATTTATCCAAGACTTGAATAATCCTGAATTTAAAAAGAGATCTATAAAAACTTCGCTGATTACAGGTATTTTATGTGGAATAACTTTTCTGGTTACAACCTTAGGACTTAATTATATAAGTAAATATGAATTCGTCCCCAAAGATAGTGTTGTAAGAACAGAGATGGTGGATAGAGATTTGTTTGCAGATCTCGTGATGCCTGGTGGTCGTATCTTACTTGCAGATCAAACAGATAAAGGGATTGTTTACAGACCTTTGGAGAGTTCTGACATTTATAGGATAAGATAATATCATACCTAATTCATTTCCCCCACTACTTCACAAGAATTATAAATCTGATTTAAACATAACTCGGCATGCCGTGGGATTTTTTATAGACATCGAATAGTTTAAAGGCTAAATCTGTTGCAATCTCTTCTGAAATAGGTCTCAAAAGCTCTTTCTCAAAAAAACTATCTGGTTTTATTCTTCCAACTTTCTTTGTTTTTTCTTTTTTCTTTGTTTTTTCTTTTTTTTCATAACCCCCGATTAATGCAACAAATGGATTTGAACTCTCTTTAGTTCCTGATCCTTCTATATCTTCTTCCAGGAAAAAATTAATTTCCTCCTGTAGTTCACTCAGGCTCTTTGTTGTTGCTCCTTCTATTAACTCTAAAACGTCGGCAACATCTGATTGTTCGAGCTCTTCGTCCAATTTTTTTATTTCGTCTTCATTAAGTACGTAAGACCTGAAGCTTATTTCCGCCCTCCCCCCAAAGACGTAGTGTGGTTGTGCACCACTTACTTTTTGTGGAATTCCCCTAAACTTAAAATCAACTAAAACACAACTGTAACAATTCCTTCCAGGTTTATAATTTTCCAAATGTTTTGGGAGATCTTTTGCAATAACCTTCTCTTTAATGTCTAATTTCAATTTTCCGAGGAGGGTCAATTCAAGAAGAATGGTATTGAAAACTTTCACTAAGGCAGGCTCTCTCCCTTGCTCTTTCATCTCTAGTTGCTGGGCCATCCTCAAATAAGGCCTTGCCCATCTCGAATAAAGCTTTAGACTGTTAACCTGACTACCCAAATATGTCCTCTCAATTTCATACCTCTTCCGTAATTCTTTTTCAGATTGTTCCAGCCAACTATTAAACTCCAAAATTCTCGGTCTTAGGATTCTCTTTATCCTATCATTCAAGTCTATTTTATCTACGTCCCTTAAATCCTTAACAGATAAAAAAGCGTCTAACAAGGTTTGAAATCCTGCTTGTCCTAGAGCCATGGCCTTTATACTTGAATTCCCCTTAGTAATATCTACCTTGTCCAGCCATATTTGTTTCAGTGCTAAGATGGCCCCTTCTTTTTTATTTGTATTTAAGTCGTTATAATTATCCAACCTTATCCTAAATTCTTTCAGATCATAGATGATATTTAAGACACTTCTTAAAACCGTGTTGATATCTGCCAGAATCTTGGTCCCTTGTTGTTGCATGATTGTTGCCCTCTGTCCTAACTCAGCGAAGTGTCCTGAACCGGGAGAAGATGTGAAATTGTCCATTAGTTTCTCTGTTTCAAGATCAAAATCATTCATTAAGTCAAGAACAAAAAAGTAAACTGGCTCGAGAGTTTCTGAACTGGAATCATAAAATAGAATATGTTCTTCCATTGGTTTTTCTTTAACTTCGTCTGCAGGAATATTTTCGGCAAATCTATATTTTTTCAGCAAAGCTTTTCCGTTGCTCGCATAGAGTTTTGGGTTTATCTTTCCGATAATCTGTGCGATTGTTGCGACCATGTCTTAATAGATGGTTTGAGTATTTAAAAAATGTTTCTAATTACCACAAGTAAATTTAAAAATCATTGCTTCTTTTATTATATATGGGCTTGTTTGGATTAGGCAGGAAGAGAGGAATTATTGATCTAGGGGAAAGGTATAGGAGACAGAAAGAAAAGGAAGAAATAGCTGCTGAATCTTCTGAAAATGTACAAGGATCTTCAGGGAGTGCTTTCGATTTTCTCGGAGGTCTGGCTTCTGGTTCAAAGCAAGAAAGCAGCCAATCAGAAGTCATGGATGTTTCTTCAGGAGAAGACAGAAAAAAAAGACTTGCAAAAAGACTGGTAGAGATGACGAATAGGCTTGAGGATTTATCGAATCAGATTTATCATTTACAGCAGAGGATAGAGGTGTTAGAGAGAAAAGCAAGTTAAATAAAGTTTAAATAAATTTATAAGTTCTTTTGTATTTTTGCGTTTATGAAAAGAGAAATAATTCATTCATATTCATCATCAAAAGAATCAAATTCATCAGAATCATTTTCCTCTAAATCAGGATTATCAATATCTGTTTTTAGGGGATTGCCAATCGGGATTTGTCCTTTTCCCATACAAATTAGAAGAGTCACTAATATTTAAACTATTCGCTTAAAATGGCTAAAAGAAATAAGATAAACTTCAAATATAACCTGAGAGAATATTGGAATATTTTAAGGAAGTATAAAAGGGGATTTTTCAGTCTTCTATTAATTACCCTCGTAGTAGAAACTCTTTTCTTAGTGGATAAATTCTTATTTAAGATAATTGTTGATGACGGAGCAGAATTTATTATGGGGAATTTAGAAAAAACAGTATTTGTTCAAACACTGATTATTATAGCAGGTGTTTTTATAGGGGTATCAATAATAAGAGCTGTTGGGAAATGGATCAGTGTGCATCTATTAACCATCTTAGACTCTAATTTAATCCTTGAATTAAAAAGAAAATACTTTAATCATATTTTAGGGTTATCTCACGATTTCCATGGCACACACAAGACAGGTTCATTAATCTCTAGAATAATAAGGGGCGCTGGAGCAATAGAGACCATGACAGATATTGCTGCCTTTAACTTTGCTCCCTTAATTTTCCAGTTAGTTATTGTTGGGATTGCTTTGGCTTATT
The DNA here is from genome assembly GCA_964385425.1 of Candidatus Woesearchaeota archaeon. Classification (GTDB taxonomy): domain Archaea; phylum Nanobdellota; class Nanobdellia; order Pacearchaeales; family GW2011-AR1; genus ASMP01. The sequence goes on along the minus strand of CAYLOQ010000002.1, from coordinate 57,850 downwards.
TCAGCATTACCTCTGCTTTAGTGGTAGTAGGGGTATCTATCTTATTCATCTCTTATAGTTATATGATACAACGAATTCAGCAAAAACATAGGTTAAAGATGAATGCGTATGAAGACAGGGAAAAAGGGTTTGTCAGTGATATTTTCACCAATATAGATTCGATAAAGTATTTTGGAAAAGAAAATATTATTGAGAGAAAATTTGAAGAGCTTACAAGGAAGACCAAAAGATTTTCACTCAAGTACTGGGGATATTTCAGGTGGTTTGATGCTGGTCAGATTTTTATTTTGGCTTTGGGACTCATCCTCTTAGTTTATTTCCCTTTGGTAGATTTCCTAAACAAAGAAATAACAATAGGAACTCTCGTCTTTATTTACACTGTCTATGGTAATGTTGTTGGCCCTATGTTTGGATTTGTCTGGGGCATGAGGGGGTTTTATAGAGCCATGGCTGATTTCCAGGACTTATTCGAGTATGGTAAAATAAAAAACGATATTACGGATCGTTCTGGTGCAAGAGAATTAAAAGTTGGGGGAGGGGAAATTGAGTTTGTTAATATTGATTTCGACTATGGAAAGAGAAAGATATTCAGAAATTTTGACCTTAGGATAAAACCAAATGAAAAAGTTGCCCTTGTTGGACACTCTGGTTCTGGTAAGACCACCCTAATCAAACTGCTATACAGGTTTTACGATGTTAAGGCAGGCGCTATCTTGATAGATGGTCAGGACATAGAGGAATTTAAACAAGAATCACTAAGGAGCGAATTCAGTGTTGTTCCACAAGAAGGGATTTTATTCGATGATACATTATACAATAATATACGCTTTTCAAATCCAAGGGCAACAAAAGGAGAAGTCATGAAAGCCATAAAATTTGCACAGCTGGATAAGATAATTAAGGAATTTCCAAAAAGAGAAAATACCCTTGTTGGCGAAAGAGGTGTAAAGCTCTCTGGTGGTGAGAGGCAGAGGGTTTCAATCGCAAGAGCAATTCTAGCAAATAAGAAGATCCTTGTTCTAGATGAAGCAACTTCTTCTCTGGATTCTGAAACAGAACATGAAATTCAAAAAAGTTTAACAAAGCTATTAAAAGGAAGGACCGCTATAATGATAGCACACAGGCTATCAACAATAATGGGTGCTGATAGAATAGTTGTCATGAAGAAAGGAGAGATTGTCCAGGAAGGGAAACATGAAGATTTGATTAAGCAAGAAGGAGAATATAAAAGACTCTGGAATCTTCAAAAAGGAGGATATATTAAATAAATTTATTAACAGTTCTTTCTTTTTTGGTGTTATGGGGGCAAGAAAGAAAAGGGTTCTTGTTGTTTGCTCAATGGGTTTGAATAGAAGCAGATATTTGGCTTCATATCTAAAAAACAAGGGCTACAATACAAGGTTTGGGGGAATTGGTTTTGGAATAATTAATAAGAAAGCGCACAATCCGTTTAATCAAAAAGATGTTGATTGGGCAGATATAATAATAGTTGTAAGAAAAAAACATAAACCCCTTTTAAGAAAACATTATAAAATAAAAGGTAAAAAAATAATTGTTTTGGATGTTACTGATTCTAGGAGAATAATTGGGGAAAAGTATCCCAAATTAAATAATCTAGATTTTGATACGTTTCAAAAAAAGTGGACAAGGCCACAACTAAGAAAAGCAATTAAACCTTATTTGCCTTTATGAAGAAAATGAAATTAGAAACAAAAAGACTTATAATAATTAGGGGATGTCCTGCAGTAGGGAAAAGCACACTGGCAAGGGAGTTGGTAAAGAACCTAAAGGGTAAAATAGCCCTATTAATAGTGGACGAATTTAAATGGATAATGACGGCGCATGATGAGAGAGACAAAAAAGATTTTGAAATCTCTTTCAAGAATTACATGTTTGCACTTGAAAATTATTTGAGAGCTGGTTATACTGTTATAACAGAGGATATTTGGGTCGAGTATTCCGAAGATAAATCAATAGATATTGAAAAAGCTATTTCCCTCGGTAAAAAATACGGAGCAAGAATAGATTTAGTTCTCCTAAAGGCAAAATGGGGAACAATAAAAGCCCGTAATTCAATTAGACGCCGTGTTGTCCCAATAAAAGATCTAAAAGAGCTCTATAAAAGAATTTATGACAAAGAATTAAATAATGAAAAGGTTATTTTAGTTGATGGAAAATCTACAAAGAAAATAGTAAATGAGGCACTTAGAGAATTAAAATGAAAAACCTAGAAAAAAAGACAAAGGCTTATGCTCTGAAAAATGCGCTTTCTTATGACGGAACTGCGAGAATGGGTTCTGTAATTTCTTCCCTATTCAACGAAGGCCTGAAAAAAAGTGAGGTCAAGAAATACGGAAAAAAGATTTCTGAAATAATTTTTAAGATTAATTCCCTTTCTGTTGAAGATCAGAGAAAAGAATTCAAAAAATTAAGAAAAGAGGTGCATAAAAGAAAAGGTAGGGAAGGACTTCCAAAATTGCCTGGTGCTAAAAAAGGAAAAGTTGTAATGAGGTTTGCTCCTTCTGCCTCCGGTCCCTTCCATGTTGGTCATGCCTTGACAGCCAGCCTTTCTTTTTTGTTTGTGAAAAAATATGGCGGGAAATTCTATGTAAGAATAGAAGACACTAATCCAGAGAACATCTATAAACAAGCCTACGAGATGATAAAAAAAGAGTCTGACTGGCTTTTTGACAAAAAAGCAAAAATAGTAATCCAGTCTGACAGAATTAAAATTTATTATAAATACGCAGAGAAACTAATAAAGAAAAATGCGGTATATGTCTGCACCTGTCCTCAGGAAAAATTTAAGGAATTTGTTTCTGCAAAAAAAGACTGTCCCTGCAGAAGAAGGGGGAGTAAGGAAAATCTTGAGAAATGGAGAAAAATGTTGGATAAAAAAGGATTTTCAGAAGGTGGAGCTGTTTTAAGGTTTAAGTCTGACATGAAAGATAAGAATCCTGCGATGAGGGATTTTCCACTGGCACGGATAAATCTTGCAAGACACCCAAGACAAGGAAACAAATATCGTGTTTGGCCTTTGATGAATTTTGCTGTTGCAGTTGACGACATTGAATTGAAAATGACCCACATCATAAGGGCAAAAGACCACAGAGATAATGCAGAGAGGCAGAAGAAGATTTTTTCTGTTCTTGGAAAGAAATTTCCATGGACAGCTTTTTTGGGAAGAATCAAGTTTAAAGATATGGAATTGTCATCTACAAAAATGAGACAGGCTATAGAAAAAAAGGAGTATGTTGGTTGGCAGGATTCCCGGCTCCCGACAATCGCTTCATTAAAAAAAAGAGGATACAAACCCCGTGCTTTCTGGAAATTTGCAGAGCAGATTGGTTTTTCTGAATCAGATAAGGTTATCGATAAAGAAGAATATTTTAAACTTCTCAATAGTTTTAACAAACCATAGAATAATTCATTGGTGCGTTAAAGGTTGATAAAACCAATTGGGCGGAATTATAAATGGAGAGAAGTTTGGGGTTCCGTTCTTTTGCTTCTTTTTCTAAAAAGAGAAACAGTGCAAATTTATAAGTATCAAATTCTTTTTTATATTATGAAAATAATAAAACAAATATTTGAAGATGAAGTAATAGCTGAATTTTTGAAAGGAGAAATAAATTCAAGTAGGTTTGAAAAGAATATACTTGATAATTTAAAGAGAGATAAAAAATCAAAAAGAATTCTATTAAATCCAAATCTAGAAAATAAAAATGAAAACTTATACAGAAAAAAACTTTTAGGGAAAATTAGGGGTTTTGGAAAGAATAAAGAAATTTTTGAAAATTTTCCAAAAGATATAATCTGGGTAAAATCTATCTTTGATAAAAAAGAATTAGAAAAAGTGAAATATATTAATTATAGTTATTGGAATGAAATCTCAAATAAATCGCGTCTTCCAATTGAAGCAGTAAAGAAAATAAGCAAAGGTGAAAAAGTATATGATGTAAGTAATGATGGATTTTTTGAAATTTTATCAGTGATAAAACAAAAGAAAAAATTTCCTAAAATGATTTTTGTTGTAAAAAATAAAAAATCCAGAATTGTAGTCTTAGAAGGCCATGCAAGATTAACTGCCTATTTTCTTGCACCAAAATATATCCCAAAAGAAATGGAAGTAATAATAGGTTTTTCTGAAAAAATAACGAATTGGGATTTATACTAATCAGGTAAAGCAGAAACAACCCAAGGATTCTGACCTAAAAAACCAATTTTAAATTTTTCAATCTTATGATTGGGAAAATTCTTTTTTAGATGTTTAACTATTAAATCAGGCTTCATCCCCAACAAAACTAAACTTCCATTATCCTTTAATATCCTAGCATATTCCGAAATTGAAGTAGAATAGAGTTTTACTATCCCCTTCAAATCAACCTGTTTTCCCCAGGGCAGATTTGAAATTGCATAATCAAAAAAGGAGTTAGGCCATTTAGTTTTTGTTGCATCAAGGAGTTTTATGTTTCTGATTGAATCTGGAGAAATATTTTTTATATTGTTGGTGGCACAATCAACACTTTCCTCATCAATATCACCCCCATAAATCTCTAACCCTTGTAATCTTGCCTCGCATAAAATAGTTCCAACACCACAAAAATTATCCACAATTTTTTTGTTTTTTTCAGGAGCAACTAAAAAACAAAGAGCAGAAGCAATAGTGGGTTTTAATGCTCCTTTCTTTTCGCAAATCCGATATTTGCGATTGTAAAGACTTTCTTTTGGAATTTTAACCGAGAAAGCAAGATTGGATTTTTCAATATAAACACGAATATCAAAATTAAGATGTTCTCTTTCAGTGAATTCCATCTTAAGAGATTGGCTTAAGATATTCTCCATTTTTGATTTTAGTAAATCAATGTTTATAGAATTATTCTGATATTTGGATAAGGTTAAAGAAAAAGTGTTATTTGTCTTTCTAAAATTAGAAATTAAACCGAAAGCAGATTTTATGTCTTCAAGAGGAATTTGGTTTAATACACTTTCCTCATCTAAAGAAAAGAGTTTAAATTCTTCCAGAAAAATATGAATATCATCTATTGTTTTAAGTTTTAGAAATTTCTTAAAGTTGGGGTTGGGAATAGAAAAAATTATTCTCTTAATTTGGACTCCCTTTATAGAAATTTCAGGAAATTCTTTTTTTAATTCCTGTTCTGAAATTCTTTCTAAACCTTTTGTTGTAAAAGCAATAAACTTCATTTGGGTTTTTTCTTCCATAGAAAAAATTAGAGAAAAAACATTATTAATCTTTCGGCGTAGCCAACAAATTGTCCAAAGAAATTTAACTGGTTCCGAAATCTGCTTCGCTTGATTTCTCCGCTAAAAAGATTGTTAATGCCAAAAGAATTCTCTGAGAGAGGTTCAACTATTAAAAAGTTATTTCTTCTTAGGTTTATCCCAATATGGACTTTTACATTTAGGGCAAATTATTGGTTTTTCTTTTTTATTTCTTGGTACCCATTCATGTCCGCATCTTTCACATTTGAAACCTTTGATTTTAATTGTTATCTCTGCCATAATTAAAATTAGAATTAATCATATATAAATCTTACTTTTTTAGGTATTACCTTTATAGTAATAACTTTATAACCGAAATATTTAAATAGTCTACCTACCTAAATAAGTTATACCTACTTAAGTAATGATAAAGAGGGCATAAAGCCCTCTGTTTCACCCTATCGCTAAACAAAATGAAACAAGTAAGAGAACAAAAGAGTATTAATAAAATTTGCTGTCCTAATTGCAAAAACAAAAACATAATTAAATGGACAAAAAGAAAAACTCAAAACAGAGGAATAATTCAAAGATACAAATGCAATGATTGTGATAAAACTTTTACAATTAACTACGGATTTTTCAGAATGAGAAATCATCCAAAGAAAATAACTTGTGCTTTGGATTTGTTTTACAGAGGAGTTTCAACAAGAAAAGTTCAGGAACACTTCAAAGCATTTTATCCTCATAACTCTGACCATACTTCTGTTTTAAGATGGATCAGAAAATATTCAATAATGATTTCAAAATTTACAGACAATCTTAATCTTAAAATTGGAAGAGAAATTCAAGTTGATGAAATGGAATATCACAGAAGAAAATTTTACAATAAAAAAGGTGTTGATAAAAATTGGTTTATTGATTGTATTGACAGCAAAACAAGATTTATGATTTCCTCTGAATATGTAATGGCAAGAGAACAGAAAGAATTGAAGTTTGTTTTATCAAAAGCAAAACAAAAGACAGGAGAGCAGATTAAGATTGTAACTTCTGACGGACTTCTTGCTTATCCAAACGCAATCAAGAAAGTTTATGGATTTTCTAATAAAACTCACAAACTAAATGTTATTCATAATCAGGTTAATGCTTCAAAAGGAGAAGGGTTTAACATTATGATTGAAAGATTGCACAATTCAATTCGTGAGAGAACAAAAACTTTCAGAGGTTTTCATGGTTCAGTTGAAAGTGCAAATGCAATAATGAAAGGTTATGAAATCTTTTATAATTTCATAAGAAAACATCAGTCAATCAAAAGATGTCCTTATGAACTTGCCATTCCTGAATTGAAAATTCATTCTGAAAATAAATGGCTGGAGTTGATTAAAATGGCAAATGAATAGATCATAGCAAAATTACCAACCGCTTATGCACCAATGAAATAGAATAAAAACATTTTTAAACTAAAGTTATCTAATTAGATTAATAATTAAACAAAAAGAGTGATATGATAAATAAAAGAGGGCTATCGGGTGTTGTAACGATTTTAATAATAGTACTTTTGGTTTTTGTGGCAATATTTATTGTTTGGACAGTTGTAAGGAATGTTCTTGAGCAGGGAGCTGAACAAATTGACCTTGGTTCAAGGTGTTTGGAAGTTGATACAAGGGCAACAATAGTTGTAAGTACTAATGGAACAAATTACGATGTCACCTTACACAGGAATGTTGGTGGTGATGATATAGGAGGAGTTAAATTAGTGTTCTTCAATGATACCAGTAGTGGCGGTGTGATAGATTCTTCAGGAAATATAGTTCCTCTAGACACAGTGACAAGAGATATTGATGGAGGAATAACTGGTGCTAATAAAGTGGAAGTCACAGCTTATTTCACAGATGCTTCAGGAGTAGAACAGATTTGCTCTCAGACAAACACATGGCCTTAATTTTATTTTTTTCTTAATTCCTTTTAGTTTTAAATAGTTAATTTTAAAAACCAGTCTTACCAAGAATTATCATGACAGCTAAAACTGTTAGTTATCGGCATCATTAGAAAAGATTTCTTTAGTAATTACTCTAAATCAAGTAAGCTTTTTATATCATTCTTTACTAAATTAAATAATGGTGGTTGTAGTTTAATGGCAGAACGTGTGGTTGTGGTCCGCAAAACGAGGGTTCGATTCCCTCCTTCCACCCTCAAATTTAAAAGGAGGATGAAATGAAAATATTATTTATTTGTAAATGGAATAGATTCCGAAGCAAGATAGCTGAAGATTATTTTAATAAGATAAATAAAAATAAGGATATTAAGGTAAAGAGTGCAGGGATTATTAAAGGTTGGACACCCTTAGATAAATATCAGGTTGAAGGAGCTAAGAAGCTAGGAATTAGTTTGAAAGGAAAACCCCAATGCATTGATACTAAATTAATGAGGTGGGTAGACTTAATTGTAGTTGTGGGGAAAGAAATTCCTAAATCTTTATTTGAAAGTAAAATTTCCTTAAAGAATGTGGGAATTAAAAAAATAAAAGTGGTTAAGTGGAAAATTTCAGATGTAGAGTTTGGAGACCGTATAGCTTGCGGAAAAGCGATTAAAGAAATAATTAAGAAAGTTGACTCACTAATTAAAAAACTGGAGAAACTAAAATGACACCAACAGTAAAAGGCTTCAAGGATTATTCAGGGGAAGAAGCTGGAAAGAGAGCAGAAATCAAAAAAATCATAGTTGATACGTTTGAGAGATATGGGTTTGAACCAGCAGAGACTCCAATAATAGAATATGAAGATTTTGTAAAAGGGGAGAATAAAGGAGATGAAGCTGTCTCAGACATCTTTAAGCTGAGAGACAAAGGCAAGAGAAGGCTAGCCTTGAGATATGAATTTACATTTCAACTGAAAAGACTTATGAAAAACAAGAAACTTCCCTATAAGAGATATCAAATAGGCCCTGTTTTCAGAGATGAGCCAGTTTCTTCAAACAGATTCAGACAATTTACCCAGTGCGAAGTTGATATTCTTGGTTCAACGGTAAAGGATGATGCAGAAATTTTATCAACAGCAAAAGAGATTTTAGATAAATTGGGAACAGATTTTACAATCTATGTAAATAATAGGAAGTTAATTAATGAAATCTTAGATGAGAATAAAATAAAGAAATCAGATAAGGAACAAGTTATAAGAGAAATAGATAAGCTTGATAAGCTTTCAGAAACCGAGGTTAAAAAGAATCTGAGAAAATACAAGGCAGAAAATATTTTAAAAATATTAAAAAAACCAGAACCTTACTTTAAGAAATATAAAGCCTATGGGGAAATTGAAGAACTAAAAAAATATTGTGAGTTTTATGGAATTAAAATTAAATTTTCTCCTTCTTTGGCAAGAGGACTTAGCTATTATACGGGAACCATTTTTGAAATAAAATCAGTAATTAAAGAAACTATTTTTGGAGGAGGGAGCTATACTTTTAATGGAAAGACTGGTGTTGGCTATGGGGTCAGTATTGAGAGGCTGTCTGCCGTTACAAAAATAAAAAGTGAAAAAGAGAAATATCTCATTATTTCTCTCGGACAAGATAGGAAAGCTATTGAACTTGCGAAGAAGTTAAGAAAAAAAGGGAAAACTGTTAGCATTTATTATGGGAAACCTAGCAAGGCATTAGAATATGCAAATAGCTATAATATTGGAAATGCCATCTTCGTTGGAAGTAAAGAAGTCAAGAGTAAAAAGTTTAAGGTTAAGGATATGAAGACTGGGAAGGAGAAGGTGCTGGTGGGGGTTTAGTAAGATGAGTGTTCCAATCTTTTTTAATAGTCCCGAAATCTATAAAAACAACAGAAACTTAAAGATAAAATGGTAGAAAAATATGCTTTTGGAGATGATGGAATATTACCTAGAATAGGCGTATTTATCTATGGTATTTTTAATGCAATTTTTAATGAAGAAAATTATAAATATAACTTCTCTACTGGTCTAGTATGGGTTCTAAAATGGATTTTTATCTTTATTTTTTGGGGAGCAATAGTTTTGTTAATATTATATAATCTTATATGGGGATATAGTTTATGGGCGCTCTTATTTTTGGTTGCGTGGGTATTTATGGAAGTGTTTGTTAAAATAGGTCATCGTCGCAATAATTAAATAAAGCATCTCAATAAAAATCTCCCATGTTCCAAGCGTACTTCCCGACAATCATTGGGATTCGATAAAGGGATGAAATTCTAAACATTCTAATGGGTACTCTTCTGTGGTCAGAGTATCACTAATTCCCCTAGTCTTCCCAATTCACCCTGAAATAACATCTTCAAATAAAGTCACCATCACAAACCCCTAAAACCCCCTTATATTAATAGGAGATAGGATAAATATTGATTCATCAATTAAAAGGGATGACAGAAAGCACCCACTTAGATATAATCCTTCGAATATAAAAATATTTAAATAGGGTTTTCTTTTATTGAAAGTTATGGAGATAAAAAAAGGTTTGATTCTTCCACTGGTTTCTCTAATATTTATCTTCGGATTTTTGGGTGTTGTTAGTGCTGCGACAAGTATTGATCTCACTTTTCCAGATGGAGAAGAATTTGTTAGTGATGGTGTTATTATTACTTGGGATGTGACAGGAAGTGAGTCCAGTGATAGATTTGATGTAAGATACTCACCTAATGGTGGGGAGAGTTGGACAACAATTGTAGAAACATTATTTCATACTTCAAGGTCTCAATTATGGGATACTACCTCCACTCCTGATGGTACTAATTATTTAATACAGGTTGTTGAAACAGGAAGTTCTCCTGGAGCACCAGATGATGTTTCTAACTCTGTTTTTACTGTAGATAATAATGCTCCTACATCTTCCGCAGACTCTTTAAGTACTTTTCAAAATACTGTAACATTTGATGTTCCTTATACGGCAACAGATTCTGCTTCTGGTGTGAAAGAAGTTGAATTATTCTACAAAAAAGATGGTGGAAGTTTAACCTCTTATGGGGTTTTTACTTCTAGTCCAATTTCTTTTGATTCAAGTACAACAGGAGGGGATGGAAATTACGACTTTCATACAATAGCAACAGATAATTCAGGAAATATAGAAAGTGCTCCTGGAAGTGCTGACGCCTCTACAATTGTTGATACTGTTGATCCAACAACTTCAGACAATTATGCTTTTGATGATGAATGGGTAGATTCAGATCAAACGATTACTTTGACTCAAACTGATCCTTCACCAAGTTCTGTAATTGAATGGACAAGATATTGTTTGACTGAAAGTTGTGATCCTGTAAGTGGTATAACTTATGTTAGTTCAGTTCCAATAACAGCAGAAGGCACAACTCACTTTAGATACGCTTCAAAAGATTTTGCAGGGAATGTTCAAAATACACAAGAAAAGACTGTTAAAATTGATAAAACAGATCCAACTGCAAGCGTTAGTGGAGCACCTTCTGGTTTAATCGTTGATGCTGATGGTGTAACAGCAACAATAAGCTGCACAGATGGTGTAAGTGACTGTAGTGAAACTAAATATAAAGTTTATACTACAGATCCAGGGGCTTCATGTTCTCCAGGTGATTTGGGAACATACATAAGTGGAGTTTCTGTTTCAATAACAGGGCATTCATGGGTTTGTGCTTATGCTACAGACAATGCAGAGAATGACGATTTCAGCGATCCTGTTGAGTTTAATGTTTTCAGCATAATCCAGGATGCAATCGACGCTGCAAGTCCTAGTGATACAATTGAGGTTGTTTCAGACAGTTACCCCGAAAGTATCTTAATAGATAAGTCACTTACATTAGTAGGAACAGGAGTGACAAAGCCAGTAATTTCTGGAGATGATTCAATTCATAATTATATTGTAAAAATCACTGCAGATGGTGTTGTGTTTGATAATTTTGAAGTTAATGGCAGTGGCTTAGAAACAGGGGACAATGTATTTGATTATGGGATATGGCTTTCAAGTACTGATAATGTGGAAATTAAAAATTCTGATGTAAAGAATGTTTGGAAAAATCAAGGAAATGGGATTCAAGTTGACGATTCAACCAATTCAGACATAAACAACAACACAATCTCTTCATTCCAAAAAAGAGGTATTAGATATCTCAATTCTGATGGAATTTTCTATGATAACGAAGTTGTGGGAGATAATGTTGATGGAACAAGTAGAGTTCAAAATTTAGTTAATGTTTTTGACGGTTCTAATGTAGAAATTTATGGAAACGAATTACATAATGCCTTAAGTACTGATTGGCCCCCTACATGGGACTCTCCAGGCATATTTGTGAGTTCCTTTGCTTGGGATAGTAGCGAAGCCGATTCGCATGCAAATATTCACGATAACGAAATCTATGATAGTGATTCTGCTATTGTTATAACATCTGTTTTTTCAACAACAGACAGTTCAAGTGCAGTTATGACAAACAATAATATTCATGATAATGTGAGGGGGCTTGTGTTTGAGAGAACTACTGGAACAGCTACTCTAAGTGGAAATACTTTCACAAATAATATAGATGATTTCTTCCATGTTGCAGAAGTGGATGGAACGGGGGAGTTTTATGGAGGAATTCAGCCAAGCATAAATGCAGCATCTTCGGAAGCTATAATTAATATTTATTCTGGAGAATATGAAGAAAGTTTAACTATTAATAAAAAAGTAACATTACAGGAAAATAGTGAAGCTATAATTAACGGTACTCATACAATAACTTCAAGCGATGTCACATTAGATGGATTTACTTTCAACCCTTCTAGTGGGGTTGCAATCACAATTGATTCTTCATCATCTGCTATTAATAATGTACAAATTTTAAATTCCGTATTTGATTTAACAACTGATCCTTCTATTGGTGTTTGGATTGGTGGAGGAACGCCAACCAACAAAGTTTCCAATATAGTCATGAACGACAATGTCTTCAATGGACCAACAAACATGATTTCAAATCCTTGGAAGATTGGTGGAAGTTTTGGATTTCCCCTAAATACTGAAGTTGAAAGTTTAGACTTTAAGCGTAACACAGTAAACAAAGGTTCAATACCAATTAATTTACAAAATTCCAATTTAATAGATATATTGATTAACGATAACACTTTTAGAGATACAGACGGGGTTGCGTATGTTTGGACACAGGATGCATCTGCTCCTTCAGGAATTTTATCTGATTTCGTTTTCACAAATAACGATGTTGACTCTACAAACAATTATGGAGTAGCATTCTTTGATACAAATGTTGGTGGAGCTGATCCTGATGATACTCTTACAGATTCCAATTTTGGGCTTGGAAATAGAATTAATCTTAACAAGTTAGTAGGAATACCTGGAGCATATGGACTCAAATCTGTAAGTATTTTAAAAACATCAGGAAGTTATGTTCTTGATGCAGAAGATAACTGGTGGGGAGATTTAGACCCAAGTGATCAGTTAGTTGGAGATGTTGATTTTACTCCTTGGGCTTATGACGCAGGTGTTAACACAGATCATGATGCACCGACATCAACAGTAAATTCTCCTGCAGAAAGTTCTTGGCAGAATTCTGATTTTAATGCTGAACTTGAATATTCTGATACAGGGGGAGCAGGATTAGCTGATGGTGAATGTAAATATAAGGTTGTAAGTAATGGAACAATCACAGAATTTTACAAGAGTGCAGGTTCTTGTAGTGGAAATAATGAAATTATTTCAAGATTAATAACGGTTGGAAGTGGATCGAATTGTCGAGATGAAGGAACCAATATTTGTGAAGTATTTATTAAAACAGAAGATAATTCTGGAAATGAAGGAACAGAAGTTTCAAGAACATTCAATATAGATTTCACAGACCCAACAGGTTCTGTCTCAATAGAAGGTGGAGCACTATATACAGGTAATGCAAATATTGAATTGGGTTTAACATTCGCTGATAATTTAGACACTGAATTAGAATGTAGGTTTAGTAATGATGCAAGCACCTGGAGTTCATGGGAAGCTTGTACAACATCAAAAACACGGGTATTAACAGCAGGTGACGGAAGTAAAACAGTTTACCTTGAAGTTAGAGATGATGCAGGAAATGTTGACCAGTTTTCAGATGATATAACTCTTGATACAACTCCTCCAGAAATAACTCACACACAAACAATAACAAAAAGAGTTGTTGGAGATTCTACAGAGATAACAGCTACCATAATAGATAGTGGAAGCGGGGTTGCAAGTGCAACACTTCATTATACTGTTGATGGAGTTGGAGGAACAGATAATACGCCTGTTATAAGTGGAGATTCATATACCTTCACAATTCTTGCTTCAACTGAAAAAGGAACAGTAGATTACCATATCACGGCGGAAGATAATGCAGGAAAAACACAAACAAGTTCAACATTTACAATAACAGTAAACGACTTAATCTGGGAACTTGATTCATCGTGGAATCTGGTTTCTGTTCCAAAGACCCTAGTTGAAAATGTTACAAATACATTGTTACCAATCAATGCTGTCTGGGAATATAACGGAAATGTGTGGGCTAGACCTGTAACAATAGAACCTGGAATAGGGTATTGGGTTGATAATGCTACATTAACAATTTTGGGATTAGATTATTCTGGAGATTGTACGGGACCTTTCTGCCTTCCTTCTGGAAAAATCAATATTGACGCCTTGGAAGGAGGATGGAATTTAATCGGACTGACTTCAACAGAGGAAATGAATGTCAGTAGTGCATTTAGCTCAATCTTTGACGAGCCCCTACCTGTCTTCTCTGTAATAAGATATGATGAATCTCTAGACAAATTTGAACTTATGGTTACCTCAAATTTAATGAACCCTGGAGAAGGTTATTGGGTTTACATCTTTAAGTAAAATGAAAATTTTTCCCTTAGGTTTATTAATTTTAATAATAAGTTCCGGTTTTATTCTTGCAGTTCCAGAACTTCCAATGATTGTTTCTGGTGATGTTTATATTAATGAAAATCCTGCAAAGGTTGGAACAGAAATAACTGCTCTTTTGGATGGCGAAGAGTTTGCGAGTTCAGAAGTGAATGAGAGAGGAAAGTTTACTATTCTGCTGCAGAAACTTGAAGCAGGGCAGGAAGTGGAGTTTTATGTCGACGGAATTTCTGCTAATGAAAGTATATCTTACGAAAGCAGTGGTTTTGAACAATTAAGTTTAAAAATTGAAAAATCATACCTCGTTTATTACCTTGGAGCAGCCTTAATAATCTTGGCTGCAGGACTCTTAACATGGAAAAGAAAATTAATATTAAAGCGAAAAAAGAAATAGTTTTAATCTTTTTGAGTGTTTTCTTTATTAGTCTGGTTTATGCCTTGCCCCCTATCCCTCCTTTACCAGACCATTTCATAGGAAATGTGACTATTGACGGACAAAACGCTGTAGTAGGAATACAGATAAGTATCTATGTTGATTCTGTGCTGGAATCTGTTTATAATGTCACAGAGGCAGGGGAGTACGACTTATATGTGGCAACAGGTGAATCTAGTGATTCAATTGAATTTAAAATTCTTGATGAGATAGCAGGAACTTCAATAACACCTACAAGACAAGGAGGCAAGACCATTTTCATGGATTTATCCGTAATCATAACACCTCCTAGTCCTCCTAGCTCTTCAGGCTCTTCTGGAGGCGGTGGTGGAGGTGGCGGTTCTTCTGGTAGTTCTGGAGGCGGAGGAGGATTCATTAGCCCGCCAACAACAGAAACAAGTGGATCTGGTTCAAGTTCTGGAGAAGAAGTAGTGCAAGAAGAGAGTCAGGAAATAGAAGAGCAGGGAGCAATAAGATCTGGGATAACGGGCGCTGCTATTGGTTTTTTAGGTTCTGGGAAAGGCATTATAGTAATTACCGTTCTGGTGATTTTGGGAGCAGGGGTGGTGTTAATTAAATTTAAACCCCGAAAATGGACAAAAAATCACTGATAATATTTGGAATTTTATTAATTAGCATTTCTGTAGTTGCATCAATTCCCCAGTTTCTTATTTTTCAGGGTGATGTGAAAATAGATGGTAGAATTGCTGCTGAAGGAACGCCTGTTAATTTTTCAATAAATGGAACAGAAATTGCTAATGCGAGTGTGGATAATGAAAGTAAATATGGGCCTGTATTAATCCAGTTTGAAGAATGCTTTGATGGGATTGACATAACCATTAATAATTCTGAAGCTGAACAAAAAATAGATTGTATTTCTCCCCAGGATATTAATCTGAATTTGTCTGCTTTGACAGGGGATGCGTTGAATGTTACTAATCACAATCCTGAAACAGAAATCATAACTGTAACTAAAACCCAAAATATAAGTTTTGATATATCAACGACAACTGGTTACATGGATATTGTTAATCATTCATGGTTTTTAGATGGGAAAAGTGTTCTTAATATAACAAATACAAGTGAAAGCTCTTTTTCATATGAAGTTAACAACAGCGATAAGGGGAAACACAACATTACAGCTATTGCCAACGACGGATTTCTTACTGTTTCAAAAGAATGGGAAATCATTATAGAAAGACCTGAAACAGAGAATTTTGACGGTGCTACCACTGATTTTGATTCTTTAGATTTAGATGAGTTAGATAATGTGGAAGGTGTGGTTCTTGAAAAAACAGGAAAAGGAAAAATAGAGTTTTTAGAAGGTTTAAATTTATCTGGAGTTACTGATTTGAATAGCAGGGTTAAAATAAAAAGAGGGATTGTTGCCATAGATAGTTCATTTTATCCTCAACTAGACAAACCGGCAATAATTACCTTAAGTGGGTTAAGATATAATACAATTCCCGAAATCTTTTTCACAGAGGGATTTACGACAATCCCTAATTCAATAAACCAAAAATGTGATTTCTGTAATATTTTAGAATCTACTCCACACCCTACGACAAACGGTGAAATTGTTTTCAAAGTTGATCACTTTTCTTCATTTAAAACGGGAGAAAGTGGAATCAAACATAATTTAAGCTTGTTTGATGACTTAGACACCTGTAAATCAGGGGTTGTCGGAGATTTGGATTTAGAGTTAAAAGATCCTGATGAAGGCGATGAATTTGGGCCGGGAGAAGAAATAGAAGTGAAGGTTGAGGTTAAGAACAACGCTGATGATGATAAGAAAATAATTGTTGAAGCATCCTTATACAATATTGATGAGGACGACGAAATACAAAATATCGATGATGATAAGAAAATTAAAGATAATGATGATAAAAAATTTGATTTGATTCTCGAAGTTCCTGATGACTTCGAAGACGATGCCTATCTTGTTTTTGTAAAAGCTTATGAAAAAGGTGATGAGGGATCACAGTGTGTTGAAGGCGCGATTAGTATTGATTTAGAAAGAGAAAAACACGAAGTTATTATCGAAGATTTTTCAATAAACCCATTATCTATTATTGCTGGAAAGAGTTTTGATGTTTTTACAGAGGTACAAAATATTGGAGAAAGTGATGAGGATGTTTATGTGGTTGTTGAAATAAAAGAACTCGGTGTTTTGACAGAGAGTGAAACTTTTGAACTAGAAGAATTTGGTGAAGATGATTTTTATTCAGAAACTATTTCTATTAAGATTCCTGGAAATGCGAAAAAAGGAAATTATACTCTTGTGATAAAAGCTATTTTTGATGGTGAAGATGATGAAAGAGAGGAAACTATTTCTGTTCTGGAAAGAGAACCAATCCAAATGGAAACAATATTCCTAAATAAAGAAATTGTGAAAATAGAAGCGAAAGAACCACTAAAAATAGAAGAGAAAGACTTAATATTGGAGAAGACACCCCAAAAAATAGAGAAAGATGGGGAAGACATAATACCTTTGTTTGTTCCTTGGTTGTTATTTGTAGGAATTATTGTTCTTATTATTTTGATTGTTACTGTTGGCTTGCGGAGGAGGGGGTAAACTTTTAAATATTCCAAAAACATAAAATATTATGAAAAAAATAAATATATTTTTGTTTGTGTTTTTGATAGTAGTATCTTCAATTGCCATAGTATTAGCAAGCTGGCCAGAAAGTTTGAATACAGGATTAGTTAGTTATTATAATTTTGAAAACGATGTGGAAGACCCTATAAATGGAAACGATGGAACAAATTATGGGGCAACTTTTGTTGATGGAAAAATAGGTAAGGCATTAAGTTTTGATGGTATTAATGATTATGTAGAGATTAACGATGATGATAGTTTAGATTTAAATGAGTTTACTTTAAGTATCTGGTTTAAAGCAAATTCCTTAACAGAGGATGAAGGATATATTATTAACAAGGGATATAATGCATATTGGCCTGTAAATGATGATATTTCTTATAGAATTTATCTCACAGATGTTTTACTTACTGGAGATAGCTGGACAGAAAATGGAAGGCAATTTTCTGTTTATAATGGTTGGGCTAAAAATCAATGGAATCATGTCGTTCTTACTTATGACGGTAGTAAGCAAAAATTATATTTAAATGGAAATAAAGTTGATGAAAAGGATCAGATAGGAACAACTATTGTTAATAATATGGATTTAACTATTGGAACTCGTTTTTTTAATGGAAATTTTGCAGACTATTATCCTGGTTTAGTGGATGAGTTTGGGATTTGGAACAGAGCACTAACTCAAGAAGAAGTGACCCAACTTTGGAATAATGGAGATGGTGTGAATTTAAATGAAATCGATGAAGATAATGATGGAATTCCAGATGACGAAGACAAATGCCTAGACACAGAAGGAGAACAAATAGTTTATGGTTGTAGTTGTGAGCAAATTTTAGATTTAAAACCTGGAAAAGACAAAAATGCTGATTGCAGCCCTGGAATAATAAAAGTTTTTACTAAAAATATTGGTTGGGCTAGGGAGTAGTTATTGTGCAAAACTAAAGTTTTAGAAAACTATAAAATTGTATGATTCTTGGGGATTTTATTGGGGATTGTTGAAAAGGTAAGAATATAAAAAGAAAGATGAGTTTTAAGTAATATGGTTAAGGTAAAACCTAGAGAATTATGTGAAAAAAAATGGACAGAAGGTATGTTAAGAACTATATCAGTACCTTGTCCTTTATGTAAAAAGAAAAGTAGAGGTATTTCTAATTGCCGTTGGTGTGGTATTAAATGGTCAATTGAACAGATTAATCAGAGAAAAATCTTAAGAAATTCTGTACTTCAAAATCAAGAGATGCAGGTGTTGTGAAGAATTTTATTAACTCAATACCCCCAGAACACGGTCGGGGTGTTAATATTTTTTGTAGAGTTTAGATGGGCTTTTGAGTAGAAATTGTTAAAGATCTAAAAAATCCACAACATAATCATAAACTTCTGGAACTCTTGATGGCTCAGTCATATCCCCGTGAAATGTTCCTTTTCCAGAAACTTCTTGTCCATTGACTATTTTATTAATTGCACCATTAAGAAATACACTTGATACACACACAACCTCATCATGATACTCCCCACCATCACAAACAGAATAGGGAAATATAGAACCGATAAGATAACCGTAATCTACTTTTTCATTTGTAGCTTTACCTGTTATTGTCATATAATCTATATTTGTAAAAGTTTCTTGTTGGTTAAGTTGTGTAATAAACACACTATCCACCCTCATATCTTCACATTCTGGACTATTTTCTGTTCTCCCAAAAACCCCTTCACAATTTGTAGAAATATCTGCATAAATCCCATGATTTGGAGTTCCTATGGTCACTAACTTATCTACTTTATTTAATCCCCCTTCGTTTTTTACATATTCTCTAGATACTAGTCCCCCCATTGAATGAGCTATAATTATCACTTTATTTTTTTCAGTATATTTCAAAACAGAATAAACCACACCCGATAATCTTTTAGCATATGTATTTATATGTTGATTATCTTCTGGACCTATAGTAGAACCAAATTCATCATAAGCATTCAAATAATAAGTTGTCCTAACTACAATTGGTTTGCGGGTTTTTCCCCACGAACCTTCAGCAATATCCATATCCTTAGGTAAAACTATTCCTTTACTATCAGCATATCCTTCGGAATCTAGTTTTTCTTGAAATTCTTTAAATGTATTAATTGAGTTTTCACTACTTGAACTTGTTGCAGAATGTCCATGAACAAGAATAATTGGGTAGTTAATATCAGAAGTATCTTCTACTTCATAAATTTCTTTACAATCATTAGGGCAGTTAAGATATGTTTCATCTACATCGCAAACACCATTACCACAACTTTGATAAATACATTGTCCAGATTCAGAATCGCAATATCCATCAATACATCTACAATCATTAGGAGAATTAATACAACTCTCCCCTTTTTCTAATTCACATATTCCATTTTCACATTCTAAAAAACCGCAATCTTTCCAACATCCAGAATTACATTCACCAACACTACAGACACCATCCCCACAAAAAAATTCTGATGAACATGAATTACAATCCTCTTTGCAACTGCTACAAGATTCTCCCTCTTGACAATAACCATCTCCACACCAATCACAATCTATACTACATGCACCTATTTCATTATTTACACACACCCCATCCCCACAAAAATTAACATTTGAAGGATTTGCCCAAAATAAATTAACTGATAACGCAACGAAAATTATTAAAAAAATAACACCCACAATAATTTCTTTTTCAGAAAATTTCATTATTACTTCCTCCCTTTCTTCTTAGTTGTCTTCTTCTTTGTATTTCTTTTTTTACTGCTGTTTTTTTTTGTTTTACTTGGTTTAGATTTCTTTTCTTTCATAAACTTAAAAACAACATACCCCCCAATGAATAAAACAATTGATCCAAGTGCAGTAATGGTAATATTTCTCTGTCTTTTGCTAGCACCCTTTAAACTTTCTTCTACTCCACTTTGAATATTCCTAGATATTTCTCCAGTTATTTCGGAACTTTCACAAACCCCACAATCTGTTTGACAGCTTTTACAATTTTCATTTCCACTACATTGTCCATCACCACACCATTGACAATCTGATTTACAAATACCTTCTTCAGAAGCTTCACAAATATTATTACCACAATAAGTTTCACATATACCTGCATTTCCACATCTTTCATTATTCCCACACGCACAATCACTTACAGAATTCTTACAATTTTCTCCTTCCTCTAAATCACAAAAACCATCTCCTTCTATGTAAGGTTTACTTGAACATTTTTCATGAACGCAAAAACTACCTTCACACTCACTACTAGATACACAACTTAATCCATCACACTTTCCAATGTCAGATGGACAATTAGAACATGTTTCAAATTCAGTTTCTTTAACGTTATTACCACAATAAGTTGCACACCCATAATCATCTGCTCCTCTTGAACTGTCAGGATTGCATTCTTTAATTGGAGAGCAAGAACAATCACTGGTTCCGGTATAAGAACCATAATCAACACATTTTTCCTCTGATATAGTACATTTACCATCTCCAGCATAATTAAAGACTAATGTATCAGAATAAAGTTGTATTACTGGGCTAGCGAAACATAGAGGATATTCATTATCACATGTAACTGTTAAAGTATAAGAAACACTACCTTGACCAAGGGCATTTATTCTAAAAGGAAATGTCTCACTCTCTCCTGATGCGAGAATTGTTTGTGGTGGATTACTACTTCCAGAAACAACCCCACTATAGTCAGGACCTTCATCTACAGTCCACGTACAGATAATATCACAAAAATTACTTGGATCTGCTGTAACCTTGGCTGTTAAAGTTGGGGAATCTCCTTGATAAACATTTGAAGGATTCACATCTACTCCAGATAAACTAAAGTCTATTGCAGAAACAAGATTTAATGAAATGAATAAAATTAATCCCACTAAGATAAACTTATTACCCATACCATAATTAAGAAGATGTTGATATAAAAATATTATCTTTTATATCAATTATAGGTTTAACCCCGCAATATGTTGTGAAATTGTTGCAATTTCTTAAAAAGAAAAATTAATAAGAAAATTAAGGAAGGGGAGAAGATTAACCTAAAAACGAAATCTGTAAAAATGCTCTTATCTTAAGCCTTTTATGAAAATTGGTAGAAATCAACCTTGCCCCTGTGGTGGCGGGAAAAAATACAAGAAGTGCTGTTTAGAAAAAGAAGAAACAGATTATCAAGAAAAACCTTCTAAAAATTATTTTCAGTTAAAAGGGGAAAAAGCCGAAGATCTAGTTTATGAATTGGCGACAAAATCTTTTCTAATAGACTGGTGTTATAGAAATCCAAAATGGTCCGATGGAAAAGAATTATGTGACCTTTTAGTTGTATTTGGAGAAATTGCTATAATTTGGCAAATAAAAGATTTAAAGATAGGAAATGACGGCAAACAGAATGAAAGAGAAGTCAAAAAAAATTTAAGTCAGCTTTCTGGAGCAAAAAGAAGATTATTTGATTTAAAAAAAGAAATAATCTTAGAAAATCCTAGAAGGGTAAAAGAAAAATTTGACCCCCGTAAAATAAAAGAAATTTATCTCATTTCGGCATTGGTTGGAGAAGATGAGGATTTCTTTTCCTTTTTTAAAGAATTCAAAAATAAAAAAATACATGTTTTAAATAAAGAAGCTTTAGAAACCATCTTAAATGAATTAGATACTATCCAAGATTTTATCAATTACGTAAAAGAAAAAGAAAAACTTTTTGTTTTAGATAATCAAATGTTATTGATGGGTGGAGAAAAAGATTTGTTAGCATATTACATAACAAACGAAAGAAATTTTGACAAATTTGTAGAATATAACGGAATATTCATGGATGAGGGAATATGGGAACATTTAAGCAAAAGACCAGAGTATATTAAAAAACAAGAAGAGGATAAAATAAGCTATATTTGGGATGAAATAATAAATAGAATTCATACAAGCGGAAAGGGGTATGAAGTGGTTGCTAGAGAGTTAGCTAAACCCCATAGATTTGAAAGAAGGATTCTCGGTAAGTCTTTCTTTGATGCCCATGTAAGAGCCCACCATGAGATTAAAAATAATGTGTTCCGTAGGGTTATGGAAGTTGGGGGAGTAACTTATTGTTTTATGTTTTTAGATAATAAGAAATCACGAGATTTTAGAAGGGAATTATTGAAGAGCACTTGTTTTGTTGCTAGAGGAATGAATAAGGATAACAGAAAGGTTATAGGAATAGCCACAGAAATGAAAATTAAACCTAGTTGTTCATATGATTTTTGCATAGTAGACATTCCAAACTGGGGAGAACATGAACAAAAAGAGATGGAAAAAATACAGAAAGAATTAAGTATCTTTATTAATCCAAAAATAATGAGGTTTCATGAAGATGAATATCCTAAAGATAAATAAGTGTTGCCTTTTTTCGGGATATATATAACCCCTATTAAAAACGCTAAGACATGAATTCGAACCTTTGATAGAAAACCCTTAAAACCCCCTCACTCTCTTAACCATCTCAGCAATAAAATCCTCGAATAAGACAATCAGGGCAGTTATGAACAAGGCACTGATTAATCCTAATGCGAAGTATTCTTTGTGGTAGCAGAGGGTCATATATCTTTTAGTCCCCTAAACTATATAAATCTTTCGTCCCCTAATATTTATAAAGAAGTGGTAACATCTACTTTTTATGAAGGTAGAGAAAGTTAAATCGAGAGAGTATAAGGATAAGGAATACTTTAAATATAGGTTGGTAGTCCCTAAAAAATTTATGGAAAAAGCAGGGTTTAAAGAAGGAGATGATTTAGAACCTGTTGCTAAGAAGGGGGAGATAAGGTTGAGGAAGAGATGAAAAGAGGCGATAAGTTATTTAGCTTGGTTAAGAATTAAATTAGTTATTATTCTACATTAGAATTATTCGCATTATAAAGCCCTCTTAAAAATTCAAAACTATATTTATCAAAATATTTATTGCATATTTCATCTGCTAAGTCTTTCTTTCCTTCAAGGTATAACTTTTCAACTATTTTAATAACATCCTCTTTTTTATATTCTGAGATTATTTCAACATTTTCTACTAATTCTAAAAGGATTTTTCCCGCTTTTTCAACATCAGAATCAATATATTTTACTAAATACTCTATGACATAATGCACATCATGGGTATTGACAAATTTAGCACCCTCAATACACAACTTAAACAGATCGTCATCCAATTCATCAAATACTCTAAGCCATTGCATTAATTCCCCCGTAATTTGTAATTCTTTGTTATTTTCATAAATATACTGCCAAAGTTCTTTAATCCTTATAACATAATCTGGCTTTATATTTTTTGAAGCTATCCAGAAGAATCTTATTACCTCCCCTAAAGCCCCTGGTTTCTCCAATAATTTTTTTATCAAAGTACCATCTTCTATTTCTTCCCATTTCTCAGCATACCCTAAACAAATATGTCTTAATACACTTTCATTTATCTTGTTCCCATTTTGTTCCCATGAATCTAAGAATAATTTATATTGCCCCTTATCTTTAAACATAGTATAAAAATCACTATAAACTGTTGGATTAAAGAATAAACCTGAAGACGATGCCTTCAATATCTCAAAATTATCTAATGGAAAAATTAAATCAAAATTAGATTCTATCCATTTCTTATCTAAAGTATAAAATTGAGGCAAATATTGCCCAATGATTGTAAATACTTCAAGATATTTCTTTTCAGTTATCCTTTTAGTAAAGTGTTTCTTTATTTCTTCATCCCATTTTTTCTCCACTACCCTATAAAATCTTAAGGAATAGTTAAGCATAGCATCGAGAATTTTGCCCTCTGTTGAGTTTAAAGCAAAAGTCACATAATCCTCATTGCCAATAGAATAAAAGATAGTATGTTGGGTTAAGTTTAATAAAATCTTTTTAGCTATCGGTAGCAATTTAGTATCAAATGCAGTTTCATCTTGTTTTGTTCCTTCTTCAATTAAATTTGCAACTTCTGAAATAAACCAATCTCGATAATTAAATTCCCCCGAATATTCCAGTTCCCAGAAAGATTTATTGAGCTGTTTATCAATGAATTTTAAAATTTTATCCCAATCCAATTTAGCAATCTCTTTTTTTGCTTGATTATTATTTCTAGATATATCTATGAATGCTCTAACAATGGTGCACAGATAAGCCAAATCAATATCTTTAAATTTTTCAAGAGAATCATAATACTTTGAGGGATTTTTTTCAACATCTTTTTGTATTGCTTCTGCAAATCCTCGAATGCTCGGTTTTTGAAATCCTTTTTCTTCCTTAAATTTTTTTATTTCTACTATTATCTCGTCAATTGTAGTTTTTGCAAGTTCAAATTCTTGCAAGGGACTAACTTCTCCAGTCCAAGTAGTATGCCAACTTGTAAATCCGGGATGTTCAAGTTCAATATCATTTATTTTATTATATTTCTCATAAAGCTTTTTTATTTCTTTATTCTTTGAAGATAAAAGAGCAAAGTACCATATCTTCTTATGATAAGCAAGAATCTTTTTTTTGTCTTTAGGTTTAACTTCATCAAGATAATACTTTTTTTCTTCAATCCATTTAATAATAATTTTAATTTGTTTCTCAGAAAATTTATCTGCATGAGATTTAAATAATTCATAGATTTCATGCTTTAGTCTTGCATTCTCAAGAGGATTGTCATCAAGACTAAAAAATAATTCGTTCAGGACATTAAAATTTAAACTAACTGAATAAATTCCAACTCTCCTAAAAATATCAAATTCGTGATCCAGTAATTTTTTTACTTCTTTAATCAAGATTTTGTCATCCAAATAACTAAAACATTCTACAAATAAATCTATTAATCGTGCTTCATACTTATCAGGGAAACTTTTTTGCTCGTGAGATTCTATTGTTGGAATATGCACAATATTAAAGCTATTAGGATCTCCTTTTTTAATCTCTTTTATTACATCAACAATCTTTTCGATAATTTCTTTGGCAGAATATTTGGCTAGTTCTGTTTTATGTTTTTTTATTAATTCAGAAAACCAATATTCTTCAATAAGCGGATTAAGATTGTAATCTAAGATTCTATAGGAACAAATAACCTCAACTAATCTTAAGAACAAATCTTTTTTATTATCTGCTATTAATTTAGAAAGAAAACCTTTACTCAATTCTGATCCAATTAATCCTCCATGAAAATTAATTTCTAATGAATCTTTAATAAAATCTATATGTTCATTTTTAATATAATCTGAAGGTATGTTGTTTAATATTTTAAATATCGCAAAATCCGTTCTCCAATTTTGAATTCTTTTTCCATCTTTATCTTTATAATTTATAATTGCGTCAATTATTTTAACTAACTCTTTAACAACCCCTTCATTATCTGGGGGAAGATTTTCTGAAACCCATTCCAAATATCTTAAAACGCTCCATGATAAAATATAATATCCCTTTTTGTCTTCAGTCAGCTTTGGTTTAGGATTATCTTCGGGATTAAAAAATCCTGCTTCATTGAGTGGTTTTAGCCAGTTTATTTGTTTGAGATTTGAGAAAAAATAATTTTCTTTTGTAGAAATTTTAAATAGATTGGGTAATGTTCTAATAATTTCACTTGAGGGTTTATCTTTCAAAATAAGATTATCTATCCTATTTAACATATTAAGAGAGGATCCTATTAAGTGAGATAATATTTTTTCATACCTTTCCCATACGTCCTTAAACAAATTAAAATCTCTTGCTTCTTTAAATGCTCCACTCCTATGTGCAAATCTGTGAAATTGTGCAGAAACAACAGAC
The DNA here is from genome assembly GCA_964385425.1 of Candidatus Woesearchaeota archaeon. Classification (GTDB taxonomy): domain Archaea; phylum Nanobdellota; class Nanobdellia; order Pacearchaeales; family GW2011-AR1; genus ASMP01. The sequence continues at coordinate 31,996 of CAYLOQ010000002.1, read as the reverse complement.
CATTTTTTGATTAATTCTTTATCTTTAATTATGTCTAATGCATTACAGATAGAAATAATTGTTCCACTTATATTTTTCAATTCCGTTAAATTCTTAGATCTTAACTCTAAATTTATTTCATTAATTAGTTCTTTTTTCTCTTCTTTTGAGAGAGATTTGTTTTCATCTAAAACAGATTTGCTTGCTAAAATATCTCTCAACCCTCCATCTATTTCTCTAGCTAAATGTGCCACTAAATTACTTTTTGTTTCAATTTCTTTATTTTTAATAATATTTAACGCATCTAAATAGAATGATGCAATCTCAGACCCAATTATTGATAAGTACTTATATAACATCTCTTGTTTTGAATCAAGTCTATTTTTAGGGATATGAATCTCAATTTTTTTCTTATCAGATTTTTCATTCACCATTATAAAAGCATGTATTTTTGTATTAAATTCTTTGTTATTCTAAAAAGATTAAAAAGCCCATCTAAACTCCATAGTTTATTGGACTGCCCGATGGGGGCTTTCCCAAACCCCCCTCAAAACCCCTAAAATACCCCTTTTATTTATAAATAATCGATTCTTAAGGGAAATATGAAAACAACTTTTATTGAATATACAAAAGGATTTATAGCCACTCTTGTAGCGATTTCTGTAGCATTTATTTTTAATATGACTCTTGTTGAGAAGTCTATAACTATAAATACTGCTTTTCAGATGAGTTTGCTATTCTTTATTAGTGGGTGGATTCTTGTAGTGGTTTTAAGTCGAATCTCAAAATTTTGACCCGACGCTCTGTCGTTGCACGGTCGGGGCGCTATAAACCCCCCTCAATAAAATTATCCGCCATCAAAACCCCTAAATACCCATTCTTCCCCCCATCATGTAGACTAAGTCAGCGGGGTAGTCCTAAATAATGATAATTTTTATATGGTACTTTTAATAGTTAATCCTATGGGTAGTTTCATTGAAATAAACGATACCTTGCAAATAACAACTGAGCAGGGCTTTCCAAAAGAATTGGATTATGATAGGCATAAAATAAAGCCCTTTACTGCTGACAATTTTAAAAATAGGATTTTTGAGTTCAAGGATAAACCAAAAATCAGAATATACCAATTACCCCCTGTTCGTAATTTCTTAGTTCAAAATATTGATGGCAAATGGATTTATTGGGGACTTATTCATGTTATTGAAGTTCGTCATGATAATATTAACAAAACAACTTCTGGAAAGTTCAAGATAATTCATCTCTATAACCCTGAAGAAATGAAACACGCCCATAAATTGATAAATAGAGATGAGGGGACTGATTTTCTTGATGTTATGTAGTCTACAAATTTCCACAACCCCAAACCCCCGTCTGCAACCCCCAATCATCCAGAGCAATCCTAATGCGCTAAATGGGGGGGTGTGTGTGACCCCTTGGGATAACTTTATCTATTATTTGTGAACAAATTATTCATAAGAATTAATATTGTTTAAATGGGGGCTACTTAAACAAAGTTCATTTCAACATAAATAATAAAGAAAAAGAAGCACAATTGGAATTATCTTGACGGATATTAATAGTTTTAGTGTAAATAACTATATAAATATTCCTGTTTACAATCTTTTGCGGAGGCCAGCCCTAGAAGCATAATTGGAAATGCGCTTGCCTTAAGAGCAAGGTCTTGACGGACATCCGGGTTCGATTCCCGGCTGGGGCGCCTCCGCACTTATCCTTTTATCAAGGTATCAACCCCCAAACCCCAAAATCATCTCTTTGTTTCTGTTCTTTCATCTCACCTTAATTTCCATTCTCCAAGAATGATCTTCTCCGGTAAAATCTGCTCCTGTGACTTTTAATGGTCTCTCGAATAAAGGGCAATCAAGGACAAAAGTTTCGAATTCTCCACCTTCTCCTGCCACATGAATCTTATATTTTTCCTTAAGTTCCTTCACATCTTCTATAAATTCTTTGTCTATCTTTCTCCCAAGCCAAGAAGCGTTTAATGGGTAAGCAAAAACCCCAATAATTATTACCTTGAATCCATTCTTTATTAACTCATCTAGATATGTAAACTCATCTTTATGCCAAAGTGGATTAAAACATTCAAGTTCAAGTTTATCACATATTTTCTGTATCCTGGATGCCTGATAAACAGAATGAAGAGCTCCTGTAACTATACAATTTATTTTATATTTTTTCTTAGCTATTTTTATCGCTCTTTCTAAGTCTCTCAGCTCTTTTTCTTTTTCTCCCTTGGTTTTATCAACAACCAAGGGGATTTTCATGACTTTTGCCTGTTGTCTTGTTTTACGGATTGATGGTGTGTGAAACATGTAGCTTTCTTTGTTCTTGGAGATAAGAGTTATTAGACAGGTTAATTCATAACCTTTCTTTTTGGCTAAATAAGCAGCCATTGTAGAATCTTTTCCGCCAGAGAAGAGAACAGCACACCTCTTTTTCATGAGAGATTTAGTCGGTTCTGGTTTTTAAAGATGTTTGAGATTAGATATATTCTAAACTACAGGTATGTTTGAAAGGAGTATATTATAAAGTATAGTATGGGCTAATCGAAAAAATCTGCTAAGGGGTTTTCGAAATCCTTATTGATTTTTTCTAATCTTTTCTTTTTTTCTCCATCTAGTTTTTCTATTTCTCTCTCAACTTCTTCCTTTAGATCTGCAAAAGGGTCTGGATTATGTTTAACATAAGTTTCCTTTAGCCATATATAAAATTCTCCGAAATTCTCTTCCTGTTCTAGCCAAACTTTTTTCTGGTGATCTAGGTGTAAAAGAGATGAAAAAGATATTACTCTTTCTTCTTTATCAGTCCCAACAAAATCTGTGAAAGAAACTTTCCTCTTTTTTTCATCTTTTTCAAAATAACTCAATAAATTCATATAGATTTCTCTTATCTTGTTTTTTATGCCGAATCTTCTCTTAGGCAAGGAAAAAGATGCCTCTCTAAGAGCATTCTTTTTTATTATCTCTTTTTTTATTCTCCTGTTCTCTGTTGCAATTGCCTTGTTCAAAGATTCCATCAGCTCCTGCAGCGTGACTTTTTTGAATCTCGGTATAGGGCTTCTTGGAATTAATTCAGGTATATCTTCTCCTAGTTCTATCTTCTCGATTTGGCGTGGTGTAAAAGATTCTTCTTTTCCAAAGAGAATTTCGTCTATGCTCTTTATGTATTTATTCAATAAGATTTCTGATTTTATCCTTAAAAGGAGTGCAGCTGCCAAGAGCACCTTGCTAGAAACAAAGAAATCTGTCTCTTCAAATGCAGAAACACGGTCCAGATATTTTTCAGAGAGCATCGTTATATCTATATCCCAAGGATCTAACTGCTCTGTATTTATCAGATCATATATTATTTCCTGCCAACCAACTTCCCTATTGAACAATATATCATGAATCTGTTCTTGTTTTACCCCCTTATTTGACTCTTTTTTCATTTTATATAAAAGAAAAGTTAGCTTATAAAACCTAGGTAGTGCCTAAATATTTGTATAAGTAGTGCCTAAATAATTCTATAGTAGGTATACGTAATTACCACTTTATACTAATTATCGCATGTCATTTTTGAAGAGTAACATGAACGAAAGCTTTAAATAGTTGAAGATGCTGTATATAGTATCACCTCTTTTTCCCCAGGAGAGGCTTCAAGTCATACTATTTGCTAGGCTTGGATACTCTCCTAGGGTTTGTAATCATTAAAAAAAGAATGACGTGTGGGCTTATTAAGATTATTTATCTTGCCCGATTATATTATAACTAAAAATAAAATTTCTTCTATAATGTTTTTACACACATTTAAATATTGTATATTCTTTTATTTTTTATGAAAAATGGTGAAAGGTTTTCGTGGCTTTTTGGTAAGTCTTTTTTAGAATTAGCTATTATCTTTGCAACAGTATACTTTGCATTTATTATCGTTCTCGGAGAGCTTAAAGATCTAGGGGTGATAATAATTGTTTTAATTTTGGCTGTACTCGCAAGAACAGGAATAGAATATCACCTTTCTAAAAAGTGAATAAGATCATTTTTTCTCTTCTTTCTTCTTAAAATATCCTGGTTGTATTGTATAATCTACGAGCAAAATTTAAACTTCCTTCGTTTATTCCTAAATCTTCAGCCTTACGCTTAAAAGACACCCTCCCTTGGGGATAATTCGTTTCTCCTATTAAATCCTGCAATCTCTTTGATAAATACGCACCAGTTCTTGGTTGACCAGCAATAGAAGAGCCTTTCGGCAAACCATTTATGTACTCAACAAACTGGGTATCTGAAAAACCACTCACTCTTTGAAGATGCACTTCATCAAGCAATCCTCCAACTAGTTTTCCAGAAGACCTATCGCTTTCAACTCCTATTTCTAGACAAACGGTTCCAAAGTTTCCACCCCTCACAGCATAATTATCCACATTACTTTCTATTTTATCTCTCAAATAATCTGTCTTTTGTCTTCTCCAATCGTCAAAGTCAATAGTTCTATCAGGAAATAAATCTAAAACGTGAAATGTCCCCGGAGTTCCACCTACAAATCCTTTAGGATCTATTTTATCAGAAACTAAAAAACTAGTAAGAACGCCCTTAAAATAATCTGCAAGTATGAGGTCTACAGAATGACTTGTATACTGCGTGTACCAAAAAGGACGAGCTACAATTCTTTCTGAATTTTCTTCAAGATCATGTACTTTAAACCTTGGGTGGGAGGGCAAATCAGACAAAGATCTTTTAAGATGTTCAAATCCTTCGGAAACCTTACCTAAAACATGGTCTCTTGTCTCACTGGATTGAAATCTATTTTTATATTTATCTTTAGTAGATTGGATTAATTCTTTAAGAACTTGACCAGAAAATTCATCTCGGATAGCATAATCTCTAAAAAAGAGTATATCTTCGGGATCTACTGCCTTGGTTATTCTTCTATTTTTCTTAGGAACATAATCTTTAACAAAAAGGTTGATGATGGCATCTAATGTTGGGTATCTATGTAACTCAAATCCTGTGTTATAAATATCGACACCTTCTCCTGTCGAACTTTCAAATTCGCTTGAGAATATTTGGGGGATACCTCCTTCTTCAAGGCGTTTTACCCTGCCAAACATCCATCTCAGATGATCGTCTGAAAATTTTATTTCTCCCCTATCAGAAAAGCCAAGAACTGCTTCATCTAAGGATAAGTGTGAAAGTTGAAGTAAAGCATCCCTATCATAAGAGTGTAAGTGTCCTGGATGTTGATTCAATAAGATTTGTGCTCTTTCTCTATAACCTATTATTCTTTTTTCTATTTCATCAACTTTTTCTGGCCGAAGATAAACCATTGAGTCTCTATCTTTAAATCCTATAAAATGTTCATTACCAAATTCAGTCAATTCTCTTTCAAGTCCACCAGCTGTTCTAATTTTCATTTATCTTAAAGATTTTTAAGAAGAATGGTTTATATACTTTTTGTTTGTTACTACTTTATAAGAATTATTATTTAAAAGACACCCTCCAAAATTATTCCTCTTTCTTCATGTGTGATGTGCCTTCATGCGTATCCTTTTTTTCTTCTGTTGAGACCTTTTTACTTTCAAATTCTCCATAATGACATTTTCCACAGTAAACTCTGTCTTTTGTAGTCATTAAGAAAACTCCTGGACCGCATCTCGGACAAAATCTCGATCTCGTAACCTTGTCTCCTTCTATCTTATACTTAGTATATTTCTTACTTGTCGGTTTATTCTTGTGTGGTTTTTTTCCCTTTTTTATTTTAGCTTTCTTTGGCATTTTTATTCTGTCTTATTTGCTTCTCCAGACGGCTCAGATTTATTTTCACTGGTTTTATTAACATCTTCTGAATTTTTATCGTTAGAAGTTTCTTCATGGGTTGTTGGGGGTGTGACGGACGTATCTTCAACCTTTTTAGGATTCTCTACACTGGTTTCTTGTACTTGTGTTTCCTCTGCTGTAGCCTGTTCTGCTGCTTTCTTTTCTTCTTCCTTCTCCTTCTTTGATTTCGGCTCTATTTTTTCTTTATCTTCTATAGAATTGTATACGTTGGCTTTTATCGTAAAATTTTTAGAGCCAAATTTTCCGTGAATACCTTTTAGTTTTATTACTTCTGGAGGGATTGAAAGTTTTTCAGAAATCAGTTCTTTAATCTCCTGCCTTCTTGGAGTAACTTCTGCTCCAACACTTGCCTCAATCTCCTTCCTATTAAAGAGAAGATTGTCTTTTTTATCTATTATTTTTAATTCCATTTTACGAAAAAAGTTATCTGGTTTTAATTGCAAAGTTTCCCTTATCTTTTAGATCTAGTCTCTTTGCTATTTCTGAATTCTCAGGGTTTAAGACAACGATCCTTCCCTTAAAACCTTCTGTGGATTCTTTAGACCCGCACTTAGGACACTTGTCTCCTGTTTCATAAATTGTGTTACAGATTTTACATGCTTTTTGTTTAGGCATTAAAAACCTCCAGCGGGTTTTTGATCCCGCGACCGTTTATCATTTCTTTTTCCCTCCTTTCGCTTTTACACTTTTTTGTTCTTCTCTTGCAGCCTTCTTCGCTTCTTTATCTTTTTTAATCTGATCTTCCTTGAGCCATTCAAGTTTTCCCAAGCCTGGTTGCCTCATTGTCAGTCCTATTTTTGTTTCCTCTCCCTTATGACTAACAGCAACTATTCTTGCTACGCACAAATCCCCTTGTTTTAAACTTCTTTTTGTGGATTTTCCAAGCAATGTATTGGTCTTGCTAAAACTAACAAAATCTTCCATGGTCTGGCTGATATGGATCATTCCTTTCATTACCCCCATATCGATAAATGCTCCGAAACTTGTTATTTCTGAGATTGTTCCATAAACTAACTCTTGGAGCTCTGGTTTCCACACCAACAATTTAAATGTAGAGTTATAATAAGCTGCACCATCTCCAGGGATTATCACGCCTTCTCCAACATTCAAAACATCAATCACAGATATAACTCTTCCAAGTTCCTTATCGTAGTAGTCTGCATAAGTTTCTCTGAGCTGCTTATTTACAGCTTCAATAGTAGGCAAACCGAATAACTTGGGCTCTACTCTGATATGATCTTCGACTTCTGTTAAATAGAACATTTTACGTTTAATCTGTGAAAGATAGTAAAAATTGCTTTAAAAAGGTTATTATATAACTTCTAATTTTTTCTTCTGCCTGATAACTAGTTTCGAATTTTTTATCTTTGTTTTTATTTCTTTATCCAAGGTTGCCACGATTATCTCTGGGTTGGCTTTTGCGTAATTAATTATTGCTCTATCTGTATTTTTACCTCTAATCTTAATAAGTTTAAATTTATTTTTTTTAAGTATCCTTAAAGCAAGAGCTGCTTTAAGCCCTTCCAGCTCGCGAACAACCTTGTTCGGAATTGAAATTTGGAGGCCCATAAGCTTTATATCTTCAAAAAAATCTATTTTCTGTTTTGTGGATGTAAGGATGAAGCTCGTGTCTAATATAACTCGTTTCATGATTTATAAAAGAGAAAAGAGATATAAAAACTTAACATTTATTAATCGGGTTTTCCATTGCTACATATGGAAGAAAAAGAGAACATACTTAATATTCTAAAGCAGACAAAAGAGGCAATTAAGAATCTTGATGTTGTCAAATTGAGAGAGTTGAGCAACCAGACAATCCACACCGCTTCTATACACAAAGATACTGACAATATTTCTGTTGCGATAATTGTTTATGCAATTGGAAAAATAATAGAAGAGCAAACAAAGAACAAAGAGTGCACAATTTTCTGCCAGAACGCTTCTGTTTATATTGATAATGCTATACAGGCCCTAAGTAAGGACGATTTAAAGGGTTTCAAGACCAATCTAGAACAGATAATAAAATCGGTGAATAAACTTTCTCCTAATCTAAAGAGTTACATCAAAGAAGTTTTTCGGGGAGCTAAGATTGATAAGGCAACAAAGATTTACGAACATGGGATTTCTATGGAACAAACAGCCAAGATGCTTGGAATTACTATGTTTGAACTGGCAGGGAATGTGGGAGAGAGTAAAATTTCTGACACTCCTGAAACAAAAACCGTGAACGAAAACGAGAGAATTAAATTTATAATGGATCTGTTTTCATAATGCCTCTTCAAAAACAAAGGCCACAAGCTGTGAAAGCTCAGGCGGTTAAGACTACACAAAACGTTGGCAGGGCAATTATCTTTGATTCAGGGGCTTTGATAAGTTTTACAATGGCTGGGTTGCTTGAAGAGCTTCGTAGATTAAAAGGGATTTTCAAGGGTAAATTCATAATTCCTGAAGGAGTAAAGAAAGAGGTTGTTGACAAACCAATGACCATAAAGAGGTTCGAACTAGAGGCTTTGAAGATTAAACAGCTCATGGATGAAAAAATCCTAGAATTGCCTAGTGCTTATGGGGTGACTCATGATCAAATCCACAAGGGTGCAGACGAAATTCTTAGGGTTGCCAATTCAACCTTTATAGGGCATGGGAAAGAACTCCACATAATTGACTTTGGAGAAGCTTCTACTCTTGCTTTAAGTAGAATTTTAACTCAAAAAGGAATAACAAATGTAATTGCGATTGACGAAAGGACCACGAGAGTCCTCGTTGAAAAACCAGATAATTTGAAAAAGATCCTTGGGAACAAGCTGCATACAGGGGTGACTGCAAAGCAGGAAAATTACAAGTTCTTCAAAGGATTTAGGATTGTAAGGTCTGCAGAACTTGCCTATGTTGCATGGAAAAAAGGACTCGTGAGATTAAAAGGGGACATGGTTCTTGATGCTTTGCTCTATGCTGTGAAATTCAAGGGTGCTGCTATTTCAGGGGATGAGATTAAAGAAATAAAAAGGATTGGATAAAGATTTAAGAATCTAGTTTTTTAACAGCCTCGGCAATTAAATGATTATAATCATTAATATGGTAGTGTTTAACCTTTCCCTTTTTATCTATTTTTAATGTGCTGACACTTGCATTACTCAACTTAAAATACTTACCTTCATTGACCTTTAGATTAAGTGCATTTAATATTAAATAAGTATTAAAGAAACCGTGACCAACCAACAATATGTTTTTCCCAGTATGTTTCTTAAGGAGTCCTCTATAGAACTTTCCTGCTCTGTCATAGGTGTCTTGTAAACTGTCTCCTTCTTTAGGTCTAAACAAGTGGATTCCCTTTTCTGAAATAATGGCTTTTTTAAAATAACTACTCCAATCGTCTTTTCCGTTTCTTGAATAAATCCCCATCTTGTGTTCAACGATTTTAGGAGTGAAGGTTATTGGAACCCCTTCAAGATAGGGTTTTATTTCTTTTAATGTTGATCTGGCTCTTTTAAGCGTACTACAATAAATTTTATCAAGTTTAGCCTCATGAAAGAATTTTCCCAACCTTCTTGCCTGTTCTTCACCAATCTCAGAAAGTTCTGCATCTTCTTCTGTGTGGTGTCCTGCATTTCTTTTCGATTGGGCGTGTCTCACAATATAAAGTTCCATACAACCATGACAGAAAGGGTGTTTATAAATTTGAATACAAAAACATTAAAAACCATTTTTTTCTTGTAGTATTAAGGGTCCATAGGCTAATGGTAGACTACCTGGTTCCAGCCCAGGAGATGGGAGTTCGATTCTCTCTGGGCCCATTTTAATCTAAAAGAATTCTAAAAAAAAATTAAAAAAATAATAAATTACGGTCGTTTTATTTAAGGCTCATAACTCCCCAAACAGCTACGAGGACAGCCCATAAGTAGTTAAGACCTCCAGACCAATTTTGCCATTCGGTTAGTGCCATAAGTACTGCAACAACCACTGCTCCCCAACCCATCACTTTTTTTGATGTCATTAAGTATTCACCCCCTTTCATAAATATAAGAATTTATTTATTATTAAATGTTACTATTTTAAATTTTTACAAATCTCTAACCTTCCCAAAATCATAAACATCCTCTTTTCCGATTACATGTGCGTTAAAGTTTAGAAGAGCTTTTTTGGGAACTATGGAGAAGTCATTATTTTCCCTCGAAGCATATTCATTTACATTAGAACCCTCAATTATATTAAGGAAACTTGGAACAACCAAGAATGTTTTTTTCTTATACCTTCCTTGAAGAAAACACTTAAAATCTTCTTTTTTAACTCCTGGTTTTTCTTCGAGTATTATAGAAGGATGAAGATGTCCCATAACAATAATTTTTATTTTCTTGTCGAAGATTTCTGGAAATGATTTGTTGCCATGAAGAAATGCCATGTCTCCTTCTAGATAATATTCTTTCATTAACCCTTCAAAAGTGTAATCAATTGTATCGTGGTTCCCTTTTATTAGTATTATATTTTCTTCTGGCAAAACCCCCCTAAGAAACTCAAGAACCTCGTGAAACTCGTTTCTTTCTTTGGGCTCATAAGAAAAAGAATGTTTTATATCTCCTAGAAAAACTATTTTTTTAAGATCATATCCTTTTTTCTTTATTTTGCTGAAGGTTACCTTGAGGTCCCCTATTATTTCTTTAACCTGTCTCTCTGGAATCAAGATTCCTGACTGAATCAAAGAGTAATCATAACCTATGTGCAAATCTCCAATTACGAGGATTCCTTTTTCAGGGAAAAATGCCGTTTTGTCTATGAATTGAAAATTAATCTCCTGCATTTTCAAATATGTTTTGGATGTGAAGCTTGTGCATTCTTCTCAAAAAATCCTGCTTATCTTCGATCCTGATTAAATCTGAATGTCCTTGCAAAATTAAATTTAGGGCAAATGGAGAAGGAAGCTTAGTTTCTAATATTTTTATCTTTGTCTTTCCTTTTTCTATATCCTGGAGAACTAGCATTGAGTTTTCAATATCCATTAAGTCTTCTAAAACTTCTCTCCTAGCTTCTCTTAATATTGGAAATTCTTTACTTATTTTTCTAACTGCAGCAAGTAGAAAATGGGATTTCATCTGCTGCTTCCCAACAGTTTTTCTTCTTCCTTTATAGCTTCTTAAAATCATAAGAGCCCTTGTTGCGCAATGCCTAAATCTGCGGGCTAAAACATCTGTTCTTTCTATCGATTCTTTTAATATATCTTCCAGATTCTTTTCCCTCAGAGTTTTGAGTGCTCTTTTAATCATCATGTTTTCTCCTGACAAGTAGAAGCCGTTATCTGAAATCCCCAGTTCAACATCTCTTCCTCCAAGATCTCCAATAATATAACCCAGTGCTCTTGATAAGACATCGTTTACCCTGCGACCGTAGAGGGTGTGAAAGATTAAATATTTTTTTTCTTGATCAATAAATTTCTCTACAACTATGCTATTTTTATGAGGAATTTCTAAAAAAGAGTGTTGTTCCAGAAAATAATTATAAATAGCCTCTGCTGTAGCTTCTGGGACATACAGGTAAGACATGATAAATTTTGTAATTTGATTTTTTGGGTCGTTGGAGCCAAGTTTTTTATTCATTAATTTTCTAAATGTATTTATTTCCGAAGCAGAATCAAAACTTAAAGGCAACATCTCTGAAAACCAAGAAGGGATGTTCGGATTCCTAGAAACTTCTGATGCGACATAGAGGTTCATTCCTCTAGTATATCTATAAAGGTATTTTCTTCCGCCAAGAACAAAAACATCCCCCTTCCTCATCCTTGATAAAAACGATTCGTCAATCACGCCAATATTTTCTTGTGTGCTGGCTATTTTTACTTTTACAAAAGATTCTTCCGGAATTGTCCCTATGTTAGTCAGATAGAGGACACGGGCCAGTTTTCCTCTTTTTCCTATTTCTTTGGTCTCTGGATCATACCAAATTTTTCCATAGACGTTATTTTTCTCCAATGCATATTCTCCAGACAAGTAGCTTATTATATCTAAGAAATCATTTTTTGGCAGAGAATGGTAACAATAACTCTTTCTTATCAATTCTAAGAGTTCTTTGTCCTTCCAGACTTTATAGATGGCCATACCATAAATCTGCTGTGCAAGAACATCGAGGCAATTTTTCGGGAACTTAATCTTGTTTATTTTTCTTTCAACCATTTCTTTTTGGATAACAGAACATTCCACAAGGTCGTCTCTGTCTAAAATAACAAATCTTCCCTTTGAAATATTATGGAGCTTATGACCTGCTCTTCCCAACCTTTGTAATGCTCTTGAACTGGATTTTGGGGATCCGAGCATTAAAACAAGATCTATATATCCTATATCAATTCCCAGTTCCAAACTAGTAGAGCAAACAACAACCTTAAGTTTCCCATCCCTAAGTTTTTCTTCTATATCGAATCTATGATCCTTGCTAAGGGAAGAATGATGGGCAGCTATGTTATCATCCCCATATTCTGTTGGGAATCGCTCTTTTAGGTAGTTAACAACGCGTTCTGTTGCAGACCGTGTATTTGTAAAAATTAAGGTTGTCTTATGTTGTAGAATCAGGGTTGAAATAAGATTGTACATTTTCAAATGTAATCCTTCATCCTCAACAATATCTTTAACAGGACTTAGAACCTGGATGTCCATTTTTTTATTCAGATTAATTTTTGCTAGCTCTACTGTTCTGTCTTCTGAAATTCCAACCAAGTATTTTGCAACTTCTTCCATTGGTTCTATTGTTGCGCTGAGCCCGATTTTCACAGGCCAAACAGAGGAGACTTCGTTTAGTCTTTCTAGCGTAAGACTCAGGTAGGTTCCTCGTTTATTATCCAAAGAATGGATCTCATCAACAATGCAAAATTCAACTTCTCTCAGATGATCTATGAATTTTTTACTTGTTAATACTATAGCTAAAGATTCAGGAGTTGTTATAAAGATATGTGGTGGATTTTTTAGCATTTTGGTTCTTTCTGCTGTTGTTGTATCTCCTGTTCTTAAACTGATTCTAATTCCAAATTTCTTACCTGCCAACTCTTCTAATTCTTTTAATGGTTGTATTAAATTAACCTCAATATCTCCAGCTAATGCTTTTAATGGGGATGTATAAACTGCATAGATTTTGTTCTCTAATTTTCCCTTCTCGGATAACCCAATAAGGTGACTTAGTATAGAAGTAAAGGCTGATAAGGTTTTACCACTTCCAGTGGGAGAGGATAAAAGTATATTTTTCCTTTTTTCGATTGGGACTATGGAATATTTTTGGGATTCTGAAAAGGATCCGAATTTCTTCTTAAACCAACCTGAAACAATTGGATGTAAAACCGAATGGATTTCTTTATTAGAGTTCGGTTTTTGGATAAATTTAATCCGTGTCATTTTTGATATAAATATTCTTCATTTTTCTTTTAATGGTAAAACCTATCCCATCTCTAAACGTTTTAAGTCTTTCTCTTCCAGTAATGTTAATCACATAATGATTTTTTTTAGTAAGTATAATTTTATTTTTAATCCCAAATTTAAATAATAACAAACTTATGTCCTTTATTCCAACTTTATTTGATGAAGAAACACTAACACAGTATCTACTGGCAGATCCCTCGCTATCATAAAATCCTTTTAAGAAATTGGAAATAATTTTATCACTTTTACTATTCAAAACTCCCTTAGGAACTTTCCAGACAAAAGTTCCAAAATCACCATAATTTAATAAATCTCTACAAATTATTTGGGAGGAAACATATAAAATATAAGTATCTCTCTTAGCATAATAATAATGTTTATATTTAATACCATAAACTTCTTTAAAACAGCTTGAAAATTTTTCAATAAATTCCTTGTCCTTTCTTATTTCAAACCTAACACTTTTCTTGTTAATATGACCATCTCCACATAAAACACCTAAAATATATGCCTTCGCTGGAGATAATTTAATAAAAGACTTCTTTGGTTGTTTTAATTTTTTATTTCTCAAAATCTCTTTAACGGTGAAGGTATTCATAGATTCTTTATGTGTTCTTATTGGAATATTATAATTTTTTATCCAATTAATAACCACAATAGTTGAAACTTTATATTTTTTAGAAATTTTTTGGGCACTCTGTTTTTCTTCAATATATGGTTTGTAAAGTTCTTCTTTCGTTGGTTTTGGTAATGGTTTGAATTGTGTTTTTTCATTTCCAAACGGAACTTTTCCAAGATAAATCCAGTTAGCAATTGTGTTTTCATGAATGTTAGTACCAAGTTTCTTATTAACCAACCGAGATAATTTCCTCTGTCCAAAACCTTCTTTTTTTCTTTTATTTATAACAAAAGAATATATCTTCATAATTTTCTTTTTGGATAAATTATTATAAAACATATAAGATTTATACACCATACCTTTAAATACTTTTAGTATGTGTATATATAATCTTTTACAAAGGGTGCAATACCTTCTTTATTTCAGAAGCTTTCCTTTCCTTAGCCATTACTATTTTAGTCATTTTAATCTAGAAAACGTTTAGTAGAGAAAAAATAGATATTTATTAATTTAACTGTCTGAAGAAAATTTTATAAATCACATATTCTTAGGTTTCATATGAAAACAGGCGGTATTGTGGGACTTATTGTTGTTGCATTGGTTGTTATAATAGGTATCTTTATATTCGTGTTTTCTGGGAACCAGGAAGCTCAAACAGGTCAAGAACCAGAAGAGCAACAGCCGAGCATTACTATTGGTGTTGAGGAAGGTGTTAATGAACCGACGAGTAAAACAGTAACTGTAGAGATAACTTCTTCTGGATTTTCACCAAGAACCATGGAAATAAACTCTGGTGATACGGTTATGTGGACTAACCTAGATTCTAGAAGTCATTGGCCAGCATCAGCTGTTCACCCAACCCATACAGTATACCCTGGATCTTCGATAAACAAGTGTGGAGGTTCTGATGAAGGGAGTACTTTTGATGCGTGTAGCGGTGTTAGGGCCGGAGGATCATATTCTTTTACCTTTAATGAAAAGGGGAGCTGGGGATATCACGATCACTTAAGATCTTCTTTGACAGGAACAATAGTTGTTAATTAAGATGGTTAAGGAGAAATTTAAGCGTGAATCCCTTATTTCTTTTTTCTTGAGATCTGGTCTTACAATTGTTTTTCTCTATTCCGGAATTGCTTCTCTTTTGGCTCCAGAAAACTGGATAGGGTTTGTCCCTGGCTTTATAATAGATATATTTCCAGCATCAATATTTCTTATCTTGTTTTCCATTTACGAAATTGCTCTCGGTGCCTGGCTATTGTCTAATAAAAAAATATTCCAGGCCTCTATTCTTTCTGCATTGACCATGGTTGTTATTGTAATGGCAAACATGTTTTTATTCGATATTGTATTTAGAGACATTGCTATTTTATTTATGGCAATTGCTCTAGCTATACTTTCCCGCAAGGAGAAATAAGATGGAAGTTCAATTCATTGCTACATTAATTGTATTAGGTGTATTGGGGATGGTAGATACAGCATACTTAATCTGGAAGAACAGCAGAAAACAGCCAATGGTGTGTCCTATTGGAGATGATTGTAATGTTGTATTAGAAAGTAAATGGAATAAAACTTTTTTTATAAGAAACGACATTCTTGGCTTGTTATTTTACATAGGAATTATTATTGGAGCAATTTTATTATTTTTTGATTCAGATGGGATAGTTAAAACAATTTTAATAATTGGCTCTGGAATAGCGGTCTTGTTCTCTGGTTTTTTAGTCTTTGTCCAGGCAAAAATCTTAAAGAATTATTGTTTCTATTGTCTGATTTCTTCTTTCATAACCCTTCTGATATTTCTGAATGTGGTTTTTTTATGAGGAAGTTTTTAAAAATCCCTCGTGTCATCCCGCTGGAGTATAAAGAAAGCTTTAAATACTCTTTAGTTTTAAATCTATAATTATACAACTTATAGAATCCAAACATATTTAAAGTACAACATGTTGTAGTTTATATGGAATGTCCGTACTGTATTGGTGCTTCAAAAGTAACCGACAAGAGAAAATCTCCTGAGGGAATAAGGAGGCGGAGAGAGTGCTTAAATTGTAAAAAGAGGTTTACGACTTACGAAAAAATAAGCAAGAGTGACCTGTATGTCATAAAAAAAGATGGGAGCAGGGAAAAGTTTAACAGGGAAAAATTAGAAAAGGGTTTTGAGAAAGCTTTTGAAAAAAGGCCCATATCAAAAGAAAAAATAGAGAAGATGATAAATGAAATTGAAGAGCAATTGAGAAGAAAGGGAAAAAAGGAGATTAGGAGTTCTACAATTGGTGAATTAGTTATGAAGAAAATAAAAAAACTCGACAATGTTGCCTACATAAGATTTGCTTCTGTCTATAGAGATTTTCAAGACATCAAAGATTTTAAAAATGAGTTAAAGGATTTGTAAATGGAACTAAAGCAATTAACAAAATTAGATTTAACTGAAAATCAACTGAAGGTCATAAAAGACAAATATTTGAAGGGGTCTCCAACTATAGAAGAATGGTTGAGAAATATTTGTCATAATATTGCGCTTTCTAATATTTTGCATTCTGAAAAAGTATCAGAATCTGACATTTTTGAAGGGGTGGATTACGAAAGAGTTCCATATGAGTCTAGAAAAAGAATGGTTAATCTATTTTTACTCCATGGGGATTTTAAAAGTCCTGATTTTAGATATAGGAATTTCAGAAAATTCCTTGAAAATCTAGAGAAAATTAATAGAAAAAATCCGGAGATAATTTCTGAAACTGAAGAAAAATTCTATGAACTGCTTTCCAATTTCAAGTTTCTTCCAAATTCTCCAACCCTAATGAATGCCGGAAGAGATTTACAGCAATTGAGTGCGTGTTATGTTTTACCTGTTGAAGATTCTATTGAAGACATTTATTCTTCTGTCAAAAATATGGCTTTAATACATCAGAGTGGTGGTGGAACAGGGTTTTCTTTTTCAAGATTAAGACCTACAGGGGATCTTGTAAAATCAACAACAGGCGTCTCTTCAGGACCTGTTACATTTATGCAGATATTTGATAAATCCACGGAAGTTGTTAAACAAGGAGGGACTAGAAGAGGGGCCAACATGGGTATTCTTCATTACACACACCCAAACATTCTAGAATTTATAGAAATGAAAAAAACTCAGGGTGTTATGGAGAATTTTAATGTGTCTGTAACAGTAGATGAGAAATTTATGGGGGCTGTAAGAAATAATGAGGAATATGAACTTATAAATCCAAGGGATGGTGAAGCAGTTGGGAAATTAAACGCAAAAGAAGTGTGGGAAAAATTAGTGAAAGGTGCTTGGGAAACAGGGGATCCAGGGATAATCTTTATTGACAGAATAAATAATACAGGAAGTAACGCAACCCCTAATTTAGGACAGATAGAAGCGACAAACCCTTGTGGAGAACAACCCTTACTTCCATACGAACCCTGTAATTTAGGTTCAATTAACCTTTCAAAATTTATAAAAGAAGATAATTCTGATTTTGATTATGAAGCTTTAAAAAAATGTGTATTTGCCTGCACACATTTCCTAGATAATGTTATTGATATCAATAATTACCCAATACCAGAAATAGAGAGGGTGGCTAAGAAAACCAGGAGGATTGGTTTGGGTGTTATGGGGTGGGCAGAATCTTTGGTTATGATGGGGGTCCCGTATAATTCTAAAGAAGCATTGGAAAAAGCAGAAGAAGTTATGCAGTTCATTAATGTTTCCTGTATGAGAGCTTCGGAAGAATTAGCGGAGAAGAGGGGTATCTTTCCTGCTTGGAAAAATTCTATTTATGACAAGGAGGGGCCTTATTTTAGAGAACAGGAATTTTATCCACGACATTCTGCAAGAACCACCATTGCCCCCACAGGGACTATAGGGATTACTGCTGGATTACAGGGTGCTGGAATAGAGCCTTTTTTTGCTATAGTTTATACAAGATATAATGCCCAGGGAATTGACGCTCTAAAAAAAGGGGAAAAACCGATGGAAAAAGATGTTTTCTTTGAGGTTAATCCGTTATTTGAAAAAATTTCTAAAGAAAATGATTATTTTGGTTTAGGGCAAGAAGAACTATATACGAAAATAAACAATAATCATAAATCACTTAAAGGGATTAAAGAAATTCCAGAAGAAATACAACATTTATTTTTAACATCTCATGATCTAAGCCCTAGAGATCACGTCATGATGCAATGTGCTTTCCAAAAGTATACAGACAATGCCGTATCAAAAACAGTCAATTTAAAAAACGATGCAACTGTTCAGGATGTTAATGAAGTTTACCTGCTTGCTTACAAACATGGGGCAAAAGGAGTTACTATTTATCGGGATGGTTCTAAAAAATTCCAGGTTTTGAATATCAATGATAAAAAAACAGAAAAAAAAGAAAAGGGGAAGCTCGAAGAATTTTCAGATTATTATCAGATTGAGACAGGACATGGACCGATCCACATTCATGTAAACTATGATGAGGAGGGCGTCTCAAAAATCTTTGCGAACAAAACACCTTGTGGAACAGAGATTTCAGGGTTGTCAAATGCACTGGCAATAGTGCTCTCAAAATATTTCGAGTTGGGGGGAGATCCCGTAAAAATTCTCAAGCATCTGAATTCTGTAAAATCCGAAAAACCATACGGGTTTGGAAAAAATAGGATAGATTCCATACCCCATGCACTTTCAACAGCACTAAGAAAAAGTTTAATTAAACTAGGTAGATTAAAACCAAATGATCCCCAGAATAACGGAAAGATAAATAACCAGGTGATTGAAGAAAAACAAAATGATTTCAAAATTTCCTGTCCTAAATGCTTTAGTGCCAATGTGAGTATGGTTTCTGGATGTTTTGAACCAACTTGTTTTGATTGTGGTTATTCAAAGTGTTAGTTGAGGATAAATAATTATATAAACCACTTCTAATAGAGGGTTATTATGGAAGATAAACGTATAACTGGCATGAAGGAAGCCCAGCAATTAGTAAAAATTTTTTCTGAGAGGAATAACTGGAAGGATGTCCCAAATGTGGATAAGTTTGACCATTTGCACGAAGAATTAATTGAAATGTCTCAGCACTTAAGATATAAATCAGAAGAAGAAAGAATAAAATTTGTTGAAGAAAATAAAGATATTTTTATTGATGGTGTTGGAGATTTATTTTTCGGTTTATGTAGGCTTGCAAATCAATTAAATGTAGACATTGAAGAAGCCTTTAATCTTGTTGGGAAAGAAATTCTTGATAAGTACGATCATAAAAATTCCGAGGATAATATTACAAAATGAAAGAAGAACAGAGGGGTCTTGGTCTGGTGCACGTATACACTGGAGAAGGAAAAGGAAAAACTTCTACAGGAATGGGGTTACTAGTTAGGGCTTTAGGAAGGGGGTTAAAGGTAAAGATTATTCAATTGTTTAAAAGAGATACAGGAGAGCAGTTTTTCTTTGAGAACTCAGGTTTTAAATATTTACAATTTAAACCATTGCATCCTTTTTTTAAAAATTATGAGAAAGAGGAACTCAAAGACTTAAAAAGAGAGTTTTTGATTTTCTGGGAAGAAGCAGTTAATGATTTAGGGGATTATGATGTTGTGTTGATTGATGAAATCGGTCCGGGTATAAACTGGAACGTTATTGAAGAATCCTTGGCACTTGAATTAATAGAGAATAAACCAAAAAATACAGAATTAATTTTAACAGGAAGAAATATGCCAGAATCTGTTATGGAAAAAGCAGATTATGTTTCAAAAATAGAAAAGATAAAACATCCCTACGATAAAGGAATTTATGCAAGAGAAGGGATAGAGTTCTAAAATGCTTTGGTTGCTCACGCTTCTGGATTTATTTGTTCTTATTATAGCAACCATTACTCATTTTAATATCTTGGTTAGTCTGACCCTCATAATCCTCTCTTCAGGATACTTGATCATTAAAGGGGTGGCTTTTTTTGGAGAAGGTATGAGTTTTATTGACCTTGGAGTTGCGGTTTATCTCCTTCTCATGTTAATAGGAGTTAGAACATTTGTATATTATATAATAATGGCTTGGTTTTTGTATAAATTAATTTTTTCATTTATAAGATAAATCATTTACTCATATCAAAAAGCCACCAATCATGGTTTGCTTTAAATATATACTTTAGGACAACAATTATTTAAAAACACACTAACTGTAAGATTTCATGTCAGATACCTTAGGTTATTCTTTAGTTTCACAGCAAATTAGGAGATTAATGACAGACGGATTTTTGCGAGTTCCTGAACAAGATTTATCTAAGCATGAGGTGGACATACCCACACAAAATATAAAAAGGGGGTATTTTGTAGATGGGGGGCTCGAAGGAAGGGTTCAGCCAGGATCATTTGAGCCGTCTCTCGCAGATGAAATTTTTATTCTTGATGCAAGAGATCAAGGAATATTGAGGCCGCGGAGAGATGAAAGTGTTTACAGAACATTACTACAAATACCAATGAGGGGAAGAACAAGAAAAAATATTTCTGGCGGTTTTGAAGTAAAAACAGGATTTACATATTTAGTAAAATTAAATGAAAGTATTTCCCCCACAAACTCGGGGGACGGTGTAAATTATATAAGGTCTTCTCCTAAAAGTAGCAACGGTAGGCTATTTCCAAGAACAAGGTTTTTGGTTGATTATTGTCCTGGATTTGACGAAGTTTATAGATTTTCAGCAGGTGGCGTTATGGATATGTGGCTATTGGTACAGCCAACAAAATTTAATTTGGTTTTATGGCCAGGACTTAGTTTAAATCAACTTAGGTTTTTTTCTGGAGATGCAAAATTAAGTGATGATGAATTAAGAAAGGAGTCCAGAGAAAATCCCCTGCTTTATGGAAAAACTGCAGACGGAGAATTAGTGCCCATAGAATTAGAATATGAAGCCATTTTAGATGGATTGAGATTAAATTTAGATGTTTCTGGAAATAACACCCATGGTGTCTTTGGTTTAAGGGCCAGGAATAATCCAGACCCAATTGATTTATCAAAAACAGAATTTTATTCTGCTGAAGATTATTTTGAGCCAATGTTATCTAAAGGGAAAAATTCTCTTAGAAGGGGGGAACACTATTTACTTAACTCACAAGAAGTTTTACGTGTGCCTGCTCATCTGAGTGCAGAACTAAGGAAACACTCCAGGCAAGGTATTGAAGGCAGAACACATGATGCTGGTTTTGTTGATGAGGGTTTTTCTGGAGATGTGGTTTTTGAAGTAGTTCCCGATGAAAAAGAAGACATGGTAATTGAACAAGGAACTCCTTTTAGTTCTCTTGATTTTTTTAGGACAAGTGAAAATCCGGACAAGGTATATGGGGAAGATATAGGATCAAATTACCAGGGACAGACAGGTCCAAGAATATCCAAGCATTTTATAGATTTCGATTTTGAAAAAGCTGCAAGAAACCATGAAAAACTCTCGAGGATAGTTCTTGTTGAAGATGCGAGGGTTTTTAGGGATTTCAGATATTTTTCCGAGGGTTTTGAACCAATAAATGAATCTAATGCCAACGGATTACTTGAAGTCTTAAATCATGGTTTTTTTCATTCCAGATATGATTGTGAAGATGATGAATTAATTCGTCAAGCAATTCCATACACAATTGTTTTCAATGATGAAGGGGATGTATTCTCATATGTAAGAACACAAGATAAAAAAGAATATGGAGACAAAAGACTATTAGGAAAACATTCAATCGGCTTAGGGGGGCATGTAACAAAAGAGGATGCTCCCAACCACATTACTAGGTGTTTAGAAAGAGAAGTTACTGAAGAAGAGGTAAAATTTATGGGAGAACGAAGTGAGCCTAAACTTGTTGGAACACTTTTTGCCAGAGACAAACCAGTTGACAGGGTTCATTTTGGTTTAATCTATACGATACATACTACGGGGGCTGTGACTCCGAATGAGGCTTCAATTGCTCACGCAGAATTTGTTCCTATTGATAAGGTGGAGGTTGGATTTATGGGTGCTGAAACAGAAACCTGGAGTAGGATATTGATTCCTTACTTAGAGCCAATTTATAAAATGTCAAAAGCTTAACACAAAATTTTATAAATCATAATAATTCTTAATTAGGATGACAAACAACGATAAGGTTCAAGAATTGAGCAATTCAGATTTTGAAGAATTTACCAAAGACAAAGTCGTACTCGTAGACTTTTTTGCAGACTGGTGTATGCCTTGTCTGATGATGTCTCCTGTTATAGATGATTTGAGTGATAAGTTCAAGGGAAAGATAAAATTCGGAAAAGTAGATGTTGGTGAGAATCAAGAGATAGCACAAAAATTCAACGTCAGTTCTATTCCAAATTTTGTTCTATTCAAAAAAGGAGAGGTCGCTGACCAATTCATCGGAACAATTCCTCTGGAAGATTTTGAAGAAAAATTAAAGAAGCATTTGTAAAATGGATTTACATACCAGAATAACAATGGGCCTCGCAGATTATTCTCCCAAGGTTAGCTTCTTAATCGGGGTAGCTGGTTTCGGTGTTGGTATGTGGGCGGGATATGTACATAATAAGGGGGGAAGCATTGCCCACGCAGAACCCGAAATAATGGACCCTCTTCTTTTAAGCCTCATTCCTTTTTTAAGTGGCGCTTATAGTATGATTGGTGCTGGTTTTAGGAAAGACATTTATGAACACCAATTAAAACTCCAAAGAAAGGAAATCGAAAAATTTTATGGTCCAGAAACAATCTCCAAAATGGAAGGAATTGTTGAAAATAAAGACCATGTTATCGAAAAGGGGATAAAGGGTGTAAGCATTAGTGGTTTAGCCACAGTCGTGGGATATGGAATTGGGGGATTAATTTCTACCTTAACTTAACCCAACAAAAGCTTTTTTAAACATAAATTTATTTATTGAGCTACGGCTCCGTAGCTCAGCCTGGCAGAGCACTGGACTTTTACGCAGAAGCACCAAGGTTCTTCCGCACCATCTCCTTTTGAATAGGGAAATGAAGAAATCCAGGTGTCGGGGGTTCAAATCCCTCCGGGGCCATAATCGCAGATTATGGACGCACAAGATAAGAGCTTGTTCGCGGGGCCATTGAACGTTTTAGAATTATCCGCTAATTCTTCTGGGGGAGGAAGTTCACATTTTTTGGTGCTTCATGAAATCTTTCTAAAAAAGAATTAGAAAAAGATTCACAATCATCATCACCCAAAAATCTTTTAGATTGTATTTGATTATTCGCCATATATCCCACATAACATTCTTTTGCACCATCAAACCAATCAGTAACGACTCTTCCCATTTGTCTTCCGTCCTCACCAGGAAACACCTCCAAACCAATAAATATTTCTCTTCCAGAGAACACTTCCTTACAAAACTCAGCATAAAAAACATCTCCATACAATACTTTTAAGTCATACTTACAATTGACGGGAAAGAGAATCGTTTCACTTTCATTTAAACGGAAAGGTATGATTGAATATCTAGATATTCCCCTCTCCTGAACTGCCTGGTAAACAGAATCCCTCAATGCTTCTGGGGATAGAAAATCTGATTTAACAGAGTCTTGTGGCAAAGGCGATACTGTCTGTAAAAATCCAAGCAAACTAACTAATCCTAAACCCATATTACAGATGGTTTCTAGAGATATATAAATATGATTATGTTGGAGGGGGTATTTTTGACTTTTTGTGCAACTTTGACTTATTGTGCAAAGCCCCCCTAAACCAAAACATTTATAAGGCAAAATCAGGTTTCTTTTATTATTGATAAGTTGTTAAAGCATAGTGTTTATGCTATAAACTACAATCTATCGGGAATCCCTTTTTAAAATCCTATGCACGTCCTACAGCCCAAACACACAAAACTCAACGAAAAAGAGACAGAAAAGATGTTATTAGATCTCAACGTTTCTAAGGCACAATTACCCAAAATTCTTTCCAATGATCCTGGCCTGCCGGAAGGTTGCACTATTGGAGATATGATAAAGATGGAGAGAAAAGAAAAAGATCAAGTTAATACCTATTACAGGGTCGTTGTTTAGTAAGGGAAAAATTAAGTAGATTAAATAAATTACATATAGAATAAAATTAAAATAGTTGAAATGAGAAGCGATAAACACCTCGTAGTAAAAAAATATTTGGAAGAGCACTCGTTAGTCGAATCTAACATTACTTCTTTCAACAATTTTATAG
This sequence comes from Candidatus Woesearchaeota archaeon, assembly GCA_964385425.1. Lineage (GTDB taxonomy): Archaea > Nanobdellota > Nanobdellia > Pacearchaeales > GW2011-AR1 > ASMP01. Next base: position 8,039 of record CAYLOQ010000002.1, on the reverse strand, counting down.
GAATAAGGATGCAGGAGATTGTTGATGAAATTTCGGAAACAATTAATAATGAAGATTTTGAGATAACTCTCGGAAAAATAGAAATTGGAAGACCAAGGGTAATCGAGGCTGACGGAAGTTCTTCCCCTATTATGCCTTCTGAAGCAAAACTTAGAGGCCTTACATATGCTGCCCCAGTCACGCTCGAACTAACTGTTAAAAAAGACGATCAGATTGATTCAGAAACTGTAGAAATTGGAAAAATCCCTATAATGGTTCAAAGTAATGTCTGTAACACTAGTGGTATGTCAAAACCAGAATTAATTAAGGAATACCACGATCCTCTTGACCCCGGAGGGTATTTCATAATCAAAGGTAACGAACGTGTCATGGTAATGGCAGAAGACTTGGCAGAAAACCAACCTTTTGTAGAGACGAATAGCAAAGGGGAGTTAACTCTGAAAATGTTTTCATCAAGGGGGACCTACAGAATCCCTGCGCTGATTTCAGAGAGCAAAGAAGGCATACTTGACGTTTCGTTTAGCAAATTTAAAGATATTCCGGCAATTGTAATTCTAAAATCCTTAGGTTTAACAAAAGAATCTGATATACAAAGATATATTGGAAAAGAGACAGACTCTGTTATTGTGAATCTCTATGAATTTGTGAACCTCGCAACTAAGGAAGATGCGATGATGTACATTTCTGAGAAGACGAATCTACAAGGAACAAAAAAAGAAATTATGGACAGGGTAAAACAGAGGATAGATTCTTATCTTTTCCCCCATATTGGCCAGAAAAAAGAAGACCGGATAAAAAAAGCCATAACTCTCTGTAAACTCATAAAACAATTCTTGTTGGCAAAGGACAATCCTAGACTAAGAACAGACAAAGATCACTACGCCAATAAAAGGGTAAGGCTCTCGGGGGACTTGCTGGCAACACTTTTTAGGGTTAATCTGGGCATCTTGATAAGGGATATTCAATACTCTCTACAAAAATCATCGAAAAGAAAGAAATTCTTCTCTATCAAAATAATTGCAAAATCAACATTGTTTTCCCACAGAATGGAATCTGCAATTGCAACAGGAAGTTGGACAGGAGAAAGATCTGGGATTACACAGAATATGGATAAGACCAACTATCTGGCAACTATTTCACAATTACAACGTGTTTCTTCTATGCTTCCGAGCGATCAGGAAAATTTTGCGGCGAGAACTCTGCATCCCACACACTACGGCCGCTTTTGCCCTATCGAAACTCCAGAGGGAACAGAGATAGGATTGAGGAAAAACCTTGCAATTTTAAGCCAGGTATCTACGAGAACAGATCTAGAAAAAGATAGGTTTTTGAGGGATTTGGAAGCGAAGGGTTTGGACAGGGAAGGGTTAGAAGGAAGAGAGGTTTTCTTAAATGGTCTCTTCATAGGGGGTGTAAAAGATTCAGAGAAATTTGTTAGAGAAATAAGAGATAAAAGAAGGGATGGTGAGCTTCCGATACAGATGAACATAAGGAATGATCCTTATTTCCAGACTATTTCAATTTCTACAGAACCTGGAAGGGTTTTGAGGCCTTTAATAATTGTTGAGCGGGGAATTCCTAGGCTAAAGAACGAACATTTAATCCTATTAGAACAAGGAAATTTAACCTGGAAGGATCTAATAAAGCAGGGGATAATTGAGTATCTAGACGCATCTGAAGAAGAAGGTGCGCTAGTAGCATTATACGAAGAAGAGATAACTCCTGAACATACCCATTTAGAGATAGATGAAACAGACCTCTTTGGGGTTGTGACTAGTCTTGTTCCATATGGAAACCATGATTCGAGCGCTAGACTAAACCGAGGGAGTAAGACACAAAAGCAATCCCTAGGACTCTATGCTGCAAATTACCTGGCTAGACTAGATACAGACGTAAGCATATTACAATATCCTCAAAAACCAATCGTAAGAAGTTTTGTCTATGATACCTTAAACACGTATCCTGCAGGACAAAACCTTGTTGTCGCAATTATGACTTATGAAGGATATAACATGGAAGATGCCCTTGTCTTCAACAAAGGAAGTCTGGATAGGGGTGTTGGAAGAAGCTTTTACTTTAGACCATATTCTGCCATAGAAATGAATTACGCAGGTGGTTTGAAAGATGAGATTGCAATTCCTGAAAAAGATGCTTCAGGATATAAGACAGAAACCAGTTACAGATTTTTAGAAAGTGACGGCATGGTTTATCCAGAAGCAGAAGTCGGGGAAGGGGAGGTTCTCATTGGGAAGATGTCTCCTCCAAAATTTTTATCAGAGGCCAGAGAAATATCTGTGAGAACAAAAAAAGAATCCAGCGTGACTATGAAACAAGAAGAAAAAGGAATAGTAGAGGCTGTGTTTGTGACCGAAGATGATGGCGGAAATAAGATTGTTCAGGTTAAAACTAGGGATCAGAGAATCCCTGAACTCGGAGACAAATTTGCTACTTCTCACGGTCAGAAAGGGGTTATTGGGATGGTTGTTGATGAGGAAGATGTTCCATTCACATCAAAAGGGACAAGGCCTGACGTAATATTCAATCCACACGGTCTTCCGAGCAGAATGACCGTTGGATATCTTCTAGAACTGCTGGCTGGAAAAGTTGGTTGTCTTAAAGGAGAGATCATCGACGGGACTTCTTTCTCTGGAGCAAATAAAAAGGAGTTAGAATCACAACTTGAAGAGCTTGGTTTCAGATATGATGGAAAAGAAACCATGTACAGCGGGGTCACCGGGAAAAGAATGACTGCAAGGATTTTTATCGGAAATTTATATTATTTAAAATTAAAATATATGGTTGGTAACAAATTACACGGAAGAGCCTCTGGAAAAGTTGCTCTTTTGACAAGACAGCCTGTAGAGGGAAGAGCAAGAGGAGGGGCATTAAGATTAGGGGAAATGGAACAGCAGGCACTGGTTGCTCATGGGGCTTCTCTTTTGTTAAAAGAGAGGTATGATTCAGATAAAGTCGTTCTTCCCATATGTACGAAGTGTGGAGCAATTGCGATAGATGACACAATAAGGAATAAAATTTCATGCCCCCTCTGCCACAGTGAAGATGTTGAAGATGTGGAAGTATCATATGCATTTAAATTGCTGATCGAAGAATTGCAAGGATTACACATCCACACAAACTTCAAACTAAAAAACAAATACGAATAATATGAGAAGTTCAAGAAATTTAAGTAGAAGGCTATTGAATGAAGGAACAGAAGTACAGCCAGAATTACCCATGGTTGTTGAAGATAGGGTACCCAAAATATCCTATGATACGGCTAGAAGACTAGGAGATGTAGACGCTCAAGAGGCTGCAGATATTTGTGCAGAATCCAGTGTAGAATACAGGAAACATAGAGTATAAATCAATTTCATTCGAATTAAGCAAAAACAATAAAATGAAACCAATAAGAAAGAAAATAAAGGAAATAGGATTTTCTCTTCTCAATCCAGAGAAGATAAAGAAACTTTCAGTAGCAAAAGTAGTGACTCCAGAACTCTACGATATAGATGGCTATCCTGTGGACGGAGGGCTGATGGATTTAAGGCTCGGAGCAATAGATCCAGGGGTTCGTTGTAGAACCTGTGGTGGAAGACTAAAAGAATGTCTAGGCCATTCTGGAAGCATAGACTTGGCAAGATCCATCATACACTTAAAATATGTTCCTCTGATTGAGTTGAGTCTCAGATGTTTCTGCTGTGATTGCGGAAAATTAATGTTAACCGATAAGGATTTAGAAAAACACCCTCCAACTCAGAGGATAAAAAAGGCGAAAGACACTAAAAAATGTCCCCACTGTCAGACACCCCAAGAAAAAATTAAACTGGACAAGCCAACAACTTTTTACAGGGGAAAGACGAGGATATTCCCTACGGAAATTAGAGAAATTCTTGTTGGAATTCCGGACGAAGAGCTGGAAAAAATAGGAATGAATCCAAAAAACTTCAGACCAGAATGGGCGGTTTTGACAGCGCTTCTTGTTCCTCCTGTAACTGTAAGACCGAGCATAATTCTAGAATCAGGGGAGAGAAGTGAGGATGATTTAACCCATAAACTTTCCGACATCATTAGGGCTAATCAAAGACTCTGGGAGAATCTGAATGCCGGGGCTCCAGAGGTTATCATAGAAGACCTATGGGATTTGCTGCAGTTCCACATCACAACTTTCTTCGATAATACTGTGGCTCGGATTCCGCCTGCAAGACACAGGAGTGGACAGCCATTGAAGACAATAACAGAAAGAATAAAAGGAAAAGAGGGGAGAATTAGGAAAAACCTTGCTGGAAAAAGGGTAAACTATTCCGGAAGAACAGTAATATCTCCTGATCCTGCCATAAATATTAATGAAGTTGGAATTCCCTATGAAATTGCAAGAGTTGTCACAGTTGCTGAAATTGTTAATGATCTCAATATTGAAAAATTGAAGGGGCTAGTTAAAAATGGTGATAAATACCCTGGAGCTAATTATATAATAAGACCTGACGGAAAAAGAAAGAAAATAACTTCTGAGCTCAAAGATGAAATTATTAATGAGCTCTCTCCGGGATACCACGTTGAGAGACATCTTCAGAAAGGGGACATAGTTCTATTCAATAGGCATCCTAGCCTTCACAAAGGGAGCTTAATGGCCCACTATGTGAAAGTCTTGCCCGGAAGAACGTTCAGAGTGCATCCGGCTGTTGCAACACCTTACAACGCCGATTTTGACGGTGATGAAATGAACATACACTCTCCTCAAACAGAAGAAGCGAGAGCAGAAGCAAAAATGCTTCTCGAAGTAAAGAAAAATTTAATCTCTCCAAAAAATAACACAAATTGGATCGGGTGTGTCGGGGATGCCATCACAGGAGGTTACTTGTTAGGGTTGGGAGAGTTTTCCAAAGAAGATGCAAATCAGATTTTATATCGGGCAGGAATAAAACACCCATTTTCAAAGAAGACGGTTTCGGGAAAAGAAATCTTTTCTAAGATATTGCCAAAAATTGATTTTTCAAATGATTCTATAAAAATCAAAGAAGGAGAAATTATTGATGGTATCATAAATGAAAATGTTTTTGGTGATGAAAATGGGGAGTTAGTGAAAGAATTAGATAAAAAAGTTGGGAGGGTGGCTACTTTCGAAACTCTAAGGCTTGCTTTCAATCTTGGAAAAAATTATCTGACTGAAAGAGGGATAACTATTTCTGTAGAAGATTTAAATGTGGAAGACAGAGTTGTTGCATTAGGAGAAGAAATAATTAAAAAAGCTGAGGAAAAAACCAAGACCATTATAGATTCATATAATTCTGGAACCTTAGAGATAATTCAAGGAAAAACTCGGGAAGAATCTAGAGAAATAAAAGTGCTTAGAGTCCTAAACGAAGTTAGAACAAAAATAGGGGAAATTGTCAAAAGGGAATTTCCCGAGGATAATCCTGTTACTCACATGATAAGATCTGGTGGTGGAGGAAACATATTGAATATTACCCAGATGGCGTGTTGTGTCGGTCAGCAAGATCTCGAGGGAAAAAGGATAGACCTGGGTTACAACGACAGAACATTGTCCTTCTTCAATAAAGGAGATTTATCTCCTAAGGCAAAAGGATTTATCAGGAGTCCTTTCATAAAAGGATTAAGGCCGGATGAATTCTTCTTCGGGGCTGTTACAGGGAGATCGACTTTAATGGATACTGCTCTTAGAACTCCTAAGTCTGGTTATCTGTATAGGAGACTAGCAAACGCTCTTCAGGATTTAAGACAAGAATATGACGGAACGATAAGAGACAGCAACAACAACATAATACAGTTTAAATATGGGGACGATGGATTGGATGTTTCAAAGCTTCACACAGGTGGTAGACTTGAAGCAGGGGAAGCTATCGGGATCATTACCTCACAATCTTTTGGAGAGCCGTCAACCCAGATGGTTCTTAGAACGTTCCATTTCGCAGGAGTTTCTGAAATGCAGGTTACTCAAGGGTTACCAAGGTTGATAGAGATTTTCGACGCGAGGAAAAAACCAAGTTCTCCAAAAATGGAGATATATCTTAAGAAAGACTACAACAACGAGAAAGATGCCAAAGTTTTTGCAGAAAAGATAAAAGAAATAACTGTTAAAGATATTGCTTCTAAAATTAATCTGGATTTTAGTGATAAAAAGATAGAGATAATAATAGATCGAGAAGGTATTAGGCAGACACACAGCTCCCTTAAAAAAATCGTCGACAGATTAAGGGATTTGGGATTCAAGGTGGACGAGAAGACAGATTCAATAGTATTAAATGCTTCTGAGATGGGTTTTAAAGACATATATAAACTCAAAGAGAAATTGAAAAACACCATAATCTCAGGTGTTAAGGGCGTAAAACAAATTTTAATTGTTAAAAGAGATCGTGATTTTGTTGTTATGACTCTCGGAACAAGCCTGAAAAAGATTTTGGATATGAAGGAAATCAATAAGGAAAAATTAATATCTAATGATTTACACGAAGTCGCTGGAGTGTTCGGGATAGAGGCTGCTAGACAATTGATAATCGACGAGATTCAGGACGTTCTCAATGCCCAGGGATTAAACATAGACAAGAGGCATTTAAAGCTTGTTTCAGATGCTATGACCAACACAGGGGAAGTCAAAGGGGTTACGAGGATAGGAATTATTGCGCAGAAGTCTTCTATATTGGCTAGGGCGACTTTTGAGACTCCTGTGAAACAATTCGTGAATGCTACGATAAAAGGGAATGCGGATAAACTAGCTAGTGTAATTGAAAATGTCATACTTAACCAACCTGTTCCTATTGGGACAGGGCTTCCAGGGCTTCTCGTCAAAGTTGTCGGACCCTTAGTCAAAGAGGACTCTGAAAAGAAAACTGCAAAGACGAAAGTTGTAGAAGAAGTTAATAAATAATTGTGAAGAAATATTTAAAAGTAGAGTGTTCTTAGGGTATCTATGGTTGAAAGGAAAGGTCAACGATTAAGAGACACTTATAAAAAAAGCAGGGGATTCGGAACAGTTGGAGGTTCTTATGATCCTCCCCTACCAAAAGAGACTCTCTCTCAAAAAGGTAATACTTGGATATGTCTGATGAAGAGGCTCTTAATAGAGAAGAAGAGGTAAGGGCATATGCTAGGGATCTTCTTGAGAGGGGTGCCAAAGGTTTTTTACTACATGATCCTAAATCAGGAAATGTTAAGACTGCCTTATTGGGGGCTTCGTTATATGAAAAGATTGGAAAAGGCAAGAAGGCTATCCCCCGGTTATTAAGGGCTGCAAGAAGGGAAGAGCTTCATGGAAAAGCCTATAGTAAAATTGAAGACTTCGTCGAAAGAAATGCAGGGGATCAATATCAAGGACAATTGGAGCAGCTTAAGAGAGAGGTACAATTTAGTCGTTTTGGTATTGAACATCTTGCTTCAAAAGCCAGCGTATTTATCGCACTAACCGTAGGAGGAATTGCTCTTGGTGTAGGATCTTTAACAATTACAGGAAACGCTGTTTCAAACATCACGGGAACAACTCCCGGCTTGTTGGGTGTCATTTTTTTTATTGCTGGTCTAACAGGTTTGTTTTTTTATTTTAAGAATAAATAATTCTGTAACAATAAGTTTATAAAATAAACACATCTAAAAATTTTATAACTATTTCAAAAATGGTGAATACTATTGATATGCAGGATATGAGGTACTTGAATTTATTCGAGAAGATAATGAAAGTAAGAACAAGGTTTTGTTTAAAGTATAACGAGACCCTTGTTTTTTGTGTTCCCAGACCCTTTGTGCAAAAAGCAATTGGAGGTGGTGGACAAAATATAAGGAAGATGAATCACATTCTCAGAAAAAGAATCAAAGTAGTTGCCTTTCCCCAGGGAATTCAGGATGTGGAATATTTTATAAGATCAGTTGTTAGTCCTGTATCCTTCAAGAATTTAGAAGTTAGAAATAACGAGGTTATTTTGTCTGGTGGAAAAAATAAGGCTTTTCTAATCGGAAGAAACAAGCGCAGGTTATTGGAAATGCAGAAAATCATCAGGAGTTTCTTCGGAAAAGAGTTCAGGATTGTTTAG
>CAYLOQ010000001.1:0-236295 GCA_964385425.1 Candidatus Woesearchaeota archaeon | reverse complement strand
TTCCTGAGAAAGTAACAAAAGAATCATTCACAAAACTTCCTGTCCCGTTATCAAAGCTGAAGATATATCCTGAAAGAGCCGTATCATCTGTCCAGTTTACACTGTGTAAAATATACTCTCCTGCATCTGTGTTGTTTGTCGTATTGTCAGACCATTTTGGAGATTCTATGTCTCCCACAGCTGTTGTTATCATCGCAAGCCCTGTTAGGTCTGTGATTGCTCCGCTATCATCTGCCCTCAACCTAAATTCATATGTTTGACCATCTAAGGCATTATCAAAACCTATCAATATTTGAGATTCACAAAATGTATTTCTACATTGACCACCAACAATCTCTGTTCCATCAGCATCGTTTTCAAATTCGTCAAGAGCAGCAGTTACGGTATTTGCTGAAACCCTACTTTCACTATCTGTAATAGCTTCACTATTTACAAAAGAGGTATCTGCAGCACCATCTGCATTGTATATTTCTGCAGTAATTGTGTTATTGAATTGAACAAAGGTACCACCTATCCTTCTCCACCACCAAGAGTGTGCTGTGTTGACCTTAATTCTACCTGAATTAGTATCAACCTCTATTGCATAGATTGATTTATTTGCCTTATCCCATCCAGTAACATTGGTATCTGCCGCAGCTGCAACACTCCTTGTAGAATCGTCATTTAGAATTCTCGATGCATGGGAAAGAGCGTCGTTTATAAAATCATAAACTATATCACCCCCTACTGATTTCAAATCAAACACTGATTGATTTCCAGAATGATTTAGACCTGTAACATAGAATCCTTTTGAAACATTGTTGAATATTCCAACCAAAACACCTGAATCTTTTTCATAAATTTCTATCGTGGCTGGTGCAGAATTATTAATAATTATATCTATAAAGTTTCTTGAAGTTAAGTTTTTTTCAAATTACGCCCTGGCATAATCGTTTTCAGGAATTGTATATGTTATATTGTCTGTTTCATTAACTTCATCGTAAATATTACTTATGAATTCTCTACTGCTATTGAGATGTTCTGCGTCTACGATTATTATTTCAGCATATGCCGAAGCATTTGAGTCTAAAGTAAGATTATATTCGCTTGTTGTGACATTCAAGATTTCTGTAAAATTTCCATTACAAATTCTATTTGTAAAATTCCAATCAGAACATTTTAATATTTGCCTTACTCCTGAAGAAGAGATTGTTATGTTTGCACTTGTAAAATTTATTAGGGGATTAACAGCATAGAGCTCATCGAAACCCTGATTGTCTGAAGGATTGTCGATATCAATGAAATTCTCGACATCTGAAGTTACATTCAAATTATTGAAATCTATATTTTTTATTTTATTATTTTTTGGCTTAATATTTACATTGTATACCCCCCTTGCTAATTCTTTGTGGTGGAACACGTTTGTTTCATTATAAACTATGCTGCTATTTTCATTAGATATTTCAAGGGTTGTGTTTAATGGTTCTTCTAGAGCATCTTCAACAACTTCGTCAATAGTAATATTTGTGGAGACTGTGAAATTACTTGAGCTGGAGTTTAGATTATTGTCGGTGTCATTTGCGTAGATTGTGTAATTAATCAAACCCTCCAATCCCGTTGTATTATAATCATAGGTCCAAATCTCTGAACCAGAAGCGTTGGCTTCATATTGTACTTCAAACCAAATCTCACTCACCTTACCCTTACTATTTCCAGAGATGTGTTCAACATGAATTTCAGTATTATTGAAGTCGGACCAATCCCATGCTTTTTCATTTGTTATGTCAAAAGAGAATTCAGTTATTATTCCTTGTAGAGCTGAAAAATTATGTGAAGTTCCTTGGTTTGAGGAACTGTTTGCCCAATGGACATTGAATGTTGCCCCATTTCCTGATATTTGGGTCCCTATAAATATCTTTAATGTCACATTGTTAATTATACCTAAATCGTTCTGGTTAGGGGTTGCAACAATTAATTTTTCTGTTGCATCTAAAAGAGAATAGGTAATTATATTATTATCAAACGACTTATCAGAAAATGAAGCACTATTTGTCTCATATGAACCAAGACCAATTGGTCTTATAATTTTTGTTTTGTTTACTAATCCCCCGCTTCCTTGAATCATAGTATAATTTGTTTCTTCGACTTCAACCAATACAGAATCAACAGCCAAATCATCAGTAACATTAGATGTTATAGTAATATTTCCCCCCTCATTAATTGGATCTGGATTATCACTAATTGCATTGATTACTGGAGCTTTTTCTACTTTTGTTCCGTTCAATTCAACATTATCCCAGAAACAATCCTCTTGACCATGATCATTATCACAAATCAACCTTATCCTAAAGTTAGCATTATTCTCCGCACCAATAGGTAAAGAAGTATTAGATAAGGTGTATGTGCTGGTTGTAGATACGTTTAGAATATTTATCCAATCTGTTCCATTATACCATCCTGCCCCAATGTAATCATCCGCTTCAAAATTCCCTGCGCCGCCAGATGATGTTTTATAATAAAAACTAAATGTAATATTTGTAAAACCTGAAGTGCTTATGTTTATTTCGTTCCAGGAAAGTTCACCGTTAGTATTAGATGTACTCAATGCCTGCGTTCCTCCAAATGCATCTGTATCGTCTGGAGCCCATATAGTTGTGCTTCCTTTGGTGGTCCATCCAGTGTTTTCATAACCAACACCCTCAAAACCTTCAAAAAATGTTCCATTCAAATCTGATAAAATTGGATCTACAATATAATCAAACTCTAAACTACCCCCAACAACTTTTAAATCAAAAGTGTCCTGGCTTCCTTGTAAGTTTGTTAGAAATATTTTATTATATTGATTTGAGTCAATGCTTGTGAATTCCGCGATTATAGAATCGGAGTCAACTTCATAAATTTCAATTCTTGGATTTCCGCTAACTACACGGGGATAAATTGTGATATCTTTTGTATTATCCAATTCTTGCTCAAAAGTGACTCTTATGTAATCTTCAAGGGGAATTTCCTCGCTCCACACACCGTCGAGTTCTTTTACTTCCTCATAAATATCAGAAATAAATTCTCTATTTGAATTCAGATGCTCAGCTTTTATGATAACGATGATGTCAAAAGTTGCTTCAGATAAGGAAGGGGCAATGAATTCAATGTAATCGTAAATCCCATTGTTGTCTGTGTCTTTTATATTTTGAATTGGAATAAAAGTGTCATTTTCTATCCAATGGATTTTTACACTAGAAGGATTTCTTATATTCAGGTTTTCTGGAAGATTTGTAAATACCAAGACATTTTCATAATGAACATTTTCAGGTCCTATAACCTTTATTCTTTTTCCTCTTCCTCTTTCTATGGGTTCTTCAATTGCGTAAGGTGCTGGTGTTTCATATGCTATTTCATATTCTGTGGCGTTTTCATTTATTTCTATTTCAATTGTTTCTTGTTCCTGCCCTATTGCTCCTCCTGTTATTCTGCCAAAAATATTTCTAAAGAAACCAGAACCTGTTTCAGAAATTGTTTTTCCTGTTATCCTGAACTTAGTTTCAGAAATATTGGTTTCAGAAGAAAAAGGCTCTCCTTGGGAAGGACTCGAATCTTCTTTTAGAAGAGCCTTTTCTTTATTTATTTCTCCTGAATATGATTCATTTTCTCCTGTTTCTCCTGTTATATTTTCAGAAACTGTTACATTTGTCTCTGTTATATCTCCTGAGAATTCTTTTATTATTTTTTTAACAGTTATGTTTCTTGCTTCTGATGGTAATCTTATCGTTACGTTTTTTATGTTATCCAGAGAAATATGCTTTTTCCACTTCACTGGCTGGCCTATGACTGCTTGAAACTGTGTTGTATTCACTGTAACATTTGCCTCGCTTATAGCTTCTGGGATTTGTTCTTGAACAACAAATCCAAGAAATTCTGGTTGAAGATAAACTGTAGAAACAAATGCCAGGAAAATGATTGCAAAAGAAAAGAAGAGAATTGTTAGTTTGTGTTTAACGAGGTCTTTTTTCTGTTCTTTGATTCTTTTCTTTAGTTCTTCTATGTAAGCTTCGAGATAAGAAATCCATTCCTGGATGTTTCTTCCGTCTTTTTTCTCATATATTGCCCTGAGATAATCTGAATAAGAAATCTTTGATTTTTCGTACCTATCATGTATGTTCTGTAGATATCCTGTGTATTCTTTCTTCGCGTTTTCAGCGACTCTGAGTTTTTTCTTGAGCTCATCTACTATAGTTCCTTCTATTCGAGTCCTTACCATTACTTATTATATATGTATAGATACTTATAAATATTACTTATTATATATGTATAATAGAAGTAGTGCCTACCAAAAGATTTATATACTTTTATGTAGTGCCTAATTGATGAAAGCCTTATCCTTGAAACAACCCTGGGCAGAATTGATTCTACAAGGAAAGAAAAAAATAGATTTGAGGAAATGGAACACTAAATTTAGGGGAGAGTTCCTGATCCATTCATCCAAAAATCCAGACGAATTTGCAATGAAAAAGTTTGGATTTAAAAATTTACCCAATGGATTTATTGTTGGAAGAGCTGAATTAATAGATGTTAAAAATTATAAGGATGAGGGCGGATTTAATGAAGATAAAAATTTACATTTGGCTTCACCATCTTTTGGTAATTATGGTTTTGTGTTGGATAATGTTGGAAAAACTAAACCAATACCTGCCAAAGGGCAATTAAACTTTTGGGAGTTTAATCCGGATTAGGATGGCCTTTATTGTTAAAAAGAAGATTCATGGCAAGGAGTATTATTATTTGAATGAAAACAAGAGGATTGGCGGAAAGGTAAAAACAAAAACTATTGCTTATCTTGGAAAGATGAAGAAAGAAGCGGAGAATAAGGCTAGAGAGATAATCCAATCAAAGAATTCTAAGGAAGAGGTTAGAGATGAGGGTAGAAAAATTGGCAAGGCAGAACCGACAAAAATATCTATAGAAGATTTAGCTGTTTTTTGTAAAAGGAAAGGTTTTGTCTATCAGTCTGGAGAGATCTATGGTGGATTCTCTGGCTTCTGGGATTTTGGTCATCTCGGTGTTGAGGTGAAGAACAATTTGAAGAAAGCGTGGTGGGATTTTCATGTAAGACAGAGGGAAGATATGGTGGGGATTGATGGTTCTATAATCACAAATCCTAAAGTGTGGGAAGCTTCAGGACATGTTTCTAGTTTTGTTGATGTTGAAGTGATGAACAAGAAAACCAAAGAGAGATTCAAGGTAGATATGTTTGAGGCTGAAAAATACTCAAAGAATAAGGATTACGAAGTTAAGAGTGAGTTCAACCCGATGTTCTCCACAAATGTTGGACCTGTTGTCAGTGACTCTGTAAAATCATATTTAAGACCCGAGACTGCGCAACTAATTTTTACAGATTTTAAATTTGTTTATGAGAATGCTCGTTTAAAACTTCCTTGTGGAATTGCACAAGTTGGGAAGGTGTTTAGAAATGAAATCGCTCCGAGAGATTTTCTCTTCCGTTCTCGTGAATTTGAACAAATGGAAATTGAATATTTCATAAGGCCTGATGAGAAATGTCCTTACCAGATTCCTGAAGCAAATGTTTTGATTTATTCCGAAGATAATCAAAAAAAAGGCGAAGAGGCGAAGAAAATGAAAATAAAGACTGCTTTGAAAGAAGGAATAATAAAGAAAGACTGGCACGCTTATTGGCTCGCTACAGAGTTTTTATGGTTTGTTGGACTTGGAGCCAATCCAGAGAAGTTTAGAATAAGACAGCATCTTTACGAAGAACTTTCCCACTATTCTTCTGACACATGGGACCTTGAATATAAATTTCCTTTTGGATGGAGAGAGCTGGAGGGAATTGCAGATCGTGGTTCCTATGACCTAAGTCAACATGAGAAAGCTTCAAAAAAAGACTTAAGGGTTTTTGATGAAAAAACTAAAGGGAAAATTCTTCCCCATGTTATTTGTGAACCCAGTCTCGGTGTTGAGCGTGCGTTTTTAGTTTTTATGTTTGATTCTTATTTTTATGAAAAAGAGAGAGAAAACGTTGTCTTAAAATTACATCCAAAGTTAGCACCAATAAAAGCTGCAGTTTTTCCGATAGTGAAAAAAGAGAAATTCGAGGAGCTTTCTGAAGAAATTGTTTCTGATTTAAAGAAGGAATGGAATGTTGTTTATGATAAATCCGGTAGCATCGGGAGGAGATATGCGAGAAATGATGAAATTGGAACTCCTTATTGCATAACTATTGATGAAGAAAGTCTAAAAAAGAAAGATGCCACAATTCGCGACCGTGACACAAAGAAGCAAATTAGGGTGAAGCTCTCTGAACTTAAAAATATTTTAAGAAAATTAATCGATGGGAGTGTTGAATTTGAAAAAGCAGGAAAATTGGTAAAATAGTTTGTTTTTCTCTTCGGTAAAACTAAAAATTTATTTTTTATCTTAATTTTTTGATAAAAATTTTAATAGGCAAAGTTTTTAAATAATTGATTCTTCATATTTATAATTAAAAATTAGGGGTGTTAAAATGGCTAGAAAAAAAGTTAAGAAGACAAAAAAGGCTGCTGCTGCTAGAAAATCTTCAAGGAAGTCAGTTAGAAAGGTAGCTACGAGAAAAACTGCTGCTAGAAAGTCTGCAAGGAAGTCAGTTAGAAAGGTAGCTACGAGAAAAACTGCTGCTAGAAAATCTTCAAGGAAGTCAGTTAGAAAGGTAGCTACGAGAAAAACTGCTGCTAGAAAGTCTGCAAGGAAATCAGCTAGAAAGAAGAGAAGATAAATTTTCGTAGGGTTAATTTTTATTTTTGTTAAAATTTAAAAACTCTTGTCTATTTTAGATAATATGGATTGTGTTTTTTGTAAGATAGCTAAGGGTGAAATTCCTGCAGAGAAAATTTATGAAAATGATTCTTTTATTGTATTATTAGACGCGTTTCCTCCTGCAAAAGGTCAGACATTAATAGTTCCTAAGAGACATATAGCTCCTTATTTTTTCGATGCTGAAGATAAATTATACATAGAAGCGTTATTACTTGCTAAAAAAATAGCAAAGGCTATTGATCGGGCTTTAAAACCAGTAAAAACAGGATTGCTCATAGAAGGATTGGAACTGGATCACATTCATATTAAACTCCAGCCTTTAACAAAAGAAGGGTTTAAACTCAAGCCATTAGATCCGAGACCTTCTGACGAAGAGATGAAAGAAATTTCAGAAAAGATAAGGGAAGCATTAGATTAAAATTTCTTCTTAAAATATAAGTAAAGAATCATTGATGAAAAAATTCCTGCAGTATCTGTTAGAATGTCTTGTATTGCTGGTTCTCTGAAGGGAACAAACATCTGATGAAACTCATCCAAAAACGCATATATTATGGATACCATTAATGCGATCAGTATATAACTTATTTTTATTTTTTTATTCCCTGTTATAGAGGATAAAAGGAAAAAACTAAACAGAAAAAATACTACAAAGTGATAGATCGTTGCAACAAAAGGAATTCCTGTTCCTCCTGCAGAATCACCCCCGGGAATAGAAGAAAAATAAAATATCTCTATTGCTATTAAGATTGTTAAGGCTATTGCAATATATTTATTTTTTTCAATCCACTCAATCATATATTTTTATTTTTTTTAAGTTAAAAAGGATTATTATACCCAATCATATAAAACGTAAGTGTCTCTATTTAATTCCTTTTTAATGATGAGAAAGATTTATAAGTATTACTGTATTACATTACTTATGAGGGAAGTAATTACTTTTAGGGGAGATAGAAATCTCTGGATTGATTTTGTAGCCAAAGTTAAGAAAGATAGGAAACAGGTTTGGGAAGTTTTAGAGAAATTTATTAGGTCTTATCTTAAAACTAAAAAGAAAAAATGACATTTAATTTAGAGAATTTAAACGAGGAAGAAAAATTTGCTTTATTATTTGGAATAATGGCTGGAGATGGTTGCCTTTCTCATTGTATTAGTAATGGTAAGAACTATTTTATTATTTCTGTTACTGGAAATTATTATGATGATAAGCCTTTTTATAATTCTGTCGTAATTCCTCTAATTAATTCGTTAAGACTGAATAGAAAACCTATTAAGTTTAGAGATAGACAAAATTATGGGAAAATAGAGGTTAATTTTTCTGATAAGATTTTATTTAATAAGATGAAAAGTTATGGTTTTCCTGTAGGTAAGAAAGGATCACGATTACTTATCTCCAGATTCTTCTATGAGAGAGATTTGTTAAAATATATTGTTCAAGGATTTTTCGCCACTGACGGGAGCCTAGTTTTAACCAAGAATCCAAATAAATTTTATCCGAGAATAGAATCTGTGGTAATACATAAGAAGTTTTTAAAACAAATTTATGATTACATTGTTTCTATTGGTTTGAAAGGAGCTTATTATAAAGGTAAATCAAAACCAGATCCGAGATGGAATGTTGTTCAAGATAAATATAGATTTCAATTTAATGGAAAAACGAATCTTCTACTTTTTAAAGAACTTATTGGTTTTGTTAATCCTAAACACAATCAAAAATTCCTAGATTTTATAGATTATGATAAAAGATATGATGCTCTTATTAAGGGGATTGCTCCATTTAATCAAAAGGTAATTAGAAGTCCACTTAATTTAAGATTTACAGAAAAAATGGCTCTGAGGGGAATTTAACCCCCGACCCCCGCCTTTCTCAAAATTTGAAATTTCCATGAGAGCGGTACTCTAACACTGAGCTACAGAGCCGAAATTATAAAATATAGGCTGTTTAAAAGTCTTGAGGTAAATCTTAAAAACTAGTTTTCATTTATTTTGTAATGGCGCTTGAGGACATAACCCTAAAAGCACTCGAGGACTTAACTGGGCAAATAGCTTCCTTGACAACGATTTTTCAAGCAATTGGTGGATTAATTATTCTTTACTTAATCTTTAATATAATCAATGTTATATTGAATAAAAAGAAGAATAAGGAAATTAAGGAAATAAATAAAAATTTGAAAGAAATAAAGAACCTATTATCTAAAAAGAAGAAATAGGTCTATCGTTTTTTTCTGTTAGTCTTTGCTAAAAATCCTGCCATCTGATTTCTTATCTTTTTACTAGGCATGCTCCCTCCTAGTATTCTTTTGTTTTCTTCAAAATTTTCAGAAAATTTTATTTCTTTTTTTATGAGATCTTTTGCAGATCTTTTTATCATTTTTGATTTTATCTTTCCCATACAAAAACCTCCTGCGTTTGGCTTTTCCGTTAACGCCTCCCGCATCCACTAATAAAGAAAAAACTAGGGGCTTTTTTAAATATTGTCATTCTAGTTTTTCAATAGAAGTTAAGTTTTTTATAGCATCGATTAGAATATTTATCTTTTTTAGTGGTTCTCCCAAGCCTAAAATGGTGTAAGGCAGGTTTAGTTCTTTGGCTTTCTTGTTTGCTTTGAGAATATCTGCCTCATTTATTCTTTTTTTATTGTAGGCTACAAGGATTTTATTTTCTTCTTTATCCCTTACCTTTAACGTTATTTCACTTTTGCTAAAACTAACGATATCTGTGAGTTCTATAGATTTTTCTGTTAAAAATTCTTTTACCTTATTGAAGAATCTATTTTCCCCTTGGATGCTTTTTCTTTTTACCTTCTTCTGTTTTTTGTCTCTTTCAAAGATATCTAATTTTTTTTCTTTTAAAGGTTGTTTTTCTACCCCTATTTTTGACTTTTCTTTTATCTCAAATTCTGTTTCAGGTATAGAAAAATATCTCCAAATTACCTCTTCATTTCTTTTAAAAGGGATTGCGAAATCCTTGATTTCTCTAAGAGCAACCCTTATTGCAGGCTCTTGTTGGGAATCCCTTAAAAATCTTTTTTCTTTTAACATAAGGAAAGCGTCTCTCTCCCTACTTTTTAAATATTGCGAGAATTTTTCCAGCAAAGGTTCTTGTCCCTGAATAAAATATATCGGAGAACTACCTACTCGCATATCACTTATTTTAACCTTTTTTTCAGAAACTGATTCAGATAGAAAAGCAGAAGTAAAAAGTATACTTGATTCTATCTCTTTTGCTATATGGACAGGTAGACTGGGCCCATTCTTTTTTAATACAGTTAATATTTTCTCCTTTATCTCTGAAGTATCTTGAACCATATCTTGAAGAGAGAGACATAGATTATAAATTTTCTTATGGTGTTTTTATATAAATGATAACAGGAATTGAGAAATATAGAGTTATAGTAAGGATCCTCATCAAACCCAACTTGATATTTCTTTTTATTTTTGTTGGCTTGTATAATATCCATTTAAGATCAAATTTATTGAACAGAAAAAGAAAGTAGAATGAAAGCACAATCCATGAAATTACTAAGTCGGTTAATTGTACAGAAATGTTTATAGAGAGATAGATAGCGAGAATTATCATGAATACGTGTGAAACAAAAACTTCTATCCAAGAAGAAACTGATTTGAACATTAATTTTTTATTTTCTATAGAGTATGCAATCATAATTAATATCATCCCTAATCCTGAGACAAAAAGAGGGGGTATTGCAATTAGGAAAAACCAGTTTAATTTTAAGTTAAATATCATGAAAATAAGGGAGAAAATTCCGAGAATGAGGGCATGACCTGTCCACATGAACTTCCACCAGTTTTTTCCAACTACACTTTTGTATACTTTAATTACGGCTGACAATATCAAGAGAGAAATAAAAATTAGGATTATTTCTAAAAGCATTTTATGGTCTTATCCACTTTATTTCGTAATAGGTAACATCACTCTCTTCATCGACGATTGCCAGGAGTAAATTTTTCTTTGTAGAGTGCGCGACCCTGTTTTTTGCAGAGAATTCGTGCCATGTCAATCTTTTAGATTCGTGATCTGAGAAGACTATCCATTTTGCATGTTTTTTTCCTGGTTTATCCCCTTTTTCATACACTCTGAAATCAGCTCCAAACTTGAGTGCGGTTTTTACTATGTAACCCCGTTCCCTTAAATCCCTGAAGACAGGATATTTTATTTGAATCCTTTTATCCACCCTTTGGAGTTTTTTTATTAAATCTTTTTTCGTAATCTTTTTACCTCTTAAAAATACTTCTATTTTTCCTTTTTCAGAAAGGAACAATGTCTCCGGGATTGAATATTGGATTTTTTCTCCAACAGGTTCTCCAAAATGACTCTTTTTGTAAAGGGAATTTGCTTCAGGATCATTGCTTGAAATGATTTCTCCTACAATATATGTCTGAATCCTTTTCATATTCTTATGAATCAAGGACAATATTTAAAAGTTGCTGACGTGTTCATGTATCACAATGGTATACAATTTTAAAAAAATAGAAAAAAAGTGGCAGAAGAAATGGGCGGCCAAGAAAATTTTCCAAGTAAGGGAAGGAAAGAAAAAGAAATTCTATGTTCTAGAGATGTATCCTTATCCCTCTGGTTCTGGTTTACACATGGGACACGCTTTTAATTACACCGTAGGGGATGTCTATGCGAGGTTTAAGAGAATGCAGGGATTCAATGTGCTCTATCCCATGGGTTATGATAGTTTTGGTCTACCCGCTGAAAACGCGGCGATTAAAGAAGGAGTCCATCCAAAAATATATACAGAAAAATCTATCAGGAATTTTATAAAACAACAAAAAGAACTTGGATTGAGTTATGATTGGTCAAGGATTCTTATGACCCATAAACCAGATTATTACATATGGAATCAGTTTTTCTTTTTGAAATTCTTAGAGAAAGGACTGGCCTATAGAAAAAAAGCCCCTGTTAATTGGTGTTCTAAATGTAATACTGTATTGGCTAACGAACAGGTACATGGAGGAAAATGCTGGATACATGGAGATGTAGATGTAGAAATTAGACAACTCGAGCAGTGGTTCCTAAAAACTACAGAATATGTTGAAGAGCTTTTAGATATTGTTGGTGGGTTAAGGTGGCCTGAAAAAATAAAGATAATGCAGAAAAACTGGATAGGGAAAAGTCATGGAACAGAAATTGACTTTGAAATAAATCGGGAAAGATGGCCTATTTTTACGACGAGACCTGATACTATCTACGGGGTTACTTTTATGGTTATCTCTTCCCAACACCAAAGGCTTTTTGAGATAGTTACAGAAGAAAAGAAAAAAGAAGTAGAGGAATTTTTGAAAAAACTAAAATCTGTGGGTGAGAAAGATTTAGAAGAACTAGAAAAGGAAGGAATATTTACAGGGAGTTATGCTATAAATCCGATTAATGATGAAAAGATACCCGTTTATGTTGGAAATTTTGTCGTCGCTGATTATGGGTGTGGTATGGTTATGGGGGTTCCTGCTCATGATCAGAGGGATTTTGAGTTTTCAGTGAAATATAACATCCCCACCAGAATTGTTATAGAACCGAAAGATTTTGAAATTTATTCTAGAGAAGGAAAAATCCCAAGAGCCTATACTGGTGAAGGAACCCTGGTAAATTCTGAAAAATTCAACGAGATGGAAAGTCAGAAAGCGGCAGAAGCCATAACAAAACATCTAAAGAAAAGGGGTTTGGGAAAAAAAGTAGTCCAATTTAAATTAAAAGACTGGCTTATTTCTCGTCAGAGATATTGGGGCACACCCATTCCTGTCGTCTATTGTGACAAATGCGGGATTATTCCTGTGGCTGAAAAAGACTTACCCATAAAACTACCAATGAATGTTAAATTTGGTAAGGGAAATCCCTTAGAAACCAATAAGAAATTCCTCGAAGTTAAGTGTCCTAAATGTGGGGGAAAGGGGAGGAGAGAGACAGATACAATGGATACTTTTGTTGACAGTGCGTGGTATTATCTAAGATATTGCGATAACAAAAATTCTAGAAAGCCATTTGAGAATAAGAAAATTTATTACTGGATGCCTGTTGACCAATATATTGGTGGAGCCGAGCATGCATGCATGCATTTGCTTTATGCTAGGTTTTTCACAAAGGCCTTGAGAGATCTCGGTTTTTTAGAATTTGATGAACCATTTACAAAACTTTTCAATCAAGGAATGCTTCATGGTTCTGATGGTTATGTAATGTCGAAATCAAGGGGGAATGTGATCCTCCCAGAGGATGTTTCTAAGAGATATGGGATAGATACTGCGCGACTCTTTTTAGTCTCGATAGCGTCTTCTGATAAGGATATCGAATGGGGTGAAAAAGGAATAGAAGGTAGTCTAAGATTTATTAATAAATTTATGGATTATTTCAAATCTGGCAAATTTGGAAAAGCTGATGTAAGAGCAGAAAGTAAACTGAACAGGGCAGTTAAAGAAGTCACCGAAGATATAAAACATTTCAAGTATAATTTGGCTATTATTAAAATTAGGGGGTTGTTTAATTATTTCTCTGAAAAAGAAATTTCAAAGAAGAATGCAGAAATTTTCCTGAAATTATTACATCCTTTTTGTCCGCATACAACAGAAGAAATATGGGAAAAAATTGGGAATAAAGGATTTCTTAGTTTGGAAAAATGGCCCAAGGCTGACGAAAAAAAGATTGATGAAAAAATGGAAAGACAAGATCAAAATATCGATAAACTTATCCGAGATATCAATCATGTGTCAAATCTTATAAAAGAAAAGGGAAAGAAAATTAGTAAGGCATTTATTTATGTCTTGCCCAAGGAGAAAAATAGCTATACAGAATCTTCTGGATTTATAAAGAAGAGAACAGGGTTTGATTTAGAGATATATTCTGTGAATGATAAAAAGATCTATGATCCTGAAAACAAATCAAAGAAAACAAAGCCAGACAAACCAGCTATATATTTGGAATAATTCAAATGTCTAAAAAAGAAAAAGAGGTGGAGAAACCATTAAACATAAAGAAATACACCATCATTATTTTATCTCTTCTTTTTGTTTTATTCTTAGTTATTATAGGAAATGTCTTTGATGAAAAAAGTCTAACTTGTGGTGATGAAACCCTTTATGAAACTTGTTCTTTATCAAAACCTTATTTCTGTTCACAGGGAACCCTGATTGAGAAAGCATCTGTTTGTGGTTGTCCTAATCTTTTGACTCAAGAAGGAGACCTATGTTCCTCAAAATATCAGACAAATCCTAAAGATATAACACTGAATTATGTTTTAAGGGGAGATGAAAATGAAATAAACTTTACAGTTTATGAAGGGATGGTAGATTATCTTTTCACTATTCCTGGTTTTATCTATTATTCTTCTGGTGAAGATCCTTCAAGAACCGATTTCAAACTTAAAAATATTGATGAAGAAGAGCAGAGAGAACTCTTACTCCCTTTGGTTAAAAAAATACAAAACATAACTAACAATAGAGAAGATCAGTTCAGAATAGCTGTGAGTATGGTTCAGAACATCCCCTTTGGTTATTCGGAAAAAGTCATTAATCTAGGGGGAAATAGGACTTTAAGTTATTCTAGGCGCCCTTATGAGGTCCTTTATGATACAGGAGGAATCTGTGGGGAGAAATCTGAATTACTGGCATTTATATTGAGAGAAATGGGGTATGGTGTTGTATTTTTTTATCATGCTGATGAGAATCACGAATCTCTCGGTATAAAATGTCCTATTGAGAAAAGCCTGAATAATACAGGTTATTGTTTCATTGAAACAACAGGGCCGTCGATAATCACAGACAATTCTATAGAATACATAGGTGGGATAACCTTAGAATCAGAACCAGAAGTGCTTATGATCTCTTCTGGGGATTCTCTGGGAAAAAGTCTGTATGAATATAGAGATGCTGATGAAATTTCTAAAATAAATAAAGCTATAAGAGACAGTGGAAAGATTAGCATACTCCAAAAATTAAGATTGACTAAATTAAGAAAAAAATATGGTTTGGTAGATGAATATAATCCCAATTAATAAGGTTTATAAGTAGTCTATTTCTTAGAAAATTATGGAAGAAAATAAGGATTTAGAATATAGGATAGGTGGTTTGAAAATCCATCCAGACTTAATTCGGTATGAAGGAGATAACCCCCGTAATGCAGATCATAAATTTGTAGCTGAAGCGCTAGGAAATGTAGTTTCTATCTATGTTGCAGGGGGTGGTAAACATAGCGATGTTACTAGAAGATTTAATTTATCTGAATCGGCACTAGTTGGTGGTGGAAGTTGTTATACAAATGCTCAAGGACAATTAGTTCTAGATGACTATTCTATGGATTATCGTGCAATTCCAAAGCTGGTAGCTCAGACATTTGCTGAATTAATTGTTCCAGAATTAAGAAAACAAGGAGTAAATATTAGAGACATAGCAGTTAATCCAGATTCTGAAGAGATAAATAGTTTTTGGGTAGAAAGAGAATTTGATTTTAGTGATGAAATAGACTTTTAAGTATTTTTTTGCCGTGTTATTTATCTACATTTTAGAGTGTCAAGTTCAAATTAATCACTCAACAACAGCCTTAATTCTTCTGATTCCTGCGCTTGAAGATTCTTCCTTGGTTATTTTGAATATTCCCAGCTCTTTTGTATTTTTTATATGGGGTCCTGTGCAGATTTCTTTTGAGAATTTTCCGATAGTGTAAACATTAACCTTGTCAGGATATTTTGCACCAAATTCTGATTGCGCTCCTGATTTTAGCGCCTGTTTTAGAGACATTTCTTCAGAAGTTACTTTTATGTTATCAGAAATTTTCTTGTTAACAAGGTCCTCCACTTTTTTTATTTCTTCATCCGTAAGTTTTCTCGGAAAATTAAAATCAAACCTTAATCTCTCTGGAGTTATGTTTGAACCTTTTTGTTTCACGTCGCTGCCAAGAACTTCTCTTAATGCCTGGTTGAGAAGATGCGTTGCTGTATGAAGCTTTGTTGTCTGCTCTGAATGATCTGCAAGTCCTGACTTGAAACTTCCTGAAGAGGCTGTTCGCGAAAGTTTTTGGTGTTTTTTGAGTTCTTCTTGGAATTCTTTTAATTCCTTTTTACCAAATTTCATACCTCTATTTTTAACCTCTTCTTGTGTTAACTCCAATGGAAATCCATAAGATTGGTATAATAAAAATGCATCTTTTCCAGAAAGAATACCAAACGATTTTATTCTTCGAGGTAATTTACCTTTTTTCTTTTTAATATTATCTATAATTTTAACTTGTTTTCTTGTAAATACTAATAATCCTTTTTCAAGAGTTTTATTGAATCTTTCTTCCTCCTCATTTAGAATTTTTAGAATATGTTTTTTATTTTCTTTCAATTCTTTGTAATCATCATAAATATCAAAAACAGGTTCTGCAACTTTGTCGGTGAAATCTTTTAATGTGAATCTTTTTCCATGTCTTACAGCCCTTCTTATTAAACGTCTTAGAACATATCCTTGTTTTGTGTTGCTTGGTGTTACTCCATCAGCGATTATGAAAACGGCAGCTTTAATATGGTCAGCAATAATTCTAATTCTTTTATTTCCATCATACTTTTTAAAGTGGGGAGATAGATCTAAAATTTTATCTATAATAGGTTTCCAAGCTTCTGTCATGTAATTATCATCTAAACCATTTAGAATTGCAACTGTTCTTTCAACACCCATACCTGTATCGACATTTTTTTGTTTTAAAGGTTCGTAGTTCCCTTTTGACGTTTTATTGTATTCCATGAAAACATCATTCCAAATTTCAACCCAATCCTTTCCGTCTGTTGCAGAGGTTGATTTGTTGGGATCGAATTCTTTAGGAACTTTTTCTTTTGAAGACCAATAAAACATCTCTGTATCTGGTCCGCAAGGTCCTGTTTTACCTGCAGGACCCCACCAGTTATCATTTTTTATCCATACCAATCTAGGAATTTTTAATGATCTCCAAATTTTAGCTGACTCTAAATCTTTAGGCACACCCTTTTTTTTATCTCCATCAAAACAAGAAACAGATATCTTATTTTTATCAAGTCCAAGCCATTTTTTAGATGTCAAAAATTCAAAACTCATTTCTATGGCTTCTTTCTTGAAATAATCTCCGAGAGACCAATTGCCAAGCATTTCAAAGAAGGTGTGATGATAAGGGTCGCCGACTTCTTCGATATCTGTAGTTCTTATACATTTTTGGACATTAACGAGCCTTTTTCCAGAAGGATGTTTTTTTCCTAGTAAATAAGGCACAAAGGGTTGCATACCTGCTGAAATGAATAATGTCGTAGGGTCGTTTGCTGGCACAAGAGATGCAGAAGGAATTACATTATGACCTTTAGACTTAAAAAATTCTAGATATTTTTTTATCAATTCTTTCCTATTCATTATTCTAGATAGAAAAAGAATTTTAAAAACTATTTGATTTGTAAAAATTAAATACCATCTCTCTGCAATTCATTGAGTCGGTTTTGAATTTCTTGGAGTTGGGTTTCTAGACTATTATCGCGATAGACCTTTTTTCTCATCTCTTGTTTTGTGGGAACTGTTGCCTCGTCATTTTTTCTTAATATTTCTGGAACTTTTAATTTTGGAAGAACTTTCTGTAATCTTCCGATATTCATTTTTACTTCCCTTATTTTTTTATACAATATTAATTTTAATCTTAGTTCCTCTGATCTAAAATAACCGTAATTTCTTATTATTTTTGCTGTTTTTAATAGACCCATTTCTGTAGAGAGAAGATCCTTTTTTAATTGAAGAGCTTCTCTATTCTCTAGTTTTAGATGTATCAGGTTTTCGCTGGTCATTATATCTTAGAAAAAATATCCCTATCTATTTTCTCAATCTGATTCTTTATCGTTCTAATTTCGTTTCCCCACTCCCGTAATTCTCTCTCTTCTTTTTCTTTTATTCTTTTTGTTTCCTCTAATGTCCTTTCTATATCGTGAATCTTCTTTTTTGTTTCTCTGAATATACGTAACCCTTCTTCAAATTTATCTATCCTTATGAATACAGGTTCTGCCTCTCTTGTTATTCTCTCAGAAATTTTGGGTCTTTCTAAAAATTCATCTTCTTCCATGTCTTCAAAAGGCAGTTCTTTTGTTAAGGGTCTTTTTAGGGGTTCTTGCATCATTCGTATCTCGTCTTCTGTTTCGAATTCATCTACATCTAAACCCCCAATACCTCTTTTCTCCCCGGCTACAGCATCTTTGATACTGTCTTGAGAAAATTTTTTACCAAGGGAGTTAGAAGGAAAACCGGGTAATTGATGTATCGATCTTTTCAGATTAGGAGTTTCTTCGTCTTCCAATCTAGGGAATTCTGGAAGTTTGGGAAGTTCTGGTAAGGAAGGAATGTCCTCTTTTTTATCTTTCTTATTTTTTTTCTTGAATAACCCCATTTTTCTGTTCCAAACCAATAATTAAATATAGAGTTTGTGATATATATAAAATGCAATACAGGTTTAAAAACTTTTATTTTTTATGAGCAATAGAATTAAAAAAAACCGAAAGGTATTTATTTAGACACTTTTTAACTCTTGGATGCTAAAAAAATTTTTGAAAGAGGTTGTGGCAATTGTTGTTGGGAAACAGACAGAAGAGATAGTTGACCTATTAGATACTAATAAATACATTAATGAATTTGTGCTCGCAAAAAAACTAGACTTAACTATAAATCAGACTAGAAACATCTTATATAAAATTTCGGATCATGGTCTGGTTTCTTCTATACGAAAAAAAGATAAGAGGAAGGGATGGTATACTTATTTTTGGAAGATAGAAGTCCTTAAGTCATTAGAGTTTTTGAAGGCCAACTTAAATAAAAAAATAAGTCAATTCGATAACCAAATAAAAAGTCGAGAGACTAAGAGATTCTATGTGTGTGAGAGGTGTGGGATCGAGGTCAGTGAGGAAAACGCCCTTTTATATAATTTTGCCTGTAATGAGTGTGGTGCAATTTTTACCCTAAAAGATAATACCAAATTAATTAAGGATCTTAAAAAACATTTGGAAAAGATAAAAAAGGATTTGGAGTTGGTTGAGCAGGAAATTGGAATTGAGAAGAGTAAACTAGAGAAAAAGAAGTTGAAGGAACGTAAAAAAGAAGGAAGGATTTCTGCCAAAAAAAGAGCAATTAAACAAAGAGCCAGAAAAAAATTAAAAAAGGAACCAGAACAGAAGAAAACAAGGAAAAGAATAAAAAAGAAATTAAAAAAAGCAATGAAATCAAAGAAAAGCATTAAGAAAACAATTGGGAAAAAAAAGAAAGGAAAGATTAAACCAAAAAAGAAGTATAGAAAGAAAAAATAATTTTGAAAATGATGGGGATGTATAGAATCAATCATAGAAAACGAAAAAGTATTTTTACAGCCTTTAGTGTGACATTTACTTTGATTCTTATCAATGTTGCCGCTTTTTTTGTTTTTACGATTCTTTTGGGAACAAATCTTATTTCAATTGAATCTATAGCTATAAAACCGGCGAACATCCTTCAAGGAAAATATCTCTGGACTTTTGTTACAAGCATGTTTATGCACGGAGGACTTTTCCACATTTTTGCAAACATGTTTTCCCTTTTTTTTATAGGGACTCTTATTGAAAGAATTCTCGGGGCAAAGAGGTATCTTTACTTTTATCTTGCTTCAGGATTAATTGCTGGATTGTTTTTCGTTTTACTTTCCTTGATCTTCCCCGCAGATTTTAACTCTTTTGCTGTAGGAGCTTCAGGAGCTTTGTTTGGTGTAGCAGGCCTTATGGTAATTCTAACACCAAACCTCCCCCTTTATATAATGTTTATTCCAATTCCCATAAAAGCAAAATACGCAATTCCTGGGTTGTTATTTGTCCTTTGGTTGATCTCTATCGCAGGAGATGTTCCTATTGGAAACACGGCTCACTTTGGAGGACTTTTTGCCGGCATAATTTACGGCATTTATTTAAGAAAAAAATATAAAAGAAAGACGAGTTATATCAGCAGGCATTTTAGCTAATTATTTTTGAAGATGGCAACAAAAAAAATAAAGAGAAAAAAAGGATTTTTTCAGGACAATTATGTTCAGAGTTGGAACTATATAAAAGAATCGAGGAATTTCATTTATTCTATAATCATCATTTTCTTTTTGTTCTCTTTAATTGGTTTTTTTCTTCCTGTTCCAGAATATATCTCAGAGCAGATAGCTAGATTTATACAGGACTTATTGCAAAAAACCCAGGGAATGTCTCAAGGAGAGTTAACAAGATTTATTTTCTTTAATAATGTCCAGGGAAGTTTTTTTGGAATGATTCTTGGTGTCTTATTGGGAATCTTCCCTCTAATATCTGTTATTGCTAATGGTTATTTGCTGGGATTTGTGGCTTCATTAAGTGTACAAACAGGGGGTGTTTTAATTTTATTGAAGTTATTTCCTCATGGGATCTTTGAAATTCCTGCGCTTTTTATTTCTCTTGGGTTGGGTCTAAAATTAGGTTCTTTCATCTTACGGAAGAATAGAATAGAAACTTTCAAGAAATATTTTTGGGATTCTTTAAGGGTTTTTATATTCGTCGTTATCCCTCTTTTGATCATTGCGTCAATTATAGAAGGGGGTCTTATTTTTCTGGTTAGATAATTAGAAGATAGTTTTATATACTATATCTTATTAATAGGGGTATTAAATTAAATAAAAAAGGAGGTTAACATGGCTTGGCAAACTACCTGGGGGGCGATTGGGGCAGTGGCTGCAATTGTCGGTGCTTTTTGGGGCACGAGTTTCTACCTATCTGCGATTGGCGGAGTTTTGGTATTAATAACTCTTTTTGTTAAATAAACCTTTAAATTTTTATTTTTACTTTATTTTTTAGTAAACTGAGAAAAATTATTCTATTCTTTAATATCGTTGATTCCTAGCAGAATAAGAAGAAGGGAGATCATTATAACGAACCAAAATATTCCTCCTTTAAGAAAAATCCATGCAGAGTGTAGGAAATTAAAATCTTTACCAAATAACCCCCATGAATATGCTGAGGATGACCAGGCTATTAAAATTGCTCCTATGAGAAGGACCAATCCTCCTAAAAGTTCTAGCCATTTATTCATGAGATTATCAGTTTCAATCTGTTTAAAAAGATTATGCTGAAGAAATACATATGTTTTTAAAATCAGGTTTTTACGAATGTTTATGGAAGAAAAAATGCTCATTAGGATATCACATATGAAAAATAAATACAAATCGACACAGTCATTTGCATAATGGAAGAAAAAATTGACAAGGAAGAGATCGCCAGGAAGAATCTCTTAAGGGTCGGAGAAGAAATCTCTGGGATAAGGATAGAGGGATATGATTTTAACAAGGGAATTGATTATGGAGAGATTGTAAAGACCTTCTCGAGTTCTGGTTTTCAGGCGAGTAATTTTTCTAAGGCGATAGAGATTGTCAATAAGATGATAAGGGACAAGGCAAATATATATCTTGGATATACCTCTAACATGGTGAGTTCTGGTGTAAGAGAAGTTATAAGATACCTCATCGAACATAAGAAAGTAGATATTTGCGTTACAACAGGAGGGGGTATTGAAGAGGACATAATCAAGTGTTTAGGAGATTTTATTCTGGGAGATTTCCGTGCAAAAGGATCTGAATTAAGAGAAAAATCTGTCAATAGAATCGGAAATATTTTTGTACCTAATTCTAGGTATGTAAAATTTGAGGAATTCGTTCTTCCTGTTCTCGAAGAACTTTATCAAGAACAAAAAAGAAGAGGAAGACCACTTTTGACCTATGAAATTGTTTGGAAGCTCGGAGAACAGATAAATAATAAAGAGAGTATTTGTTACTGGGCCTGGAAAAATCAGATCAGGATACACTGTCCTACAATAATGGATGGAAGCCTGGGGGATATGATATATTTTTTCAAACATAAGCGTGAAGATTTTGTCATTGATATTTCAGAGGATACGAAAGAATTTAATAATTCTACAATTGGGTTGGAGAAATCAGGTGTAATAATTCTTGGAGCAGGAATTGTAAAACACAGCATCCTCAATGCAAATATGTATAGAAATGGTGCTGATTATGCTGTTTATATTAATAATGCTGCAGAGTTTGACGGAAGCGATGCAGGTGCCCTTCCTGAAGAGGCTGTTTCATGGGGGAAACTGACTGTGAAGAGCGATAGGGTGAAGGTGTTTGGAGATGCAACTATTTTGTTCCCTATCTTGGTGGCGGAAAGTTTTGCGAAATATTAAATACCTTGTTATTATTTTAATTTATGCTGACCAAAAAACAAGTTAAAGAAATTAGAGAACATTTGGATAAGGCGCAGAATCCTTTGTTTTTCTTTGATAATGATCAGGATGGTTTGTGTTCTTTTCTCTTGTTGCAGAGATATTTAGGAAGGGGGAAAGGGATCCCTATAAAATCGTTCCCAGAATTAATACCAGAATATTTTAGAAAAATAAAAGAGTTAAATGCGGATTACATTTTTATTTTAGATAAACCTATTGTTTCTATAGAATTTCTTGAGATGATATATCAAGTAAATATACCTATAGTCTGGATAGATCACCATCTGATAGATAAAGAAGACGTACCCTCTTTTGTTAATTATTATAACCCTATTTTTAATAAAAAGAAGGGTGATGAGCCAGTTACAGCTCTCTGTTATCAAATAGCTAATAGAAAGGAAGACCTCTGGCTCGCAATTGTTGGATGCATCTTTGATAGGTTTGTTCCTGATTTTTATCCAGAATTTAAGAAAAAATATCCTGATCTAACTATTAAATCAAAAAAACCTTTTGATATCTTCTATAAATCTCAGATAGGAAGAATAGCAAAGATCTTTGGGGCCGGTTTAAAGGACAGGACGACGAATGTCATAAATATGTTGAGGTTTTTAATGAAAGTTAAAACACCTTATGAAGTTTTAGAAGAAACTCCTAAGAACCATTCAATGCATCAGAGGTTCAATCAAATAGAGTCACACCACCAAAAATTCTTGAAGAAAGCTATTTTAATTGGAAAGGAAAAAGAAAAACTATTGTTTTTTCAGTATGGGGGAGATTTGAGTATAAGTGGAAAACTAGCGAATGAGTTAGCCTATTTGTTTCCTGATAAAATTGTTATTGTTGCTTACATTAAAGGAATTAGGGCAAATATCTCTATGAGGGGGAAAAAAATCAGGGGAATTTTTCTAAAGGCAATTGAAGGAATTGAAAGGGCTAGAGGGGGAGGACACGAGGACGCTATTGGGGGGCAAATAGGTGTTGAAGATATAGAAAGATTTAGAGAGAATTTGGAGAAGTTGGTTAAGCGACTCCAAGAAGAGCTTTAATTATTATAAATCCTATTATAATTATAATTATAATTTTTATTATTTCCAAAACTGTGTCTGCTGGGCTACTTTTTCTTGCCATGAACCATTTTTTGTAAATTTTTTATATCCGACTTAATATCTATAAGTTTTTCGTGTATTTTAAGTTTTTCGCTTAATCGTTTTTGTTCTAATTTTTGAATTTCCAATTCATCTTTTATTTCATTTGTGTTTGCATTTGCTGCCCATATTATTGCTAAAAGAAGAATTAATGTAAGAATCAAAAAAATGTATAATGACTGAAAAGTATATAATTCATATGTAAATAATATAGAAATCGAAATTGCAACAATTATTCCTATTATTATATTAACAATATTTTTAGTATCTAAAACCATAGCTTAACTTGCCTAATTTATTAATAAAGATTTATGTGCTTAAAGCAAACTATTAATCAAATCAGCTTTTGTAATCAAACCAATGAGTTTTCCTTTTTTTGAAATGATAACTAAGGGATAATATTTAAGCAGGGAAAGTATAACTGAAATCCCTGTATCTTCTGCTATTAAGGGAGGTGCCTCTATCATTAAATCTTTAACTTTTAAATTTTTAATTTCTTCCAAATCTTTCTCCAATATGCTTGATTCAGTTATTAAACCAACAACCTTACCACCCTGTAAAACAGGCAATTGAGAAATAGCATGTTTATTCATTAGTTTAATTATATCACTCGCTTTATCTTTTGGTTTTGCTTTTATCAGATTTTTTATCATTATGTCTTTTGCTTCTTTTTCTTCCTTTTTCATTAATGAATTAATAGCACCTTCAATTTTTTTAACATAAGAATAAGTAGGATCTAATTTACCCGCCTCTATTTTTGCTATCATTGACTGACTTATCCCAATCTCTCGAGCGAATTGATGTTGTGTCAGATCTAACTGCCTTCTTATTTTCTTGAGATGAGTAATGTCAAATATCATTTTATTATTACTTGGATGGATTTTATAAATATTCCTATTGGAATATTTTTATCAAGATATTATTTATAGGGGGGTGGGTTGAAAAATTTATGACAGAGCAACAATCAACCTTTACACCAGAAAGAAAATGGAAAGGAGATTTAAGTAAAATACCAAAATTAAAACTCGAATCCAAAGTTCTTATAGAAGCACAAAGAGATGTTAGGGGGGG
The DNA here is from genome assembly GCA_964385425.1 of Candidatus Woesearchaeota archaeon. Taxonomy (GTDB): domain Archaea; phylum Nanobdellota; class Nanobdellia; order Pacearchaeales; family GW2011-AR1; genus ASMP01. The sequence continues at coordinate 212,054 of CAYLOQ010000001.1, read as the reverse complement.
TGTTGATACAAGTTTTTATCTGGGAAAAAAGCATAAAACACATTCTTTTAATGAGGAATATTTTTTCATAAATGCTCCGACACTTGCTGAGCTGAATTGTGCTTATTTTGGGCAGGATGAAAATGGAAAGTGGATAAGCCCAGAATTTAGAGATGTCTGGAAGAGAGATGTTGGAGAGAGTCACACATCTACTTTTCTTTACAAAAGAGAAGAATTAGTAGAACTCCCAGAATTAATTTATCGTAGTGATAGATTTGGATGGCGAGCCGAAGGCGGTAAAAGAACAAAAATTGAAGTGCCTTACAGTGGTTGGGTTGTAGAATACGATAAAGATACTGGATGGCCAGTTGAGACTTCTGAGGATTTTGATAAAGCAGAGCAAAATTTTGGAGATGATGTATCTCACTTTGATTCATCCATATTTTATGATAAATACAGGAATTTTGGAGATTTGGTTCAAATTTCTGTATGGAGGGGAGCAGATGCAAAATTCGGGGGCGGTAGAGGGCCTTTTGAAATAAGCCTTGGAGAATGTAGTGTTTCCTATATAGAAAGTTTTCCTGATGGTGTAACCAGTCTTCCTTGTCAGAGAATTGAAGAGAAAAATGATTTTACCCTTTACAGAATAATAAACTATCACGAGATGCTAAGATTCCAAAAAAGCCGTGCAAGAATGAGGGGTGAGAAGGGACTAGATTTTACTTAAAATGCCAGAAACAACAAGACGTAATTTTTTATTATCTTCTCTTCTTGGTTTAGGCACGGTGACCAACAGTGGTACTTTAGAAAAAACTTTTGATCAACCAGAACAAGATTTAGCAAAAAAACTTCTTGAATTAGAATGTAGAGTTATCGTGGATTTTGGCTCTGAAGTAAAAGCGAAAAGAGCTTATGAAATTCTCTTTGACGAAGAACTTCCTTTTGAAATACCAATATCCTATGGGGATTTAAGTTTAAATTATGATACAAAGATCATTATGTCCAATTATGTTAGAATATATTTGGAAAGAGAGCATGGATTTAAGGTAACTGTATCTTCCACAAGAAGGATGCAAACAATAAACCATTGTTCAGGGATTTGAGAAAATGACAAACCAAATAGCATTAGAAGAAGGAAATTTTCTAGCTTTAAATGATTCTAATCTCTTGTTTAATCTAGAACTCTTTGGACCGACTTACTTTGAGAGTTTAAGGCATGAAGCTCATGCAAAAGAACTTAGAATTCCTACTGTTTCTGAATTATCTTGTTTAGCTGAATATTCTTTTGAAAATCCAGATAAAAGGGCCGCAAAGCTAATTAAGAATTTTTTTGGTTATGGTTTAACAGGGGATACAGGAATTTCATATGGGGAAGAAGGATTGTTTTTTCAGGATAATCCTTGTGTCGTTACTGTTGATCATGATAAATTTGGGTTTTCTGGATTAATTCTTATGGATGAGAAAACTCTAGAATCAAGATTGGGTTCAGATGAGAGGGAAGGAGTTGTATTTTCTGATGATAGAAAAATAAGATTTGTTCCTTATGGATTCAAAGTTGGAAAACAAAATCTTTCACAACTTTCCAAAAATCCAGCAGCTATTGGACTATTTGGTGGACAAGAGAATGCCGAAAGAATTTCAAAGTTTTACGGACAATTTAATTCAAAGGTTTATTTTCTAGTAAGTAGGCAACCGCTTAATTGGGAATTGGGAGAAAAGTGCATAGGGGTCATATCAGAATTAGTGCCATCTTCTGTAAGAAACGAGATGCGAATTGGAGGTAGTGGTGCTTATTGTCCAAATAGACATTCTGTTAGAGTTAAGGGTTTAAATTAAAATGACAGATAAAGAATCGCCAAGATATCATAGAATAAGAAAAAATTTTGGATATAATGTTCGTTTCTTTAGGGAATGTAGTGGGATGAGCTTAACCGAATTGGGAAAAGAATCATGTTATGATAAATCATATTTATCAAGAATTGAAAATGCTACTGCTAATCCTAGTTTAGAAGCTATTGTGAGAATAGCAGAGGCACTTGGCGTAACTACTCCAGGAATATTTTTAGATGGAGAATTCCCCACTAAAAAATAGATACCCTATTACAGAAACATATAAAAACTAGTTTTTCTTAATTTACCTATGAGTGCTAGAATAGAAGATACATTTTATTCTTTTGTTCTAGTTTACACTATTAAAAAAAATATAGACGCCTCAATTTAATTCAGTCTTTTGTCTGGGTTGAATTGAGAAAGATTTCTTATTAATTCAGCTTGGAAAGATTTGAATTTTGTTGCGGCTTACAAAAAAACAATGGAAGCCTTAATGGAAACAACTGAGCGAGTATTGGTGGAAAGAGAGCTTAACTTTTTGATGGAGATAACTCTTAAGTTAGAGCATGAGTTGAGCATGGTTGTCCAATCAGAACAGTAGCCAGAATTTAACAAGAAAGATTTTAATAGCTTTTAGCAACGTATACGACTTCCCTCGCTGGTTTGTTACAGATAATGCATTTACCTGTTGGTTTTTCTCTTTTATTTGCTAGGGTTCCTCTAACCTCTGCATTTATTTCTTTTTCAATCTTTTCAGCACATCTTAATTCAGAGCACCAGTTTATCCTAGCAATTTTTCTATCATTCATAGCTTTTTTTATTTGGTCTTTAGTTTTGCTGTTTACTATTTTTCCATTCATAAATTTTTCTGCTTTTTTTCTTAATCTCTCATCAAATTTTTCTCCATAGTCTTTTAATCTAGATAAATTTTTTATAGAAATATTTTCTTTTTTTCCAGTGTCTCTTGTAAAGAGGGTGGCTCCTTTATTCTTAATTTCTGCTTCACCGATTTCTAATCTGAAAGGTACTCCACGAATCTCCCATTCGTAATATTTTTCTCCTGGTCTTTTTTCACTTTTATCAATTTCAACCCTCAATTCAAAAGATTCTATCTTTTTCTTTATTTTTTCTGATTCTTCAAGAACTCTTTTTCTATTTTTTTTAGTGTAAATTGGGACTATGATAATCTGTAAAGGGGAAATATGGAAAGGTAGAATTAGTCCCTTATCGTCTCCATGAGTAGAAATTATAGATACAAGAATTCTGGACATCGCAGGACCATAAGCAGTAGTCCATAAATATTCTTCATCCCCTTTTTCATTTTTGAATTTTGCGTTGAACGCTTTTGAGAATTTCTGCCCCATTAAATGGGTTGAAGGTTGCTGGATGACTTTTCCATCAGGCATTAAGACATCTGATCCAATTGTATATTCTGCTCCTGCAAACTTATCCCATTCAGGTCTTTTCATTGGTAGAAAAGGAATACCTAATTTCTGGTGCAGGATCTTTTCTGTTATTTGAATGTCTTCTTGGACTTGTGCTTCTGCTGCTTTTTTTGTTGCAAATGCGTTGTGTGTTTCTATCCATTGAAATTCACGACCACGTATCAAAGGTCTTGTTGCTTTGGTATCATATCTAAAAACAGAACCCTTTTGATATAATTTTAAGGGTAGATCCCTGTGGCTTCTTATCCATAATGCAAACATTGGAGTATAGAGAGTTTCGCTCGTCGGTCTTAGCGCCAGTTTTTCTTCTCCTTTTAATGTTTGGAGCCAAAAAACTTCTGGAGTAAATCCTTTTATGTGATTCGCTTCCTTTTTTAGGTTTGATTCTGGAATTACCGAGGGCATAATTGTTAGCTTATGACCTTTTTCCTGCAACTCGGCTTCATAGAGTTTGTAGGTATTTTCTATTATGGAGGCTCCCCAGGGCCTTATAACAATAAAACCCTTGATACCTAACCTTAAATCAACTATTTCTGCTCTATCGAGTATCTTACTGTACCACGAACTAAAATTCTCCTCTTTTTTTTCTTTTAATCCGTCTTTATTCTTCTTTGACATTTTATCCTATCAGGGTCTGATTTAATGTTTGTAAGGCTATATTATTCACAGCTTCAATTATGTAATCTGATCCAAGGGCAAAACCGAGACTCTCGCTGCCCCCGACCTTGAAGTTATTTATTCCTATGACATTCCCTTCCTTGTCGATTAAAGGACCTCCCGAGTTTCCTGGATTTAGGGCTGCATCTGTCTGGATATAGGCATCTAAATTATTTGGTCCTGTCCTCTCGACTGCAGAGACAATCCCTTCTGTAACGGAGAATTGTAACCCTAAGGGGTTCCCTATCGCAATTACTTTTTCACCTATCTGAACACTATTTGAGTCTCCAAATTTTAAAGGTGTGTGTGTTCCAGAGATTTTTAGAAGAGCTATGTCTAAAACATCATCGAATCCAATGAGGTTTGTTGTTAAAACTTCTTGTTCATAGGTTATTGAATTGACCTCACTTCTTCCAGCCAACACATGGGCGTTTGTCACGATATATCCTTCGTTAGTAATTATGAATCCAGTTCCTTGTCCCACATCGGTTCTTATAGTTACCACAGATTTTATTGCTTCATCTATTATCCCTGAAAAATCTTCTCCTGCGGTCGCCTTTAATACACTGAACTCTTTTCCTATCACACCTAATTCCTCTTTGGTTTGAAGTATGTTCTCTGTTATCGTATTTATGTTACTCTGGGTTTCTGTTTGCAGATTGATTATTCTTTGATCTAACAAATTATAATTGAGTTCTTGTTTTGCAAAAGCCAGATAGGTAAATACACTTATCGTTATCATGAAAATTATGATTAGTGAACTGAAACTTCCAATAATCCATTTGTGGTGTCTTTTTAATGGCATTCTCTTTAAATATGAAAATATTAACATATAAAAACCTAACTTTCTCAATATTTTTATAGGCTCGTATTTCAACGGATAGAATGTCCGGTTTCGGAATTTAGTTTATGATTACCATAAAATATTTTGAAAAACCCGGCCGATGGGGGTTCGAATCCCCCCGAGCCTATAACTTTTTATATCTCTTACCATTATTCATTCCATGAAAAAAACAAATGCTAATCCTGGAGACTTTGTAGAAGTTCATCTAACAAAACACATCTATGAGGGAATTCTTTTGGAAAGTTCTGAGTCTGAGAATGGAATTGTTTTACTTAAGTTGGATTCTGGTTATAATATAGGACTTAATAAAAAAGATATTTTAGAGATAAAAGTTAAAAGAAGATCTAGAGAAGAAGAAGGGAAACTAGAGATAAAGAGAGACAGAGAAAAACCAAATATTGCGATGATTATTACAGGAGGGACTATTGCTGCAAGATTAAATCCTAAGAAGGGAGGGGTTGACTGGTTAGATACTCCGGAGAGTTTGTTTAGGTTTTATCCTGGTATTTTTGATAGGGTTAATGTTGTTAGGGTTGAAGTTCCCTTCACTAAAGCCTCTGAAGATATGGATTTTAAAGACTGGCAAAAACTTGCCCGTGTTGCCCAGAAACTTTTAAATGATTCAAATATAAAAGGAATAATAATAACCCATGGAACAGATTTTTTGCATTACACTTCTGCAGCGCTTTCATTCTTTTTAAAGGATTTGAATAAACCGGTTGTTTTGACTTATAGTCAGAGAAGTATTGACCGTGCGAGTTCAGATGCTAATCTTAATTTGCAGTGTTCTGCCTTGGCAGCAATTTCAGATATTGCCGAGGTTATGTTAGTTGGACATGCAAGCACTAACGATGATTATTGTTATGCAATGCCTGGAACAAAGACGAGAAAACTTCACACGTCTAGAAGAGATGCTTTCAAGGTTGTTAATGCATCTCCGTTTGCTAGGATTTTTCCAGATAGAATAGAGAGAATTTCAGATTATAATATTAGAAAAAAGGGAAAAGTTAAACTTGATTTGAAATTTGAGGAAAAAGTCGCCCTGATAAAAATTTATCCTGGACAAGACCCTGGAATTTTAGATTATTATAAGGGAAAGGGGTATAAGGGAATTGTTTTAGAAATGTCTGGATTAGGACATGCTCCTACAAAGAGGTCCAGGAATAGCTGGATAAAAAAACTTAAGGAAGTTCAGAAAAAGATGATCGTCTGTGCAGCTAGCCAGACTATTTATGGAAGGCTGGATCCTTTGGTTTATTCCAATGGAAGAGAGCTCTTGGAAACAGGAATTATTTACCTTGAAGATATGCTTGCAGAAACAGCTTTGATTAAACTTGGATGGGTTCTTGGGCATAAGGAATGGGCAAAGAGTAAAGAAAAGGTTAAGGAAAAAATGCTAGAAAATATTTCTGGTGAGTTTAATGATTGGTTAGAATAAATTTATTTTTTCCTTCCTAGATGTCTTTCAATTCTTTTAAGCTGGCCTTTGATTTCTCTTATTTCTTTTTCTGCCTTTCTATTTACAGCATAGTCGTATTCTGCTCTTGCCCTGTCTTTCTGTCCTGTCCTGTTTTGGCTCATAAGAATTATGGGTGCCTGTATTGCTGCGAGTGTCGATAAGACAAAGTTTAGAAGTATGAATGGGTAAGGGTCCCATTCCCTTCCAAATATCAACCATGAGGTATTCACTGCAATCCATATGAACATTAAAATGCCGAGACCGATGATGAAGAACCAACTACCGGCCCATTTTGTGAGCCAGTCTGATGCTCTTTGGCCAAGAGTTCTTGGTAGTCTGAATGGAGGATGGCCTGGTTTAAAAGACACCATCTTATCTCCTAATTTTTCTACTTTAGTACTAAGCTTCTCCTTTTTCCCCATATTCTTAGTTATAAACCAGTTATTATAAATGTTGGCTTGTTCTTATGTGATTTGAGTAATAACTCTAAAGGGGTTACATATAGGAAGGTTTTTAAGATAAAATAGCTTGAATTCTGTATGAGCAATCCTGAGAAAAGTAGGAGAATTTATAGAAAAATTGTGGGGTCGCTGGAAGATCTTGCTAGAGGAAACATCGTCCCTGACTTAGAAAATACCCTATCCAAGGCCCATTTGTTATTTTTAAGCGGTTATCATCCACCAGAAGAAGATAAACCTTCAGACTATTTTGCTGCCCCTATTTTAACAGACATTACAGACTATTATACTTTAAGAAGAAAAAGAGCAAGAAAGGTAATTGCTGGAGGCGAAAGAGAAATAACTACTGAAGATGAGGCCCTTGAATCATTGAAATTGGTAGAGTCTATTTCAAGAAATCTAATTTTGCCTTATTTCACAAGAAGAAATTCTTTCTCTAACTCAATTTTTAAGGATATTCATAATCTTGGTCTTGCTTATTTACATTCTATAGTAGGGGCTGTAGCGGACGAGTACATCCCTAATGAAGAGGCCAGAATGTCGAAGCTTGTGGCTGTAGATTTGGCCAAGGGAGCCTTAAGGGAAGTAGACCAGTACTTTGAAATGGATGAGGTTCGTATGAATATGGAACTCAAAAAAAAAGGGAGAACTTTCAGAAATCTTTTGAGTATGGCCCAACTAAAATACATACGTTCTTTTGAGCTTGTACCTACAGACCAAAAGCATATACATCATGGAAATCGGTTAATGAAACAACTTCAAGATGAGATTACTGAGAAGGATGAAACTGGAGATTTTAGGTTTGCACCACGAGTTATCTTCCCTATAGCTCAAGGGGGTAATGAATTTGGAATAAGACTCTCTATGGCTTATGAGGACAAAGGACACCTGCCAGTGACTTATCCTCTTTTTTATTCCATAAAAACAAGAAAACACAGGTATCCTTGGATTGGTAATGACTCAGATTTCCTAGGAAAAAGTCTGGAAGGTGAAGATTTACTTATTGTTGAAGACTGGGTTACTACGGGAAATACCTTAAGGGGGATACTAAACCAATTGGAAAATGTTTATCCTAGAGAAATTAGGATTGCCACCCTGAAAAGAGATAAGGAAAAATCAATAGTCCCCATTCTTGATAGATATCAGTTTTATGTCGGAAGTTGGGCGATTTATAACGGAGACAAGACAGATTCTCTTTCTGAAATGGATTAAGTCATTAATTTAATAAACTATTCTTCTTTTTTTATTGCATGTCGGAGAAATTGGATTATGAAAAGTTAGGATTGAAATGTGGGCTTGAAATTCATCAGCAGCTGGATACGAGGAAACTCTTTTGTAATTGCCCTTCTTTATTGAGAAAAGAAGAACCTGATTTTATTGTAGAAAGGAGGCTTCATGCTGTTGCAGGAGAATCAGGGGAAGTAGATGTGGCTACAGCTTATCAGGCTTCTTTGGGAAAGAAATTTATTTATCAGGGATATGATACTATTTGTCTTGTTGAACTTGACGAGGAACCTCCACACGAAATAAATCCTGAAGCTCTTAAAATTGCGCTACAAGTCTCTCTTCTGTTGAACGCTAAAATTATTCCTTTAACACAAATCATGAGAAAAACTGTTATAGATGGTTCTAATACAGGTGGTTTCCAAAGAACTGTTTTAATTGCGAGAGATGGATATATTGAAACAGAAAACGGAAGAGTTGGTATTGAAACAATCTGTCTTGAAGAAGATGCTGCCAGGATTGTTGATAAGGAGAAGGGAGTTTTCAGGTTAGATAGGCTGGGGATCCCTTTGGTCGAAATTGCTACAGCAGCAGATATTAAAACACCAGAGCAAGCCAAAGAAGCTGCTTTACATATTGGGGATATTTTACGGAGTTGTAAAGTTAAACGTGGCTTGGGGACTATAAGACAAGATGTTAACCTTTCTATCGAAGGTGGAGAGAGAATCGAGATGAAAGGTTTTCAGGACATAAGAAATATAGAAAGAGCGATAAAAATTGAGATAGAAAGACAGATAGAGCTGGTTAAAAAAGGCAAGAGCGTGGAAGAAGTCAGGATGGTTTTACCCGATGGAAAAACAAGATTTTTGCGTCCGTTGCCAGGGGCAGCTAGGATGTATCCCGAAACAGATCTCCCGTTGTTGAAAATTTCTCGGCAGATGATTAATGAAGTTAAAAAGAATCTACCTAAATCCAGAGAAGATGATAGAATTGAATTAGAGAAAAAAGGACTGAATAGAGATATGATTTCTCTTTTGTTTAAACAAAACAAACTTGAAGAGTTTAAAGAACTCTTAGGAATTGTTAGGGAACCCAAGTTAATCGCGAAAATCCTTTTGATATTTCCTAAAGATATTGCAAAGCGTAAAAAAATAAAACTAGAGAAAGTTGAAAAAATATTGGAAGATAAGATTTCAGATGTTTTAAATTTGGTTAAAAAAGGAAAAATTTCAGAGCATAATATTAAACATGTTTTAGAATCTATTGTGGATGGAAAATCTCCGGAGAAAATACCTAAATTCAAAAGAGTAGATATTCATACTGTTGAGGAGAAAATTATGAATCTGGTTAAGAGCAAACCTGGATTATCTGAAAAAGCATATATGGGCCTTGTTATGAAAGAATTTAAAGGAAAAATAGATGGCAGAGAAGCTTCAGAAATCATTAAAAGATTTGTTAGTTGATTATTTTAATTTTTCTTCTAGTATTTTCCTCACACCCTTAAAATCGGCTCTTTTATCTGTTAGTTTCATGACTTTTCCTATGAGAAAATTTATGGCCCATTTTTTCCCTGTTTTATAGTCTGATACGGCCTTTTCGTTTTCTTTTATTACTGTATCCGCAAGTTTTTCCAATTCATCCTTACCAGAAATCATAGAATGTTTTTTCCCAAATTTTTTAGGAGAAAATGATTTTGGGATAAACTGCCTAAGAATTTCCTGGGCTTTTAATTCAGTTATTTTTCTTTTTTCAATTAAGTTTAATAATTCTATAAAATGATCTGGCTTAATATCAACCTCATCAAGTTCTTTTTTATTGTAGTTTAATATATTTAGGAGTTCTCCGATGATCCATCGTGCTGCAAGTTGTGGGGAGGTTTTTTTTATCACACTTTCAAAAAATTCCACTATTTCTATTTTTTTAACTAAAATTTCTGCATATTTCTTTTCCACCCTGTATTTCTTTATTAATTTTTCTAATTTATTCTTTGAGGTTTCAGGGATAGTTGATCTTATTTCATCTATTCTTTTTTGAGTTATTTTTATTGAAGGAAGATCCGGATCTGAAATGAATCTATAGTCTTCTGTTTGTTCTTTAGATCTCATCCTGATCGTAGTTTCTCTGATCTCATCAAATCTCCTAGTCTCTTGTGATTTAGGCAAGTCCTTTTTTTGCCTTTTTATCTCATATTCTATGGCTTTTTCCACATTATTGAGGCTGTTTATATTTTTTATTTCCACCCTTTTTCCTCTTGGGATAGAAATATTTGTATCCACTTTTATCCCTGATTTTTTATCGATAGTTCTTATGTATTCTAGTGTTGTTATGAGTTCTTTTAACCATTCTATGACTTGTCCCTGACTCTCAAAATCCGGTTCTGTAACTATTTCTATTAGAGGAACTCCAGATCTGTTGTAATCAATTTCTCCTGTTTTTGGATTCCATGCCGCAGGATCTTCTTCTAAGTGTACTTCTGTTATTCTTATTCCAAGAAAATTCCCTCCTTTTCCTGTTGGGATTGCATAGGGGCCTGATAAGGTATTTTGATACCCTTTCGGTAAATCTGGCCAATCGTAATGTTTTCTTTGCCAAATTACACTTTTATTTATTTTACATCCAAGCGCTAGAGCTATTTTTACTGCTTTTTCAACTGCTTTTTCATTGGGGAGAAGAGGTTTTGCTCCCGGCTGACCTGTGCAAATAGGACAAATATTTGTGTTTGGTCTTGAATGCTTTATCCCGTGTTCGGATTTGCATGAACAAAAAAGTTTTTCTTTTGTTGAAAGATATCCATGAATTTCCAGGCCAATTTTTACCATTAAGAATAAAAGTTTGCTTTATTTAATAAGCTTTTTATAGTTCTCTTTTTTTGTTCTTTTATGAATAAAATAAATTTGCAAGACATGCGGAAAAAAAGAATTCAGATAGGAGATATTTTCAAAAAAAACAACAAAAAAGTAGTCATTGCTGGTTGGGTAGATAGAGTAAGAGATCTTAGTAAAATTAAATTTATTATTATAAGGGACACCTCTGGAATTATTCAGGTCACAGGAGTTAAAGGAAAGACCCCTGAGAAAATTTTTAAAGATATGGAAAAGATACCAAGAGAATCAGTAGTTTATGTTTCTGGCTCAATTGTTGATTCAAAGCAAGCTCCTGGAGGAAAAGAAATTAATCCAGACGAAATTGTTGTTTCTTCAAAAGCAGAAGAGTTACCAATTAATATTTTTGATTACTCAAATGTAGAATTACCAAACAGGCTTGATTGGAGGTGTTTAAGCTTAAGATCTAGAAGATCTCAAATCACTTTTAAAATTCAAGCTAATCTTTTGGAAGGTATGCAGGAGTGGTTAAACAAAAATGGTTTTTACCAAGTTTTTACCCCTTGTCTAATCGGAACTCCATCAGAATCTGGAAGCGAGGTGTTTGAAGTGAAATTCTTCAATAAAAAAGCATTTTTAAGACAAGATCCCCAGTTACATAGACAATTAGCCATTGCAGGAGGAATAGAGAAACTTTATGATATTGGGCCTAGCTGGAGAGCTGAAAAGTCCCACACCACAAAACATTTAACAGAGCATAGAACATGTGCTGCCGAATTAGCATTTATTGATAATGAGTATGATGTTATGAAAATTGAAGAACAAGTTGTTATTTCCGCACTTAGGAGAGTTAATGAAAAATGCAAAGAAGAGTTAAAAGAATTAAAAATTGAATTGAAAATCCCTAAAGCGCCATTCCCTGTAATTGAGTTTCCCAATGTTTATAAAATTCTTGGGAAAATGGGGAAAAAAATTAAAGAAGGCAATGATTTAGATACAGATGCTGAAAAGTTGCTTTGGGAATATGCACAAAAAAAACATCCCGGATGTGATTTTTATTTTCTAAATAAATTTCCTCATAAAACAAAACCTTTTTATGTAAGGGGAGAAGATGATTCAAAATACGCAAGAAGTACTGATTTGTACTATAAGGGAATGGAAATGTCATCAGGAGGACAAAGAGAGAATAGGTATGATGAATTAATGAAGAATGTGAAAGATAGAAATATGAATCCTAAATCTGTTGAGTGGTTTACCAAATTTTTCAAGTACGGGGTTCCAACTCATGGGGGTTTTGCTTTAGGAATAGAAAGGATTACCATGATATTACTTGGTTTACAAAATGTGAGGGAGGCTGTTTTATTCCCCAGAGATACAGAGAGATTAACACCGTGATTACTTTTTTAAACTTATTCTACCTCCTTCTTTAATGGCAGATTTTCTTTTCCATATGGTTTCTGAAAGAGAAAAGAAGGAGATAAAGAAGCAATCTAAGATCAGAATGAATAATTTTTCTAAAAAGCTATCTTTTGTCGGTAAAATAATTGAACCTAAAATAGAGAGACCTGAGTCAGAAAGGAAAGAAGGTGAGGATTGCCAATACATCTCTCGAGAAATCATGTTTGATAATGCTCTGAAAAAGAATAAAAATTTTATTATTGCAGATAAGAAAAAATGGTGAGATTAGAAAACTATCTAAAAGAGATTAAAAAAAACGATAAATCTGGAAATAAGATAAATGCCTTTTTACAATTAAATCCAAAGGTTCTGGAAGAGGCAAAGAATGTTGGCTCTAAAAAGATAAAGGGAAAACTTTCTGGAAAATTTATTGGTGTAAAAAGCAATATAAATGTTCTGGGTTTGAATGTTAGCTGTGCTTCCAAGACACTTGAGAATTATAAGGCTCCTTATGATGCTTCGGTTATAGACAGAATTAGGAAAGAGGGGGGAGTAATTATTGGAATGACTAATATGGATGAATTTGCAGCAGGGGGTAGTGGTGAAACTAGTTCTTTTGGTCCTACTAAAAACCCACGAAATTTGAAATTGGTCTCTGGAGGATCTAGTTCTGGTAGTGCTGCGGCTGTTTCAGCAGGCTTTTGTGACATGGCTCTAGGATCTGATACAGGGGGGAGTATAAGAAATCCAGCAAGCCATTGTGGTGTTGTTGGTCTAAAACCAAGTTATTCTAGCGTCTCAAGATATGGACTTATTGATTTAAGCATGAGCCTTGACCAGATCGGAACTATAACGAAAAATGTTTATGATGCAGCTCTTTTATTAAGTGTTATAAAAGGTAAAGATAATAAAGATGCTATCAGCCAAGATTCCAAGCCCATCAACATAAATGATATTGAGAAAGTTCCAAGAGATATTACTGTTGGTTTATTGGATTTTGGGATTCAAGATAAAGGAATTCAGGAGTTGGTTGAAGGACAAATAAAAGATATCGCAAAAAAATATTCATGGAAAATAAAACCAATAAAATTTGAATATATCAATCTTGCAATTGAAACCTATTACCTTTTAGTTTATGTAGAATTTTTTTCAGCTACTAGGAAGTTTGACGGCAGGAGATATGGTAAAAAAATAGAAAATTTTGCAGGACCTGAGGTATTAAGAAGGATATTAGGAGGGGGCGAGATTTCTAGGGCAGAATATTTTGGAAGATATTATAATCTTGCATTAAAGTCAAAGAAGCTAATTGAAAAAGAGTTTGATGGTGTTTTTAAACAGGTGGATTGTGTTGTTTCCCCAACGATTCCTAAACTTCCCCATAAAATAGGAAATGAAATTTCGGTTGAAGACATGTATGCTTACGATGCTTTAACAATACCTTCTAGTTTGGCAGGTAATTGCGCAATCTCTATTCCGGGAGGAGAAATAAGGGGAATTCCTGTAGGAATACAAATAATTGCAGATAAATTTCAGGAACAAAAACTTTTACAGATTGCTAGATCTATTGAAAAGAGATTATGATAAGAAATTCCTTTCCCGAGGACGATGTTGAGTGGAAGCCCTAGATTTTTAAATGATTTTTCTCTTATTCTTTTATGAAAAATAAAGACAAGGAAATTCATTTTCTTGAAAATCTAAAAATAGTTTACAACCTAATAAAAGGTGAAAGAAAGTATTTCTTTATTTTGATGTTTCTTGCTTTAATAATTGAGGTTTTGATGATTGCAGATAATTTATTAATAAAATTCCTAGTTGATAATGGAGAAGCTTATCTATCTGGAAAATATTTGAGCTCAGAGGTTTTAAGTATTTTCACAGTAATTTTATCTGTGTTCTTAGGAATTGTCATATTTAGATCTATTCTTCGTTTCTTCCAATTGCATTGGAGGAATAGGTTAATGTCTAATATTGATTTGAATACAAAAAAGAAATATTTTGATAAGGTTATAGATCTCGATTATGAATTCCATACTAAACACAAAACTGGAGAGCTGATTTCAAAATTAAATAGGGGGAGTGAGGCAGCGGTTTCTTTAACTGAATTATCTTTTCAAAGATTGTTTCCTCCTATTTTTTCTCTTGTTGTTGTTTTATTTTCAATTGCATACTTTGATTTAATTCCTGCCCTAATCACTACAGGGACAGGAGTTCTAATATTAATTTTTAGTTGGAAAATATTCGGCATTCAGGCAAGAACAAAATTATCCCATAACGAAGATCTGGATAATGAAAAAGGTTTTTTATCAAATATATTAAGTAATTTTGAATCAGTCAAACTTTTTGGAAAAGAAAACTCAATTAAGAAGAAGTACCTTGGTTTCACAAGCAAGTCTAGGAAATCTTTTATTAAATTTAACGATTATTATAGGATTTATAATGTTTTGATGTCATTTACTTTAGGCCTTGGAACTGTTTTATTGCTCTATTTTTCACTTTTAAGTTTTTTAAAAGGGAATATAACTCTTGGAACAACCGTTTTTATATTTGTAACTTTCGGTAGGATGATTGCTCCTATTGTGGGGCTTTCTGATTCTTTGCGTAGCTTTAATGAATCGATGTCAGATATTCAGGCACTATTTTCATATGATAAAATAAAGAGTAACGTTTCAGATTCTCCAGATGCTAAGGAGTTTAAGATTAACCAAGGAGAAGTAGAATTTAAAAATGTAACTTTTAGTTATGGAAAGAGAAGAATTTTTGATAAATTAAACCTTAAGATTAAGTCAGGAGAAAAAATTGCAATAGTTGGTCCCTCTGGCCAAGGAAAGACTTCTTTGATAAGACTTTTGTTTAGACTCTATGATCCTGATTCTGGAAAAATTTTAATTGATGGGCAGGATATAAAATATATGAAACAAGATTCTCTTAGAAATCAACTGAGCGTTGTTCCACAAGAACCTGTTTTATTTCATGATTCTATTTATAATAATATCAAATTTTCAAACCCCGATGCCAAATATGACGAAGTATTAGATGTAATTAAGTTATCTTCTTCAGAAGATTTTGTTAAGAATTTACCTTTAAAAGAAAAAACCTCTGTTGGAGAAAGAGGTATACGTCTGTCAGGAGGTGAGAAACAAAGAATTGCAATTGCAAGAGCATTGTTAGCGAGTAAGAAAATACTCGTTTTAGATGAGCCCACATCTTCTCTTGATCTTGAGACCGAAAATAAAATTCAAGAGGGAATTGAAAAACTTTTAAGAGGAAAGACGGCGATAATTGTTGCACATAGGCTATCTACTATAAAGAGTGCTGATAGAATAATTGTTCTAAAGGGTGGAAATATAGTTGAACAAGGAAGCCACAATGTATTATTGAAAAAGCAAGGAGAATACGCAAGACTTTGGAAATATCAGAAGAAAGGACTGATTAAGTGATTCTAGAAGTAATATTTTTGATTTTTATCTCCTTGTCAAAATCATGTGTTATTAATTTATAATCGCTAGAGATTATTTTTTCTCTGTCTTTCATATTCGTATATTTTATTTTATCTTTTGTCGTTGCTGTTACAAGAACCAATAGGAAAGAATGTAGAATTTTTCTGTTCTTTTTTACATGTTCCAGAGAGATTGAATTGATCTTTTTAAATTTACAATTGATTTTAAATTTCTCTCTCATCATCCTTTCTGTTGCCTGGGGAATTGTTTCTCCTAATTTTATTCTTCCCCCTGGGAGACTTAATTTATCTTTATAGGGTCTCTTTGTCCTTTTATGAAGAAAAACACCTTTTGTATTTTTTATAGAGATTAGGATCACCGGAAGAACAGATTTTTTATCCGAGATATAGGGTATGAGGACCTCAGAAATTTCTGTCAATTGATAATTTCCTGCCTTCTTATTTAGAATGTTTTTGTTGATTAATTTCTTTAAGTGATATGTAAGGTTGTTGGAACGAATTTGTGTTATCTTTTCTATTTCGTTGAATTTTAATTCGTGATTGTGGAGAAATGCTCTAAGTATCTTTTGTTCCATTAGTCAAACTTTTTGAGGAACTATTTAAATATAATTATAGTAGATGGAAACTATGTATAATCGGAATTTATTACATTATGTCGTTGTTACAGGAATATTGGTCAAGGACGGTAAATTTCTTATTACTAAAAGAGCTGATTGGGAAAAGGCTTTTCCAGGTCGTTGGACAGTTCCTGGAGGGAAAATGGAAGTACTAGATTATGTATTGAGGGAAAAAGACACACCCCACCATTGGTATAATGTTTTTGAGGATTTATTGAAGAGGGAAATTAAAGAGGAGGTTGGGGTAGAGATTAAAAATATTGGCTATGTAACAAGCATGGTTTATATTAGACCAGATAAGGTTCCTTGCCTTATTGTTAGTTTATGGGCCGAACCTATTGGAGAAGAGGTTAGGCTTTGCCATTCACTCACCGATTTTAAATGGGTGGATTTGGAAGAAGCCAAAGAGTATGATTTGATAGAAGGGATCTATGAGGAATTGGAGATTTTAGATAAAAAGCTGAAAACAGGAGAAAAAATTGCGTGGGGAAATTAAGAATTTTGTAGCAAAATCCTTAAAAACTAATAGCTTTTCTTTAAGATATGAAAATTGGAGAAGTTGAAATAAAATGGCTAGGGCATGCAGGATTTTTGATTAAGAATTCAAGAATTATCTATATAGACCCTTACAATATTAAAGAAGGTTTTGAAAAAGCCGATTTAATTCTTTTGACACATAGCCATTACGATCACTGCAGTGTTGCAGATATGAATAAAATTGTTAAAGAAGGAACAAGAATAATTGCTCCTGCAGATTGTCAGAGCAAGATAACAAAGTTCGATGTTCCTATTAAGATAGAGATTGTAGAACCAGGTCAGGAGTTAGATTTGGGGGATGTTGAAATATCTACTATTGCTTCTTATAATATTGATAAACATTTTCATCCTGAAGAAGAAGGTTGGGTTGGATATCTGGTAAAGACGAATGGTGTTTTGATATATCACGCAGGAGACACAGATGTTATTCCAGAAATGCAGAAACTTACAGGCTATAAACAATCAGATAGAGAATTCGTGGCCTTGTTACCTGTTGGGGGAAGATTTACAATGAGTGCTGAAGAAGCTGTAGAAGCAGCGAAGATAATAAAACCAACCCTGGCAATTCCGATGCATTGGGGGAGCATTGTTGGAAGTGAGGATGATGCTAAGGAGTTTGTGGAATTGTGTAAGGAGGAAAATATCCGGGCAGAAATTTTGGAAAAAGACTAAAAAAGCTCAAAAAAATATATTTTCAAGAATCAAAATATTTTTAAAGAAAGAGATATTAGTTTTTCTATAATATTTTATTCAAACCGCCAAGTCGAATGAAATATTTTTTGTATGAGGTGAATTCTTTATTGTTAGTTGGAAGTGCATAAACTATTTAAACCTTTTGTAAAAGGTTTGAGTTTGGCTTCCAATATAGAGCTAGAAGGAGGTTAAAAAAAATGGTGTTAGATTTTGCAAAAGAGGCAATAGAAAAAACAGAAACCCATAGTATCAACTTTGATGAGTTGCGTGCCGGGAAAGCCAATATTAAGGTTATTGGTGTTGGGGGCATGGGTTGTAATGCAGTGACTTGGCTCTTTAATCAGGGAATCAATGGTGCCACGATTTATGCGACAAACACAGATGCACTTCATTTGAGTGTTTCAAAGGCAGATGAAAAGCTCCTTTTGGGCAAGGAGATGACTAAAGGTCTCGGTGCTGGGGGAAGGCCACAAGTAGGAAGAGAAGCTGCAAAAGAAGCTCTAGTAGATATAAAGAAAGCTGTTTCAGATGCAGACATGGTGTTTGTTTTGATGGGATTGGGTGGCGGAACAGGAACAGGAGCAGGACCTGTAATTGCTCAGATTGCTAAGGAAACAGGAGCAGTGGTTATTGGTGTTGTTACAATGCCTTTTGAATCTGAAAAAGCCAGGATTGATAAAGCCGAGTTTGGATTACAGGAGTTGCGAGAAGTAACAGATACATGTATTGTTCTTGACAACAATAGGCTAGTAGATATCGCAGGACAGTTGCCTATAGAACATGCTTTTGCTGTTGCGAATGAGCTTGTTAGTACAATGATTAAGGGAATTGTTGAGACAATTACCTTACCTAGTTTAATAAACTTAGATTACGCAGACGTTTCTACGATTATGAGGGGAGGTGGAGTGGCAGTTATTGGTATGGGAGAAGACAATACATCAGCACGTGTTAGTGAAGCTGTAAGGCAAGCACTTACACATCCTCTACTTGACGTGGATTACACGGGTGCTAGTGGAGCTTTAATACATGTGACTTGTGGACCTGATCTAAAGTTAGAAGAATTTGACCAGATCGGAAGAATCGTCTCTGAAAACTTGAGTTCTGAAGCGCAGGTAATAATTGGTGCTAGAATTAGTAAGGAATTTACAGGAAAAGTTAGGGTAATAACTATCATGACCGGAGTTAGTTCCCCGTATGTTCTAGGGAAATCTGTTGACGAGCAAGCACAACCAGTGGCTAAAGAAATATCTGATCTAGGCATAGAAGTCTGGAAGTAGGCAGAAAACAAGGTTTATTTTTTTATTCCGGGGAAAAAATCCCCGGAGTTTTGATTTTTTATTTTAATTCATATAGAGCTATTAAGGCATAATGCCGAATACTTTCACTAATATTGTGGGAATTTTCTTCAATTTCTTCCTTAGAGAACCACCTACATTCTTCACTAATTTCTTTTTGGGACAGTTTTAATTCGTTACAATCTGATCTGGCAAAAAAGACCAGTGTAACGTGTTCATGATTTTCATTTATCCTGTGTCTATTAAGAAATCTTGGGGGGATTAATTCTTGGTAGTTTTCTTCTTGGAATGAGGGAGCAACCCCTGAAAGTTTTATATCTAACCCAACTTCTTCTTGGACTTCTCTAACGGCGGCTTCATTTGGGTCCTCATCTAGTTCTATATGTCCTCCAACGCTTAACCATTTCTTGTATTTGTCATGCTTTCTTAATAAAACCTGGTTATTACAAACTACAAAAACTTCTACAGTGAAATCTATTTTATCATGAATATGGGGCATTAAGAAACATATCTCTAGAATTATTTAAGGGTTTGTATGCTCTGTTAAGCACTGAACCTTCTTGGTTTTCTAAGTTTTTTTTGTTTGTATCTATTGAAATATAAAATCCTATCTAAATCGATATTTACTCTTTTCGTTCTTTTTTTGTCGTATTCATAACCTATGGGAAACATAGCTTCTACATTTACTTCCTTTGGAATTTTTAGTTCTCTCTTAATCTCACCCTCTGTAAAGTGACCAATCCAGCAGGTGGAAAGCCCGAGTTCTTCTATCTTAAGCAAGAAGTTTTCTATTGCAGCACCTGCCTGTTGTTTACAATACATTTCCCCCCTTTTTCCATAGGAATTTGCTGTTCTTGACGGATTTGAGCAAACAACGACAACATATTGTGCTTGAGTAATAAATGGTTGTTGTGCGCAATCTGCTATTTTTTGTATCATTTCCTGGTTGTCGATAAGAATAAATTTCAAGGTATAATTGTTTCCAGCCATTGGAGCATACCTGGCGGCATCTATACATTCAATAATGAGCTGGTAATCTGGCTTTCTGGACTTGAATTTTCTAACACTCTTTCTGGATTGGATTGCTTTGTCAAGTTCCATGGTTTATAGAGAATAGAGATGTTTTTAAAATTATTCAAATCCAGTATTTTTCATCTTCAATTCTGTAAGGATAAAAATCTAATTGTTCTTTTGGAATTCCTAATTTTTTTCCACATTCAATAGCATCTTTCCAAGATGATTTATCTGTATTTACTCTAAAAATTTTATTTTTGAATATAATTATTAACTCATCATTTCTGTAAAAATGAAAATAAAATTTACTATCAATCATATTTTCTTGTAAGTCTTTTATTATTTTATCTATGTTATTTGGCTTAACTTCAACATTATGAAGAACCCAATTTCCAACTTTCTTTTTACTTAAAACCTTTAATCTATCTAAGATAAATTTATCTTTTTGACTTATGTCGATAATTATTCCATGATAATTCACCATTTTAAAATTCAATCACACCTCCCCCGAGAACTTTTTCTTTGATGTAGAGAACAATTGCCTGGCCTTCTGAAACTCCTGTAATGGGTGTATCTAGAACAACTCCGAATCTTTTTTTCTTTTTATCATAAGAGAGTTTGCTTGGAAGCAGTTCTCCGACCTGTCTTATTCTAGACAAAACCTTTATTTTTTTATTCTTCTTTGGTTTGTCTGAAATCCAGTGTGGTTTTTTTACTATGATCTCTTTACGATACAAAAGAGGGTGGTTTATGGGGGCAGCTATAATTTCATTTTTTCTTAAATTTTTGGAAGCCACGTACCATCTTTCTACTTTTCCCTTGCCTTTTTTAATTTCTATTCCAAATCTAGGTCCTAGTCTTTGGCCTATCGTATAGTAATATATTCCGTCATGCTCACCAATAATTTTCCTTTCAGGATCGAAAATTTTTCCCTTTTTTGGTTTAATCTTTTTTTGCAGAAACTTTTTTAGGTTTATTTTTCCAATAAAACATATCCCTACAGTGCCTTTTCTATCAAAATTTGGGAAGTTGTTTTTGTGGGCTATTTCTCTAACTCTCTTTTTAGTATAATCTCCAATCGGGAATAGGGAGTGTTTCAAGTCATTTTTATTTAACCTGTAGAGGAAATAGGATTGATCTTTTGATTCATCCTTGGCCCTTAGGAGTTCGTACTTTTCTTTTTTATTTTTTTTTATCCTCGCGTAATGCCCTGTTATAATGAAATCCGCTTTTAGTTTTTTTGCAGCTTCCCACAGAAAAGGGAATTTTATTTTTTGATTACAGTCTATATCTGGATTTGGAGTAATGCCTTTCTTATAATTTTTGAACATCTCGTTAACAACCAAGGCTTTGTATTCTTTCTCAAAATCTAATGTGATGAGTGGAATTTCCAGTCTTGCAGCAATTTTCATAGCTATTTTTCTATCTTCCTTCCATGAGCATTCCTCTGTGATTGGATCTTTTGTATCGCTCCAGTTTTTCATGAAAGCCCCTATTACTTCATATCCTGCTTTTTTAGCCAAGAGCGCTGCCACACTAGAATCCACGCCGCCAGACATTGCTACAAGGACTTTTGATTTTTTCATAATTTTTATAGTTTGTAAATAATTAAAAAGGTTTAGTTTTTTTACATATCATGAATGAAATTAATTTATCTGAAGGTGAATGGAAAAAAAAGCTTAGTCCAGAACAATTTAGAGTTTTAAGGGAAAAAGGAACAGAACCTGCAGGGGTGGGGAAACTTTTGCATAACAAATCTAAGGGGATCTGTGTTTGTGCTGGTTGTGGGCAAGAGTTATTTTCTTCTAAAGATAAGTTTGATTCTAAAACAGGTTGGCCCAGCTTCTATGGTTTGGAAAAAAGTGGAAGTGTCGAGTTAAAAAAAGACTTTAGTTTGGGAATTCCAAGAACTGAAGTTCTTTGTTCCGGGTGTGGAGGACATTTAGGACATGTTTTTGATCATCCAGAAAGTAAAGACTGTCCAACCGGAAAACGTTTCTGTATTAATTCTGCTGCCTTGGATTTTGAGAAGGGTAAATAGTTCTCCCGTTTATCGAACTTTTCGTATTTCATCAACTAAATATTTATAAGGGTTTATGCTGAAATATATTGATGGACAAAAAGGAAATAGAAACCTTTATCGAATCTTATTTAGAAAAATATAAACCTTTATTTAAAAAAGTAACTTTAGCATGGTGGGGGGCCTATACAACAGGTAAGCAAGAATATTTTCAGGAATATGAGGAAACAGCGAAGGAGATAAAGAAATTACATAATAACAGGGAAGAATTTGAAAAAATAAAGAATTTTTTAAAAGAAGATATAGACGATCCCTTATTGAAGAGACAATTAAAAATATTACACAACGAATATTTAGTTTCTCAGGGAGATCTGGAGTTAATAAATAAGCTCATTGCCAAGGAAATAGAAATAGAACAGAAATTCAATACATTTAGGGCTAAAATTGGAGATAAGAAGGTTACAGATAATGAAATAAAAAAAATACTGAAAACAGAAACTAATTCCGAAAAGTTAAAAGAAGCCTGGGAATCCAACAAAGAACAAGGAGTTTTTGTGGAAAAAGAAATTATAGATGTTATAAAATTGAGAAATGAACTTGCAAGATCGTTGGGTTTTGAGAATTATTATGTTATGTCTCTGGAAGTAGATGAACAAAACATATCCGATGTAAAAAATATCTTTGAAGAATTAGAAAAATCTACAGATGTAGCATTTAGGAAGATAAAAAATGAAATTGATAATAGCCTTTCTAAAAAACTCGGAATCCAGATCGATGAGTTAAGACCTTGGCATTATCAGGACTTGTTTTTCCAAGAAGCCCCAGAGATATATGGTGTAGATTTAGATGGTTTTTTTAAACAGGATATTTTAGAGATTGCTAAGAAATTTTATGACAGTATTGGAATCAATGTTGAGGAAATTTTGAAAAGAAGCGATTTATATGAAAGAGAAGGAAAATCACAACACGCTTTTGCAATGGATTTAGATAGGGGAGGAGATATAAGAATCCTGCAAAATATAAAAAATGATGAACACTGGATGTCAACGACCCTTCATGAGCTAGGTCACGCAGTTTATTGGGAATTTATAAATCCTGATTTGCCCTTTGTGTTAAGGGACACAGCTCACACCTTTGTAACAGAATCTATTGCAATGTTTTTTGGAAGACAATCAAAAAACCCTTCTTTCTTAAAGAATTACTCTGAGAAGTATGATGAAAATTCTGAGATGGGGGAGAAAATAAGAAATATGTTGAAAATGACTCAGCTGATCTTTTCTAGATGGGCCCAAGTAATGGTAAATTTTGAGGGGAGTCTTTATGAGAATCCAGATCAGGATTTAAATAAACTTTGGTGGGATCTTGTAAAAAAATACCAGTTTATTGATTTTTATAGGGATAAGCCAGACTGGGCCTCAAAACTACATCTTGCCTCAGCTCCTGTTTATTATCATAACTATGTGCTTGGGGAATTACTCGCTTCACAATTGCATAATAAAATAACAAAAGACATTTTAGAGAAAAATTCCTTAGTGGATGTTGATTATTCTGGAAAGAAGGAAATGGGGGAATATTTAAAAAAACATATTTTTGAACCGGGAATGATGTATAAATGGGATGATTTAATAGAGAAGGCAACTGGTGAAAAATTAACTCCCAAATATTTTGTGGAAGAATTTGCTAGTGATTAATTTAAAAATTTTTATGGTGGATTTTAAAGAAATTAGTAATCTTTAAAAGTAAACATAATTTAAGATTGTTAAGTCCCGGTAGCTCAGTCTGGTAGAGCGAACGGCTGTTAGGTTTTATTTCGTAGAAACCGTTAGGTCGTAGGTTCGAGTCCTACCCGGGTTTTGCTTACGGCTTTATATGTCATAAGTAAACGGGAAACGTGGATCTCGGGCCCCTTATCGGGGCTCTTTTTTTATTACATCTTCTTTCTAATTTTTTAATATCTAATTTTTCTTCCTCGGACGCTTATTCTTTCAAACCTAGATCAACTACAGGTTTTACCTGATGTTTTTCTAAGTGACTGTAAACATTCGATTGCTTTGAACCTTTGATAATGGAAATAACTGCTTCCTGAGCATTTTCTATATGTTCTGGGTCTCCGATAATTCCAACATGATTATCTTTTAACTCAAGGTCACATTTTGTCAGTTGGTGTAAGGTCTGAAGAGTTTTCCCTTTTTTCCCTATTATTCTGGCTCTGATTATTTCTAAATCTTTTCTTTTTGTGTAATCTTTTATATTTAATATCTCAAAAGTATAGCCCTCATTTCTTATCAATAATGTAGAGGAGAAAGGAAATCCGAAGTTTAATGCTTCAATAACTTTTTCTGCGATATATTCGTCTTCTGGTTTTCCTTCTATAGTAACTTCTTTTCCTCTGTTGCTTATTTTAACGTGTAATTTTTCCTCCAACCTTTTCTTATTTTTTATTATTCTGGGAATTTTTTCACAGTATATGGTTTCCATTAGAACTCTGTTTCTTCTGTTTTGAGATAACCCTGTTTTTTTAGCCAATTTACTTGGTTTAAACGATATTTGAATATTATGTCCCCCCTCTTATCTTTGTCTAGTTCCCAAGGTTCTATAATAACCACATCGTCTGGCCTCAACCAAAGCCGTCTTCTTAATCTTCCAGGGACCCTGCAGTTTCTAGTTTTTCCGTCCAGGCAATTTACCAACATCTTATTTCCACCCAGCCTCTGTTCTATAATCCCCATCACTTCTTTTCCTCTGGGAAGCCGAACTCTTGTAACTTTTTCTTCTTCCTGATTTTGGTTTTGTTTCTTATAGTATCCCACATTTATTTTAGAAGAAATTTGTTTATAAATATAACTTCATAAAAGGACAAGAGCAAAAGGAATCCCTTGGATCTTTTTGATATCTTCTTCAGAAATTATTTTTGCTTTCAAGGCGATATTTATAGACTCTTCCCCGGCAATATTAAAAGTAGCATCTTCTGTAGAAAACGATTTTATTATTTTTATTGCCTCTTCTACAGAAACTTCTTCACCTTTATAGAAGCTCTCTTTTACATCTAGTTGAAATTTACCTTCCTCAAACCTCTTTCCAAGTAATTCGGGATCACAAATAGTAACAACGTCTCTGTATGTTTTAATTACATTTACAAGTACCATAGAAATTATGGGGCTTATATAATTTAAAAAGATTTCTTTGCCCCGTCTTGGACAGCTTTTTCTGCGTTGTCTTTAGAAAGGATTCTGGCCATTCTAGTATCACAATTCGTGCAATTTCCTTTAGCCATATATCCTCCTCTAGCAGTCTGACTAACTTCTGGATCTTTCATTTCTGTTTGTTTTTTACATTTCATACATCTTCCTTCTACCATTTTTCCTCCATGAATTTATTAAACTATTAGGAGAGTTTGTTTTTTAAACCTTCTTAATATCAAAACTCAGTCTATAAACCCCCCATACGTCTATTTAATGTCTATAAAATAAAAAGCTTATTTTTCTTCAATTTGCTCATCTGGTTGAGCTTCTTGATTGTCTTTTGGTTCAGGGGTATTCTCAGGTTCTCTTATTTGCTTATCTTTTTTTGCGATTTGCTCATCCCTTTCGTTGTTTATTTGTTCATCTGTCATAAAATAAAAATGGTTTCTTATTTTATAAGTTTTTAGTAGTAATGTTTAACAACAATAAGGGACAGATTGACCCAAGAATTTTATGGGTGATTCTTTTATTAATTTTCTTATATCTTGTATGGAAAGCTGGCTTCTTTAAAGGGTTATTTGGATAATTTTAAATATTAATAATATTTGATTTTAAAATGAGTATTGTAAAATGGATAGGAGGAATAGAATGACTAAGAAGAAGAAAAAGTTAGGTTTATTCATTATGGTTCGCGTCGTTGATGGGAAAGTAGGACATGAGGGTAGGTGGGAAGGGTGTACAGCAAATGACCTTAGTTTAGCACTAACAAGTTTAGAGATGATTAAGAAAGATTTGTTAGAAGCTTATACTAGGATAATGGTTAAGAAGAAAAGTTAAGGTAGATTACCCTTAGATAACATTTTGTTAGACCTTCGGCGTGGGCGATTTTCTATCACAGGAATGTTTATAAATTGAATGCCCAAGGAAAAAGTATGGAAAACAAAAATCCCACTCAAGATTTAGAAAGTATGGCTAAAAACACGTCTAGGCTTCCGAATATTCTCTCAACAGTAAAAAGAGAGGCTAAAGGATACTTAACTGACACCTCTGCAGCATTAATATTCTATAATCCTCCTTTTGCAGCAAGTGAATACTTTGTTGGGGGACTAGAACCAGAAGAAATATTAAGTACAAGAATTGGTATGAGCATTGCAGCACTTTTTATCTCAAGACCATATGGAAGATTTCGTGAATATTGGACAAAACGTTGTAAAACAAATCCAGATAGCTCTAGATTAAGGAAATTTGTTACAGATGTATCTGGTAATTTAATATTCTATACACCCATTTACTCAACTATTATGTGGGCAAACGGAGTGTCCCCAGAAGAAATAGCCTTAGCTTTGCCTGCAGGAATAACTACTGCAACCATTATGGGTAGACCCTATGGTTGGTTCTTGGATAAGTGGAGAAAAAAGTTTGGAGTAAAACCAACATTAGACCATGATGTTAAAGAAGTAAATATTCCTAATCCTTAGGGCTTTTTGTGCAG
Source organism: Candidatus Woesearchaeota archaeon (assembly GCA_964385425.1). Taxonomy (GTDB): domain Archaea; phylum Nanobdellota; class Nanobdellia; order Pacearchaeales; family GW2011-AR1; genus ASMP01. The sequence continues at coordinate 185,631 of CAYLOQ010000001.1, read as the reverse complement.
AACTGACTTATTGCGCAAAGCCCTTTTATAGACACTTTATGGACATCAGAGACCTTATAGACTATGCTTAATATCAAATTTTACTCCTAACTGAATGCTTTGCCCCACAGGCTAAGCAATGGACAAAGCTTATCCTGTCTTCTTTTATGAGCTCTGTATCTGGTTTCCCACACTCCTTACACAAGATAAACTCTTTCGCATACTCTTCTATTTTTTGGTTTATTCTTGAACTTGGGACTTTGATGTTTAGAACTAAACGATCTCCTTCTATCTGACCTGAAGCTGCCAGTTCTCGCAATAGGAATTTCTGGAAATGTTCTTGTTTTCTTCTTAGATATGAGGCTATTTGACAAAAATTTGAAATAACTGTCTTTCTTCCTTCAAAATGTCCTTCTGCCTTAGGAATTTCAAACCTGCTAGTAGAACTTTCAACTTGTTTTATTTTTCCATAAGCTTCTTCGAGTAGTTTTTCGTAGGCATCCATGATATAACTTTAAAGAAAGAGTTTATAAGTTTTTAGTGTCCTTAAAGGACATAATCTTTAACTTTTTCATAATTAACACAAATCTTTTTACTCATTTGACATCTTAGTTCATGTTAGGGACTCAAGAAATGATACCCATGCTTCCTTATTCTCATACAAACTATCAAAAAGTTGATTATCTCCTAAATGAAATCTCAAGTCTTTTCTAAATTTATCTTCAGTTGTGTAGGATTCTTTTACATCGGAATTCTCTCTTTCAAAATAAGGGGGAAATTCCCACCTAGGGTGGCCTCCCTGCATTTCACCGTCTTTCCTATGTAATCTTACTGCAGTTACATAAGGTATTCTCAATGCTGCTTCTGCTACTGTTTGTAATTTAGTTTGATCCCCGAAAGGTAAGTCTGTAAAGTCCTCTCCGTTTCCAAATCTCCTGTCAATAAATAAACAATAACCTGTTTCCATAAATCCTCTTCTTTCAGATAGTTTTTAATATATTGTTGTCCAAAAAGGTCAACAAAAGAAAGAATTATAAACTACTAGAACCCCTTTACTTTTTATGGACTATAAGGAAATTTTGAGAGAATTTGACTTGAGAGAAGCAGAAGTTAGTGTTTACATAAATCTCTTAAAAAAAGGAGAATCTACTGCCCAAGAAATAGCTAGGATCTCTGAAATTCCAAGAACAACGGTGTATCATATTTTAGATCGTTTATTGAACAAGGGATTGGTTGGTTCCGTTACAAAAAAGTCAATTACCTATTTCCAAGCAAATCATCCGAAGGTGATCATTCAACAACTGGAAGATAAGAAGAAAAGACTTGAAACTGTTTTACCACAAATTAATTCATTAATTGGAACTATCAGAGAAAAACCAAAAGCAACCATTTTTGAGGGTGTAAAAGGCATTCGATCTGTTTTAGAAGATGTTTTGGAAGCGAAGCAAGAAATTTTACATTATGGGGACATTAGTTCTTTGACGAATGCACTACCTTTTGTATTCCCCCTGTTTATTGTTAAAAGAGTTGGAAAGAAAATTCCAATTAGAATTATTGGAAAGAAAGAAGATATACATAATAAACTCATAAGGAGTCAGAAAAAAGAACTCCGTAAATTCGTATTTGTTCCGGATAAATTTGCCTTTAAATCAAACATTTTTATTTACAATACTAAGGTAGCTATTTTAATGCTTTCTAAAGAACCATATTATGCGATTGTTATAGACAATGAAGAATTTTATGAAACCCAGAAAATTAATTTTGAATTATTATGGAATGCCCATAAGACAAAATTCTCTTAATTAATAAGCTTTATAAATCTTTTATATCTTTATGGATTATGGGTTTAAAGAACATTATTATTGGAATAGCAATAATTATTTTAACCATTTCTGTTGCAGTTACAGGAATAAATATATTTCATGATTCCCCTAAATATGAAGATTTTTGTGGGGAATTCAAGACAGCCGAAATAATAAATAGTTCTGAGCAGTGTGAAGCTATAGGGGGTCAATGGAATTCTTTTACAGGTCCTAGGTCTGTAGGTGTTGTAGATGGTATAGAAGGTTTCTGTGACAGAGATTTTACATGCAGAAATAAACTTGAAGACGCTAGAGAATCATATTCAAGGACATTATTTCTTATAACTCTTCCTATAGGGATTGCAATTATTGCTCTAGGTGCTCTGGTTTTTGGATTAGAGGCTGTGGGTGCTGGTTTGATGGGTGGAGGTGTTGGAGTAGTTTTGTGGGGTGTTGGAAGCTTTTGGAGGTTTGCAGATGACTTCTTAAAGTTCATCCTTTCTCTCATAGGACTTGTGATTGTGATCTGGGTTGCGTATTACTTTAATAAGAAGTTTGAGAAAGGGAAAAAGAAGAGGAAATAGTTAATCTAAAAAACTAGTAAGATCTATTTTCATTCTTCTATAAAATTCTCCAAATCTTTTTTCTATAGCTAATAGGTATCTTTTAGCATTTTCAATAAATTGTGAGTTACCAGTTTCTCTTGCTTTTGTTAGAACTTCTTCTGGATCAAGAAAAGGTTTGTAAAGTCCATAACCATGATTAATACAACCTAATAATAAACACCCTGCAACTAATTCATGATCAAATCCATAATCACTTCCTGTATTCTTTTTGTGTTGTTTAGAAATATCACAGTTTATACATCCTCTTAATTTTATAAATTTTGGAATTTCTGGTTCCATTCTAACCCAAATACCTGACTTTTCCAGGTCTCGGTTCAAAGATAATACCTTCTTCTAAAAGCTTTTTAATTTCCTGATTAATTATTTCAGGAGAAATATTTTGTAGATTTGTAATTATCTTATCTGTATCTATTCCACCATCATCTTCAGAATCTTTTATCATACCTAATATTTTATCTTTTATTGCAACGATCTGTTCTTTTTTAACAGGGGCAGAATTGAGAATCTTGTCTTTTTCTGTTTCCAATTTTCTTACCAATAAATATTTTGGGTCTAGTTCCTTTATTATTTCTGGTGAAACATATGTTTCATCGTTCCAATGTCGCAAAACCCCGATGACTGCGACTGTCTGACCTTGGTGGATGTCTTTAAATTTATCTACATTTTCTGAAAAAGACTTTAATTTTATCTGACCAGATCCATCATCCAGGGTTAGAGAAAGGTACTTTCTTTCTTCCCCACTTTCATATTTATCTACGATGTTTCCCACCAAATTTACCCTTACAATTTTTTTATCTCCCAACTCTAGAAAAGAAAATTTTTCTTCATTCATTATCGGCTTTCCGAACAAGAGATCTCCGATCCTGAATTTATAGGCTGTGTTTCTCTTGAATTGTTGTTCCTCTGGCATGTTTGTAAAAACAAGGAGTTGTTTTTAAAGATTTGTGGGGTTTTTGAGATAGGAATAAGGCACCACCCCAAACAAGGAATAATTACAAATTATCTTTTATTTTACCATATGCTCTTCTTGGAGGCCATTTTCCAACTTTTTGTTTAATCAATCCTCCAAAAATTTTAGCGTTAAATTTCAATTTCAATTTCTCAGTTAATTCCTTCAGATGAGAAAAAAAGAGAGATTCTATTTCTTTGTTTATTTCAAAATCATATCCAACATAGAAATAAATATTTCCATCACCATCAATAATTCCCCTAATTATTTCATCTATTAATTTATCTTTTTTTCTTGAAATCAACCCTTTTTTTTCAAACCAAACAGCGTGAGAATATGGCAAATCTGATTCAGCAACAAATAATTTATTTTGATAAATATAAAACATTCTTCTGCTTAGATGAAATGCTCTTGTTTTTGCATCTTCTTTTACCTTATATTTTTTTTCAAAGATATCCATAGGAGAATATTTTTTTAGAAATATATAAATCTTTTTTAATGTTAGGATAGGAATTTATAATTTTAATCAAGTCCTTCCCACATAACCCCTTCTCGGCTTGAAGATTACTCCGCTGATATCTAGCTTGGTTATTGCCTCTTCAATCTCATCCTTTGTTAGATTCCCTTCCAATTCTTTTTCTATCTCTTCTATTGGAATCATTTTACCTAAACGACTCTCTAGTTGGGTTATTGTGTCTCTGACTAAAAAGACTTTGTTTCTCTGGGAAGAAGGCATCCCTCCTGTTCCTTTGTCTATATCAAACGTCTTTGACTCGTAGTCATAACCGACCTGCATGAGATAATACTTCATGATATTTATAGCTCTTTTCGCATCGTCTTCTGTTACTCTTTCACTGAGCCTCATTTTTGCAGAAGCTTCTGACATTCTTATCAAGGCTTGCAGTTGCCTGGCAGAGATTGGGATTGGCCTCATAACACTCTCTGAGGAGACAGGCATGTTTCTCAAATCCACGTAGAATTTTTTTATCTCTTCTACTGCCTCGTCAGTCAAGATGGGCTTTATTCTTTGTTTTGCATAAGCTATGTATTTTCTAAAGAGTTCTTTAGGAATTAACATTTTTTCTCCTTCTTTCTGATGTTCATAGAGTACATGGATTGCGATAAGTTCGTCTTTTTCTCTGTTGGGGATGTCTCTCAATGGGAAAATAACATCAAATCTGTTGATTAGCGTTGGAGGTAAATCTATCTGTTGAGCTATAGATTGGTAGGGATCAAAGCGGCCAAATTTTGGATTTGCAGCAGCCAGAACAGATGTTTCTGCACGCAGGGTTGCCTGAACAGTGGCCTTGCTAATGGTTATTGTCTGTTGCTCCATTGCCTCGTGCATGGCACTCCTGTCGTTTGGATCCATTTTCTCTAACTCGTCTATGCAGACGAGTCCTTTGTTTGCAAGAACCATTGCACCAGCTTCCAGAGACCAGCCACGCAAATACTCGTCTTTTACAACAGTGGCAGTTAAGCCGGCCCCCGACGCTGATTTTCCTACCACGTATCTTCCTTTTGGAGAAATTCTTGCCATGAAACCAAGGGTCGCTGATTTTGCTACCCCTGGATCTCCTATCAGTAAAATATGTAAATCTCCCCTGCTCCTCTGTCCGTCTGCGTGCATCTTTGCTACTCCACCAAACAATTGTAAGACAAGGGTCCTCTTTATTTCGTCATATCCCCACACACTAGGAATGATGCTCTTCTTTAGTTTCTCAAATATATCTGGATCCTGGGACAGTTCAAGGATTTGTCTCTCGTCTTCTTCACTTATATCCAATTCTTCAAAAGTTTCTTCCATTGGTATCAGATTATTAACCTCTATGGCTAGCTCGAATCTGGTTGAAAGCCCTCCAGAGTTGAGTGGTACAGGAACCTCTTTCAAAATTCCAATAACTTTGACCCTGCTTCCAGGCGTGGTCTTTTCTTCCATTTTTGGCTCAACTAGATCTTCTTTTAGAAATACGTTTATCCTCTTTGGCTGCTCTCCACCAGAGAGAGATTCTGGAGCTTCTTCCACTATGAGTCTCTGGGTATCTACCATCTCCTTGCTTATCAATTTGAAACCTCCTTTTCTTCCACAAGAGCACCTCGTGGGCTCTCTGAATTTTTTTTCAATTTGTAATACAGTGATTACTGTTCCACAACTAGGGCACTCGAATTTTGCATTTATTACTTGAGGTCTGACATCACTCGCTTGCCTGACTATGCCTTCTATAATGGTTATCTCATTTAGGTTTCTAGAACGAATATTCCTGACTTTTATTTCCTGACTTTGTGGAAGATTTGTTAGCCTTATTCTCACGTTACTTACTAGGCCAGATTCTTCAACCGCCAGTTCTATGACTCTTAAGGTCTCTTCAGGATTTGTAATTACTTCATCAGAGAGTTTATTGGAATATTCTGTAAGTTTCATAAAATCCAGCGCTATTATGTTTTTCCCTTTACGTATGGATTCTCCTAGCTCTTTCTTATGAAAATCGAAAAAGCTCTTTGCTTCTATCATCATCTCGTCATTTTTGGACTTGCTCGTTTGTGTCTGTTCTACCATGCTTATGGAAAATGACAATAGTTTTTATAGATTTATATATATTCTTTAGTAGTTTTAGAAAATTGTGAATTACTTTTGAGGGGTGGAAGTTTGAAAAGATTTTTAATAGAGATTTTCTTTTAATGGAAATGAAAGGAAAGACAATAACTTTGCCTAAATGGGATTATGAAATAGAAAGAAAAATGCGCTTCTTTGGGGCTACTTCTGAGCAAATATCAAAAAAGAAATATAATATCTTTATTGGAGTTAGTATTAGTAATAAAAAACTTGACGAAAATATGGCTTATGATTATCTTAAATGGGCTGTTAAAAATACAAAAGAAAAAGTTGCTGTGATAATTGCAGATGAGCTAGATATAGTCAATTACGAAATTTTTAGTAGTTATAGTTCTGGTAAATCTAGAAAAAGAGCAGAGAAAGAAGGGGAAAATTTTAAGAAAATTTTTGAGAAAGCAACTAATAGATTGTCAAATAAGGATAAAAATAAAGTTAAAATCTATAAGTGGAGTGAAATTAAACAGAGTAAACATTATCAAGACATTTATAATTATTTTTTAGAGAGTTATAGAAAAAATCCCGAATTCAAATCGGGAATTTTGTTTTTTGTTAAAAAATATATTAGAAAAAGGGGAAAATTAAAAATTCTTGAGAATCAAAGAAAATTAGATAAGCTTGCGACATATATTCTTGGAGAACTCCCTACACTTTTACAAGGAATTTATTTGAACAAGATTCATTATGATCTTTGTATTTATCCTACTTATTTTGCCTCCGGGATGAGTCAATTTGTGATGGATATCTGGGATGGCGAGTTAGATATAAGTAAGAAATTAATAGCTAAATTAAAAGGAAAGGCAGCTCTTGTGGAAATTTGGTTAGATTAAATCACTTCTTATAATTCTTCAAAACAGCTTTGACATTCTTCAAGAGCTGAGACATGCTGTATTCTAATTGCTGTTTGTTCTTTGTTCCTGTGCAGACGAGTTTTCCATTGCTGAATAGCAAGAAGGTCGCATTTGGTTCTATGAGTTTATATACCAGGCCAGGGAATTGTTCTGGTTCATATTCAGTATTTTCCATTTCAAGGGCGAGGAAATTAAGATTTAGTTTGAGATTGATCGTTCCTGAGGCAACAATATTTTGAACGGTTATTTTTGGCTTTGTAGTAATGTTCACATTGATTTTTTTGAGTTGCTTTATGACAGCCTGGATTACTTTTTTAACCTGAGCCACTGATTTTGTTCCTGTGCAGACGAGGTTCCCAGAAGAAAAAACAAGGACTGCTGATTTTGGTTCTTTAATTCTCAGAACTAGGCCAGGAAAAGTTTCTGGATTGTATTCTGTATTTGGCTGTGTTCTTGCTAGTTTTGTTAGGGGAATAGGTTTTTCGAGAGAAGTAGTTGCTACAATGTTTTGTATCTTATAATTACTTTTTCCTTTAGGCATTTTATTCTATAAAATGACTTAGCTGTTTACAGCTTCGTGCCATCTTCTTTATAAAGGGAAAAAAACCTTTATAAAGCTTTATAAAGGGCTCGGGGGGGATTTGAATTGGGTTTAACCATACATCCAGTTTCTTTTTTGGTTCTTAAAATCTTTTTCTATCTCTTTCAGAGTTGTTATCTCACTCAACGGTTTATCTGGTCTTAGCGCAGTTAACCTAGGGAACCTTAAAGCAAATCCAGAATTATAATTTGGGGATTTCTGGATCTCTTGGTATGTAACGGCAACAACAACCTTTGGCCTTATTTCTACTTTTTTCCCTTTTTCTTTTGTGATTAAAGGAGAAAGTTTTTTTGTAAGTTCTGCGAAAGATACTCCTTCTACCTCTTCCTTCTCTTTTATTCCTGTTCCAACTTTTCCAATCTCTAAGAACTTCTTTTTTTCAGCATCTCTACAGGATAAAATAAAGCTGGAGAGCCAACCAGAACGCCTCCCTTTTCCAAACTCGGCACCGGTTATCACCAAATCTAAATCCCTATCTTCTGGTTTCATTTTTAACATGTGACCCACCCTTCTTCCTGGCTGGTACCTGCTTTTGAGATTCTTCATCATTATTCCTTCTTGATTCTCCTTGAGTGCTTCTTTATAGAACTCTTTCGCTCTTTTTTCGTCTCCTGTTATTATTTGTTTTGAATGAATTATTTTATAGGGGTGATTTTTTATTATCTTCCTTACAAAGACTGTTCTTTTTTCAAAAGCCTCGTTCAAAAAGGATTTTCCGTTATAGTAGAGGATATCAAACACATTTACCTCAACAGGGAGCTCTTTCTGGAGTTTTTCTATGTGGTATTTTCTCCTTATCCTCTGGCTGATGCTCTGGAATGGTTTGTATTCCTTGGTTCTCCGGTCAAAACCCACAGCCTCGCAGTCCAGGATGAAGGAATCCCCCTTAACATATTTGTTTGTGTAGTCCACCACTTCTGGAAATTGTTTGGTTACGTTTTCCAAGCTCCTGGTGAATAACAGTACCTCTTTGTTTTTCTTATGGATAAGAATTCTGAAGCCGTCGTATTTGTATTCTATCGCACAAGGTTTTCCCACAGCGTTGAAACCCTCTGTTATATTTTTAATTTTTTGGGGCAGCATGACTTTTATGGGTTTTCCAACCTGTAAATGAATTTTCTCTAGGTCTTTCAGTTTACCTTTTCTCGCGGCGTCAAAGACTTCGGCAATATCGTTTGATTTATCTATCGCATCTTGGATATCTCTTTCTGTTTTGGAATCTCTTTTGAAGAATGCAGCAGCTAATGATTCTCTGATAGTGCTCTCCTTGACTCCGATTCTGAGATCTCCGATAAGGGTCCTTACTAGATATATGGCTTCTTTAGGGCTCGCAGATGTTAAAAGTTCTGTTATTAGTGAGAGTTTTTTACCCACTGTCCCCTTCCCTTCTAATTCAGGAAGCTTTCTCAGGTTTTTCAAGACTTTTTCTGTCGTGAGGATATGACTCTGCAGTGTCGCTTGTTTTTTGTGATGTGTAAATTTTTCAGCAACTTCTCCGAGATCTCCTATTACCTTCCATTCATGCACGACCTTTTTTGTATCTATTCCTGTTGCTTTTGAAATTGCCTTTATCGCTAACTGATTGCTAATGCCTATCCTCCTTTCGTCATACTCTGGATAGATGTCTCCGAGCAAGAGGTAAAGAACATCTCTGTCTTTTTCAGAAAGATGTTTTAGAAATTTTGAGAGAATATCTATCTTCTCCAGACGTTTTGTGGTGCTGGATAATTCTTCATATAAATCCGCAAGTTTTTGGTATCTCATTTTCTATTTTTCTTTTTTTTAATTAAAAATAAAGAGGATATAAATGAGAAAATTGAGAAAATTAACATTATAATAAATAACGTTTTAAATCCATACATTTGTGCTATGAATCCTCCAATTATTGCTGATATTCCTACAGTGATTGCGTACATTGATTCCCACGTTCCCCACTGAGAGGCAAATTTCCCTTTCTGCAAGTTTTTAGAATATAAACTATCAAATGCAGGAGTTCCGATAGCTACCGAAACTCCAAATATTATTTGAACTATGAATAAATCTAAAGGGTTCCTTATTATTAAATATCCTATGAAACCAACGATAGCTAAAAATCTTGAAACAATAAGTAATTTTTCTTGGTGTTTTATGTGATCTTCCCATTTTCCTATAAAAAAGATGAGAACACCCGCCACAATAGAAAATGCCGCGTAAGTAGAACCCGCAGTTAAGAGATTTCCCCCAATTTTTTCTACAAATACTGCATAGAGAGGACCAAAAAAACCTGCAGATAGATTTATAAAAAATGATGATAGTAGAAGAATTTTAAGTTTATTTTTCATTTTCTGTGTTCGTTTATTTTTATTAGTCCATAAATAGCTGATATGATAAAGACTCCTTGAAGGATTATAAATATTAAATCCCGTATGTAGATACTATAAATCTCTAGGAAAATTCCCCCTAAGATTAATAAGGGATAAGTATATCTTCTCCTTATTCTTTTTTTACGAGAAATCATTAATGTTCCGGAAATTATTGATAAAAGTCCTATAACTGCAATTAGTTGAAAGATATTTATTGGCATTTTTCTCTTTTATTTTTCTATTATTTTAATTATTTCTTTAGGATCATCAATAAAATATAATAATTTAATATCTTTATCCCGTATGAAAAAACCCTCTTTTAAGGGATTTTCTTTTAACCATTCGAATAGTCCTTTCCAGTATTTCTTATTCACACAAATTATTGGGACTTTATCTACTATTCCTGTTTGCATCAAAACAGCATATTCAAAGATTTCATTTAGTGTTCCATAACCTCCTGGATAAAAGATGAGTGCCTCACTTTTTATAGACATTATGAAACGTCTTACAAATAAGAAATGAAATGAGAGATCATGCGTAAAAATAGGATCTTTAATCCATTCTCCTTTAAGAAGTCTTGCTCTTAGTCCTATTGATTGGGTTTTTGCTTTTGTTGCTCCTGTATTTGAGGCGTGCATTATCCCAGGACCACCTCCGCTTGCAATAGCATAACCTCTTAATCCAAGTGTAAAAGCAAGTTTTTCAGCATGTTTATAATATTTACTCTTCTTTTTTGCCCTATGTGATCCAAAGAAAGTCACTATTTTTTTGTTTATTTGATTTAATAATTCTAACCCTTTAGTTATTTCCTGATTAACTTTTTGGGAAGTCCATTCGGCATCAGAATAATATTGTTTATTTTTGTGTAATTTAGTCATACTTTAAATCAAGAAGTAAATGTTTTTAAGGTTGTTTATTTTATTTATCTAGGAACTCAAGGTTTTCGAACCTTACAAAAGGACATTCATATTGCGGGTCTGATTTTCTCCTTCTGAAAAATTCATAGACTTGTTCTACTGCTAATGTAGTGCGAAAGTATTTCCACCCCTCCCGAACTCTTATTGTAGTTTTACCAGATTTAAAAGTTATATAAGCTCTATGAGTTCCATCCACCATATAATATAAATTATTTTCGGAATCTTTTATCACAGTTGGTGGAGGTACTTCGTCAATGATATCAATTAAATCGATAAGTTTCCTTTTATGTATAAATTTTTGTACAAATTTTATATACTTTCTATTCACTGTTAATCTACCCATTTCTTATTTCCCTAATCTTCCTTTGGCTCTTATCGAAGGTCTAACTTTCAGCTCTGGACTCTTGTGTCGCAAACCTCTAGATTTTTTGCCTGCAGAAGTCAATCCACGCATAGGTCTTTTTCTGTTTCCCGGTTTTGTTATCCAGCTTGTGGTCCTGTCTTTTTTTATTTCAGGTCTTTCAGGGTCTATGAGAATAACTTCGTAGAAATAATGTACCCCGTCTTTTCCAAGCATGTAAGAATTTAGCACCTCAAGGTTTTTGTATTTTCTGGCAACCCTCTGTTCTGCTATCCATCTATAGTTCATCCCAAGAGTTTTTCTAGTGTGTAGCCTCTTGCTCCTTCTGCCTTTGTTTGGTCTTGGTCTTTTATGACCTCCCCTCTTAATCCTCACTCTTACTATTACGAATCCCTTTTTGTCTTTATACCCCAATGCCCGCGCCCTGTCTAATCTTAAGGGTTTATCGACTTTTTCGAAAACACCGGACTTTCTCCATGTGATCATTCTTTCTCTAAGAACCTTTTTGTCTGGTTTTTTCCATGCTTCTTTGATATGATGATACATTCCTTTAGCCATGTTTTATTGACAGAAAAATGGTTTTTAAAACTTAGTATTAGGGGTCTTCATTCTATTAGAAAGATTTATATAGTCTATATACCCTATATATGGTATGGTTAAGCAAAAGAAAAAAGTTATAAAAAAATGTCCTTATTGTAAAAAAGATATAGTTGGATTTTCTGAACACCACGCAAAACAAAATCTTGTGATTCATCAGAGAGTATCTGGAATGTGTAAGTATATACGAAAAAATATATTAAAATGAATATCCCAAGAAAAATAACTAAAGAATTAGCAGAGGAAGTTGGTTGGCATGTAGGTGATGGGAGCATGAATTATTACAATAATAAAGGAAAGTTAAGGGGAATATATCAACTTAGAGGTCACATAGAAGATGATAAACCTCATTATGTAGAGAGAGTTAAACCAATCTTTAAGCTTCTTTATGATATTGATATAAGCTTGAGAAAGATGCCCTCTACAAGAGTTTTTGGTTTTCAGATTTGGAATGATGATTTAATCAGATTTAAACAAAAGCTAGGACTTCCATTGGGAAAAAAGTTTGATATTTCTATCCCTTCTCTCTTTTTTGAAAATAAGGATCTTAAGATTTCTATTATTAGGGGACTTTTCGATACTGACGGGGGAATTTATTTAGAGAAGAAAAATAAAAAGTTATATCCCAGGATGGAGATGAGAACCATTTCTATTAAACTTTCAGAACAACTTCTTCAGATATTATCAGAATTGGGTTTTAGAGTTACAAGACATTCCGAATTATTCAATAAAGATGCTAAAAGACAAAGAGCTTATGTTATTTCAATAAGGGGTGTTAAAATGTTTCATAAATTTATAGAAAACATTAGACCTAAGAATCCAAAGCATATTAAAAAATATAATTTATTTTTGAATTCACAAAACTTATAAATACTTTAATTCTTTCAAGTTTTGATGAGCCTGTAGCTCAGCCTGGTTAGAGCACTACATTCTGCCTTGATATAAAAGTCAAGCAGAAGGTGATTCTGATAAGGGTATTTTCTTATCCTCAGCTAGGTAGGGGTCCACGGTTCAAATCCGTGCAGGCTCATTCAATTCTATAGAATGGAATTGCATAAAAATTAAAAGCCATTTAATTCATCCCATTCTATGTGTGGAATAATAGGGTATGTGGGGGAAAAAGAAATAGTACCCCTCTTGATTAATGGTTTGAAGAGACTAGAATATAGGGGATATGATAGTTTTGGTTTCTGCATACAGAATAATTCTAATCTTGAAATAATTAAAAAGCAAGGAAAGATTTCAGAGTTTGTGGAATCTCCTGAATTAAAAAACATTAGCAATACGATTGGGGTGGCTCATACGAGATGGGCAACACACGGGAGGCCCAATGAGACGAATGCACACCCACATTTAGACTGCAAAAATGAAATAGCACTTGTGCATAACGGAATAATAGAAAACTATTATACTCTTAAAGAGTTGCTTATAAAAAAAGGGCATAGAATAACTTCTGAAACAGATTCTGAAATTTTAGTACACCTCATAGAAGACTTTTATTCTGGAGATCTTGAAACTGCTGTTTCTAAGGCACTGGGGTTTGTTGAAGGAACTTTTGGTCTGGCAGTAATTCACAAACACGAGAGAAAGATAGTTGCCGCAAGAAGGGGTTCTCCTTTGGTTATAGGGATAGGGGATAATGAAATGATAGTTTCCTCAGATGCTACGGCAGTATTAGAACACACAAAGAGACTTATTTATCTTCATGACAATGAAATTGCTAGTGTTGAAAAAAATTCATATTATGTTAGAAATATAGAAGGAGAAAAAGTGAAGAAGGAAATTCACGAAATTAAATGGAGCCTTGATCAGATAGAGAAGAAAGGATTTAAACATTTTATGTTGAAAGAGATATTTGAACAACCTAAAGCTTTAGAAAATGTTTTAAGAGGAAGAATCAGAGATGGAAGAATAAAACTGAGTTTAAATCTGGATGCTGCAAAAATTAATAGGATAATCATTACCGCATGCGGAACTAGTTGGCATGCAGCACTTATAGGTAAATACCTAATTGAAAATATTGTGAGTGTTCCTGTTGAAGTTGATTATGCGTCTGAGTTTAGATATAGGAACCCTTTCTTAAAAGAAAATGATTTGGTGATACTTATTTCTCAATCAGGAGAGACGGCAGATACTCTTGCTGCTCTGAGAGAAGCGAAATCTAAAAATGCAAATACGCTTGGAATTATAAATGTTGTAGGATCTACAATTTCTCGGGAAGTTGATTCAGGAATATATACTCATGCAGGACTAGAGGTTGGTGTTGCAAGTACGAAGACTTTCACATCGCAGGTTGTTACTCTTTTGCTCTTAGCTTTATTTTTTAGACAGGAAAGGGGGTTGAGTTTAGATAAAGAACTCCTTAAAGAGATCATGTTTTTGCCTGAGAAGGTGGAAGAAACTTTAGGTAAATCAGAAGAGATTAGGAAAGTTGCATATGATTTCTATTCCAGTGAGAATTTTCTCTATCTAGGGAGAGGAATTAATTTTCCAGTTGCTCTTGAAGGAGCATTAAAACTCAAAGAAATATCTTATATCCATGCAGAAGGATATCCTGCAGCAGAGATGAAACACGGTCCAATAGCACTTATTGATGATGATATGCCTGTTGTTTTTTTGGCGACTAACGGAACCATTTTTAAAAAAGTTCTTAATAGTATGGAGGAGGTTAAATCAAGGGGGGGAAGAATAATTACTATAACTGACAAGAAGAATTCTGTAATTGATAAGCTCTCTGATTATGTAATAACTGTGCCTTCTGTTTCAGAAGAGATATCTTCTGTAATAAATATTATCCCTCTTCAGCTTTTAGCATACCACATAGCAGATCTGAAAAAATTGGATGTAGATAGGCCACGTAATCTTGCGAAGTCTGTTACAGTAGAATAATTTAATCCTTGGCGTCGACAATACTATTTAAGGCTGTTATAAAATCCTCGTAATGGATGATCTTAAGATGATCACCTTCTACCTCTATATATTCAGGTTTAGCACTAAATCCGGTCCAAGGGAGTGTAACACCAGAGAGAACTATTGTGGGTCTAAGTCCTCTACGTTCAATAGCTAATTGATCTAATGCGTTATAAACAACATCCGGGTCTGTAGGACTATCTGTTTTAGGCATTATAGTGTACCTTACCCCTTCTTTGAGTTCTGTGACAGGTCCTCTTCTAATAGAAGCATCAAAAAGCTCTCTTTTTCCTTCGTCAGATTCATATACTTCCCAACCTTTTCCATGAAGTTTATCTAAGATAGTTCTTCCAGTTCTTTCTAATCCATCCATAACCATGCCCTCTCTTTAGTAGGATGGTTTATAAGCTTTTTTATACTCTAGTTTTATTAATCTTTAGCTTCTAATTCAAGAACTAATTTTCCTTTCTCTAGATTGTATTTTCGTATTGGAAGACTGATGGGGATTAATTTGGAATAAACTTTATCTTTTGCCAAGGCTTTTATTTCAATACTGTTTTCTAGTTGTGCTATGGAGATGTCTTTCATTGATTTCACTCCAGGCATTTTTATCTCATATATAACTTTGTTTGAGAATCTTCTGATATTTGTCTCTGGTTCTTTTTTTGGAAGTCCTGAGGATTTTTTAAATTTTTTTTGAAGGTCGCCCACCCTTAGACCATTAATTTTTTTATTTATTTTTTTCTCTTTCTCCTGGAATTCATGAACATCTCCGAAAGATTTTACCCTTATTTCTGGGGGAAGACTTCCGGAAGTAGAGATGCTAATACTTATCCCTCCCTTCTTGGTGTTTGATCTAGATTTTTCTTCTTGGGTTTTTCTGTCTAATTCTGTAAATTGTTTATTTAGATTTTTCATTACCGAATTGAAAAGAGTACTTAATCCCATTGGAAGTCTTATCTCTTCTGGAGGAGATATGAAATCATTTTTTCCTAACATTCCCCAATCTTCATCGAGAGGCTCATTTAGTGGGGCCCTACAGTAAGGACAGAAGTTATGCTTTTCATTCGTCTTCTCTCCGCAATTTTTACAGATTTTTCTTTTAAACATTAGAATATATGTTTATTTTTGTTTAAATAGTTTTCTGACTTATTCCTTTAAGTAGCTTTTTATTGACATTATTTCATGGAATTCTTCGACCAAACTGCTTTTACCTTCTTTGAAAATTAGATTTTTCATCTCTTTTCTACTAAATTTCTCTGTTTTTCTAACCTCTTTTATTTTTAGAAGTCCGAAAAACACTACGAACATGCCAAGTATTCCACTTATTAGGAAGATTATCACAATAGGTTCTATAATCGTTGTAGTAACTACCTTGATGAGAATTGCTCCTAATCCAGCACCTACAAAGATTCCAATACCCTGCAGCATTGTAAAATAAGAGACAGCAAGGCCTCTTTTTGGAGGGCTTACATTATCATATATGAGGTTCCTGACAGCTAGATTTAATCCTGTCCAAGAAATTCCCCTTACTACAGAGGGTATCAATATAAGATAAATTGGAGAAGGATGCAAAACCCATAAAATGGGAATTGTCGGTATCAAGATTGAAGTGATAACTATAATTTTATAATTTCCAAATTTATCAGAAAATCTCCCCCATAAGTCTATTGTGAATCCTGCTAAAGATGTTCCTGCAAAGACTATGATAACATAGAGAGTATAACTGAATCCTAGAGTTCTCAATAGATATACTACCAAGAGTGGAACAGAGATATAAACGGTAAAGGATAAAAGGCTGATATATATAGAGAATCTCCCAAAGTTGTTTTTTGGGGAATTTCTTAAGAAATCCCAAAATGAAAAGTACGTACTTTTTTTCAATTTCATTTTTGGTTCGTATTGTTTCCTGAAACTTCTCCATGATTCTAATCTGGATATTGCTGCCAGAGAAAATAATATCATAAAACCAAACATAAGCCAGCCTTTTCTTCCAAAGTAATCTAAGAAAATAGAAGCGAGGATTGTTACAATGACAGCAATAAAACCTGTGATTAATGTTCTTTTTGCAAACCACCTCCCCCTAAACCTTTTGTCTACTATGTCTCCCATCCATGAAAACCAGGCCGGAGCATGTATATTCAGAACAATTACATAAATTGAAAAGAAAAGAAGAAACAGGAATGGGAGGCTATTTACCAAGATTCCCTTATAAAATAAAAATGCTATTGCAATAATTGGGAGCCAAATTGACGCTTCTACAATAATAGATCTTAGAACTATTTTTTTTCTGGAATATTTTCCAATAAGTTTTGAACCAAATGTTTGGCTTAAAGGACCAAGAAGTCCAGATATAGAACCCAACAAGGCCACAAGAGAATTACTGGCATTAATTGCTATTGCGAATGGAGATAAATAATTATTCCCGAGAGAGGTTCTTGTTGCAGAAAATATACCTTCTTTTATGCTAACTCTTCTTGCCCCGTGCTTCAATTCTTTTAAGGAACCCTTTCTTTCCACCATCTTTTTTATTTTCACAATTATTATATACTCTTTTGCATTTTAAAATTAGATGGTAAGGCGCGAAGTGAGATGGAACAGAGTTACGGATACTGGAGAGCAGATTAGACTTAGGCACAGATATACTATTGCCATAATAAATGATTCTAGAGAAGTAAGGAGGATTAAGGAGAGATTTTTAGAATATTTATCTCCTACAGCTGATGTTATTGATATTTGTGATTGGACCATACCGCGTGCAGGGGGGCTACGTTGTATTGTGTTTTCTTTTTCTAGTGATGTTGGACTTATAGATGAACCTGAAAGGATCTATAATAATTTGAGAGAGTTTAGGTGGGACAGAGACCTCATTGATAGAAGCCAGGAATTTTTATTTCCTTATCTCAGGAGAATGGGTTGGATGGGTTAACTTTTTATAGATATTTCTTCTTGAAAAATTATGGCAAAGAAATTTTATGTAACAACAACAATACCATATGCAAATGCCCCTCCACATATTGGATTTGCATTGGAGATCGTGCAAGCAGACGTTTTAGCTAGATGGAATTCCTTAAGAGGAAAAGATGTTTTTTTCTTGACAGGGACGGATGAGCATGGGGTTAAGAATTATCAAACAGCAAAAAAAGAAGGGGTTTCCACAAAGAGATTCGTTGATGAAAATTCGGAGAAATTTAGAGAATTAAAAAAAATATTAAATCTATCCAACAATTATTTCATAAGAACAACAGATAAAAAAATTCATTGGCCGGGTGTTATTAATATTTGGAAATCTTTGTCGGAGAAAGGTGATATCTATAAGAAAAAATATGCTGGTTATTATTGTTCTGGTTGTGAGAGATTCATAACCAAAAAAGAATTAGTTGATGAAAAATGTCCTAATCACCAAAATTTAAAAATTGAAAAAATCTCTGAGGAGAATTATTTTTTTAAATTATCTAGATATTCTAATAAAATTAAGAAGCTAATAAGGGAAGACAAATTAAAGATTACCCCAACAACATGGAAAAATGATTTTTTAAGTTTGATTAAAGATGGTTTGACAGATGTAAGTTTTTCTCGTGATAAGAATCGTCTTCCTTGGGGTATTCCGGTTCCAGGAGACGAAAATCAAACAATGTACGTATGGCCGGATGCATTGAGTAACTATTTGACTGGGATCGGATTTCCAGATAAGAAATATAAAAAATATTGGCCGGCTGATATACATGTTGTTGGTAAGGATATGTTGAGATTCCATGCAGGGATTTGGCCTGGAATGTTATTAAGTGCTGGATTACCCCTTCCAAAAGAAATAATCGTTCACGGATTTTTAACAGTAAATGGTCAGAAAATAAGTAAAAGTTTAGGAAATGTTATTTCTCCAAGTTATTTATATAAGAAGTATGGAACCGATGGTATAAGATATTTCATATGCAGAAACTTTGTTTTCGGAGAAGATGGAGATTTTTCTGAAAAAGTGTTAATAGCTAGATACAACAACGAGCTTGCCAATAAGCTTGGAAATCTCGTTAGTAGGGTTACAGGACTGGCGGAAAAGATTGGGATAGAAAAAACAGAAAACCAATTACTGAAAAAACTCAATCTGAAAAAAATAGAAACACATCTTGAAAAATATGAATTTGATAAGGCATTAAATGAGATATTTGCTTTTATTGATATCTGTAACGAATATGTTCAAAGCAGAAAACCATGGGAGACCAAAGATAAGAAAATTCTTTATGAACTTCTTGATAGCATAAAAGCTATTGCAATTTTACTCTGGCCATTTATTCCAGAGACAAGTGAGAAAATCGCTAAAAATCTTGGTTTTGAGATAAAATTTGAAAATATCAAGAAACCAATCGTGGTTAAGAGAATAAAGAAATCCGAGATATTATTCGAGAAGAAATAACCAGAATATATTTAAATAGAGAATCCTATTAATTGATAATAAAGATGGTGAGCATTCATATAAATTTTACTAATCGATGGCTCTATACTTTTGCATTAATCATCGGTATATTTGCGTTGGCTGTTGGAGTGTATGCTGTGGCTCCTAATCCAGGACATACCTGGAGTGAGCTGGGAGACGTGCCTTCTGGTTTGTCAGATGGAGACGATGATACACGATGTGATGTTTCTGGAACATGTTCTCAGGTTTGTGTTGGCGCTGATTGTAGAGGATCCTGGCCTAGTGGTGGGGGAAGTAGTTTTCCTAGTGGATTGACTTGGGGACCAAGTCCTCAAAGCCAATTAAATACAGGCCATGGGGGAACTATTGAGCTTGGGGCACCAAATGGTGTTGTTAATCCTCGTAGCCCCGGAACACCTTTTATTGATTTTCATTATGGTGGTTCCCTACTGACTGATTATAATGTTAGGATTATTAATGATGCAGATGGTAGATTAACCATCGTTGCAGATGTAGTTCGTATTACTGGCGAATTGGTTATAGAGTCATCAAACGCCCCTTCAA
Organism: Candidatus Woesearchaeota archaeon; assembly: GCA_964385425.1. GTDB lineage: Archaea > Nanobdellota > Nanobdellia > Pacearchaeales > GW2011-AR1 > ASMP01. Next base: position 166,110 of record CAYLOQ010000001.1, on the reverse strand, counting down.
CTCCTTCAGGGGTATCAGCATCCGCTCTTTCATCGCAATCTATACTGGTTACTTGGAATGATAACTCTAATGAAGATTCGTATGAGGTTTGGATGGCACCGGAGGGTTCTTTGAGAACTCGTATAGCTACCTTAGGTGCTAATGTTATAATTTATGTGAATGCGGGTTTAGATCCCGGCACCAGATATACATATAGAATTAGGGCTTGTAATGGGGTTGGTTGTTCTGGGCTTTCCAGTACCGTTTCAGCAACAACACAAAGTGGTGGTCCAGAGTGAACTACTATGTTTCTTTTTAGAATTACCTAACTAACTCCCCTTCCTGTTTCGATTTCATCATCTGGTTGTGGAAAAAATAAAATTTTAATCCAAGTCCAGTAACCTGAGAATATTGTTTATTTCTTTATCCATTATTTTAAATTTTTTATCTTCTAAAAAATCTCTTCTTTCCAATCCCTCCCTTAATTTCTTTTTTAAAAACTCTCTGATTTTTGCTTTGTCATATTTACTCCAATTTTGCCTTAAAGAGATTTTTGTAGCTTTTTTTAAAAACGCATCTGATTCTTTCAGGTATTTCTCACTATAAATATCATCAGGATTAACAAAGCCTCCTATTCTATGAGTTAAAGCGAGTGAGAGCAGGGTTACTAATTCATTAATATCACCTCTTTTTCCCATAATTCATCCTCCTGTATATCTTTTCAAGTTTATTTCTAATTATATTTTTCACTTCTTTTAAAATACCCTCCTCCAAAATATCATTTCTTTTTAATAAATCTAATTTTCTTTTACCAATAAAATTTTTAAGTTGGACATCAATCTTATCAGGGGGGATTTCTTTTCCAATTAAGAAATTTTCTATGACATAAAGTTTCCTTAATGCACCATAATATTCAATCCCATAATCCAAATTAACTTCCAATAAATCTTCAGGCATCATTAACAGAAACCTAATATGTCCCTCATTAATCTTTGTTTCTTTTGGAATTTTGAATTCTTTATTTGAAACATAATAGTAAAACATGCTTTTTGTTAAAGGACACATTTTCAAGAGTTCTTTCAACCTTTGTTCGTTAAAAGAAATAAGGTGAAACTTCAGATTAAACGTATTTATTAAATCATCATAAACTATTTTATCAAAACCCTTTTTTCCTGAGGTTAAAATTAAAATATCTATGTCTTTGTAATCGATTTTCTTTGTCAAAAAGGAGCCAAATATAAAAATTTGTTTTATTTCTTTATACTTCATTAAAAAGTTAAAAATGTCTTCTATTAATTTTTCTTTGAACCCTGTTAGCTTTGCCAAATTTTTGGAATAATAAACTTTAACATTCTTTTTTAATAACCTTATTTCAACCAGGTCTCCCGGTTCAAATTCCTTTCCGTTCTTATATGGAATATAAATCTGGTTAAACTTACTTCCTCTCGAAACTTTGTGTATAAATTTCACATTTTTCATATACGTATTAAATACGTATTATTTATAAACTTTTCTGTTATCTGAAAAAATATTCTGAAAAGGATAAATTAATTACCTGGCTAAAATTTAGAACGAATTGTAAAATTTATTAAATTCTCAAATTAATTCAGGTCTTATCTAACTCTACTTCCCAATTCTATATCTTCATCTGGCTGTAAAAGTCTTACCTTGCTTTCTGAGCCATTTTCATGGTCGCTGACTGCAGCTAGAATCATCCCTTGACTTTCGATTCCTCTTAGAGTTTTTGGCTCAAGGTTTGTGAAGACAATGCAGCTTTTTCCTATAAGCTCTTCTTTTTTGTAGTATGGCTTTAGTCCTGCTGCTAGAGTTCTTTTGCCTTCTTCTTTTCCAAGATCCACAAGAATTTTGTAAAGCTTGTCAGCCCCTTCAACGTTTTCTACAGAAAGAATTTTTCCCGTTCTTAAATCAAGTTTTTGCCAGCCAGAAAATTTTATATTCTCCATGTTTGGATTTGTTTAAAATTGTTTTTAAATCTATCCGCCACCAACCCCCCAACTTTTGACTTTTAATAAATAAGAATTTACATTAATAACTTAAAAAATTACGAACGTTAGTGAGGCAATAATAAGTGAATGAAATTGACTTACTTTTTCAAACCAAGTTTTTGTAGAATCCTTATAATCATTTTTTCACGATCTTTTTTGGAGTCATATTTTACGTTAAGCATTTTTGCAGCTATCTCTTTGTACGCCCTTGCTGCATTGCTTTTTGGATATACATGAACTACTGCATCTTTTTGGCTTATTGATTTCTGAACAGCTATATCTTCAGGGACCATACCAAGGATCGGGATTTCTAACATTTCTTTGACTATTTCCGGCTGCATTTCAAAATCATTTTTTTTAACTCTTGTCACAATAACACCTAAGACCAATTTTCCAAGTTCTTCTGCTAGCTTTATGGTTTTCAAGGCATCTGTGAGCGCAGGCATTTCAGGATTTGTCACTATGATTAATTCGTCAGCTAACTCCATAGCAGAAGTTGTTTCATTGCCCAACCCCGCAGAACTGTCAACGATAATATAATTTGCCATTTTTTTAAAATCTTTCTTGAATTTTTTCATTTTTTCAGGCCTTGTTTTTTTTAATTCCTTGACAGATAAGGACGAAGGAATTATTTTTATTCCAGATTCATGTCTGTAAACGGCTTCAAATACATCTGCCTCTCCTTTTAGTACGTGGTTCAGGTTTATCGGGACTTCTGGAGAATTTAAATGGATACCCACATTAGGAGTAGACAAATTCCCGTCGATTACCAGAACATCTTCTCCAAAATTATTCATGGCTGAAGCCAGATTTATGGCTGTTGTGGTTTTCCCTACACCCCCTTTCCCAGATGTGATAACAATGACTTTTTTCATTTTATCCAAATTTTATTTTAAGAAGTTTTAATCTTCTCTTACGATAGAAGAAATTGTTTTGTAGTACTTATAAACTTTTCCAACTTTTCGGCGTAATTTTTTAACTGTTCAAGATTTATATTTATTTCTCCCCCTTTATAAAATACTTTTAAGGTAACATTTTTTCTAAATTCTCCAATCCTTTCATACCTTAATTCATTTATTTTCCTGAACATTTCATACATAACAATGACTTCTAAGAAATTTTTGTCTTTTTTGAATAACTTTCTTACTTGTTCCATTTTTCCTATAGGATTCGAGGAGACTAAGGAGATTTTCTTCTTTTTCTTTGCATGTTTTAGGATCTCGTTAATGCTGGTCTCAATCATTTTTTCCCATCTCAAAAGAAGATTTATTATTACATCACAAGTTTTTGTATACTTGAGACTAACATATAGTAGGTGATCAGCACTTATTTTTTCCTGAATTATCTCTTCCATATATAATTTCTTCTACTAGAAGTATACCTTATTAGGATTATGGGCTTTTTATACTTTTCTTAGAAATTCTCCTTAAAATTTTCTTTGGTTTTCTTTAAAATATTTTTTGCAAGAATTAAAAATTCTTTCGTTTTCTCAACAGTTAGAATTTCAGGTTTTAAATTTTCTGAAAGAATCACAACCTTCCCTTCTTTTACAAATTCGAAAGGACTCTCTTTATGTTTTTCTGCCAAATCAAAAAGTTCTAAAATAAGTTTTATTTCCTTTTGATCTATTTTATACCTCGAAGCACATTTCTCTACGAAAATTTTGAAGTTTGCTTTAGAACTTTTATACAAAGTTATTCTTTTGTAAAGATATTCGTATTGTAATATGGAATTAATACTGCGGGTAACTGCTATTTTTATCTCTTGGAGGATTTTTAATAAGAGTCTTTTATCTTTTATTAGTGGGAAAGTAACATAAACCATATGGTCAGCTGTCTTTATGATCTTTTCAGCTTCCTCAATGTTTTCAAGGAACTTTTCCATATTTCTTACAAGGCTATAGAATTAATATAATTGTTGGTGGTAAGATATGGGTTTTATTCACTAAGCTTTAAAATGGCCTCTGCCAAATCCCCGTCCGTACTTTCAAGAACTTTTTTTGCCTGTTCTTCACTGGAGCCTGTTTTTTCCATAACTGTTTTAATATCTTCTTCAGAAATTCCCACTTCTTCGGAGTCTTCCTTTACTTCTCCTGAAATCTGGAAACTTTCTTGCCCTTGCATTACAATTCGAGATACAGAAGGATTTTCAATAACTATTTTTGTATCGTCTGGTTTTTCAATTATTACACGAGAAGCAGAGATTTCCTCTTGCGACATTCCCATCTGTTTCATGACACTCTGCATTTTTTTTGGGTTTATATTAAACATCTTAAAAGAACACCCCTAAGAAAACCCTAAAAGCTATTATTAGAATTACAAATGCGATTACGTGTGTTGGTTTTAAATTAATCTTACTGGAATACTCTTCCTCGAATCTCATTAACCCGCCGAATCCACCGGGCAATTGTATTTTATTATCTGCCATATTTTTTTATGGGGATGTGGGTATAAAAATATTGTGGATTGAAAGAACAATTTTAAAAACATGTCTTATTTATGATTTTTATGAAACATTATAATGCCAAAGAGGTAGAAGATAAGTGGAGAAGGTTCTGGGAAAAAGAAAAAATTTATAAGTTTGATAGTAAGAAAAAGGGAAAAGTCTATAGTATTGACACACCGCCGCCCACTGTTTCGGGGGATATGCACATCGGTCATGCTTTTTCTTATTCTCAACAAGATTTCATAGCGAGATTTAGGAGGATGTTTGATGGGAACCTATTTTACCCTTTTGGAACAGATGATAATGGTCTCCCAACCGAAAGACTCGTTGAAAAATTGAACAAGGTTAAAAGTAAAGAGATGCCCCGTGCGAAGTTCATAGAACTTTGTTTGAAGACTCTAAAGAAAATAACCCCTGCCTTTATTCAAGACTGGAAAGACTTAGGAATTTCTTGTGATTATGATGTTTTTTATTCAACTATCGATAAAAATTCCCAGAAAATTTCTCAGAAATCTTTTATAGATTTATTTAAATCTGGAAGAATATACCAAAAAGATTTTCCAACAATATGGTGTCCAGAATGTCAGACAGCAATTGCACAGGCAGAATTAGAGGACAAGGAACTTCAAACTTCGTTTTCTACAATCAAGTTTTTAACAGGAAATAAGGTTATACCAATTGCAACGACACGTCCTGAATTAATTCCCGCATGTGTTGCTGTTTTTGTTAATCCTAAGGACACAAGATACAAGGATCTAATAGGAAAAAAAGCTAAAATTCCCCTGTTCGGTTATGAAGTCCCAATTATTGGAGATAAATCTGCTGAATTGGAAAAGGGAACAGGAGTTATGATGGTTTGTTCTTATGGAGATAAGTATGATGTTGAAGCAGTATTAAGACATAATTTAAATCCTAAAATAATTTTTAACAAAGATGGAACTTTGAAAATTAAAGAATATGCTGGAATGAAAATTAAAGAATCTAGAAAAAAAATATTGGAGGATTTGGAAGGAGCAGGACTGATTTTAGATAAAAAAAAGATTTCTCATATTGTTAATGTTCATGATAAATGTGGAACAGAAATAGAGTTTATCCCAACAGAGCAGTGGTTTATTAAAATTTTAAATATAAAGAAGAAATTAATCGAAAGAGGAAATAAAGTTGAATGGCATCCAAAGTTTATGCATAAAAGATATGATAACTGGGTTAATGGGTTGCAGTGGGATTGGACTATTTCTAGAGATAGGCATTTTGGCGTTCCCATCCCAATATGGCATTGTAAAAAATGTGGTGAGGTAATCATAGCTAATGAAAAAGAGATACCCTTAGATCCTTCAGAATTGGAGAAGAAATGTCCTAAGTGTAAAGAGAAAGCAGAGCCAGAAACAAAAGTTTTAGATACCTGGGCAACTGCTTCTTTAACCCCCCAAATAGCATCCTCCCTAGTCAACAATAAAATTAAAATTCCTTATTCTCTTAGACCACAGGCCCATGATATAATAAGAACCTGGGCTTTTTACACTGTTGTTAAATCGCATTATCACGAGAATAAAATCCCTTGGGAAAATATTGTGGTTTCCGGTTTTGCTAGACTTAAGGGAGAAAAAATGTCTAAAAGCAAGGGAAACGTTATCAGACCACAAGATGTGATGGAAAAATATGGTTCTGACTCTCTGAGATTCTGGGCAGCAGGTACAAAGCTTGGGGAAGATTTGGACTATCGGGAAAAAGATTTGATTACTGGAAAAAAATTCGTCACGAAACTTTTCAATGCATCGAGATTTGTTTTTATGAATCTTGGAAAAACCAAGCCGAAGAAACCGAAAGAATTTATCGAAACAGATAAAATATTTTTGAAAGAACTGAACTTAACAATAAATAAGATAACTAAGTTTTTTTTAAACTATGAATATTCTAAGGCAAAAATGTTAGTTGAGCAATTTTTCTGGAGAGATTTCGCAGATAATTATCTTGAGATTACTAAGGGGAGAATTTATCAGGGGAAAGGTGAAGAAAAATTATCTGCGCAATATACTTTATATCATTCACTTCTTACTATTTTAAAATTAATTGCTCCGATAATGCCTTTTATTACTGAAGAACTTTATCAAAGATATTTTAGGAAGTTTGAAAAAGATAAAAGTATTCATCTTTCAGATTGGCCAGAAGAGTTTTATGATAGTAAACTTGTTTCACATGTTTGGCCTTTGTTTTTAGGGGTTATCTCTAAAATCAGAAAAGAAAAATCAAAAGCTAAGAAATCAATGAATTCTGAGATAATCTTGATTCTAGAAAAAAACTATTATTTAGGGAAATATTTTAGAAAAATCCCTCCAGAGAGATTTGCTGGGATGGTGCAAGATTTAAAAAACGTTACAAATATTAAAGAAATTAAAACAGGTAAATTCAAAGTCGAATTTATAGAAAGTAAAAAATGACAGAAGTAACAAGAGAAGAACTTGAAGAACTTTTAGAGACTCTTGAATCTATCAGGGGAAGGCATACAGAATTAATAACGGTTTATGTTCCAGAGGGATATGACATTAACTCTGTCCAGAGGCAGCTGGAAGCAGAAAAATCAACTGCAAAAAATATTAAATCAACAGCAACAAGAAAAAATGTGATTGAAGCACTAGAGAAGATAATAAGACACCTAAAGACATTGAAGAAGACCCCTAAGAACGGACTTGCCTTGTTTTCTGGAAATGTTTCTAGAGCTGAAGGGCAACAGGATCTGAAATTATGGGATATTGAACCTTATACCCCTCTGAAAAGTAGATTATATCGGTGTGATAAGGAATTTGTCCTAGAACCTTTTAAAGAGATGTTGGAGGTGTCTGAAGTCTTCGGATTGCTGGTCATGGATAGGAAAGAGGCAACTATTGGGTTGTTGGAGGGGAAGAGGATAGAAGTCATGCAAAAGATGACTTCTGGAGTCCCTAGCAAGGTTCGTGCCGGGGGACAGTGTTTGAGTCCGGACACTTTGATAATGTTAAGGAAAGAAACCAAAAAAATTGGAGATATTAGAAAAGGCGACGAAATAAAAGCGTTGAATTTATCTAACAACAAAATTATTTTCACTAAAGTAAAAAATAAATGGAAAGTATCTAAAGAAAAATATCTTGAGATTAGAGTTAGAGAGTTGCCTTGGGATATTGTTGCATCGGATGACCACACTTTTTTTAAAAAAGAAAATGGGAAGGTTGTCGAAGTATCAGCTAAAGATTTGAGTAAAGGAGATTATTTAGTTAATACTAATGATGAGAACGAGATATTTGAGAGGGATGTTATTAAGATTGAAGAGATTAATAAAAAATTAGGGATGATAGATATTGAAACAGAGTCGAAAAATTTCTTCGCTAATTGGAACCTTGTCCATAATTCCAGCCAGCGTTTCCACAGAATTACAGAGGGTTTGACGAGGGATTTTTATAAAAGAATTGCAGCAGAAATGAAAAAAATATTTTTCGATATGCCGAAACTTAAGGGAATAATTGTCGGAGGACCCATACCTACGAAGGACGAGTTTATCGATGGAGAATACCTCCAAACCCAATTGAGAGAAAAGGTTATGGGGAAGATAGATATTGGGGATGCGTCTGAATCTGGATTAAAAGAACTTGTTGAAAAGTCAAAGGATATTTTAGAGGATCAGGAAAGAATACAAGAGAAAAGAGATGTGGAAAAATTATTCGAGAGCTTGGGGAAGAAACCTGATATAACACCATTGGGTGGGGAAAAGAATAGAGAAGCTTTAAAATTAGGCGCTGTTGAAATTCTTTTCTTGTCAAGTAAATTAGATAAGAATCTGATAAAAGAACTTACTAAGATGGCTCAGAATATAGGATCAAAAGTCAAAATTATTTCAACAGATACCCCTGAAGGAGAGCAGTTTTATAATTTGGGGGGAATTGGTTCTATCTTAAGATTTAGGATTTAAGAGAATTTTTAAATCAGACTCCATTCCCTTTTTCATGGACATTACTAGCGAAACAATTGAAGAGATAGATGAAGCAAAACAAAAAGAAGACATAAAAGTCCTGGAAGCTGTTCTTTTTGTTTCTGGCCGTTTTTTAAATATGGGAGAACTGATCTCTCTTTCTGATTTAAATCCCATTATAATCAGAGATTTACTAGGAAAGCTGAAAGAAAAATATGATGAAACCGGCTCTGCAATGGAGATCATTGAGAAAAGTGGAGCCTGGAAAATGGATGTGAGACAGGGGTTTTCAAGTATAATAAACAGGCTAGCCACAGGAAGCTCTGAGTTTTCAAAGGCAGAACAGGAAACCTTGGCAATAATTGCCTTCAAACAGCCAATAAAACAATCAGTGTTAATTAAGATTAGGGGAAACAAGGCTTATGACCATATAAAAAAGTTTTCTGATTTAGGGCTGATAAAAAAGAAAAGAACAGGGCATACGTATGAGCTCGGTTTGAGAGATGAATTTTACGATTATTTTAATATTTCTGAATTATCCAAGAAAACAGGAGAAGAATAAAATGGTGGAATTTATAACTATCGTCATTTATCTTTCAATTTATGTGGGACTAGTTTCAACAACGTTTTATATTCTTAGTTTTTTAGCATACAAAAAAAAGAAGAGACTTTTATATACAGATGACGAACTTCCATTGGTTTCGGTTATTATTCCTGCATATAACGAAGAAAAATCTATAGCTAAAACCATAAAATCGATATCCAAATCAGACTACCCTTTTTTTGAGGTAATTGTTGTTGATGATGGGAGTAAGGACAACACCTTAAAAATTGCTAGGAAATTCAAGAGCGAAAAAGTGAGCATTTTTCATAAAGAAAATGGTGGAAAAGGAACTGCCCTTAATCTTGGAATAAAGAAAGCAAAAGGAAAAATAATCTTTACCATGGATGCTGATACAACTGTTGATCCTCAGAGTATGAAGAAGATGGTCAGATTTTTTAAAGATAAGGAAGTCATGTCTGTTAACCCTGCGATGGTTATAAACAAACCAAAAAATATTTTGCAGAGGATACAATATATAGAATATGTCATGGGTCTTTTTTTGAGAAAAGCTTTCGCTTCTCTAAGGGCGATTTATGTTTCTCCAGGGGCATTCTCTGCATATAGAAAATCTTTTTTTGATAAATATGGGGGCTATGATGAAGGGAACATTACTGAAGATTTAGAAATGGCCTTAAGAATTCAGTATCATGGCTATCATACTGAAAACTGTCCAGAGGCTCCGGCATACACAACTGCTCCAAGAACATTTAAAGCATTAACTATCCAAAGGAGAAGGTGGTATTTTGGGTTAACAAAAAATCTTTGGAATTATAGAAAGATAATTAGTTTAAGGTATGGTGACCTCGGAGCCTTTGTTATTCCAACAGCAATTATTAGTATCTTCTTTGCTGTTTTTGTGACAGCCTATTTGTTCTTAAAAACTATTTTTAGTGTTAGGGATAACTTGTTATTTTTACAAAGTATTAATTTTGATTTTGTAAATGCGCTTGATTTTAATTCCTATGTTATCGAGAGATTTTTATTTTTATTTTTTACAAAACCTGTTGTGATATTTATATTACTCTTTATATTTATATTAGGATTCTATATATATTATGCTTCAAGAAAAATTGGCAGATTATCAGGAGTACTTGTTAATTTATTATTCTTTTTCCTGTTTTTTGCTGTTCTCTTTGGCTTTTGGTGGATAGTATCTTTATTTTATGTCTTATCCTCTAGACAGATAAGGTGGAGGTAGTAGAAACCTATATAAGTTTTGAATTAATTTCTTGAGAATGGCTAACAGAGAATTTCAGAGCGGGAGGAGATATATTATATCTTTTTTAATAGGAACAGCTATTTTTATATTAGTTTTCGCCCTTACTTACTCTATTTCTTATTTTGAATTTAGGAGAATCTCAAGTCTTCAGGAGGGCCTTACGTATGATATTTTCAAGAATAAATTAGATTATTCTTTTTTTGATGAAAAAATCTGTATTGATGAATCTTTTGATAAAATCTCAAGAGATCTTGGATTTCAGGGAAGGATTATTGATGATCTAGAGAAGAAACTGGGAAAAGATAATGAAGATGTTTTATTTAGAAAGAAATTTTACACTTTAATAGAATTAGAGCATTTCGAGTTTATTAATCTTTTAAATGAGAGATGTAATGGAAACGTCCAAACTATTTTGTTCTTTTATTCCAACAGCAACCCAAATCTTGAAATTAGTGAAGATGCAGGAAGGTTACTTGATGTTGTTCATAGTAGAAATAGGGGTTTGATAATTTATTCTTTTGATATAGATTTAGACAGCGATCTAATAGAGAAGCTTAAGGAAAAGTATGATATCGAAGGGTCCCCAACCTTAATAGTTAATGGAGAAGTTCTGGTTGAAAATCCACAAAACATTCTTGATATAGAAAAACACTTATCTATCACATAAATCTTAAAAAATACACGATTTTTATAATCTCATGGAGTGTTTTAATTGTGGAGTTTTAGGGAACAGGGAAAGGCTATTTGATGCAATTTCTGGAAAAGGAGTTGTTAAGGTTTGTGAAAAATGTTCTTCAGAAGAACGATTGCCGGTTGTTAGAAAGCCAACCATTTTCCAACTCAATGAATCTGAAAGAAAACAGACTGTTTATGAAAGGCTTTCTCGTAGTGCAGGGATAGAGCAGATGGAAGAAATTCCAGGGAAAAGAGAACTAGAGAAGACAGAAGCGACCCTTAAAGAGGTAGCAGATAAAAATTATGAACAAAAAATTCAATCAAAACTAAAATCGAGAACAGATTTAGTGAATAATTTTCATTGGATTATCATGAGGGCCAGGAGACTAAAAAAATTGACTCAGGAACAACTCTCAAAAAGAATATCTGAACCTGAACCTGCCATAGCAATGGCAGAAAAAGGAATTGTTCCAGAAGGAGATTCTTTGATAATTAAATTAGAAAATTTTCTTGGAATAAGAATCTTAAAGGAAGCAAGGGTTTATAGAGGGGGCTGGGAAAACAGGGAGGAATCTAAGTTTGAAGCTAGCGGGAGGGTATCTTTTGATACTACGGCTGTAAAGAGCCTAACAATAGATGATTTGAAAAAAATGAAGGAAGAGAGAGAAGCAAAGATTCTTGGGGATTCTGGAATTAGGGAAGAAAAGGAATGATTCTCTATTAAGTTATTAATTATCTTACCCTATATCTATCAGAACTTGTCAATCTCCTATAAGAAATTCCATCTTCTGTTACATCTGCTAGAAATATTCTATCCCCAATAACTAAGTCTGAGAGAGCATCCGTATCTATATAATCAGCTACAGGTTGCCTGTCTAGTTTTTTGACCTCCTGATGGTTATTTATTGCTGCAGCACCCAGTAATCCCACAAGTCCGCTTATGACTATCCTTAATCCGAGTGCTTTTAAAAAATTACTAGTGTTTTTATATAGGGTGTTTCCGAAAAAACCTTCAGCTATGACAGGGCTTGTTCGTGTTGGGTCAAACCCAAGCTCCCCCATAAATTCTTCGTTATCCATATAGTTTTAGCACGAAAACTCTTTTTAAAACCTTCTTTTTTACAAAATAAGACAATTAAGTTAACAATACAATGGAATGACAACTTTTATAAATCAAACTGATGAATTCTTATTATGGAAGTTAATATTCTTAAAAGTTCAAAAGATGAAATTGAACTTGAAGTTGAAAATACGACAATAGCAGAACTTCTCAGGGTTTATTTGAATAAAGATTCTGCTGTTTCTTTTGCTGCATGGAAGAGAGAGCACCCTTCTGAAAAGCCAGTTCTTGCGGTGAATACAAAAGGAAAAACAGCGAAAAAGGCGTTAAACGATGCCGTTGCCCTAGCCACAAAAAATCTTGATAAGCTTTATAGCGAATTCAAAAAGATGAAGTGATTACAATAATCCTTATTAAGATATCTTTCTTTTAGGTAAAATGGAAACTGATAAAATATCGGCAGGAAGTTTTGATTTGAATAAATGGCTCTATGGGGGTTATGAGAAGGGGATCATAACTATGATTGCAGGTCCTCCTGCCAGTGGAAAAACAAATTTTGTTATTCTAGCCGCCTGTAGTCAGGCAAGAAAGGGAAACAAAATTATTTTTGTTGATACAGAAGGAGGTTTTTCTATAGAGAGGGTAAAACAAATAGTTGGGGGAGACTATGAAGAAATACTGAAAAATATACTTCTTTTAGAATTGATGAATTTCGAAGACCAAAGGAAATCACTCATCAACTTATCCAATAAGGTAAAAAAAGAGCACATATCTTTGATAATTATAGACGGTATGGCTATGCATTATCGTTTAGAGCTCGGGGCTGTAAAATCTAAAGAATCTAAAAGTGGGGGTGGGGTAAAAAAAGTGAACAGGGATTTGGCATGGCAGATGAAGATTCTTGCAGAGATCTCTAGGAAGGAAAAAATTCCCATAATTATTACAAATCAAGTTTATACAGAATTTCTTTCAGAAGAAAAGAGAAGAAAAGGAGTAAAGCCGGGAGTGAATCTTGTCGGAGGGGATCTTTTCAAATACTGGAGCAAGACAATAATTGAATTAAAGAACGATAATGGAAAAAAGAAAGCTATCTTGTTAAAACACAGGAGTCTTCCAATAAAGGAACTTAATTTTGAGATTAAAAATAAAGGAATATTTCGCAGAGGATGGTTATAGCGAAATATTTCATTACTTCGCCTAAACGTAGTCAAAGTAAAGGGATTTTCAAGAGGAGACGGATTTAGAGCATGGTTGATGCGAAACCAGATCCATCTTCAGAGTCTAAGCGTCTTTTTTGTTCTCTCTTTGTTCTCAGGAATATTTGTTTTTCTTTCCACCAATTAGAACGATTTTCATACCATTTTTTTAATTCTCCAATTTTGGAATCTGTCAAGAAAGCATCTTCTCTTAATACAGACATTAGATCACCATAATTTGCCAAAGATTTTATTTCACAATCCAACTCCCTGAATCTTTTTCTTACTTCGAGAAATTCATAATCAAATATTGTAAAGATATGTTTGCAAGATCCCCCTAGTTTTCTTATGACTCTTACCCCATCTTCAGTAGTTTTTCCTTCAGAGATAACCCCTCCAACCAAGGGATAATTCTTAGACTCTGATAATTCTTCTCTAGGTATAAGGCCATCGATTCTTTCTATATCTATTGGATCTCCAGGATCACCCTCAATCCTTAGCACCCTCAGATTCAGAAGATCTGCTAAGCCATTTGCAGCAGTTATTCCGTATCCAACCCCTACAACGAATTCATTACATATACCTTTAGCTAATCTCCCCAGACCCTTCGCAATTTCTTTTCTTTGTTGTGGGAATGAAAGGATGCTTCCCATTCTAACGTCGATTGGCATAATTTGTCCATCCCATGTAAAACCATCTTCTAAATCTATTCTGATAGCTTGTTCTTCTAAACCCCTTCTTATAAAATCTTTTCCATAATCCATTTTATAGATTAAATCTTTCAACTTTATAAGAATTAATATGTTGGAACAGTTAGATTTATTAAACCAAATTTCTATATTATTTAGGAGGTAAAAATGTTTAATTGCAATTGTAAATGGGCAGAAACAATTTTTGGTGTTGTTATCCTTGTTGTTAGCATATGGCCTGGTATTTTTGGGACTAGTGCTACGAGATGGATTGTGATTGTTGCAGCAGCATTACTCGTCTTGCATGCTTGGAAATGCGGGAATTGTGGTACGTGTGGTCCAGAGTCTACATCGAGATCTAGAAAAGGGAAATAACTTTTTAATAGTTCTAAAGAAATATAAACTTTTGGTTCTTTTGTAGTTTATGGCAGAAGATATCAAGTTTGAAGTTATTAGGAAGATAGCAGAGACCAATTTTAAATATAAGAACCTTGATGGGGTTTCGGAACTGAATACTAATTCCCCTCCAAGTGTTTTTGTGGGAAGCAAACTGAAATATCCTTTAGTTAATGTTGGAATTTTGAGCCCTTTGGAAAAAAATGAAAATGCCTGGATTTATGATTCTCCGATTTTTTGGGCAAAACATGATTTTAGCATTAGGGATGTTATTCATCTTAGAGACAGCCTTCTAAATTCGAGATTTCAATCAAGAGTTACTGCACCAAGACAGGAAAAGCAGGATAGGAAATTTATCCAGGTAGCTCAAGAACTCGCAGTAGCTTCTAAACAAGTAGATGTAGAGATAGAACTAAAAAAGAAAGTTGGATTAGGGATTAAGAGAGACCGTGTTGTTTTGCCACAAGGTATGGGAGCTCCATTGAAAAAAGCGAGGATTACGAGCAATGTAAAAATTCATAAGAAGCTCGACAGAGTTATGAATGATGAGATCAAATCTGTACAAGCTATAGATATTCTATACAAGAATAATTTTAATGAATATACCTTAAGTATGATTTTGAGCGTTGGTGTTTTAGGCTTGAAAAAAGATAAAAGACTGGTTCCTACTCGTTGGTCTATTACTGCTACAGATGATATGCTTGGTAAGAGATTACTGGAAAATGTTAGGGATTACAAATGGATTGAAGATTATGAATTATTTTTTGGAGATTTTATGGGGAATTGCTATCTTATAATGCTTTTTCCAAACGTTTTTTCTTACGAGCTTTTCGAGTTGTACTTGCCTGGAAGTTCTTGGAATCCAGGGAAGGAGATAAAAGCAGCCACAGATTCTGAAACTTATTCTGGAAGAAAGTCATATGCCTCAAATACTGCTGGCGGTTACTACGCTGCCCGGCTTCCCATATTAGAATATCTGGAAAAGATAAAAAGACAGGCTAGTGTTTTGGCAATTAGAATTGAGCTTCCTACTTACTGGGCAGCTCTTGGAGTTTGGGTATGTCGAGAAGCATGCCGTAAGACCATCAATAAAAAATCACTTACATTTCAAAGTAGAGAGGAATTAATTGAAGGCATAAAAAAAGTTAGCATGATTAAATTTGGTTACAATCCTGAAAAAATTCTGAAGAAGAGTAGGTTGATATCTTCACTAAATCAGAAACATCTCAATGAATTCTTTTAGTTAATTTTTCTTGTTTTTGGGCTAGGTTGCATGTAGGGAATAAAGAAGATAATTTTATTATATCATCATGGAATTGATTATAGTTTTTTGATGAAATACTGAATCTATAAACATCAAACTTTCCATAAGCATATTTTTCTCTTATAGGGTGGGACAAGTACCCGCATTTAATAGAAATTTCTCTTATATCTTTTATTAATCTTTTATTTTTACTATAAATGGTTATAACTTCACCCACGTGGCCTTCGTCTACTATAAAAGAAATTAAACCTGAGAGGAGAAATTGTTTTTTGTAAGATTTTATATGATTAGGAATATACGAATCAAATGTTCTTGTGCTTGGTAATTTGAAATAATGCAAATAAAATTCAGTTATTGTCTTTGGGATATTTAATCTTCCATTATTGAATTCTTGTTTGGGATAATTAAAATCCCCAAATATATTTTTTAGTTTTTTAAGAAAATTATTTAGCCCTATTTTATTCATTTGCCTATATGATGAAACAACCTTTTTCCTTCCAATATGTCCGTCCCCCACGAAATGAAATATTACAGAAACCATTTCAGGAGTTAAATATAACGGTAGTTTAGGATTTTTTATTGGATGAGATCTCCCTGTGCCAGTATAATATTCTATATTTTCCTCTATTTCTTTCATTATTTTATTATCCTTCTTCCTGCTTTCAGAAAGAATTTTTGAAATTTCTATTAGTAGCCATAATGGAATGTTTATATTTTTGATTTTACCTCGGTCTTTTTTATAACTTTTTATCCAAGAACTTAAATGTCCTGTTTTATAATTTCTTTTTATTTTATATTTTTTGGCTGATTTATTTAAGTTTTTTAACAAATCTTTTACGGAATTATGGGTGTTTCTTAATTCGCTAAAAAGAACTTTTCTGAAATCCTCTTTTAAACCGATAAAAGTCAGTGTTGGATTAAATTCCCAAATGTGAATTTCCTTGTAATTTTTCATACTTAAAATAGGATTTTAATCTTTATATAGTTTGTGTATTAGGTCGTTAGAGAAAGTATTAGAAAATTAATTAAGAAAAAATGGAATTTTTAGATGGAGAAGATTTAGTTGAAGGGACACTCTTGAAATAAAAATATTTATAATCCCCCACTACCCATTTCTTTATAATAGTGAATGGGAATAAAATAATTAAATATTAAAAACGAACACGTAAAAAATAATTAGCAAAAATGGAATTATTACTAAAAAAATATTTTGGTTATGATGAATTTAGACCAATGCAACTAGATATTATTAAAAATGTTCTTCAGAAAAGAGATTCACTTGTTCTTATGCCAACCGGAGGAGGAAAATCCCTTTGTTATCAAATTCCTGCTCTTAAATTTGAAGGTCTTACCATTGTAATTTCTCCCCTTATCTCTTTAATGAAAGATCAGGTCGATAATCTAAAGGCAAATGGAATTGATGCAGAATACATTAATTCTTCTCTCTTATTTGAAGAGATTGAAAATGTAAAGAAAAAAATCCAAAGAAAAGATGTAAAAATTCTTTATGTTGCTCCAGAAAGATTAGCATTGGATGATTTTAAAATATTTTTAACAACAATCCAAATAAGTTTAATCGCTATAGATGAAGCTCACTGTATTTCTGAATGGGGGCATGATTTTCGTCAAGAATATAGAAATTTAAAGTTTTTAAAAACTATTTTTCCCAATGTTCCTATAATTGCTTTAACTGCAACAGCTACATTAAAAGTAAAAGATGACATTTTAAAACAATTATCTTTAACAAATCCACGAATTTTTATTTCAAGTTTTAATAGAGAAAATCTTAATTTGATTGTCATGCAAAAAAAGAATACTTTTAATAAAATTTTAAGTCTAATTAAAAAACATAAAAATGAATCCATAATTATTTATTGTTTTTCGCGTAAAGATACAGAAAAAATTGCTCAGCGGTTAAAAGAAAATGGATTTGAAGCTCTCCCATATCATGCTGGTCTTTCTAATAAAATAAGGAAACAAAATCAGGAATTGTTTATTAAAGATAAAGTGAACATCATGGTGGCCACAATTGCTTTTGGCATGGGTATAGATAAACCAGACATACGATTAATTATTCATCATACATTCCCAAAATCAATTGAAGGATATTATCAAGAAATAGGAAGGGCAGGACGTGACGGGCTTTCAAGTGATTGCGTTTTATTTTATTCAAAAGGGGATAAAAGAAAACATGAATTTTTTACTGATCAAATTCAAGACGAAATTATTCGGAATACTACCTTAGATAAATTAAATAAAATGATGATCTACTGCGAAAATACCTCTTGCAGAAGGAAAGATATACTTGGATATTTTGGGGAATCATTTTTGAAAAATAATTGTGGTGGATGTGATATTTGTTTAAATCTTTCTGAAATAAAAGGAGCTGTTACAGATAAAAGCTTAATCTTTGAAAAAGTAAAAGAAGATATGTCTTATGACAGGATTTTATTTGAAAAACTACGAGCCCTAAGAAAACAAATTGCTAATGAGAGAAATTTTCCTCCTTTTATTATATTTGGAGATGTTTCTCTGAGAGAAATGTCTTTCTACTTTCCAAAAGGTGACAATGAGTTTTTAAAAATTAACGGAGTTGGACAGCAAAAATTAAATGATTTTGGAGAATCATTTTTAGAAGTAATAAATGATTATGTAAGAGAAAATAATATTGTTCCTGAAAAAATTCTTGGGAGTAATCATAAAAAGAGAGTAAGATATTTATCAAAAAATTATCAAAAAACAAAAGAGATGATTTCAGAAAAAATCTCAATAGAAAAAATCGTAGAAACACAGGGGTTAAAAGAAAGGACTATAATTACCCATATTGAAAAAATCATAGATGGTGGAGAAAAAATGGATATTAATTACTTACTTCCATTGAGAGAAAAATTTAAGAGTATACAATCTGCCTTTGAAAAATTTGGTATTGAACGACTTGCTCCAGTTTATAATTATTTTAATGGAGAATATTCTTATGAAGAAATTAGGTTAGTAAGGGTGATTATAAAGTCTAAAAAGAATGTTGTTGAGAATTATATAAAAACAAATTACCATAAGAGGTTGGAACAAATTAAAGAAGAATTTCCAAATGCTTATGAACCTTGGAAAGAAGAAGAGGATAATAAATTAAAAAATTTGTATTCTGAAAATACTTCTATTGATGAGATTGCCCAAATCTTAAAACGACAACCAAATGCCATTAGATCCAGATTAAAAAAACAAGGATTATTATAACTTAATTTATCCATCAGTTAAAATTTTTATCTTAGAATAGAAAAGCGTTAAACAATAAAAAACTTGAATTTGATGATATGAAAGAAATCACAGAAAGTGCCAGAAAAATAGGAATGATAAAGTTTGGATACGATCCGAGTAAAATTTTTAAAAAGAGCAAGTTGCTTGAACAAATAAAAACCCAGACTACTTTGGGAACGTGGTTTTAAGAATTATTTAAAAATAAGTGATTCATCTATGATTTATGTATGAAATAGTAACACGCAACCAAAAAATCAAGCAAAAACTTGGAGACTATATTGCCTTGAGACCAGGGATTAAAGAGAGACTTAATAGGTTAAAACAAAATCCACGAAGAGAATGTGGTGCACATCCTTTACATGGGAGGTTATCGGGAAAATGGGCATGCTGGCTTGGCTCAAATATGAGAATGGTTTATAAAATTGATGATTTTAGAAAATTGATTATTGCGGAAGCAGTTGGTTCTCACAAAATTTATTAAATATTAATTTTAAGAGGATTTATTCTCTTTCTTTCAAGTTCTTCGCTTTCTTTAATTTGGCTCATTAATTCTCTATTTTGCAATATTTCTATTGTGGACTTTATCCCATCTATTTGTCTCATGAAATCATCCAGTTCTTCTTTAGTTATATTTATAATTTGTTTTTCCATTTTCTTTAAAGAAAATATTGATTTAATTACTTTTTGGTTGTTTTTAAAAACCCAGATGACTTTGGGCAAGTGGTTTTAAGTTAATCCTAATCTTTTAGCTTCATTATGTAAGGGATCATAACCATCCATATAATCTCTTCTTATAAGAAATTCATCATCTCCCCACATACTTACATAAAGAGCTTCCCCTTCACCAGACTTCTCTACATTTTCTCCTAATATAAGGCCAGCCGTTATATTATCCCCTCTTCTTACAGGACTTGTTCCCATAAATTTTAATAATCCTATTCCATATGTTGAGGTTTCAGAATCTAAGGCTATGTGTAATTTTTTTTGATATCCTGTTACACGAGGGAGGTGGTCATCAACTATCATAGTTCCTGGCTTGAGCATTATTTCAAAGGGTTCATTAAATCCTTCAACCCATATTACAGAACCTTTAACTTCAACTATATCTTTCATGACTTTTCCAATGCGAACTTTAACAGCTTTTTCTTCTAAAGTTTGTGAACCCATAAAGAAACCATATTTTAATACTTTTTAACTATTATTGTTCTCCATTTCCTTTTTCTTCCTATAAGCCTCAATTCTCTCCTTATTCACGATACACGAAGGATTGAAGCAAAATATCCATGGCCTCTTTCCCTTTGAAATTCTCATAAGTTTTGGAAAGCCACATTTCTCACAGGCTTTTTCAGCCTTTTTTATCAGCCCGTTTGGAGGTAGGGAGTAGGTGTTTTTGCAGGCAGGAAAACTGTTGCACGCCACAAAATATCTTCTAGTTTTTTTTGAATACATTATTCCAAGATGCCCTTTTTTACACAAAGGACACAGATTGAGTTTATTCTCTTCTCTTTGCTGCTCCCTAAGCTTCACATTGGCATCCAAAAGTTCTTTTCCAATTTCATTAATCCTGGAATTGAACTGTGTTGAGATTTTTCTTAAAGTGTCCTTGGCCTTTTCAATTGTTTTTTCCTCCTTCTCTAGATAATTCCTTTTTGCCTGTCGGATAGATTCCATGTCTTTTTCAAATTCCCTTGTTAGGGCTTCGTCAATTATTATTGGAGAATGTTTTTCCAGTGTTTTAATTAGGGACATTCCAAGGGGGGTTGCTTTGATACTCTGGTCTTTTACATAATTCCTACTGTAAAGTGTTTCAAGAATGGAAGCACGAGTGGCCTTTGTCCCGAGATTTCTTCTTTCAAGTTCAGATAAAATTGATGCGGGAGAAAAACGTCTTGGAGGCTGGGTTTCTTTTTCTTCTATTCTGGAATCACCAATCCTAAAATCACCGTTTACATCAGGTACGTCCTTCTCTCTTAACTTGGTTGGGTAAATATCAATCCAGGATTTTTTTCTTATTTTAGAACCCTTAGCCGAGAAAGTTAATCCATCAACTTTTGCCTTTACTATCTTATTATCAATTATAGCATCTTCACAAAAAAGACTGAGAAAACGCCTGGCAATAAGATCATAAATTTTTTTCTCATCTCCTTGCAGAACCAAGGGTTCCGCACTTCCTATTGATTCGAAGCCCCCTGTGGGGTAGATTGAGGGGTGGGCAGGGTCGTTTTTACGACCTTCCACAGGTTTTTCTCTTTTAATCAGCGTCTCTACCTTGTATTTCTTCCAGAGTTTTTTTAAAATTTCTCCGTAGTTTATAGATATTGGAAGTTTTTGGCTTGAGGTTCTTGGATATGAAATCAATCCAGAGAGGTAGAGGGATTGTGCTATCTGAAGAGTTCTCGAGGGAGTTATTCCATAGAACCTATATGCTTCTGTTTGTAATGTTGTAAGGTTGAAAGGAGGATTCGGAGAAAGGTTTTGCTGTGTTTTTTTGGTTTCTGCCTTTCCTGTCTTGCCGATTAAATTTTCAAATTCTTTCAGTTGCTCTTTGTCAAAAATATCTTTGTTATGTATTAATTCTAGCTCAGGATTTTCTAGGGATATAAAAACCTGCCAATAAGGTTTTGGTTTGAATGCTTGAATTTCTTTTTCTTTTTTTACAATGAGATTTAAGGAAGGACCCTGAACACGTCCTATAGACATTATACGAAAGTTGCCTGTTGTTTTTATGGCATTCATTAGCGCTCTTGATAAATTTATTCCATAAAACCAATCCAAATAATGCCTCGTTTCTCCTGCAATTGCTTGTCCCCAATCAATATTTTGTGATTTGTCTTCATAGGCTTTGTTTAGTTCTTTTTCTGTTAAGGTAGAAAACTTCATTCTAGCTGCATCAGGTTGTCCAGCGATAAATCTGACTATGTTTAACCCTATGACTTCTCCCTCTACATCGTAGTCTGTTGCAACTGTAATGGAACCTGCCCCTTTAGCAAGTTTTGAAAGGACATCATGATATTTTTTACTAAAGTCTGTTTTTCTTACGAAAGAATTTGGAACCCAGGCAATATCAAATACAGGGACTTCTGAACGCGCTTTTTTTTGGCTTAGTGTGAAAAGATGCCCGACGGTACAGGCAACAACTATTTTTTCTCCTTTTCTGTCAACCTCATAATAAGGAACACTTTTATCGGTTTTTTTTATAGATTTTCCTAAGGCAGAAGCAATTTTTTGGGCAGCCTGCGGCTTCTCTGTTATTATTAGTTCATATCCATCTTTTTTTAATTTTATTTTAGGAATTTTATATTCTTTCTTTATGGTTTTTTTAACAGTCCCTTTCCTCCTGTATCTTCTTTTTGAAACTTTTTCTACTTTTTCTAAAATTTTCCTGTCTGATTTTTTATATTTTTTTTCAATTATCCTCTTAATATTTTCAGGATCAACAGGAAAAAAATTCTCTGCAATTTTCTCTTCTTTTGTTTTTTTCTGTTTTCTTGGCATTCTTATGAGGAAGAATTAGAGTTTTTATAGGTTTTTGTTAAACCTCAAAAATCTTTGCTTTCTTGCTGACATTGATCACTCTTGTGGAGCCAATGGTTTCTTCCAGACCACCTGCCTCGTGCATGTGGGCAGTTATCGATATATCTGGTTGAAATTTTTCTATGGCTTTTCTCACTGCTCTGGATCCCGGAAATCCAAAAACTTCTGCCTTGCTCCCTCTTGGATGTATGTGTGTTACCATTACTTTTTTTCTTGCGTCTTTTATTTCTTCGTTCCCTCTTTTTAATAGTTTAAAGATATTTTCATCTCCGATCTGGTGTATTCCCATATTTGCGGTTCCTGCTCCAAAAACCCCAACATTATTTTTTTTGAATCCATATCCATGAATGTTTTTAGTGTTAGGATACATCTGTGCCAAGAAATCTATTGTTGCAACAGATTCATGGTTTCCAGGTATTAAGAGAACCTGTTTCCCTTCTTTTATGAAAGGACCTATGAGCTGATCTGTGGATTGTTCTGCAAAAGTCATATCTCCTGCTAAGATCACCAAATCCACGTGTTCTCTTTTCGCTTTATTGGCCAGTTTTTTAACAAGCCTCGTATCTCCGTGTATATCTCCTATTGCGAGTATCTTTATTTTGGATTTTTTCATGGTTTTTATTGGGTATATTGCTTAATAAATATTGTGAAATATGTTTTGCGAAAGGTTTAAAAGCAAGCCACTATCCAGATATATACTTTAAACTACACATGTCGAGATGAAAGATAACTTTGACATCTTTTTCAGGAGAAAGCCAGCACTCATGTTGGTCTCCTTAAAGAAGAACACAAGGATGAGGTATGGTAGTATACTGGCTAAGGAAGTAGATTGTACTTATAGCCACGCAGTGAAAATTCTGCAGACTTTGGAAATTTTGAAATTGGTTAGCTTTGAAAAAAAGGGGCGAATAAAAATTATAAGGCTGACCAAGAAAGGAAGAGAAGTTGCAGACGCTATTGAGAATATCCAGAAACTTATAAGATAATTCTCCTACCGCCCCTGAATGTACGTTTTCTTAATACTTAGTATGGCGTTTATTATTCAGAAAAATTTATGACTTCTTCTTTCCTGTGTTTATTAATTATCCGCAGCAAAGTAGTCCTTTTGATATTCTATTTACATCACCCCCATACCCAAAGCTCGGGTTTCCGTAAGATCTCTCTAAATCTTCGGCTAGTCCTAAAGGTACATCGAATAATGTGTTATCTACAAGGTAGTTCTCATCATCATATGTATTAAAACCTTCTGAAGAGAGGACATGAACAACTTCTCTTATAAATAATAATTCTGGTTCTTTTCCCATGCTCTCACATATGGCTCTTGGGGTTTGTCCGAAATAACTGGTATCTTCAAAAAGTAAGTATTCACAAGATATCTTGTCCAGCGAGTTATTAACCTCTTCTTTTGTATAAACTTCAGATTTTTTATAAAAAATATTTGAAGAAATAAATAGAACTAGCCCTCCAACCACCACAGCTATCAAAAAAACTAAAAACCATTCACTGGTTGAACCCCTTTTTCCTTTCATTCACATAAAAAATTAAACATATTTTTATACTTTTTGTTTTCCAAAAAATTTATAAGATTTAGTTTATTATGCTTTTCATGGTGGTTAAATGGATTCAGAAGATCCATCTGAAAAAAGGAACTTTGCATAGACAACTCGGAATTTCACAGGAGCATAAGATTCCTATATCGCTTCTCAACAAAATTATTGCTGCAAAACCAGGAGACACAATTACAAATCCCACCAGTAAGGGAAGGAAGAGAATAAAAGTCACACGAGTTCTTGAGAAGCGGGTGAATTTGGCGAGGAATCTAAAGAATATTTCTCGAAAATAAAGCATGAGAAAACTAAAGTTGCACAAAAAGCCCATCACAAACGCTAAAATCTCAAGAAGAAAGCAGGCGTTTTCTTTTTATATTTCAAATATTCCTTACCATAACGTTTTACCAACTCTTGTTCTTCGAAGTTTGCTGTTATTACGAATGCAAGGAATAGGTAAAGAGCAAACCAAAGCAATGATGTATATCCAAGTATGAATCCCAATCCCACAAACCACAAAGGGTGTTCAACATATCTAGGATGGCGCGCATATTTGTAAATTCCAGTCGTAATCAGTTTGTCTTGAGCTTTTTTAAATTCACTGCTCCCAAGAATACGCTTTCTACCGAGAGCTTGTGTGGTGGCTATTTCGATTACAACGGCGATAAGCAAGAGGGCAATTCCAAAGAATATCGAAATTGATGTTGAAAATTGTCGTTCAAATAAAATTTGATAGTTGGATTTAAGCCATAATGCGAGAATCGCCCACACTGCGATTGAGACTATCCACATAAGGATTTTTACACGACTCGCGCGCCACTTGTTGTTTTCTATGAGTATGTGTATTGTAGTTACAATCCAAGGGATTGGAGCGAACACCAACATCAATGCTGTGAGAAGTATTTGAATCATATTTTCTATTATGATGATGGATTATATAAAATTAACTCTCAAACTCACTCAAAGTGCCTACGCTGAAAGACACAAATCGTATTCCCCTCTTTTGTGAACGAAACAGTTCAATGGCCCCGGAGGGATTTGAACCCTCGACACCCAGATATCTCTCAATTAATAGGAGGTGCGGAACCTCGGTTCTGCTAAGAGTCTGGTGCTCTGACCAAGCTGAGCTACGGAGCCTGATTAAATAATTTAGAAGAACTTTAAAAAACTTTATCTATATTAACGCTGAGTATTCTTTTAAGTATGCTTAAAATTAATTGAACACTTGATCATTTAGTCTTAAAAACGCTACGTATTCCCCACCAAACATTTCGCACCTTTTTTTCGTGAATAAACCTATAAAGATCAAATGATGAATCATCATCATATTTAAGACCAAATTTAAGGGGCTTTGTCGTATTCTTATTCATTATAAGAGTCCTATATTCAATTTTTCCTTTTCTTTCTTTTTTAAGCTTAACATCAAATCCTTTTTTTCTAAACTTGTTCAGGTATACACCCAATTTTATCAATTTTTTGTTATTATAAATATTAAATCTTGGTGTTTCTTTATTTATTTGAAGGAAATCAGGAAAAGATTCTTCATAAGAATCAATATGCAAAAAAGCCTTTCCTCCAGGTTTAAGTACTCTCCAAAAATTTTCAAGAAGTTTAGCTTTGTCATCCACATAAGGAAAAGCCACCTGACTAATTATTATATCGAAATAATTTGATTTAAATTTTAATCCTTTTCCCGCATCATAAAAAAATGGTTTAGGAAGAAGAGTTGTTATGGGAACAGTTAATCCAAATTTTTTTGCATTAGTTACAAAATCTTTTCTCTTATGTATTTTTCCTTCTTTTTTATCATTAATACCGTATAATTCAACCTGTTTTTCTGGGAAGATTGTCCTTATATCCAGAAGACACCTTCCTTCGCCAAAACCAAATTCAAGAACACGCACAACCTTTTTTGATTTCAACCTTTTCTTGATGAATCTCTCAATAGGTTTGTTTTTTCCAAAACGCGTTTCCATTTCGCCTAAACCCCTCATTCTCCACCACAGGTCAGGTTTCTTTTTCTTCATAAACTAATTAAGAAGTATTTATTATTTAAAGGTTAGTAAATATAATTTCTAAAACTTTATCTATACTCTCTCCAAGTATGCTCACACTTTGTGCACTTGAAGAATTTTGTTTCAGCTTCGTCACTTGCTCTAGTTTGAAGGGTCCAGAAATATGCCTTCTTGTTCCCACAGTCCTTACATTCTTGTTCAATTATGGGATTGATCTCTGTGTCTTTTTCAGATATAACAGCAACTTTCTTTTTTTCATCCATTTTTTCAGAAGTCTTTATTTTTATCTTGCCTTTTGTAGAATAAGAACATCTAGGACAACCGTCTTTTTTTCTCTTTTGAATTAGAACTGCACCACACCGCGGACAAAATTCCATCTTAGTTTTTATCTAATGCTCTTTAAAAACTTTTCCTATCTCTCGTTGCATAACCCTCTTTTTGATTCTGGTTTTTTCCATTCGTAAAGAGCTAGTTTTATCCAACCCATATAAGGGACGGCCTTAATGACAGCTTTTCCAATCAACCGATCTTGGGTTATTTCTTCTTCAAAGCTCTGGACATTACCCACATTATCTCCCATAGTGGAAAAAATTCTGCTGCCATCTGTTTCGCTTATTTTAACAATTCTATGAATCACAGGGTGCTCCGTTCCCGCTTCAAAAATTATTACATCCCCCACTTTTAACTTTTCTGGGTCTGCTTTTATTATGAATAAGATATCTCCTTTATTGAACCCATTTTTTAATTTAAAATCTTGAAAATCTAATTTATTTATCGTGAATTCTGAATACTTAGACTCGTGGTCTTCCCACCAGGCATCAAAATCAGAGAAAAGATTTCCCTTGTGATACATGCTACAGGATTCTACTATTGCTAAAGGCAGAGATGTTCCTGTTACCAAACTTAGAGCAGGGAAAAATAGGAATTTTATAAAAACAAATAGGAAGATTATTGAGAAAATCCATCCTTTCCAGCTATCATCTTTCCATAGCAAAAACCAGAACTTCTTCCAAAGTTTTTTAAAATCACCCTTTAAATTCATAGGAAACTTAACCTTCTGGCTTTTTAAAATGTTTTGTTAGCTTCTAACAAACATCCTTCTTACAAAATTTAGTATTCCTTGCTCAGGCTCTTCTGTTATTGTACCTTGTTTTAATTTTTCTTCAAAATCAGAAGAGGCGTCATGGACTTGTCTCGCCGTTAGCCTGTCATCAGGATTTCTCTGTAACAGACCATACAGAATTTCTTCAAATCCATGAAGCTTCCTTTCTATTTTTCTTGGACAGTCAAATGTTATAAGGGCATCATACATATCTTTTGGTGATCTAACACCAGGAAATGCACCCCCTTCAACTAACAACTCATAGGCAACAACTCCCAAAGCCCATATATCAGACCTTTCATCTCCTCTTACCATTTCTATTATCTCGGGTGCGCAATATTGTAACGATCCAACAAAATATCCTGCTTTAGTTCTATCATGGACTTTTGATTCATATTCTCCTGTGGCTTTATTGTATCTTAAGGAAAGAGAAAAATCACAGAATTTTATGGCACCTTCTTTGGAAATCTCTTCTAAACATTTTCCTGATTCTGGTTGATCATTATTCAAACAATTCCTAGCACTTTTTGATAAAAGTGTGTTTTCTGGTTTGACGTCTCTGTGGACAATTCCCCCATCTTCAAAAATTTCAAAAATATCTGCCGACGTTTCTGACATGGATTTTATTACAGCAACCCCCTTAGATAGCTCAAGTCTACCCCTTTCATCAATGATGTTCCTTAATGTTCCTCCCCACTGTATTCTAGTATCAGAAAGAAATCTTTCTCACCGCTGTCATATAGGGTTATAACCCCTGGATAACCTGTTCCGCCGTTAGTTTGATTTAATTGAGTCAATATTTTTCTTTCTTCTTCAAATTCGACTTCCCCATTATTCTTCTTTCTGAATTTTTTAAGAACCCTCGTGGGTTGATCTTCTTCGTCTAGAGATATTGTAGTGAAAACTTTTGGAGTAATCTTTTTGATAATCTTATATCTTCTTCCCGAGTCTGCAGTGTAAGTTTCTTCTGGTTCCATTGATTATCTTAAAAAAGCTATTTTTTAAAGATTTATGCAATAGAAAACATTATAAAGAAAAAGACGGTTTCATGAATATGACCTTAAGTCTAATTAAGGTAACTGATGGAGAACCAGAGAACACGGGGATCTCTCGTGAGACACCAAGGGGAATGGTGCCTTATGATTGCATCTCATGTGGGAGACAAATAGCAATAGCCGGAATTAATGGAATAGTTTTGAGTGCTTATCTAAGATATATGGATGAAGGAGGAGACAAATGCCCTCCTTGTTATACAGGTTCTACCTTGGACAGAGAGAGACGAATGAATCGTCAGGATTGGTTTAATAGAGCTCCGCTAACTGATCAAGAAAGCTCTTTTTTTGATACATATCCTATTGATGGTTCAAGAGAATCCCCTTTTGCTTTCGAATCTGACCCGAGCCCATTTACTATTCTTAGAAGACAAGGATTTGGGGCTTTTTTTGCTGACTTATGGAGAGAGTTTTTATATCTTAACAAATCTTACACAAAGTAAGATCCACCAAAATCTTTATAAATGGTATATATTTTAAGTATACACAAGAAGTATACATAAAATGACAGATATGTTTGACAATACCATTCTCTGTAAAGATTGCAGTACTGAGATGCAGAAAAAAGAAATTGTTAAAAATGGATTTTTTTTAAGGACAGTAGTGTGCCCGGATTGTAACGGAAGGTCTGTTCACCCTGTTGATGCAGAAGAATACAACAGGTTTATTAACCTAAAAAATAAAGAATTTAAAGTAAAAATGAGACTTGTTGGGAATAGTTACACTGTTTCAATTCCTAAAGAGATAGTATCTTTTATCAAGGAACAAGAGAAGGTAATGGATGATATGGTTAGATTATGTTTCGAAGAAGCAGGAAGGTTGTCCTTAAGTTTTTATGAACTCGGGAGAAGAAGATGACTAAAAATGAAGTTAAATTAAAGGTTGTGGAAGCGCAGCAAGACGATGCGTATAAGGGAATAGCTAGGATAGACTCAGAGATAATGAGGGATCTTGGAATTAGGAGGGGAGATGTTATAGTAATTAAAGGTAATAGGGAGACAGTTGCGATTGCAGACAGGGCTTATCCTGCAGATGTCGGAGAAGGTATAATAAGGATTGATGGTATATTAAGGAGAAACGCGAAGACAGGAATAGGTGAGGTTGTGGATGTTTTTAAATCAGAAGTTAGAGAGGCTAAAAAAATAATCATAGCACCTGCACAAAAGGGAATAATGGTTCAAGGAGATCCAGAGGGTCTGAGAAGAGGTTTGTTAGGAAGGGCAGTTGTTAAGGGTGATCTGGTTGTTCTTGGAGGAGTTCAGAGAAGAAAGGATTTATTGTCAGACGAGTTAGGCGGGGAGTTTGGAGACATGTTGGGTGACATGCTTGGAAATATGGGCTTTGGGCAGTTGGGTGGTAGTTTTACCCAAATTAGATTTTTAGTAGTTAATACAAGTCCAAACCAGCCAATCATTATAACAGAAAATACAGAAGTTTCTTTAAATCCTAAGGCAGTTGAGATAAGTGAAGAGAGTATACCTGAAATTACCTATGAAGACATAGGAGGACTCTCTGAAGAGATTAAAAAAATAAGAGAGATGGTAGAAATCCCCTTAAAACATCCAGAGATTTTTCAAAAGTTGGGAATAGAGCCACCAAAAGGGGTTTTACTTCATGGTCCACCAGGTACGGGAAAGACGTTGCTCGCAAAAGCAGTTGCGAATGAATCAGAAGCTAATTTTATCTTATTGAACGGTCCTGAGGTAATGTCAAAATTCTATGGAGAATCTGAGAAAAAAATAAGAGATATTTTCGAAGAAGCTGAAAAAACAGCCCCTTCAATTGTTTTTATTGATGAGTTAGATGCCATAGCTCCTAAGAGAGAAGAAGTAACAGGGGAAGTAGAGAGGCGTGTTGTCAGCCAGATATTGACTATGATGGATGGTCTTAAATCAAGGGGTAAGGTAGTAGTAATTGGCGCTACAAACAGAGTAAATGCTATTGATCCTGCTCTGAGAAGACCAGGGAGGTTTGACAGAGAAATAGAAATTAATGTTCCGAGTAAAAAGGGAAGACTGTCTGTATTAAAAATTCATACAAGAGGAATGCCTTTAGTTAAGAGTGTCAACTTGGAAGAGATAGCTTCTGTAACTCATGGTTTTGTTGGTGCAGATTTAGAAGCTCTTTCTAAGGAAGCTGCCATGAATGTTTTGAGAAAATTTCTTCCCAAAATGAACTTAGATGCGGAAGAGCAGATTCCTCCAGAGATTTTGGAAAAATTAATAGTTAGACAGAACGATTTTATGGATGCTCTTAAAACTGTTAGACCTTCTGCTATGAGGGAAGTTCTTGTAGAAACCCCTTCGGTTGGTTGGGAAAATATTGGGGGACTTGATAAGATCAAGGAAGAGCTTAGGGAGGCTGTGGAATGGCCTTTGAAATTCCCTGAAACTTTTGAGAGGATGGGAATAAGGCCGTCTCGTGGAATCTTGTTGTATGGTCCACCAGGAACAGGGAAAACTCTTTTAGCAAAAGCAGTCGCAAAAGAATCTGAAGCTAATTTTATACAGGTTAAGGGACCGTCATTGTTGAGCATGTGGGTTGGTAAGTCAGAGGAAGGAATGAGAAAAGTTTTTGAAAGAGCCCGGCAGGTTTCCCCTTGTATTATATTTTTTGATGAGATAGATGCACTTGCAGGTAAGAGGGGAATAGAAACAGGAACAAAAGTTACTGATCGTGTTTTAAATCAAATGCTGGCTGAAATGGATGGACTCGAAGATTTAAATGACGTTCTTGTGATCGGTGCTACAAACAGACCAGACATGCTTGATTCAGGATTATTAAGGCCTGGAAGATTTGATAAAATCTTATTGGTTGCTTCTCCTGAAGAAGAGGGTAGGCTGGGAATCTTGAAAATCCATACAAAAAATATGCCTCTTTCAAGAGATGTTGACATTAAAGATATTTCAAAGAAGACGATAGGTTACACAGGAGCTGACATAGAAGCCCTGACCAGGGAAGCTGCAATGCTCGCACTGAGAGAGTCAAAAGAAGCGAAGCAGGTGAAGAAGAAACATTTCAACGAAGCCTTGAGAAAAATTAAACCAAGCGTGAGCAAACCAACTTTAGAAGTTTATAAGAAAATAGAGGATAGTTTCATCAGATCTGCAAAGGCTGCTGTTCCTATGGAGAGTTCTTACTTAGGATAAGATTTATATAAATAATTCATGAAGAAATTTTATGGGAAGAACACAAAGGATTTCAAATATGGAAGTTGCAATGATGTTAGCCACGCATATCGAAAATCCCTGTTCAGTTGAGGTTGAAGGTAGGACAGAAAATATTAGGTATTTTTATCTAGAAATGGCAGAACGTATTCTTCCTAGTTTTACTAACTTTTTTGCAAGAGATTTTTTACAATCAAAAATAAACGAATATCAACCTACTCTGTCGTTATAGTAACCTTATTTTCTATCAGAATTGTGTGCTCTGCTTGACTGACTTTGCTGCGTGATGATTCTATGAGTTGTGCAAACTGATTTAAGTTTCCGTTATCCTCCAGTTGTTTTAAGCCAAACAAAGCCCTTCTTCCAAGTTTTTTTACAATCCATCTAGAGCAGAAAGGCAATGTTTCATATTCTTTTTCTATGAACTCAAGGACTTCACGGGCAATAGGACTTCTCACGTTTTTCTCAGAAATGAGCTCGTAAATCCCAGAAGGTTTTCCATCATGAACTCTTCCACTTCCAGGGGTTGCAAAAGGCTCTATCGCGTAAAATCCTTTTTTTAATGGAATGTTTCTTTTATCATCTATATTTGGAATTGTTATTCCTGCGTGTAAGTTATGTTGTTCCATGCTATGACCTGATAGGTTTACTACAGGAGAAAATCCATAAGATTCTATTGTTTCCTGGATTGTTTTCCCTATTTCATTTGCTGGAATGTTAGTCTTAACAATATTAAGGGCATTTTCCAAGGCTTTTTCAGCAGCTTCTATGAGTTTTTTATTTTCTTCAGAGTCTTCTAGGTCAAGAGAGAATGCGTTATCTGCGAGCCACCCATCAATATGGACACCGAAGTCAACTTTCAATAAACCACGAGCCATTGAAATATCATCATGGCTTGGTGTGTAATGTGCAGCAATTTCATTTATGCTAAGATTTACAGGGAACGCGTTTTTTCCTCCAAGTTCTTCTATCTTTGCCTCTATTTTTTCAGCTATCTCTAACAAAGGAGTGTCTTTTTTAACAATAGACTTCGCATAACTTTTTACCTGCGATACAATTTTTCCTGCCTGAAGAATTTTTTCTGTTTCCATGTTTTTATAGATAATAATTTTTTATTACTAGCATAAATACTACTATTAATATCAAGATAATTATTCCTATTATTATATCTTTTAAATCCATTTTTACTTTGACTTCTTTTCCTGTTTTTCTTAATGGCAAGGATGGTTCGTATTTTTGTAGTCCAGGATTGAATTTCATGTGTAATTTATCTTCTTTGTTCATTTTATGACCTTATCATATATCTTTTTTAGTAATCTAACATCATCTAATGCGTTATGTTCTTTTATATCTGAGACATCTATATCATATTTTTGTGCAATCTCTATTGGATTTTTCGTTGGTTCAATTCCTTTTTCAAATAGAACACTTGCAAAATCTATAGGTGCCCAGAAAAAAGGTAATTTTGAGATATCATCCACATTTTTTACGTTAAATAAATTGCAAACCCCCATCCAATCAAATTGATTTACATAAGAGATTAAATAGGGTTTTTCATCTCCAACAAAATTTTTAATTAATTCTGCTGCTTTCTCTTTTGATACTTTTTCTTGTTTAAGATTAGGCAATACATTTTCCTTTACCCAAGGACTTATTTCCCTAGTAAATTCTATTTCTAGATAAAGTTCTTCTCCACCTGGTTTGATTAAGGCTATTGATAATAAATCAATTCCATCTGGTTTTAGCTTTGCAAACTCTCCGTCCATGAATATAATGTTTTTTGTTTCCATCTTTCTCTCTAATTTTCCTTGTTTTTAAGTCTTCTTGATTTTGGGATGAAGTTTCCTATTTTTTCTTCTGATGCTTTTCCTGTTCCAAGAAAATCATCTTTGTACTTCATGGCGAGGAACCCGTGTTTCCCTGTTTTTACAGGAAGTTCCTGGCCTTTCATCCATTCTTCTGCTTGTTTGGAATCCAAAGAAAAGATATTTTTCTTTATCTGGCTTTTTAAAGCCTGAGCTCCCTCAATGCTCAATCTAACCTCATTGCCAAAAGTTCTTGCAAAATAGATACCGAGCCGTTCAATTATAATCATATTTTCTAGTTGTTTTATTTGTTTTTTATTGAAATCTCCTGTGAAAAGAAAGAGTCTGCCTTCCCCCCTCTGAACAATTATTCCTGGGACCTTAGAGATTCCAAACTGTTTTTTCAGTTGATTTTCTATTTCTCTTTTCTCGTTCTTGTTTAAGATTTTTAGCCAATTCATTTTAATTTTCTGAACTTTTTATTAACTTTAGCATTATCTTTTTCTAAATCTTTTATACTTCTGTCTTTATGCGCTACTAATAAATCTACAGGGTGGTGGCTTCCACTATATTCAAATTTTCTGAACTTTTTATTTTTATATACATCGAACCATGAATGGTAATCTCTCAAGTTTTTCCATGTTTTTGGTATGCTCGCATCTTTTTTAAGAAAAATTACCAAATCAACATCACTTACTAGACGATTGTGATATTCTTCTACATATCTTCCAAATGTACCATCTGCTAAACTCCCCCATAAATAAGCTTCCTCTATTTCTTCTCCTTTTAAGAATGGGGATATAAATTCTAGAAATTTATCATAAACTTCTTTTTGATTTTCATAAGGATTTTTTTCAGGTTTCATTTTAATTTTTTGATGAATTCTTTTATTTCTTTTTTATTTTTTAAAATTATGTATTTTTTAGAATGTTTTTTGGATACTCTTTTTATTCTCTTTATCTTTTTCTCATACCTCTCCAGATGTATGTGCTTAATAATTTTAATCATGCCTTTAAGACTTTTATTAATTTTTTTATTTTTCTTCATGAGGAATTTTCTTTTTAAGAATCTTTTGAACACCCTAATTTTGGCTTTTGTTTTTTTTACCTCTAAGATTATTACTAAATCAGCTTTTTTGTAAATGGGGTGTGTCCAAGGTGTTGAGTAAAAGCCTTCAAGAATCCAGGTTTTTCTTTTAAAGATTTTATTTAATTTTTTCTTTCTTTCTGGATAATCAGATTTAACCCAGACATCCCTAGTTTTATATGCAATATTATCTATTTCATAGTTCCTTATCTTTAGAATTTTTGTAATTTTATTTGCTAAAGTAGTTTTTCCAGAACCTATTCCCCCAACTATGAGAATCTTATTGTAGTTCATTTTACCCTCCTAAACTTGGCAATAAAAAATCCTTCTGTATCGTTGTCTTGGGGATAAATCCTGCAGGCAAGTTTAACGTCTTCTAAGTACTCCCGATCCTTCCATTTTTTAATTCCGGGTCTTGATTGCACGGGAAGAGAAATTTGTTCTATTTTTATCTTGTTTCTAAATTCTTTCAAAACAGAATCAATGACTTCTTCGTTTTCTTCTGGTGAATGTGTGCAGGTGCTGTAAACTAGTTCTCCCCCTGGTTTTAGAATATCAATGGCTGAACGAAGAAGGCTTTTTTGTATTCTTGAAAGTTTTCTTATTGTATTTATATTCCACATTTTGTATGTTTTTGGTGAGCTTCTTAGGGTCCCTTCTCCAGAGCAAGGAGCATCTACTAGAATTTTATCAAACAGGTAAGGAACCAAGTTTCCTTGACCATCAACCTCCTTTAGATTTGCTTCTTTCAGTTTTTTACAGAGAGCCAAGCCTTCTTTTTTTGTTATTATCGCATTCATAACACCGCACCTCTCCATGTTTGATGCTAGAATTTTTATTCTCTTTAAACTAATTTCATTTGCGATTACAGTCCCTGTATTTCTCATCTCTGCAGCCATCTGCGTTGTCTTGCTTCCTGGAGCAGAGCAAAGATCTAAGACTAATTGATTTGGTTCTGGTCTCAAGGCGATGATTGGAAGCATGCTCGCCAATTCTTGGATATAATAATAACCCAATAAGTGTTCAAGGGTTCTTCCGAGTTCTCCTGGCTGTAAGGAAACCAAGGTTTCCTTAACATTCAACCTTCCTTCAAGTTTCTGCTCATGGCTGATTGACTTACCTTCAACAACCATTATTTCTTTATGTTCTTTAAATGGCTGATTTATTTTCCAGCCTTTTTTTTCCAGCCTTTTTTTTAATTCTTCTGGAGAAATCTTTAGTTTGTTTGCTCTGATAGATCTTACAGGCTCTCGCTTTAAGATTTCTAGATAAGATTCAAAATCATTTCCAAGAAGTTCTTTCATCCTCTCAACGAAGAGGGGTTTTGGTTCAGGAGTTTTTTTTTGGTTCATTGGCAATTGCATCCTTTGATTTTCTTTCCGAGGAAGAAGAATGGGAGAATTATATCCCCTATACAACAAGGGATTACCACCGCAATCAATACTATGAAAAAAGCCACGAAAAAATGGAAGACTGTCATTCCTGTGCTGAATGCTATCAAATAGAACAGGCTTGCAAATACAGAAAGGAAAACATGGACGAAATGAGGAATTTTAGTTATTCTGGTCTTTATTCCTATAGCACCTCCAAAAAGGGCTGAAAACAGAATTAAATATGGGCTTTCTATCAAGGGAAGATGGAATACAGTCTTTAAACCTAATAAATTTCCTCCAGCCCAAGGGAGTAAAACATCGCTAAAGCTTCCGATTAATATCGCTCCCACTATTCCAACCACTAGCGCATTTATTATTTTTGGTTTGTATTTATAAAAAATTGTTGATGCAACGATTGCAGAAGCAAAGATGTGGAGGGGGTGTAAAATATCGAAAAAAGATTCAGATAAGTTCTGTTTTAGGTAATAATCAATGATTAATACAACGACAAGGGCAAGAATAGTCGCAGATGCTGTAAGTGGAAGATGGTGTTTTAATTCGTGAATTAGTTCTTTTGTTTTCATTAGAAATCACCCAACTTCATTTGCTTTTTTCCTTCAATGACTTCTCTGGTATTTATGTCAAAAACTTGAAAAATATTTTCAACCGCAGGAAGAATTTGTCTATCCAAGTAATAATTTATGTCATATTCCCCCTTTTCTTCCGGGAGCTTTACCTTATCCCTTACAAGTTTCTTTTTCTTATCTCTGGTTTCAGCTATAAAATATTCTATGAGGCTACCTTGACCTATTGGGATTTGTTTTTCTAGCATCTTTCGTGCAGCAATTACATGTGGTGAGATTGCTTTGTACTCTGAAAGTGGTTTTTGAAGAACTGTTTTTATTATTAGATCTTCTCTGTTTATCTCCCTATTTTTGAGTTTTTTAGTTATATCCTTTACATATTTTAGGGCTTTTTTTTCGTTTCCATCTGATAAGATCAATCGTATCACTTTATTCTGGACATTTCTGGCCAAGGCGCACCAGTCCCTCCTGACTGTTTCAAATCCCCTTATTTTTATTTTCTTATCTCTTCCTATTAAAGCGTATTTCTTTTTTGCTCCAAGTGTCCCTGTCCTTTTTGTTACCCAGATCCCTCTTTTGTAAAAGTCTTCTAATTCTAGTTCCATTACTCCTGGAAGCTCTGAATTGAGTTTTTCTAGGAGTTTTTTTACATCTGTTTTTGTTTTTCTTCCAATTAAAAACGCAATACTGTCTGTGTCCCCATAAATAACTTCGTGGCCTGCTTTCCTCACCTTATCTATTATTTCTTTGTTAAATTTTCTGACAAAGGCTAATATTGATGCAGCTGATTCTATGGAATAATACCTAGCACCAAAGAATCCAATATAGCCGTGGACAGAGGCAGAAAGAAGTTTGAATGCATTGCTTCTTGCCAAAGTTATTTGGTTTGGATTTTTTTTGTATTCGTCCTTGAACTTCCTCCTTTTTTCCAAAATATCTTTGAGTAAGGAAGGGATGAACCCTTGTTTTTTTGAAAAATAAAACCTTGTTTTTTCTCCTTTTAATTCTAGTTCAGGGGACTCATAAGCATTTTTTTCTTTTTTATGGAGAAGGGTTGATTTTGATATATTCATGGAGATTATTATGCTGGTATGCATTGAGGTAAAATCAAACATAGCTATTTCTTCATAGAGTCCTGGCCGGGGTTCCAGGACAAATGCTCCCTCTACTTTTTCCCTGTGTCTTCTCTCTCCTATTTCCTCATGGGTTGGTCTTTTTTCTGGAATCTCGTTGAACCTTTCTAGATTATGTAAAATATAACCTTCTACTTGTTTGGAAAGGCCGTTTCTGGAGATATCAAAAATAGGTTCCTGTATTACTCTTGAGAATTCTACAAGATCTGGCCAGAACTTTTCAAACAAACCGAGAGTTAAAATAGAATCGTGTAAGTTATACTCATAATATTCTTCCCAGTCATTATCGTGTAGCTTTGAAGAATGTTTTATCTTAAACTCCTTTTTGGTGTCCCCTAAAAATTCTTTGGATACTTCGTTAAGAGAAAGGGTTTCTGA
The DNA here is from genome assembly GCA_964385425.1 of Candidatus Woesearchaeota archaeon. Classification (GTDB taxonomy): domain Archaea; phylum Nanobdellota; class Nanobdellia; order Pacearchaeales; family GW2011-AR1; genus ASMP01. Next base: position 128,606 of record CAYLOQ010000001.1, on the reverse strand, counting down.
TTGCATGTATTGTGAATATGCAGTTCTTATGAATTTTAGAATATCCACATGGACGATTCCCTTGATTTTTCCAGTGAGGTTTACCCCTCTAGAGAATCTTGGCTGGCTGTCATCTAAACCTAGGGCTAAATCCACCCTGTGTTTTTCAGCTCTTGCTTTTATATATGGGAGGTCAAAGCCATCTGAGAAATATCCAACAAGGAAGTCAGGGGAAACCTCCCTTACATATTCCACGAATTTCTCTAGTAATTCTGCTTCGTCCTTCACATACTCTACAAAGCCTGGTTTTTTTCCAGCACTTGTTTTCCAGGTTATTACTTTTTTGAAATCTTCTGAGACAAGAGATATCATTAAAATTTCTCCTTCCCCAATTTTTAAATCATCTGTTTCGATATCATAGGCCATCGTTTTTGGTTTGAATCCCAGTCTTTTGTCGGCATCGGCTATCTTCTTTGACGATGATAGTTTTATACAGAGATCAACATCCAATCCCATATCAACTCCCCCAAACTCTTGAGAATTGTTTAACACAGATCCAGAGATTTCATACCAACAGAGCGGGTTTATCTTTTTCTCTATTATGTAATGAGTTATAAAACCTAAATCATATCCCCTCCTGTTTTTTATCTCACTTATCCCCAGTTTATCGGCAATATCATGTAAATCTTTGTAGTTTGTGGCGAATACCTTGAGTGCCTCCACCTTCTTACCCATGAAATTTTTCTCGTGTAATTCCACATCTTCAACTTTTGTCTGCCTTCCCTTGGAGTCCAGTTTTATCTTTTTTATTTTTTTGATAAGTTTGTTTATCTTACCTTGTTTTAATCCGCTTTTTAAGATAGCCCAGAGATATACAGGACAGGAATCAATTACACAGACCCTTTTTCCATTGCTATTTCTTCCGATAATCTTTGCATAGTTCCTTCCTTCAAAGTCAAAATAGTCATAATCTATCGGGATGAAATCCAAGGTTATCATTCTATGAAAAAGAGTTTTAATTATTTAAATCTTGATATCAGTAAGCTTTATATATCCTTATTTGAAGGTTATTTTATGGTAAAGAGTATAGGAGAACTGCCTGTTAGAAGTGTAAGACGAGCAATTGAAATTGATAGAATGTTTCATGGAGTAAATATGGAGGCTATGCCCTATGACGATCAATTGAGACTCGTCCATGTTTGTTATAGTACCCTTAATTGGGTCCCTGTTGAAGATGTTTCTGAAAGGCAATTATATAGGGTAGCAGAAAGACTTCTAGCAAGTTCTTCTGGAATAGTTGATCAATTTGATCATTATGAAAGAGCCATACTTAGAAATATAGGAACTCTTAGAGAAATGAAACAGGGATTTGAGAGAGATCGGCTAAATGAAAGAGTTTGTATTCAAATAGATGGACTTCCTGAAAATTCACCCTTATTGAAATTATTCCCAGAAGATTCTCCTGTTTTAAAAGTTAAATTAAATTAACCATAATTATTTATATTTCTTGTATCTATAATATATAAGACAAATGGGATTAAACATTAGGGAGATAATTCCGCGTAGAGAGATAGAAATATCTGAATTGAATGGGAAACTTGTTTGTGTGGACGCTTACAATATGCTCTATCAGTTTTTGTCCACCATCAGACAGCCAGATTCAACACCATTAATGGATAATAAGAAGAGGGTTACCAGCCATCTTTCTGGAATTTTTTATAGAAACATTAATCTTTTGGCAGAAGGAATAAAACTAGTTTATGTTTTTGATGGAAAGCCGCCTGAGCAGAAAAAAGGAACTCATAAAATCAGGGAAGAAGGGAGAGAACTTGCACGGGGGAGGTATGAAGGAGCAAAACAAGAAGAAGATTTCGAAGCAATGAGGAGATATGGCAGTCAGCTCATAAGGCTAGATGAGGAAATGATTGAAGAGAGTAAAGAACTTTTAGAAGCAATGGGTGTGGCTGTCGTGCAGGCACCTGGAGAAGGAGAAGCAGAGGCAGCGTACTTATCAAGGGTTAAATCAGATGTTTATGCAAGCGTGAGTCAGGATTATGATAGTCTGCTGTTTGGTGCACCAATACTTATCAGAAATCTTGCTCTTTCAAGGAAAAGGAAAACTGTAACTGGTTGGGTTGAAACAAGGCCAGAGTTGATAGAGTTAGAGAAAGTTTTGAATTTTTTAGAAATAAATCTAGATCAGCTGATATGTTTAGGCATACTTGTAGGAACAGATTACAATCCTAAGGGGCTTCCAGGAATAGGGCAGAAAAGAGCATTACAAATTGTTAAGACCTATAAGCAGCCTGTCCTGATTTTTAAGAGTGTTGAAGAACAGCTCATGATTCTTAAGGAAGAAGATAGGTTTGACTGGCAAGAAATTTTTGAACTCTTTCATAAGCCAAATGTAGTTAATGCTGATTTCAATTTCGAGAAGGTTGATGAAGAGAAAATTAAGAAAATTCTGGTTGAAGAACACGATTTCTCTGAAGAGAGGGTTGATAAGCAGTTGGATAAGTTAAGGGATTTAGCAGATAAGAAAAAACAGAAAAATCTTGAAGGGTGGTTTGATTAATTTATGGTTATTTTTTAACTAATTTTGAAATAAGATAAATTATAAGAACAAAAAGCAATATGCCGGCTACCCCAAAAAAATAACCAGAATAATAAATCTTATAGAAAAAATATTCAACATCGATATAGGTTCTATTAAGGCTATATATTATCAATCCAGAAATTGAAAGAGCAATAACAGCTGCAATAGTTGTGTTCGGTCTCCCATATGGGTCTTTTAAAACTCTAGATAAACTCATGAAAATAAGTGCAAATGAGATTATAAACATGACACCTAGGAACATTGTTGAAGAATCTATCCTGTATAACAATTCCCTCAAAGAAAAACGGTTATAGTAGTGAAAAGACGCACTTACAAAATTTATTAAGAATAATGCGGTAATCGGCATTAATATTTGTTTCTTAATCCGCATAATTGGATTAAGGGGGTGTTTTTTATAAATGTATCTTTGTAAAGAAATCTTTATAAAGTTCTTTGGGGTTTTATTAAAGAAAAGAAAATGGCTTTTGTGGGAAATCCGAGGGGTGTGACGATTTTTATAGGAGTCATCTTAATGATTATGGGGGGTTTAGGTTTGATAAAATTTGCATTTTATGGGGTTCTAATTTTACTTGTTTTAGGGATAATAATCTTTACTGCTCAATATCTTAGGTCTTCTGGAGGAGGGGGATTTCAAACTTTCCTTCAGAGAATATGGTCTGATTGGAGATTGATCTTCTTAATCCTTGTGATATTCTTCTCGGCTATTTTATTGTTCTTATTGATATTTGTCAAGGGTGGTGGTTTTATTTCTACCTTGATTGGTCTGGCAGGAGATACTCCAGGTATTGCGGATGATTCCGTATGGAAACCCTTTTTGCTATTAATTTTTGGGATTTTCTTGGTATTATTTGGAGTTGGTGTTCTCCATAAGATACTCGGAGCTTTGCTTCTGTTGGCAGGGATTACTACAGGTTCGATAAGTGGGGGAACTTCTGGAATATCAAATGTTCTTCAGAAATTTGGAGCGGTAAATCCAAATTATTTTCTTTTTATAATAGCTCTTTTAATGGGAATCTTTTTGTTGTGGAAGGTGAAAGGAATTCTCCCTAAGTTTTTGGGTGTTCTTCTACCTTTATTTACATTGCCTCCTGTTGCAACTAGAATCAATGAAGGATTAATTACTATTTTCATAGGTTTTTTTGATCTCTATGATTTTTTTGGGATCTCTTGGCTCGCTCTTGTTTTAGGAATTCTTTCAGTTCTCTCTGGATTTTATATATTTGAGAGAATAATAAAGAATCCCGGGGAATTTCCGCCTAATGTGAAGGTTATTGGTTTTCTTTTAGCTTCCTTAGCTATTCTTCTCTCTTTCTCTGAAATTGGAATAATCTTTTTTGACTTTTTGAACGATCTTATACTTCTTCCGGTTATAGACTTCTTTAATAATCTTACCTCTTTTGCTCCAGAGATAGGGGATGTGTTTGGGCCTGGGTTTTATTTTGTAACAGGGATTCTTCTTGTTTTTTCTGGAGAACAATTAAAAGGAGCAGCAAATTTGGGCTATACAAAAGCTAGAGATTATGTTAGACGAATACCAAGAGGACCAGGACCGGGACCAGGATTCACGCCAGGAGCAGCACCACCGGGTGCAGGGCCTTAATTAATCTTTTTTAGAAATAATTATTTTATTTATGTTCCTTCCAGTTCTCTCAATTTTTTAACAGTATTTATGTTTTTCAAAATTTCTGTATTTACGGGTCTTCTTTCCCCAAATCTTCCCCTTTCTCTTTTTGGTAAAACAGCTGGTTCCCCCACTTCGGTATTAACCATAGCTAGTTTTCTTTTCTTCCTATTAGCCAGAAATCTCCAGAGCACGAATAAGACCAATAAAGCACCTATAACAATAGAGAGTATTTCATTCGATACAAAACCAAGTAAGGGATTAAATTTAGATAAAAGCTCTGTGAAGCCAAGACCGATTAGTGCAAGTCCTCCAAAAAATAAAAGACCTTTGATAAAACCGATTAGTCCTCTTCTGTTCATATCTCCATTAAGAAAATCATTTTTTTAAATCTTTCCACAAGTTTTAAATTGTATTTTTGTTTCTTTATTTTATGAGACAAAGAGCTTACGATATTTTAGGAAATATAGCTATTGTGAAGTTTCCGAAATTAACAAAAGTCAGAGATAAAAAACAGTTTGCAAATAAAATTTTAAAAGAAAATAAATCTGTTAAGACTGTTTTAGAGAAGACTGGAAAATTCCAGGGCAGGCTTAGAAAGCAGACAACAAAATATCTTGCAGGAGAAAAAACCAAGGAGGTTTTGTATCGAGAGAATAATTGTGTTTTTCGTTTTAATTTGGATTCAACTTATTTTTCTCCTAGGTTGAGTAATGAAAGGAAGGAGATTGCAGGGAAAGTAAAGAAAGGAAATGTGGTTCTCGTGATGTTCGCAGGTGTAGCTCCTTATTCAATTGTGATTGCCAAAAACTCTAAGGCAGGAAAGGTTGTTTCTGTTGAGATAAATAGGGAAGCAAATAAATACGCAAAATTAAATGTAGAATTAAATAAGGTGAAAGATAAGGTTGAATTAATTCAGGGGGATGTTAAGAGGTTTGCAGGAAAGTTGAAAGAAAAATTCGAAGTAATTGTAATGCCTAGACCAAAACTAAAAGATAGTTTTTTACAGCAAGCATTTATTCTGAGTAAAAAAGGAACTAAGGTGTTTTATTATGATTTTTGTAAGGATGATGAGATTGGTTTAGTTGTTGAAAAGATAAAAGCAGAGGCGAAGAAAGCCAGGAAGAAGATTAAAATTTTAAGAATTAAGAAAGCTGGAGAAATTGCCCCTTATCAAATTAGAGTTAGGGTTGATTTTAGGGTTTTATAACTTCTTCTCTGCCTTGATGGCTGTTGGAGCTTCACCACCGTGCCAGGTGAATCTTGGTCTTATTCTCATTGGATATATCCTTTCTGAATTATCATCGAGAATTATTGCACTCCCTTTTAGCGTGGGAAGATCGTCGATATATTTCTTTATGCTTTCTAGGAGATAAGATTGCATTATGTAATTAAGGGCTTCAAGATCTGGCTTGGATGTGACTCTATGAGCAATTACAATGTCTGATTGTGTCATAACATCTCTGTGGATCTGTCCTGGTTGTTGCGTAGCTAAAACTAAAGAGATTCCGGGCTGTCTCCCTTCTCTTAGGAGTTGGATTAGAGCATCTGTCGCAATTGTTTTTTCATTCAAGGGAAGAAATTCATGGGCTTCATCTATAAAAATCCAGACAAGAGGTTCTTCTTTCTTTTCTGTCCCAGACAAGAAGTCAAGACCACGAGACACGGCTTTTACTTCTTCCTTTTTTCTTGAAGCCATCCTCTGATTGAAAATTTTTCTTGAGATTAGACTGATAACTAGTGCTCTTATGTTAAATGCACCAACAGCATTATAGATACTTAGATCTAAAACAGACGTGGTTCCGGCAGAAATTAGGTTTTTTACTTGTGTTGCTTCTTTACCCTTTTTTGCAAATATTCCCCAGGTGTTTGCTGCCTCGAAAAGCCCTATTGCGGCATTCTTAATCTCTCTGGGGTTTTTCTCGTCTCTCTCTAGAAGGTAGATTATTTCATCGATATCAAAGTCTCCCTCTACCTTAAGTTTAGTTAAAGTCCTCTGAATTAATACAGATACAGGGTGTATCAGGTCTAGTCCAAAAGTTAGAATCCAATCTTCTGGATCTAATTCTGTGACATCTAGAGCAAAAGCTTCGTCAGCAGGAATCCCTTTTTCCAGATATTCATCGTAGTGGCCGAACGGAACAAAAACTTTTATAGGGATATTTCTTGGCTTGAGGTTCCATTCGCTCAAAAGGGATTTGTCTTTTTCGTTCTTAAATTTCATTGTCCAATAGATTCCCATTGTATCGAAAATTAAAGAAGCTATATTTTGACTGGTTTCTACAGGAAGGTTTGAAAGTTCTTCCGCAATTACTCCCAGTGTATAAGATTTTCCAGAACCCCTTTTTCCTGCAATGAGGACTACGTGGCTCCTCGCAATATCCATCAGGATTTGGTTGCTCAAGGAGGTATATTGACCCATTCTTACATAACCTTTTCCAAGAGATATTAAACCACGATCACCGAAACTCTTTTTATCGGCTTCGTTTCTTCCAATAGTTATATCATAGGGCATGGTAGGAAATAGGGGAAGATGTTTATAAAATTAGTTGTGGAAAGATTTAAGAAGTATTTTTAAAAGATAGGATCTTTTTTTATTCATGGAAAGAGACGAGTATAATGTTGCGAGACTCCATAATGTGGAAGACTCTCACGAAGGGATGTTTGGGGGGGTTTTTTTGGGGGGCTTCTTTCTTCTTGTGGGGGGATATGGTCTTTATAACAATGTAAAGAATGGAGAAACCCTTTCAATCCTTGCTCTATTTTTTTCAATAATGGGGTTATTAATTTTTATCTTTTCCCTTAGAAGTTTATCTAAGTCTAGGAAAAAAATAAGAGAGATCAGTGCAACAATACCTACAGAGAGATTAAATGCAAAGAAAAAAATTGATGTCTATGCTACATTAGTTATGATTTTTGGAGTTATAGCTGTGATATGTTTAGTGTTGTTGTTAATTGTTGTAGGAATACCACAGGCAGAAGGAGGAGAGCTCTCAGAGATAATCTCAGAGAATCAGACCCAAGTTATCGTTCTTTCTTCATTGTTTATTCTCTTTGTGATCATGACATTTTTAACTTATAGGAAATTAAAGAGAATTAAAAAATATTTTGGGGAAAGGCTAAATCTCCCTTCTTATTAAATTCTTAATCTTTTGGTTTGTTTAGATACAAAATTTCTTCCTCTGAAAGTCTGAGTTCTTCTTGTACTTTTGGGTTTAGAAGAATTTGTCTTATTGTTGGAAATTCCTTGAGCGCACGTTTTTGTCCAACGTGAACATATTTTGCATATTTATTGGCGATTGATTTTTTCTTTTCAATCTTTCTGTTGTTCAACCAAATTTTTAGAATTCTTGTGGGTCTTTTGTAACTTGTAAAACCTGTTTTTATGCCTTTTTTTGAGGCAGAAACAGCATAACTCAAGAAGGCATTTTCATAAACTAGGAATCTCCAGTATTGTTGTTTGTATATCCTTCTCTTGAAAATATCCACCTTACTTAGGGCGTCATAGGCTTTTACTAGTTCTTCTCCTTGATATTCTGTAGGAATATTTTCTTCTATCCAGAGCATTATCTCGTCTATAGGCATCTTTAAGGAGTCGAAAATTTTTAGATGACTGTTTGTTGGCTTTCCCTTAAAAATTAACCTTAGAACATTGAAAATATCTGTTTCTTTCTCTCTTTCATCAACCAATATTTGAGAGGGATCCCTCATTCCAGATGCTGTTTGTAGATCATTTATGGCTGCCCTTAAATCTCCTTTAGCCTTTATTGCAATGTTTGTAAGAAGATCGTTATCTATGAATTTTCCTTCTTTTCTCAAGATTTTTATCAATACGTCCTTCATTGTTCTATAATCAACTTCTTTTAATTGAACGAGTATAGATTTTTTTCTTAGGGTGCTGAATTTTTTATTCCATATGTCGTTTGCAGTTATTATTATTGGGTGTGCAGAAGATTCTATTAATGATAAAAGCTCTGTTATCCCTCCCCTATCTACTACTGAAATTCCATCAACTTCGTCAATTAGGATTACTTTCCCTTTTTGTGTTAAAGATCTCTGCTCTGTTGCAGGTCTTAGGATTGCATCCAGCTTTTCTCTGTTTCTTAGGTCAGAAGCATTTAACTCAAATATTTCAGATTTTGTTTCTCTTGCCGAAACGTATGCCAGGGCTGTTTTACCTGTTCCAGGAGGACCGTGAAGAATTATGCTTTTCTCTTTCCCAAACTTTCTAAAAAATTCTCTGAGTTTTTCAACTGCAAATTCTTGCCCCCTTATGTCTGCAAAATAAGCTGGTCTATATTTCTCTGTCCATTGCATTTTATGTAAAATTTTTTAGCTTTAAAGTTTTCAAGTATCTTCTTGCTCGCAGGGAAGATATTTTTTGGTAATTCGTGGGACTTAAACCATCCCCATTCCGTAATTTCATCCGGTTCTAATACCTGTGCCTCTCCATCGAAATCTTCTGAGAATAATCCAAATGTTATAAAGTGGGCATGTTCGTTTTTGTCAGCATTAACACAAATTACTCGTGCTTGATTTAAAGTTATTCCTGTTTCTTCTTTAACCTCTCTTCTTGCCCCATCTTCAATTTCTTCTTGATATTCTAGTTTTCCCCCAGGCATTGTCCATGTTCCTTCTCCGTGAAGTTCTGAATCTGCTTTCTTAGGATCTTCGTGTCTTTTTCCTAAAAGGATCTTCCTATCTTTTAATAACATAACTCCGAATCCCACTCCGACAAATTTCTTTTTCATTTCCTATTTCCCCAAGCCAGCTAAGACAAAACTGGCTATGAGAGATTGTAGTTGGATGAAAGGATCAGAACCCTCTACGATCCTAAACTCTGTTTCACCTGTTTTTTCCGTTAGTTTGACCTTGAGCTCTGGTTCTACAGGAAGATTCCAGATTTCTTTCTGAATCGCTTTAATAACGTCTTGTCCTGAGATGCTTTCCTTCAGCATTACATCAAGAAGTTTTTCTCTAGACCGTTGAAAGTCTCCTGATAAAGCATAATCAAGAACAATTCTGATGTCTTTTGGTTTTGCGCTGGAAATCACTGTTGAGACGAGATCTGTGCTTATTACTGGAGAAATTGAGGCTGTTGATTGGAGGATATTTATACATCTTCTGCAGTCTCCACCACTCCCTTCATATATCATCTCCATGGCTTCAGGACCAATCTGTAATTTTTCTCCTTCTTCAATTTTTCTTACAACCCTTTCAATGTCTTTTTTCTCTAGGATTTTGAATCTAAAGATAGCACATCTGGATTGAATAGGATCAATGATTTTGCTTGAATAATTACAGGACAAGATAAATCTGCAGGTTGAAGAATAGTTTTCCATCGTTCTTCTCAATGCCTGTTGAGCTTCTGGTGTAAGGGCATCTGCTTCGTCTAGAAATATTATCTTAAAAGGGATGTTTCCCAAGGACTTTGTTCTTGCAAAATTTTTTACCTTTTCTCTCACCACTTGGATTCCGCGTTCGTCAGAGGCATTTAATTCTAAATAATTTTCCTTCCAGTTTTTTTCAAAGAGTTCTTTTACAACTATGAGTGCTAGCGTCGATTTCCCTGTTCCAGCAGGTCCAGCAAACAACAAATGAGGTATATTTAGGGAATTTGTCAGTGATTCCACTTTTTTTATTATGTTATCCTGGCCAACAACTTCAGAGAATTTAGAAGGTCTGTATTTTTCTGTCCAGATCTCAGATGCCATTATAGATTATCTATGTTCTGACTTATAAACATTATGGGGCTTGAGAAGAATTATTTTATTTTTGCCGACCGAACAGGTAGTTGGCTGTTCGTGTATCTCTCTCCCCTGCCAACATTGAATAAAGGGGGATTCTCCTGCCTCTGTTCTAGGGGGTCTTATAATGTTTCTTATTTCAGCTACTATTCCTGTGTGTTCTGATAATCCCCTAAACTCTGGCGCATCTGTTACAAACACAACTAAACGGTCTTGAAGTTGGATAAGTTCTCTATAATCATCTGAACCTTCAAGTTCGCTTACAGAGAGATCTTTTAGTTGAGCTCTTAGTGTTGTATAACGCTCCATTAATTCTCCCATTTTTGCAGAATCTGTTTCTAGCAATGGCATGAAGTGTACAAACAATAACCCCTTTTATAATTTATTATAATTAGAAGTATCTTTTGTCTTATTTGCTTCTAGCTCTTCTTAGCTTTCGCTTATGCTTTTCTTTTCTGAGTCTTTTACGCTGCCACTTCCAACGCATCTGTCTTTTTTTCTTCCACCTTCTTGATGAGCGTTTCATATAAGTTTTTAGAAAAATTTACTTTTAAAGTTATCTACTATGTACAACCCCTATACGTGGACAATAACGTCTTACTGGACATTGAGAACATTTTGGTGAACGAGTATCACATATCTCTTTTCCAAATAGTACTAGAATTGCATTTATTTCTTTCCAATATTTCTTTGGTAGCACTCTTTCAAGCTCTTTTTCTGTCTGTTCAGGGGTTTTTGTTTTTACCCATCCCAACCTATTTGCAATAACATGAACATGAACATCCACAGGAATTACAATTTGACCATATGCAAAAGCCAAAACAATATTCGCTGTCTTTGGGCCAATCCCTTTTATTTCTAAAAGTTCCTCTTTCTTATCAGGAACCCTTCCATTATGTTCTTCTATTAGAACTTTTGAGACATGCTTTAATGTCTTTGCCTTCTTTTTATAATGTCCTGAACTGTATATGAGTTTTTCAAGCTTTTTATCAGATAATTTAAGGATCTTTTCGGGAGTATCTGCAACAGCAAAGAGTATTTTCGAAACTTTTTCTGTATTTTTATCCTGGGTCCTTAAGGAGAGAAGGCAGGAAATAAGAATTTTGAACGCATTTGGATTTTTCCTCATACTGTTTAGGGTAGTTCTTTCTTTGTAATCATAATACTTTACGAGATTTTCCATGACTTTCTCGATTCTTTCTCTTTTTTTCATCTTAAAAATATGTAAGCGCCCCCACTGAGATTCGAACTCAGGTCACGGCCGTGCTCTACGACAAACGTCAACAAGTTGCCATTTGAGAGGGCCGCATTCTTGGCCTCTGAACTATAGGGGCATAGAGTAAAATCTTAACTTACTCTATCAAACTTTCCTTTAATCTTGACTCAAGGTTGATTAAATTTTTAGAGGTTCAGACCTATTTAAGTCTTATTAATTAATAAATTTTTTTTAGAAACATTGGTTTAGTATTTAAAAGTTAAACCTTTTACTTCACTAGAAAAACCTTGTCGTTAGGTCTCACTTTTTCAGGAACTTTTATTCCGATGTGGTCTCCTTTCTTAGCTGCTTTCACATCTTTCCTGTCTATCTGTATGCTATCTATACCAACTTCAAAGTCACTAGTGCTACCCTTTATATGGACTTTGTCCCCTACTTTTAATTTTCCAGAGAGTTTTATAGCAGCCACTCCAACATGGCTGAAATAGCTGGAGACACGTCCAATTTCTTTTTCTTCCATGTTTTATTTAAGAATAAAGGATATTTAAAGTTTGGGATATTAATTAGTTAGCCGTCAATTCCAACATGATCAAAATCCTTTAATAAAACCGGATTAAAATCAACATATCTTTCTGACAAGGGGGGTTTTTCATCGACAAATCTTGAATGCCATGGAATTCCACTGTATGGGGGATCAACTGAGGAGCCCTTTATCAAAATTGTCTCACCTGTTGCCCCCACCCCTTCATAAAGAGTCATACGATGATTTCCATCAATAAGAAGTGCTTGTGTTGTATGGGCACCTATCTCAACTAAGGGAGGAAAGTAAACACCTGCAACACGCCTTTCTTCAGAATCTAATCCAAATACGTAATGGGCAGGCCTTTTGCATAGATTTGGAAAACAAAAATTATCGTATAAGGGATTAAGCCCCTCAATTATTGATATCAATTTACTTCTTTGGACAAACCTTTGTGGTACATGTAAACCATTAGAACTTGAAACGTGCCGAACAAAAGTGGCATTAGCATATGGAAAAATATCTCCCGAGCTTATCAAAGGTATGCGCCTTAAATACGATTCCATTTCTTCAATACCCATGATAACAACATCCTCAGAGTTTTCAATTTCTTTTAAGGTTACTACATGATATCCCTCTGGAACCTGTGTTGTAAACCCTAGACGGTCGTCTAATTCCTCTTTTCCTATGTTAAAACCCTTATTAATTCGTTCAGACATTAGAAAATATTTTCATAAAACTATAAAAGCATTATTGTGATTGTATCACTATGATTATTTTAGTGGATATGGATGATGTAATTGTTGAATTTGAAAAGAAAATATTTGAAATTCTATTGAAAGAAAATCCTGAAAAAAAAGAGTTTTTTGAGAAAGAAAGAAAGAAATTCAAACTTTCTGAAGAATATCCTGAATTTGAGAAGTCAATACAACGAATAAAGTCCCTAAAAGGGTTAATAGAAAATCTTGAGCCGTTAAAAGATAGTATAGAATCTTTGAAAGAAATCGAAAAAATTGGTCACGAGGTTTTTATATGCACATCTCCCCTGACAAATTATAAAAATAGTGTGTTGGAAAAATATAGGTGGGTTGAAAAATATTTTGGGTATGAGTGGATTAAAAAAATAATTTTGACAAAAGACAAAACACTGATAAAAGGAGATATACTTATTGATGATAAGCCAGAAATATTTGGATTAAAAGATCCTGAATGGGAGCACATAATCTTTGATAGGCCATATAATAAACACATTAAAAATAAAAAAAGGTTAACTTGGAATAATTGGAAAGAAGTTTTGAATATTTGAGTTTTTAGGAGGATTTATAAAAACCCTTGTTTAAATTTTTTTAATGCCTAGTCAACTACAAGAAGAAATTGCTAGAAAAATAGCCCCTTTTAAAGAACATGAAGTCCTTGTTCAATACCTAAGTGACCTTGGGGGGTGGGGTATAAGAGAAGGAATATTGAATCCTTATTTTAGGAATGATACAGATTATCTTTGCATAAGTGTTCAAGAACCTGGAGCTCTTCACCCTCCGATTCTAGTAGGAAAAACATCTGTTGACTCACAATTAGTTAGGGTTGTCTCTGAAACACAAAAAATTATTTTTGAAGATGAAATCCTCTTACCAAGGTGGAAGAAATCATATCTTGGATTTGTTTTAACATTTCCTTACTCAACAGGAAAGGACAAAGTGGAAAAACTTTTTGCGAAATATGGCCTGGATTTACCCGAAAAATAGCCCTGCCAGGATTCGAACTGAAGTTTGTGGTTACTAATAAAAAATATAGTTTTGCTAATCTAACTTAATCATGGGAATGGCGAGGGAATACTATTTCAAGCCTATACCTTCTGTCCCCTGAGGAGTGACTTTTTACCCTCTTAAAGGAATAATGATTCCCACTACTATGAACTTTTGTCTGAAGTAAAAATTCCGTTCTGAGTTTGCCTAAAAGTCCTTTGGAGACTATTCCTGCGTCTTTTAACCTAGAGAATATTTCTTCTTTAGTTAATTCCTCACCCACATAATAAGGACTATCTGCGAGACCATCTTCATCATAAGTAGTTGGACCGGTATAATTTGGATTTATGCCAAATAACATAACAAATCTCTTGGGAGGTTTTTGTATATGTCTTTGAATAGCCTCTTCAACATATGCAGGACCTGTTCTTGCTTCTATTGCAGATTCTACTAACTGCTGATAGGTTGTAAGTGAGTCTCTTACTTCATCAGTCATCTCATGGTTATTAGCATCTCTTGTAATTTGTCTTACTTGGTCATCTGTGAATCTTAAATCTTTTAATCCCATATAAATTATGAAAAGTTTGAGTTTATAAATTTTGTTACTTATTACGGTTATCTCTTTCTGGCTTTGATAATAATGGTCCTTGGAATCCACCTCTGCGCCTCTGTCCTATATTCTGCTTGATCAGTTGAAGTACTCTTGTCAACATTTCTTTCTTCCAAAATGGGTTCAACTAATCTCTCAATTGTAAATCCTGAGTCAAAAAGGGGGTTTACAATGTCTCCCACAGTCTTGTCATAGGCTACAAATGTTCCCCCCATATATGGTTCTTCATATCTTCCTACCTCAAAATATTTTTTGTTTATTTTTAAATCTTTTTTATCTATTCTTCTCCAGAAAGGATGATCTAAGCTGAAAACAAATAAGCCCCTTCTTCGTAATACCCTGTTTACCTCTTGATAACATTTGGATAAGTCTCCGATATACTGGAGAGTCCATGAAGAAAAAACAATGTCCTGACTTTCTGAGGCTATTTCTTCTAAGTTAATCATGTTTCCTTGAAACAAACGGATATCTACCCTATATTTTCTAATTAACTCTCTTGCTATCTTTAACTGCTCTTCCGAGATGTCTATCCCTGAAACCTTCGCTCCCTGAAGTGCAAAAGCTATTCCACAGTGTGCTGACCCGCAACCGATTTCAAGAATATCTTTTCCACTAAGATTTCCCATTAAATTTAGTTGTTCTTCATTTGGAGCCCCCGGGCCATAAGAAATATCTATTGGAAGATTACTTTTGCTTTGGTATTGTTGCGCATTGGTATCCCACCACTCTTGAATTTTATCCATTTAATTTCTATAAAGAGCTGGTTAAAAAGGATTATTGTAATAAAAAGCGGTTTTTAAAATAGCCCCACCAGGATTCGAACCTGGGTCCCAACCTCCAGAGGGTTGTATCTTTGACCACTAGACTATGGGGCTTTATTAATTAATCTGTGGATTAGGGTATTAAAATATTTTCCTTCCCCGAAACGTTTTTATATTGCCTTCGCTTTTATAAGAAATGGTAGAATTTGGTCTTACCCTTTTTATAGTTGCTGTATTGATTATCGCAATATGGGTAATAGTGGAAATAAAAAGACTCAGGCATAAGGTGTTTGCCATATTTTTAATAGCATTAATCTTATTCACGTATATTAGTTTTTCAGTTACAGTTAAGGGACAAGACATAGATTTCAAAACAATCCCTGGAGCGATAACTGCCACAAAACTCTACGTTTCCTGGCTGGTTTCTGTATTTAATAACTTGAAATCAATGACGGCCCAGGCAATTAGTATGGATTGGATATCCAACAAAACAGGGTAAAATGAAGATTCTCATAATTATTCTTATGTTTTTTATACTGGGAGCTCTTTTAATAATCAGCAACAATAATTTGGCACTGCATCAAAAAGAAAACATTGAGATTTTTTCTGATCTATATCTCGAATGGATGAATCAGATATATATAAATTCCCAAACCCTGACCGGAGAAGCCATTAAATTGGATTGGTTCCCCGAGTAATATTTATAAAGTATATTTTCAATATTATCACAAGATGGTGAAAAAGAAAGGGGCAAAGAGAACAGTTAAGAGACCTGTTCGTAATATTGCTAAGAGAATTAATCTGTCCATTAGGAATTTTCTTTTATTTGTAATTTTATTTGTTCTTTCATTTGTTTTGTATAATGCTTCTTCAAACCAGATATTTGTTAATCTTTTCGCCATATTGTCTATATTAACAGGATTTGTGGCTTTTGCATTTCTAATTGCTTTATTGGTTCTTTGGATTCTTAAAATTTCTAGGAAATAGGATTAATTTTTATACTGATCCTTTTATTAATATTTGTGCCTCGATAGCTCAGTGGTAGAGCACCACCTCGGTAAGGTGGGGGTCGCGGGTTCAAATCCCACTCGAGGCTTTTAATGTAAATGTCCTGAGTTCAATTATTCCATTTCGCATACTTTTTTATATTATTATGCTAAATTATAATATGGTCTCAAAAACAAATATTAAAAAGATATTTGGAAAGATATCAAAAGAAAAAGTAATATCAATTAGGCAAATAATTGGCAAAGGTGATGTAAATCAAGTTTTTGTAGTAAAAACTAGCAAAAATAAAGTTTTATTAAGATTAAATAAAGAAAGAGATGAATTTAGAAAAGAAGAGTGGTGTATGAATAAGGCAAAAAAGAAAGGAGTCCTTGGCCCTGAAATACTAAAAGTTGGTAAATACAAAGGGATAACTTATATGGCATACAAATTTATAGAAGGCAAAAGTGGTAAAGAAATAAAAATTAATAAATCAATAATTTGGAGAAAATTGGGAGAATATGGAAAGAAAATTAATTCTATTAAAACAAAAGGGTATGGAGACAAACTTGATATAAAAACAGGAAAGTTTTTAGGAAGCTGGAATAAATTTATTAATTATAACATTAAGAGTCTAAATAAAAAAGATAAATTAATTGAATTAAAAGTTTATAATGAAAAACAAATACCAATCATACGAAAGTATTTTATGCAATTAAAATCAAAAAAACATAAATTCGGATTAACTCATAATGATCTTGTTCCCGAAAACATTATTGTGGACAATAATAAAAATTTCATTCTAATTGATTGGGGATGTGCTGAATCAAATATAATACCCTATGGAGAATTTGTTGAGGTATTAGGGTATCGGCTTTTGGAATATAAAAAATTAAATTTAAAGGATTTTAATGAATTTTCAAAAGGATATGGAATAAAAAAGAAACAATATATAAAATTAAGAAAAGATATTAGTGAATTCTTATTACTTTCTGCATTTGATAAACTTCGATGGGCAATTGATAAGAACCCTTCAGAAATAAAAAACTATGTGAAGACCGCTAAAAATAGGCTTAAATATGCCTTAAAACAAAGATAAGCCACTTGCCGTAAAGTTGATTAGATATTTTAAGTGATAAGATTCTTATTAGAAGATTATAAAAAATAACTCACTTTAAAACCTGACGAGGCTTTTCTTCTAAGGAAGATTTATAAAACCCAATTCACACTTCAAAATATGGAAGAAAAATCTAAACTGGAAAAATTAAAGAAAAATTATGAAGTAATCAAAAGGAAATACGACCTTCCTGATTTTAGGGAACTTAACGAAGATTTTCAGATAGAAAAAGCGGCAGAGGTTGAGACAGATATCTTGATAAGGGAGATAAGGAAGTTCATGGCAGATAAATTGGGGGGATATATGAGATTTATAGAAACTCTTCTTAATCCCGTAAATGCTCCTATGTTTGTTTTTTCTATTATTAAGACCCTTGGAACAGAAGAGAGAAAAAAGGCATCAGACATCTATAAAAAACTTACAAAAAATGAAATTACCTTGATCAGGCTTGACACAGAATTTTCTGAAGAAAAAGAAGCTGAATTTGTAAGGTATTCTTACGATCTATGGAAGGAAATAAAGAGAGACTTTTTGGTTATTTTGGATAAAATAAATCAAAATTGGGATAACAAATCAGAAGCAAACAATAAAGGTTACTTCGGTTAGGGTTTTTCTAACTATTCTCGTTATTAATTACCAAGTGGTAACACCATAGAAAGATTTATAAACTACAATTCTATAAAAAATTATGGAAAACATCCAATTAGAAGGAAGGACAATAGAACCTTGTTATGGTAGAAATGTAGATACCTCACCAGTGCTTTTAGCAAGATATGAAAAAGGCGAAGGTGTTATTCTTTCAGAAGCTGACATAAGAAAATATGGAATTGAAAATCCTGAAATAAGGGATCAATATTGGGATACTTCAACATTATCAGCAACAAAAGGAGAAACTGTAAAAGTTATTTTACCTTATGAGACTGGAAGTAGAGAATTGACAGAGGTTGCTAGATTTGGTTTAGGCTTAATCAATCCTGATGAAGAGCTAGTGAATTACGGAGTAAACTTGGATGTTGACGGCAGATGGGAAAAATTAGAAGGAAACGGAGTTTATACTCTTCAAAGAAAAGGATTAATTCTTAATAAAGATTTAACAGAAAGTCAAGCAATGAAGCACAAATTACTTTTAACAAAATTAGGACATCCAGATCATGTTGATTCTAAATTCGCAAGGTCGGGAGATGAAGTTGCAGAAATTATTGGCAAGACATTTGAATTAGGAAGAGAATATATTAATGATAAAGATGTTACAATGATGGGACAAGATTTGCCTGATGTTAGCGATAAAGGAGTCTTGAAGGCGTGGTACGTCAGCAGGCTCGGCGGCGGGGCTGGGTCGAGTGCGAGGGCTAATCTTAGCGGCGGCGATGGTCGTTTCGCCTTTTATGGCGTCGGAGACGCTAAGGTTGACATCGATAAAGCAAGAGTTCAACTTCAAAGTTTAGAAGGAACGTTACAATCTGGACAAATTGATCAAATTGGAAGTGCTTTAGATGAAAGAGACCAATTAAGAAAAAGACTATTAACTACTGATCAAATTTATTCTGTAATTGGAGATTATATTGGTTCTGCTAATGAGTCTGAGGTTAGAAAAGCGATTGATGATTTAACAAGTCAATAGATTTTTATAGCGTTTTTATCATATAATTTTGTCCTAGCAACCGTTTTTACGAAGTAAGCTAGGCTATACGTTTATTTACGATGGGAGCTTGCTCTTATAAAATACAATCACGACACCTAATGTGTGAAGTGGTGGTGAAAACAAGAAGTAAATAGGCTAACTTGGGCGGCGTGGTACGTCAACAGGCTCGGCAGCGGGGCTAGGTCGAATGCGAGGACTAATCTTAGCAACGACAATGGTCGTTTCGCCTTTAATAACTTGGACTTGCTTACTAGGACACTTTTTTATTTTTTGATTTTATACTTGCCAAAACACAAGCAATTTCATCATAATTAATATTATGGCTTTTCAATCTTCTTTTAATCACCTTCAGCCCATCTTTTTTATTATAAATCTTATTTGCAATTAGTCTAATCTTTTTATTAGGCAAAACTTGAGATACTAAAATTTGTTTGTGCTCTATCAAATTTATTAAATGCTTCCACACTGTCCCTTCTTTTATCCCTCTTTTCTCAGCAAGGTCTTTGATTTTCATTCCGTTGCAAAACATAAAAAGAGTTTTTTGAACTGAAAATTCCAAAGTACTTTCATCAACCTTTTTCAAAAAGTTAAAATGTTTCTTCTTATTTTTTATTGGGATTGTTTTATCTATAGGAAAAAGTCTATTAAAATTCTGAACTATATATTTTCTATATTTATGAGTATTACCCTTGACAGCATAAGCTAGCCAACCTTCTAATTTCTCTACAATTTCTTCTCTATTTAATAAATCTTCCTCAAGCATTATTTTCATATGATTTAATTTTCTTTCAAAATGTTTCATATTGCTCTTTCTTAAAAGCTTATGATAATTGAAAATTCTAAAGCCTAAGAATTTAATCCCTTTTTCTAATTTTAAAATCTGAGATTTATTTGGATGTAATTTTAAATCCAATTTTTCTTTTAGAAAGATATCTATTTTATTCTTCCACTTTTCAAGCTGTTCCTTAGATCTATGCAGAATTACAAAATCATCAACATATCTTATATAATATTTTGCTCTTAACTTGTGTTTAACAAATTTGTCTAATTCATTAAGGTAAACGTTAGCAAAAAATTGCGATGTTAAATTTCCTAAAGGCATGCCTTTATCTTTAATGGATTGCTCGTTTCTCTCTCTGCTACTCTTTAAGATTTTATAGGCGAGCCATATAACTCTCTCATCTTTAATCTTATTTTTTATGATATCTATCAAGATTTTATGATCTATCTCTTCAAAATAGTGTTTTATATCTGCCTTTAAAACATAGCAATTTCTAGAGTTATTTTTAGAAACTTTTCTTTTAAATTTGTCAAATCTTTCTAACGCCTTCAGCGTCCCCTTTCCTATTTGATTGGCGTGTGAATCATAGATAAATCCCCCCTCAAAAACAGGAGTGATAATATTACATAACGCATGATGAATAACTCTGTCTCTAAAAACGGATTTTAATATTTTTCTTGTTTTAGGATCTCTCAATATGAATTTCTTTTGAGGTCTTGTTTTGTAGGTATGATTTTTAAGTTCTTTTTGTAGAGATAATAAATTACTTTTTAGATTTTTCTGGAATCTTTTTACATATCTTTTTTTAGTCTTCCCTTTCTTTGCATTTTGCCAAGCCAATGTTAAATTTTCTATTGAATTAATTTTGGCGTAAACATCTTCCATTCTTTCTCTAGGAATAAAAAACTAATCTTTTTCCAATTCTTTAAAAATTTCTTCTAATTCAATTTCCATTAATGCTACAGGCATTTTTATCTTCCAGCTTTTTAAAATTTTTGGATGGATTTCTCCAAGAAACCCTATCTTCTCTCCTTTGAAAAATACCTGAGCAACTCTGCCTTTGATAAAATGTAAAGGTGTTTCTTCACCCTCTTTCAATTTTAAGGGTATGCCTGTCATCCTTGAGAAATATTCTAATATTTGTTTTATTTCTGTGAAATTTCCTGGAGAGAGAGCCATGGCAAACATTTCAACCTCTTTTATTTTTCCGGAATCTTCTAATCTGAAAACCTTTCCAACTTCAAATATTTTTTGTGTGTACTCTGCATCTACATTTTCTGAAAAAATTTTTAATAAAAGGTGGGTGAGGTTTTTTCTTAAAATTGTAAAATCTGTTTTTGATTCTTCTAGTTCTATAAGATTTTTCTCTTGTTTTTCTAAAACACTCATTTTTATCAGTTGGTTTCTCTTATTTGTTAGGTGATAATTAGAAACTTCCAGCACTTCTAATCCAGAAAAAATTTCTGATATTTTTCTCTTTATCCCTTCTATCGGATTTTCTTCACCGATTGTGGATATATCTGGAATTTCTGGAATAAAATTATCATAACCATAGGCTATTGCAACGTCTTCTATAAGGTCGACCTCGTGTAAAATATCTGTTCTCCAAGCAGGGACCTGAACAGTTCCCTCTTTATAATTATAGCCCATTTTCTCTATAAGTTGTTTGAGTTGTTTTTCATTAAGTTCCAATCCAAGGAGCTTGTTCGTATTTTCTAAGGAAATTCTCGCTTTTTTTGGTGTAAGATCCGGGGTCTTTCCGTAATTTAGTTTCATTTGATAAATATCTCCACCCATTTCCGCTAAGCTCGTAACGATTATATTTAGACATTGTTTTAAAGTTTTTAGATCAGATCCAGAGCACTCTACAAAAACATCCCTGGTTTTTTCTGTTATTCTTCCTGTTGCTTGAGAATTGATTATAGGGGGCATGCTTAATATCTGTTTATTCGCATCTATGAAAATTGGGAATTTAGCTTTTCCAGCTAAAAGATGGGCATAATTCCTACCTGCAGGATGTCTCTGAAGAATTTCAAGTCCGGAAAGCTCTCTACCCATTTCTAAGGGGATGAACTTTATCTTGTCTGGCTCTAAAGCCTTGAAGGTTATCGGAAGCTTTATTTTTTCTAAGGGATAAATACCAATTGCAACTTTTTTTCTTTTTCTTCCGATAGTGATGTGCAGTTTCTCCTGGATTTCAATTATCTCTTTTATTTTTTCGTCATTCAATCTTAGATTCTTTATTATTGCACAAGCAGTATAAGGACGAACATCCCTCACAGAAGAATCTATATACACCTGGTAATTTTTTTCAGGACTATTTATTCTGTATTCCTTTAACCCTGTTTTCTTTCCTAAGAAAGCAAGGAAGGATCTTTTGAATCCTTGGTATGAAGACAGGTCTGGTCTGTTCGGGAATATTTCTATCTGGATCTCGTCTCTGGTAATCCTTTCAATAGGAGTCCCAAACATAGCAATTCTGTTCTTCATCTTGGAGTCCAAGGTTCCAAGTTCCCTTTCAAAGAGTTTTTTGTTGAGGTTTATTATGGCCATTTTTTATTTTGTGTATTTTCTCTTTTTTATTTCACTCATTTTTATTTTTATAGCGTCTTCTATATCTATATCAAATCTTTTTGCCAAGATTAAAACCGTGAATATTACATCGGCAAATTCCTTTTTTATTTCCTCTTCACTTTGCTTTTCTAGTTTGTCCTTTCTTTGATAGCCCTTCTTTTTTAACATTTCTTCAAATAATTCTCCAATTTCTTCAACGACCTTAAATCCCATAGCCATTGTTAATTCATCTTTATCTTTTTCAGAATGATATTCTTCCAATCTTTTTATTTCTTCATTTATGAACTTGTTTATTTCTTCTATTTCCATCTTATTTTATCCAGAATTTCATTCTCCTTAGTTCTGCAATGTCGTTTTTGTACAGCTCTCTGAGGTCTTTTATTTTATAATAATCCATCAATATCCTGTCAAATCCAGGACCCCATGCAAGTACAGGAATAGCTTCTCCAAGAAGAGGGATAGTTACCTCTGGTCTGAAAATTCCAGCTCCACCCAATTCCAACCAGACTTTTTTATCAGGGTGCCATACATCTATTTCTACAGAGGGTTCTGTATATGAAAAATAAGCAGGTCTGAATCTTACTTTTTCAAATCCCATTTTTTTGAAAAATTGTTGTAGGTATCCTAGGAGGTGTCTAAAATTTACATTCTTGTCTACGACGATTCCCTCTGTTTGATGGAATTCAAAACTATGACTCCAATCAACAGTTTCGTTTCTAAAACACTTACCAATCGCGAAAAATTTAGCAGGCATTTTTTCTTTCTTTAGGTTGGCTAGGGTTTGTGCAGACAAACACGTAGTGTGTGTTCTCATAACTAGTCTTTTCGCTTCTTCCTCATCCCAAGAATATTGCCAGCCCTTGCTTTTTTCATGCCCCTTTCCAACACCTATTTCATGGCTCTCTTTTACTCTTCTTACTAAGGCTTTTTCTGGTAGATCTATTTTTTTATCTATGAAAAAAGTATCTTGCATCTCTCTAACAGGATGATCTTGTGCAGTGAATAGCGCATCGAAGTTCCAGAAAGAACTTACGAGAAGGTTCCCAGTCATTTCTTTAAAACCCATGTCTGTCCAGACCCCCCTCGCATAATCAACTGCCTGATTTACAAAATGTCTCTTCCCCCCACTAATCCTTGGGACAGGATGGGTTATGTCATATCTTCTGAACTTTTTCCCTTTCCATGAAGAATCTTTCCTTAGAGTTTCAGGAGTTACTTGTTCTATTAGTCCTGGTCCTTTTATCTCACCCCTGATTAATTTTTTACCTAAATCAGTTACTTCTATTTCTATATTTTTTTCTTCTTTTATTTGTACTATATCTCTTCTGCTCTGAAGAGATTTCAAGGCATGGAGTTGTTCTTTAGAGAGAGAATCATGTTCTAGGGGAAGAGACTCTATTAGGGATTCTTCAGAACTCTTTTTAGAAATCTCTTCTTTTTTAGCACTAAAAATTATTTTTCCTTTGTTAAGATTTATAAGTTCTTTTTTTTTCAATGCACCCAGGGAAGCTTTAAATTCATCGTCTGACAACCTGCTCTGCTCTTGTGCATCTTCTAATTTAAGAATCCTTTTTTCATTCAAGAGATTTAAGAGTCTTCTCTCTGGCAGGCCCTTTTTTTTGTAGAGCGCTCCATTGGTTCCTATCTCTACTATTCTCTTTTTTTTAGTAGATATCTTTATTATTTTTTTATTTTTTAAATACTCCAACGCTCTTACAGCACTAATTTTGTCCAAGTTTGACTTCTTGCAGATGTCACTCAAGCTCTCTTCTTCTATGTGGGGGAGAATCTTTCTCTCAATAGGGCTTAATGAATCTATTAATTTCTTTATATCCATTTTATAGTGAGTTTGTCATCCATGTTGGCATACCAAGGACTAATCCTAAAGATTTTAAGTCGTAATCGTTTCTTTTATTTTCCTCTGGAGAAAGCAGTTTCATATTTAGTTTATTCTTATTACACAGCTTTATATTTTGTCTTATCCTGGCAAGAATGTTTGATTTCTCTTTTCCCTTTGCCTGCAGAATCTCATCTAAATTTATTCCTATATCTACCCCTTTCTTTTTCGCAATTTTTGCTAGCACGTGATTGAGCCCAGAGCCCCTCTGTTTTGGCCTGTCTCTTCTCTGGCTCTGGTTTAAGAGCAAAACATTTATTTTTTCTTTTTCTAGAATTTTTCTATTTAGTTCATCGTCTTTACTAGAAAAAATAATCCTTTTTTTTGAATTTTCTCTTATTTTTTTCCTAGATTTTTCAAAATTACCTTCTTGAATGAACATATACTTTTCCATTTTTTAAAGAGAACACTGGTATTTATAAACTTTAAATCAACTTTATCCATTAACAACAGTTCCTAGAAATTTTTCCCCTTTCAAGACGTTTTCGAGCTGTTTCAGGTCTTTTCCAAGAATATGGGTTTTGATTTTGTGCTTCATTATGACTTTTGAAGCTGTCTGATCCAGAACAAAGTGTTGTCCTGGTATATATTTTGATTTGTTTGCCATCTTATCAAAATCTTTCCAGTTTATTTTAGAAATGAATTTTGCATCCTTGTTTTTTCTTGGATCCTTGTCATAAAGACCCTTGACATTTGTGAGGTTTATGAATTTTGTTTTGAAATGCTTTGCAATCTCTACAGCTGTAGAATCAGAGGTTTGTTTCGGCTTGTATTCAAGAGCTCCGAAAAAAACAATATCGTTTTTTTTGATGTATTTCATGAGCATCTCTTTTGTATGTGGGATTCCGTGTTCAGGGTCAATGTTGAAAAAATAACTCATGAATCTTGCATTCATCCTTGTGGCCGCGATTCCCGCAAGACTCTGGTGTTTTGCGCCCCTCCCCGTTTTCCTTAAGGCAGAGATATATTTCCTCGCAATACTTCCACCCCCGCACCCAATTAAAAATTTATACTTCCTTGAATTTCTAAGAATCACTTTTTTAAATTTTTTCAGAAATTTCACATCTACCTCGTTAGGAATTATCAGGCTTCCGCCAAGGCTAAGGACAACTATGTTTTTTTTCATTAACTTTTAAGGTAGAAATCATTTATAACCTTTTTTCTATCTGCAACAAGGGGTTTTTGGAAAAATTAATTGCTTCTTTAACAAATCCGTAAAACAACGGTGCAGGTTTTTCCAGCCTTGATTTAAGTTCAGGGTGTGCCTGGGTAGCAACAAAGTAGGGGTGGTTTAAGGAAGATAATTCAATAAACTCGACAAGTACTTTATCAGGAGAAGTTCCCGAAATAATCAGCCCTTTACTTTGTAAAATATCGTGAAATTTAGGGTTAACCTCATAACGATGTCTGTGTCTCTCAGACACTTCATTGCTGTCATAAAGAGATTCGACAACGCTTTTTTCTTTTATAACTGCCGGATAACCACCTAGCCTCATCGTACCGCCTTTTTCATTTATTGTTTCTTGTCCTTCTATAAAATCTACTACAGGATATCTGCAGTTTTGATCAACTTCTGTTGTGTGTGCTTCAGAGAGCATACAGACATTTCTTGCAAACTCAATTATAGCCACCTGTAACCCATAACAAATCCCAAGAAAAGGTATCTTGTTTTCCCGGCAATACTTTATCACAGAAATTTTTCCTTCAACTCCCCTAGTCCCAAAACCCCCTGGAACAATTACTCCATGGACCTCGGAAAGAGTTTCTTCAATAATCTTTTGGTTGCTTGTTTCAACCCATTTAATTCTAATTTTAACATCCAAATGAGCCTCGCAGTGACGCAAAGCCTCAATTACACTCGCATAAGAATCCTCAAGTTTTGTGTATTTTCCGGCTATTGCAATAATAATCTCTTCCTGCGCATCCTCTTTCTTAATAATTAAGTCATTCCAGGCTCCAAGTTCAGGATGAATTGGGATATTTAGTTTTTTCTCCAATAGTTTGGACATACCTTGCTTTTCAAAAATTAGGGGAATTTTGTAGATATTATCCACATCAATTCCTGTTATGATCTCATCTTTATTAATATTCGAATCCCTTGTAATTTTTCTTTTAAAATCATTTGTTAACATCTCAGAGCATCTTGCGATAATAATTTGAGGCTCTATCCCTTTTTGTCTTAACAAAGAAACACTCTGTTGAGTAGGCTTTGATTTCTGTTCATTAACTCCAACAGGAACTGGAACATAAGTTAAATGCACAAACAAAATATTTTCCTTTCCTACACTCCTTGAAAGGTTTTTCACAGCCTCTATATAAAGTTCATTTTCAATATCTCCGACAGTACCTCCAATTTCAATAAGAACAACATCTGCATTTGTTTCATTTCCAATGTCAAGAAAATAATCTTTTATGAATCTAGAAACATGGGGAATCATTTGCACTGTTTTACCTAAATAATCTCCTCTGCGTTCTTTTTCGTGAATCATATGAAAAACTTTCCCCATTGTTAGGTTCCACTCACTTTTACAATTTATACCAAGAAATCTCTCGTAATGTCCAAAATCCATGTCAACCTCTGTTCCATCATCCAAAACAAAAACCTCTCCATGCTCAATAGGGTTCATTGTACCTGGATCAACGTTTAGATAACCGTCACATTTTATCGGAACAATCTTATATGAAGAAGAAAGGATTTTCCCTATACTTGCAAGGGCGACACCCTTACCCAAACCAGAAAGAACACCCCCTGTTAGAACAATATATTTACGTTGCATAATAAATAATGTTTTATTTTTTTATAAATTTTTATAATTATGAAAAAGGGGTAAAATAGATTAGATAACTAAAAACAACCCCCTTACTTTACAGTAAAAAACCTATCATCTTTTACCTTGAAGACATTGAGCCTCACCCCTGAATCTAGCCAGCCATGTGCATAGTTTAGTGCAGCAAAGGCATTTACGAAATCTCCTGTTTTTTCAAAATATTTTGAATCAGAAAGATAGTTTGAAACCATCTCAATTATTTCTCTGGCATGATTTTCTTCCCCCTTGATTATAGATCTTTTTGCAATATCCAGTGCTTTGTTGGTCAATTCTTCGTATTTATGGATTTTTTGTTTGGTTATTTTGTTTTGCATGATCGTTTAATAGTTTTTCTATTTTTAAATATACGGAAATGAGAAATATTTAAATATAACAATCTTTTAGTATTTTTATTAAAAAAGAAATGCTTGTGAAGATATCCTTCGCATAAAGAGAAATGAAAAAAATATTTTTCGGTTTAGGGATTGTATTGTTTTTATTATTTGGTGTTGGTGTGTTTTTCATATCTGCACAAGATATTGATGATTCTCCGGAACTTATAGCAGAAGTTCAGGACGTGGCTGAGAAAGCTTCTGCAGGAGGGATTTCAGGAGATGTCCATGAATATATTCTGGATTTTGTGAAGAAGAGGGGCGTCCTCCCTTCAGAGATTAATCTTGTAAGAGAAGTTGATTTTGAATCTTTGCCCAAGGAAGTGAATATAGAAAATGTGGGTGATACTAATCTAGCTATATATGAAATTTCCTATGATGAAAATGGGGAAGAAGACCAGGTGTATGTAATAACCTATTCTGTTCAAGAACTAAAGGCTCAAGGAGATTTAATCATTGCTCACGATAAGAGACAATTCCTTAACTTCGGGTTCAGCGGCGCCAAGAGTGAATCAGGGTTCTTGAAAACCTCAACAGGAGTAGAGGGAAGTCTGGAGAAAGGATATGTTATGGTGAGGGACGGAAGTATTACTGCTGTTTCCACAAATTTAGAAGTAATTCAGACAAGTGTAGGACAGATAGAGATTATAGTTTACAAGAATGGGGAAGCGATAGGATTTGGAAACACCTTCGATACAAGTTCTCATGGTGTGAAGAGCGACTACGATGTTCAGTCGAAAGACATCGTTGTTTTTGAGGCAGGAGATGTTATTTCTGTATATGTGAGGGCTCAGGGAGATGTTTCCTGGCAGGATGTTATCACAATGGTTGAGATTACAACTATAAGTTAGATTGCCATAAACTTTTTAAATGGGTTTGATTTAATTTCTGTATGGCGAATAGAACAGCATTACTCATCGGATTTTTGGTACTAGTCATTGTTATCCTTGTTGCAGTAGTTATTTTCTCTTTTTGGATAAAACCGACATTTAACGGATATGTGGTTCAAAAACAAATTGATGCTCAGGGCCTTGTTTTTGCGAATATTATCTCCCAAGTACAGCAGCAAGGTTTTGTACAAATACAGGTAGGAAATCAGACATTATTGTTAGCACCATTTAATCCACAAGCACAACAAGCTCAGCAACCCACACAATAGTTTTATTTTATGTTAATTTTATAAATCATAAAATCATATTTTCTTATGGATAAAAGAGGTTTGTCTGCTGTTATTACAACACTTCTCATAATTCTTTTAGTTTTTATTTCAGTAGGGGTCGTCTGGGTTGTAATAAAAAACCTGTTTACAGAGGGAGCTGAAGACGTCTCTCTTGGAAGATTTGTTTTTGATTTTGGGATTAAGAGGGCTTATGTAGATTCTACAGAGATTAAGGTTGATGTTAGAAGAAGTCCGGGGGGAGGAGATGTTACAGGAGTAAGATTTGTTTTTTATAATGGAACAGATAGCATAATCATAGATAGAGATATAGCTTTAGGAGTATTAGACGAGAGAACTTTTACCTTTATTTCTACAGAGGTTCCAGGCATTGGAGGTGGTGACGATGTTTCTGTCGCTCCATTGTATTCTTCTGGTTCTGGAGAAAATATAGGAGATATAACAGATACAGAAGAAATTGCAAGCGAGCCTCCAGTCAATGTTGGCGGCAATGGAAATGGTAACGGGGATGGAAATGGTAACGGTAACGGAAATGGTGATGACTGTATTCCTGCACCAGACCCCACACTTTCAGGGATCTGTGGATCTTTCACATGCGGAACAGCAGATAATGGAACTTGTGGCAGTGTTAGTTGCGGAACCTGTTCTCCCGGAAGTCTTTGCGACTCAAACATTTGTACCATTGATTTTCCTCCTCAAAACACAGGAACAATCTTTAGTGTATGGCCTTCTGTATCCAAAAGATTTTTTGATAGTCCTGACCTCCCAACAACAGATCCTAATTGGGTTACTGAGAATCATTATGTTAATTTTAGTAGTGTTGAATCTAGGTGTATACTTATATTTGATTTCATAGTTGCTTCTGGTTCAGGGGGGGATTATAGTTATATAAGATTAGGGTTAGATCCGAGCGACCCAGTCCCACAAATTTCAGTAGGAGATGGTTATCAAGTCTGGAAGACAGATACTTGTGGACCTGTTTAATATTTTTCTGAGAAAGTTTTAAATATCTTCTTTAGTTTTGTTATAAAAAGAGTTACCCTACAGAATGGCTTATAAAAAATATATAAAAAAAGGAGGGAGGATTTACGGGCCATACATATATCACAGTCGTAGAGTTGATGGTAAGGTCATATCGGAATATCGTGGTGCTGAAGAGGGAACGAAGAATAAGAAATTTCTATGGATTGCTCTAGGAATTTTTATTGTAGTTGCTTTAGTTTATTTTTCTTTTTTTCCTAGAGAAACCTTAACTGGGAGAGCCATAGTAAATATAGAAGCAAATTACCAAAAAGCAGAGCCACTAGAGGGAAAATTAAGGCTTTCTCTGAAAGAAGGAGAACTCTTACCAGCATCATCTAAAATTGTTTTTGAAAATAAAGATAAGACTTTTGAATATGATTTAAAGAGTGTTATCTCAGATGATCCTGTTGAAGGAGATTTTTATATCGAAGGATCTTCTGTTTCTGGAACAGGAGAAGGGTATGGAATATCTGGAGAAAAACAGACATCCCCTACAGTACACTTTATATTGAGCATCTTCTCTCAGAAAAAACCAGATCCAGAAACTCCCCAGAACCCCGAAGAGATATCTGAAACAGAAGAAAACGTAACAGAAGAAACTCCTGAGGAAGTGGTCGAAGAAGCAGAAGAAATTGTTGCTGAAGAATCTGATGTTTTTGAGGAAATCATAGAAGAACCAGCAGAACAAGAAGAACCTTCTGAAGGCGAAGCACCCATAACTGGAGGAGTCATAGGAAAATTTTTTGGAAAATTAACAGGAACAGGAAATGTTGTCATAGAATTTGAAAGTGAGGTAGAAGGATCTGTTTCTGCAGGAAATGTTTTTACTTATACATTGCAGGAAGGAGAGACTGCAGAACTTAAACCGAGAAGCGTGAGAACAGATTTTGAACAATTGTCTGATAGTGAAATAGATATTAATGTGGAAGGTAACGAGGTTGTCGTGACCACAGGATATTTTGAATCAGAAAAGGGTTTTGGAGAGGAATATTTAGGGGGAACTGGGAAAGATCTTGTTGTAGATTTATCTAAATTAAACTTAATTCTTGAGCCTGGAGAACTAAAATTAAGATTGGTCTATGGTAAAAGTGAGATAGTTTCTCTAACAACCCTGTTAGGAGAAGGAGATGTTTCTGCCAGTGAAACAATCCCTGAAGAAAAAAGTGTGGGGGTTGTCTCTGAAGAAGTAGAATTACTTCCTGAACCAGAAGAAATTCAAATAGAAACCAACCTAACAATCATAATAATTTCAGAGAATTTAACTGACAGAGAAAGGGTTATATTAATTTCAGAATTTGGGAGTATTTCCCTAGAAGTTAAAGAAGCAAAAACAAAGAACGGATTTATCATTATAAGATATGGGTTAAGGGATTATTGGGTAGAGCATTCTTATAAAGAAGAACTCGACAAAACTACCTTGGAATCTTTCATGGAACGAGATAGGATAAAATGGTTGAAGGATATAGCCAAGAGGATTTCAGAACAAAAGGAAGTTGAGGGAGAAGCTGAAGAATTCCTTGGAAATTATTCTGTTTGATTTTCTGGTAAATTTCTAATTAATGCAGCATCACGCCTACAATAATGAACACCATCGCTCTCCAGATACAAATCTAAATCAAATCTTCCAAGGAAAACCAGATCATAACCCATTTCTACGCATAACTCTTCTAATCTTGCTTCTGCGTCTCTACGGGCTTCTTCAACACTCTTTCCTCTTCCCATGATCTGTGGTTCATATCTTTCATTAGGAGTAAAAGTAACCTCAATATTGTCTTCCCCCATTTTAATAACCATAACCCATCTTATTAATTATGAATTTTGAGCCAATCACCTCAGAGACTATTGCTGAGAGTATAAGGCTGCCAATAGACACCTTAAAAATTCCTTCTTCAACTGGTATTCTTGTTTCTTCAGAGAATCTCCTTATTATACCATCAATTTCTTCTTTTGTTAGGGTAATGCCTGTATTTTTTCTTCCCATTGTTCCACTCACCACAATTTTTTCGTTTGGCCCATTACATTCCATGGTTTTGACCAATGGATCTCTTATTAGGACATTGAGTTTTCCTAGATTTATCTCTCTTCTCGTTGGGATTGGTCTTATGTTCCGGATTGTCGGGGGAAGTTCTGGTTCAGGAATTTTCAAAATATTTGGTTTATGTTCAATTCTCCTTATAGGGCGCTTTAAGATCGCCAGTTCAATTGGGATACCTTCTTTTTCCATCCTAGTTACTTTTTTTTCATCTTCTTCTATCTTTTCCTTTACTATTTCTCTTATTTCTCTTTTTGGTTTTAATTCTCCTTTTTCTTTCTCCTTTAATTCTTTTTCTTTAATTACGCTGTGAACTTCTGCCTTTATCTTGAGTTCTCTGTATGTTTCTGAACTCTGTATTAATTCTTTTGTAAATTGTAAGAGAAAAAGTGTCTTGAAGTTTTTAGAAGTTTGTTTGATCATGTTCTTCTTCAGAAACTTCTCTTGTTTTTTTATGTTCAGAAGTAGAGGTTATTGATTTCTGGTATCCTGACATTTCAGGACTTTTTAGAGCTGTTTTTTGTGGGGTTCTTTGGGCCATAGGGGTTCCCGGAGCCATTGGTGGCCTCCTTATTTGAGTCATTTCTCTCTGTTCTGGAATCTCTCCTGTTTTATGTTGCGGAGGCAGGCCTTGACCTGATTCGTGTATCAATGCCAATCCCTTCCCTATCAATCCGGCTTTTTCAGATAGATTATCTAGTTTTTCCATTATTTTTTTACTATCTTTACTCCCTTCTATACCAAATTCTTTTCTTGCAAGTGCTTTTGCAGAAATTTCAAATAACTCCAACAGTTTTGATATCTGGTGTGCGAGATTATCAAATTTGGCAGAGAGACCCACCATCACTTTTTGTAAACCAACAAAGTTTTCTACCAAGGCTCTTTCCACCTTAATTTCTTTGACTGATTCGTATCTTATTCTAGTTGTTCTCCTCTTTTTTGTCGTTTTCCTTTTTTTAGATTTATTAACTTTCTTTTTTGTCGTTTTCCTTTTTTTAGAAGCAGCTTTTTTAGCCATACCCCATATAAGGATTTCTTATTTATAAATTTAATCAAATATATCTAGAAAATGTTTGGAAAAATAGCTAAATATCTTGTAAGATTAAACCCATTTATTAGAAACAGTGTAACTACCTGTCTGTGCATTCTCTCCAATATTTTTCAATCAATTCCATTGCTTTTTCACCAGATATTACACTTATTTCTTCAACACCTTGACGATGGGGATTATTTTCATATTTCTCCTTAATATCGTCAGAAGTTAGAATTATAGATTTGTAGGGAGATTCTGAAGTTATGTGTATAGCATACTTTATTACTCTCTCTATTTCATCACTTATTACTTCAAGTTCTACCAATTCAATATCATAGAAAGAAGATCTTAACAATGACCTTGGCATTGATGGATTATTATTCAAAATTTTTAAAAAAATTCCCTTAGACATTATATTTGAGACTCTTTTATGACCTAATGAACAAGAATTGATATACATTAATTTTGTAAGTAGTTCAGGATTTGTTTTTATAATTTTATTATAGAAATGTTCATCAAAAACTAATCTTGCTTCAAACTGGAAAGAAGGCATTTCATTCACCCAACACAGCTTTTCTAACAAAATTATCATCAACAAGATCTATACTCACTATCGTTGTATTTGAACCTATTGTTTTAATAACCCTTAAAAAATCAGAATCATTAGAAGAAAATAATTTAGTTCTTAAATCGTCGTTGGCAAACTTCACAGTAGAATTATTAACAAATGCTTTCAAATCTCCCGCCAAACCGACGTAATCAATTCTTGTTGCCATGTTTTTCAATCATCTCTTTTCTTTTTAAGGTTGCTCTTTTATTTAAACTTATCTATCCATATATGTGGGGTAAAATAACATATGTATTGACAAAATTGTGAATAATATCCTACAATAGATATATAATATTTATTTTTTAAAATAATTTAGAAAATGTCCAAAACTTCTTCATTTTTTTCTTCAGATTTTGATTCTTCTTTAACCGGCTCTTGATGTTGTTCTTGGGTTTGTTCCTCTGTGGATTTTTCATCAAGCTCTTCTTCTTTCTCAGCTATCTTTTCAGGAACACCACTTCCCTCAATATCTTTGACTATTTCTTCAGATGTTTCTTTTTCTTCTTTTATTTCTTCGTCTGTTCCTTCTTCATCCTTTTCCTGAAGATTTTCTGTTCCAGGGATTTTTGGAAGTTCTTCTTCTGGGATTTCTTTTTTTGGCTCTCCAGAAGGATCGGATTGATTTTTATTTTCTAATCCATCATCACCCTTATCACCTTTTTCTGGTCTATTAGCAGTTTCTTCATTTTTGGTAATCTCTGGTTGTTCTTCACTTTCTGGTTCCTTGATATGTTGGGGTTTTACAAAATCCTCTTCTGGCTCTTTATTCATGGGAGGTGACTCTTTATCTATAGGAGGTGCGGAACCACTATTTTTGTTCCCCTCAAGTTCTGCGACATACTTTGCTATCTCACTTGCAACATCTGCATTTACACTTATACTGTTTATCCCCCTTTCTACTAAAAATTTGACCATTTCTTTTTTACTTCCCGCTTGACCACAGATGCTGGTTTCTATATTGCTTCTTTTACAGGCCCTTAATACAAACTCCAGTTGGTACAAGATTGCAGGATTCATCTCATCATAGATGTGTTGTACTTGTTCGTTTCCCCTGTCTACGGCCAGTATATATTGTGTAAGATCATTGGTGCCAAAAGAGATAAAATCTATTCCTTCATCACAGAGTTCTCTGATTATCTGAACCGCGGCAGGGGTTTCAATCATGATCCCGATTTTTGCCTCTAGAAAATCAACCTCTTTTACAAATTCTTTTACTTTTTTTACCTCATCTACAGAAATTATTTGAGGCAATAAAAGACCAATCTTTTTTCCTTCTTCTGAAACTCTTTTGAGTGCTATTAGTTCTGCCTTGAGCACTTCTGGATTTTTTATTCCGTATCTTATTCCATGCATGCCCAGCATGGGGTTTGCTTCTATTTCTTTTGGTGCCCCTTCCAAATCCTGAAATTCATCACTCCTTATGTCTGAAGTTCTAACCCATATTTCTTCGAAATATTGGGATATTTTTTTAACACCTTTAAAGATTATTTCTTCGTAATCTTTCATCTTGTTTTTTTCTAGGAAATACTCTGGGTGTTTTTCTGATTCTGCAATTATTCCTTCAATTCTCGTTAAACCAACCTTTTTTAGTTTTGTTTTAGCTGCCCGTTCTGCAAAATTCGGAAGATCGACGATTACTTTTATCTCTGTCTTTGTTTCTACATCAACAGGAAGGACTTCTTTCTGTACTGTTTCTGCTACCTTTCCTTTGTAAATCTTTCCTGTGAAACCATCGACAGTTATTACTTCCCCTTCTTTTAACTTGGTGGTGGCTTCCTGAGTTCCCACCACTGCAGGAATTCCCATTTCGCGAGAAACAATTGCTGCGTGTGCGGTGAGGCCACCCTCGTCTGTGACAATTGCTGCAGATTTTTGCATTGTAACTACCATATCAGGATTTGTCATCTCTGTTACCAAAACATCTCCTTGACTTATTTTTTTCAAGTCTTCCATGCCTCTTATAATTTTTATTTTTCCAGAACCAATTCCTGGTGAAGCTGGTAGCCCTGTCAGTACAACTTCTCCCTTAAGTTCTTTTATATCCCCTGCACTAATTCTTTTTTCAAGGGTTGTTATTGGTCTT
Organism: Candidatus Woesearchaeota archaeon; assembly: GCA_964385425.1. GTDB lineage: Archaea > Nanobdellota > Nanobdellia > Pacearchaeales > GW2011-AR1 > ASMP01. The sequence goes on along the minus strand of CAYLOQ010000001.1, from coordinate 93,638 downwards.
GTTTGGACTATGTAGATATTCCCCCCTTCTATCGCAAATTCTATGTCTTGTGGTTTTTGATAGTGCTCTTCTAATTTTAGAGATATTTCTGCGATCTTTTTTACTTCGTAATCTTTCAATACAAGGCGTTTAGATATCTCTTCTTTTAATTTCACTACTTCTTTATTTCCTCCAGAATCTCTAGTTATTGCAATTTTTTTGTCTGCTGCTTTTTTTTCTAAAATATCTAGTTCTTTAGAAACTAAATATTTGTCTGGAGTAATCTTTCCAGAGACAATTCCCTCTCCTAGTCCAAAGACAGCCTCTATCAATACATCATCCCTCTTTTGAGTAGGATCTTTCGAGAAACTAACCCCTGATTTTTCAGAATCCACCATTTTTTGCACAATGACTGCAAGGCTGGCTCCTTCGTGTTTGAATCCCTTCTTGTTTCTGTAATATGTCGCTCTTGGAGTGAAGAGGGAAGAGAAGCATTTTTTTATGAATTTTAGTAATTCGAATTTTCCCTTTACATTTAAGAACGTTTCCTGTTGTCCTGCAAAGCTGGCTTCTGCTAGGTCTTCTGTGGTTGCGCTGCTTCTGACAGCAACGAATAAAGATTCCGGAGATTTTTTAAGAACATCCAAAGCAGATACCCCTTTGATTTTAGATTCTTCAGTGTTTAGATTTTCGTACGCTTCAAATATTTCTTCCTGCATTTCTTGTGGGAACTTTGATCCCTCGATAAGTTTTCTTATTTCTTCTGTTCTCTTGTTCAATTGCTCTGTATTTTCGTAGCTTATGTCTGACAAGAGGGATTTTATTTTTTCATTCAGCCCTGCTTTTTTTATAAAATAATCATAGGCTTGTGCTGTAACCACGAATCCAGGAGGAACAGGAATCTTTAAATTATAAATTTCTGCAAGATTTGCCCCTTTCCCACCCGCAATGTTTCCAGAGCCTTTATTTAACTCAGAAAACCATGCGATAAAATCTATCTTATTCTTGAATTCTTTATCTTTTTTAACGTCATTTTTCTCTTTAGCCCCTTCCCCTTCTCCCATATTTAATAAAAATAATTATTGTTAATAAAGGTTTTCCTCACCCCCCCTTAAATTTAATATATACTAAATCAACTAAAAATTTAAAAATAAAATTATTATAGATTCATCATGAAATATCCAACGAACCGTTTTACAGAAAGATTTTCGAGATTTTATGAAAAGGCTTTAGATACTTTTAATTATCTTTTGAATCCATCTTTTCAATATTCTTTTTCAAGAATTCCTTCAAATTTCTCCTTGACATGTTCTAAGGGATTAGAAGGCATTTTTTTTATGTCTAGAACCCATAAGGGTAGGACAGCAAAGAATAATAGGGGAGGTAATTTACACAGATCATGTAGAATAATAACTATAAGTCATGATGGGAAAACCAGAAGCGTTAATTTGAGCACGGATAAGCAAGGAGATGAGACTGCAACAGCCTGTCTAAAGAGGGTTTTGGATATAAGTAGAAAAGAGGCTGTAGAACTTCTAAGAAGAAATCATTAATCTCAACTTTTATAAATCGTTCCCCCTTTTATCTTCCATGAGTTTTTTTAGAGGAGGTTTGTTGGTTATTGTTGGCATCTTACTATTCTTGTCTCTTCTATTGGGAAATGTTTTTTTGGTTTTATCTACATCTCTACAGTATGATAATGTTAAATCTGGTTTAGTGCCAATTGTACAGGAATTTGTAGACGACCAAACAAGTTCCATAGTGGGTGATTTTAATTTAACAGAGGATTTAGAAGAAGCCAGAGAAATTATGCAAGATTACTGCCAAAATAATACAGCGTATGTTTTTAGTGAAGGGAGATATAATTTTACAGTTTCTTGTGATCTGGTGAATGAACCCCTAGAAACTTTTGTTGAGCAAGGTATTGATTCTATAATAGAACAGACATATTACAAAGAATATGACTGTGGCTTTTGGGATTGTTTTGGAAAAGAATCTTTGCCTTTATTTTTGGTTTCTGAAAAAGCAAAAGATTACTGGAAAGAGAAATTTTATTTCTCCATCCTCGTATCTATAGTCTTAATCATATTAATCCCCTTCTTAACAGAGCAAAAAATGAATTTTCCCATAATTTTTGGGGGTTTATTAGCGCTTTCATCCCTGCCTCTTTTAAAGTTAGGAGGTCTCTCTTCTATTATAGCAGGGCAATCTTCTCTAGAATTTGTCTCATTTTTCTTTAACAAATCTGGAAACGTATTTTGGATTGTTTTTATTGTTGGTTTATTGATTTTTGGTTCTGGAATAGCTCTTAGGCTTTTGAATTTAGAATCTATAAAGAAAAAGCTTTCAAGAAAAGACGTTAGACAGATAGTTAGAAATGAGGTGCAGAGCAGTAATAGGAAGTGATTCTTTAGATAATAATTTAAACATGGCTGATTTAAATTTTCATGGGGAAAATAATCTTAATTGGTGGATCTCCAACTGCAGGAAAAAGTTATACTGCAAGGAAAATCGCAGAAAAACTTAAAATGCCCTGGATTTCTACAGATACAATTAGGGAACAAATGAGAGAGATAGTTAGGAAGAAAGATTATCCAGCATTATTTCTACATGCTGAAGCTACACCAGAAATGGGTGTGGATTTTTTAAACAAAAATACTTGTGAAGAGATAGTTAAAATTGCTAACGAAGAAAGTACCGATGTGTGGAAGGGTGTTAAGGAGGTATTAGAGACAGATCATGTCTGGGACTCTTATATTATTGAGGGTGTTGCTATATTACCACATCTAGTCTTTAAATTTGTCAAAAATAAGGACAATATTAAAGTTTTGTTCCTAGTAGACGAGGATATAGAGAGAGTGGGGAAAAATATTTTTACCAAGGGATTATGGGATACTGCTAGTAAATATCCTGATGATGTAAAAGAGAAAGAAGTTGAATGGGTTGTTTCTTTCAACAAATATATAAAAAAAAGAAGCAGAGAAATATGGATTTCCAGTTGTTAGTATTGGTAATCGGAAGGATTATATTGAAGAAATTAAAAAGATAATTAAAAAATAATTTTTATTTCTTACCTTCAATTCTATCTAAAAAACTTCGAACAAATTTCTTGTTCTCTTCAGTGTTTTTTATCTCTTTTATAGAATAGACGGGAATCTTCCCTTCTTTATGTTTTGTTGTTTTTACTTCAGATCTAAGCCTGTCGTTCATTTTCTCACTCAACAAAACATTGTTCTTGGATAGAGAAGAGATTTTCTTTGCAGTAGTCATCAGGGTTCCCAGGCTCATAAATTTCAATACGTCTTTTTCCTGTTTTGCGATTATGGTTCCATAATTTAATGAAATCCCAAATTCTATTTTTTGTTTGAATACTTTGTTGTGGTTGTCCAAAATCCCTTTTATTTTTTGTGCCAGATTCAGGGCTATTTTTTCGTTCCTAAAGGTTCTTGTTTTTGTTGGACAAACGATGAAAAATATCTCGTTATAGCTCTCATAAACTGCTGCCTTGCTCTCTTCTGCAATCTTTACTATTTTTTGAATTGTTTCTTCTGCCTGATTTTTCTTAGATTGTATCTCTTTAAGATTTTTTACCTTAAAGGTAACCAGACTCGTATTTTGTTTATCTCCTTTTATAGATAGAGAGATTTCTGCTTTACTCTTTGTCTGGACTAATGAATTTTTTTTTAAAGGTAAACTATTTTCTCCATTTTTCCTCTTTGGGATTTTAGAGCCCATATGCCCTATAAAACTTTTTTTGTATCCTTTCTTAAAAACTAGGAATATTACAAATCCCATGACAGCTATTATGAAAATCCACACCAATGGATATTTAACTAGACTTACCACCCTGTTAGAGGCTTTTTTTATATCTATGCTTTTCCCTGTTAACGCAACATTTTCTAGTGCACTTCCTTCTTCAGCTATTACTTCTACATCGTATTTTCCATCAGGTGCACTTAACGTATATTTTTGGTCATCATCCACCTTTAGAAACACATCTATGTTCAGGGATTCGTTGCCAATTTTTACCAAAACCGTCTTGTTGTAAGGGACGTTTCCAATATTTGTTATTGTTATTGTTTTGTTTATTATCTCTATTTTTACATCTTCTTTTTCTAATATTTCTACGCTTGCCTCTCCTGTGAGTTTATTTGAGACTGCAAATACAGTCCATTCTCCGGGTTGTTCGTTATATGCGACCAGAAATTCTAAGAATTCATCTGTTGGTCTTTCCACTTGTTCAAGGATTTTATCATTCGTGTCTTTTATAGTTAGGAATGAGGTAGATTCTATTTTTTCACCTGTCTGGTCATGGAGGATAGCTTTGACTCTTAAATCTGTTCCGGGTTCAACGTTTGAATCTTCGAGCAACACTTCTAGACTTGTGGGAACTTGTTTTATCATTAGGTTTAAGGTTGTGGGACCTTTGTTAGTAATTTCTCCTCCCAGGTCTTCTTCGTGGGCATCTAACCTTAAGAAATAGGCCCCTGCCCCCATCTCATTTGGCAACGTAACATTTATCGAGAAGAAGCCATTATTTATGGTTCCTAATTGGTTCAATATTGAATTGTTTCCTTGAATAATTGATAATTCTATAAACCCATTAACGTCCCCCCCATTCTCTTTTAGAGCATCACCTTCAATTACAAGATATTCTCCAGGATTAAATTCTGGCTTTTCTAAGGTTGCTTGGATGTTGATTAAATCTGAAATTTTAAACTCGTTCGTTAGAGTAAAATCTTCTCCTAAGAGGGATTTTATCTTGCATGTTCCCTTGAGTTCTCCGATTACGTTTCTAGTGAGGACTAAAGAGGGTTCTAATCTTTTTTCTTCTCCTGAAGACAGACTAATGCCGTTTTTATAAAAATTTATCTCATGTCCGTCACATATTAGATTCATCTGGAAAATTCCAGATACGTCTGTTATTGATTTTACTGTTGCAGGAACAGGGATTATGTCCCCTAAACTATAGATTTCTTTTGGTTGTTGATTAATTATTATCTCTGCAGATGTAAATTGTGTCAAAAGAAACATAAAAGCCAAAAAAAATATTATTTTCCCCATTTTAATAAATAAAACTCTGGTTATTTATAAATATTTGGACGTTGAAAACAACCAATGGTTTTTTTCGATTTTCCTTTGAGTTTGGTTCATGACTGATTGATAATATTTAAAAGATGGTTTATCCTTAAGAAAACATGAAAAAAGTGATGGAGGTCACTCCTTACAGAGTTACAGGGAATGTTGATTATGAAAAACTAATAAAAGAATTTGGGGTTTCCAAGCTAGATGACGCTCTCTTGAAAAGGTTAGAAAAGCACACGAAGGATTTGCACTTATTCTTGAGAAGAAAGGTGTTTTTTTCCCACAGGGATTTGAATTGGTTAATGGATGAGTATGAGAAGGGAAATAAGTTTTTTCTCTATACAGGAAGGGCTTCTTCGAAAGGAAGCAAGGTACATATAGGGCATCTAATCCCTTGGATTATGTGTAAGTGGTTGCAAGATAAATTTGGAGCTGAGATGTGGTTTCAATTCCCAGATGAAGAAAAATTTTTGTATAAGAAAGAATTGACTTTAGAAGATACAAAAAAAGCCACGTATGAAGATATGTTAGATGTTATTGCTATTGGCTTTGATCCAAAAAAGACACATTTTCTTGTCGATACAGAGCACGCAGGGTTGATGTATAGGGAAGCCTGTAGGGTTGCAAAGAAAATTACCTTTTCAACAATAAAATCTAGTTTTGGATTTTCTGATAGCCAGAATATAGGAAGCATCTTTTATACCAGCATGCAGGCAGTTCCTGCTTTTCTTCCCAGTGTATTAAAGAAAAGAAAGATTCCTTGTCTAATTCCTTTGGGTGTTGATCAGGATACTCATTTCAGGATATCTAGAGATGTTATGCCAAAATTAGGTTATTACAAACCAGCCATTCTTCATAATGTTTTCCTCCCCCCCTTAACAGGACCAAAAGGCAAGATGTCTGCTTCTAACGAGAGCAAGGCCACTGTTTGGACTACAGATTCTCCGGAAGAAGTTGAAAGGAAGATAAGGAGGTATGCTTTCTCAGGAGGAAGAGAGAATATGAAAGAACATAGAGAAAAAGGTGGAGACCCGGAAGTAGATGTTTCCTTCCAATATTTGAGGATGTTTTTTGAACCTAATGATAAAAAACTCAAAAAGATTTATGACGATTACAAGTCGGGAAAACTTTTGACCTCTGAGCTGAAGGAAATCTTGATAAAAAAGATAAATACTTTCTTGAAAGAACATCAGAAGAGAAGGGAGAAAGCAAGAGGGCAGATTAGTAAGTTTCTGTATAAAGATTAATTTTATAAAATCATCTTCTTTTAATTAGATATGAAAATTTTGGGTTTGCACGTTGACTATATTAATTTTAAGCCGTTGAAAAAAGCATTGAAGAAAACTGCGGATTTGACTGGCATAGAGAAAAAAGGGAAGAAGGTTCGGGAATCTCTTGTTGTGCTGACAGCTGTTGAGAAAGGAGATACCGTGAGTTCTGTAAAAAAACTTGTTGAGAACATAGAAGACATTGCAAAACAAGTGGGTATTAAAACAAGAGGGAAGATTGTTCTCTATCCCTATGCCCACCTTTCTAGTAATCTGGCTGCCCCGGATGTTGCTGTTGCTGTTTTGGATAAAGCAGAGAAAACCTTGAAGAAAAATTACAAGGTTGTGAAAGCACCGTTTGGGTATTATAAGGAGTTTGAATTAAAAGTTAAAGGGCATCCCTTGAGTGAGTTGAGCAGGGAAATAAGGGTTGAAGAGGAAAAGGATGAAAAGATTGATCACAAAAATTTGTTGAGGAGTATTGGAAAGAATATTTTGGATAGATCTAAGTTAAAGCTTTACGATCACAGAATTATCGGACAAGACATGGATCTTTTTTCTTTTAATGAAGTTGCTCCTGGTTCTGTTTTCTGGCACAATAACGGATTCATAATATACAACGAACTGATACAGTTTATGAGAGATCTATTGAAGGATTTTGAGTATCAGGAGATTTCAACGCCTCAAATCCTCAGCAATAAACTCTGGAAGGTTTCTGGTCACTGGAGCCATTATAAGGAAAACATGTTTCTTACAGATTACGAGAACAAGGATGCTGCTGTAAAACCAATGAACTGTCCTGGAGCGATGTTGGTCTATAGGACAAGGCCGAGAAGCTATAAAGAATTGCCTTTGAGATTTTCCGAGATGGGAATTAACCATAGAAAAGAGCTTTCAGGTGTACTCGGTGGCCTGTTCCGCGTTGTAAAAATGACAATGGATGATGCTCACGTTTTCTGTACGAGAGAACAACTAGAAGGAGAAATTGAAAATCTTTTCAGACTGATTAAGATTGTTTATAAAGATACTTTTAGGTTTGATTATTCTGTAGAGCTTTCCACAAGACCAGAGAAATTTATTGGAGATAAGAAAGATTGGGATTATGCAGAGAAAGCTTTAGAGAAAGCCTTGAAGAAATCAAAAATAAAATACGAGATAAGTAAGGGTGCTGGAGCCTTCTACGGGCCAAAGATAGACATTCATATCAAGGATTCTCTTGGGAGGGGCTGGCAGATGTCTACTATTCAGCTAGATATGCAGATGCCCCAGAGATTTGACTTGAAATATACTGGGAAAGATAATAGAGAGCACACGCCATTAGTCATCCATAGGGCTATTTTAGGAACCCTTGAAAGATTTATTGGAATTCTCCTAGAGCATACAAAAGGTCGTTTGCCGACATGGCTTGCTCCAATCCAAGTTCGTGTTCTTAGTTTTACAGACAGGAACGAGAAGTATGCTAAATCAATTATCAAGAAACTTGGAGAACAAGTACCGGGTCTGAGGCTGGACGCAGATTTTAGATCAACCACGATTCCAACTAAAGTCAAGGAAGCTGAAATTATGAAAATACCTTACATAATTGTTGTGGGAGATAAAGAAGAAAAACAAAAAACCCTCGCTGTTAGGATAAGGGGAGATAAGAAGATTAAGAGTATAAAGATGGATAAGTTTGTGAAAGATTTAAAGGACGAGATAGATAAAAGAAAATAGTAAAGCTTAAAAACATAAGTAGATATTAATAATTATATACACCCCAGGATTGCACTGCAAACCTGGGTCTTATTTTCATTCCTTTTAGTTAATTTTATTAAGTTGCAATTTTGTTTATTTTTATGAACAAAGATAGGATAGCTATTTTTATTGATGGAAGCAACCACTACCATATCATTAAAGATATGTTTAAGGGAAAGGTCAGTCTTAATGATTTTAACTTAGATAAATTTATAAGGCATTTGCTTGATAGTCGGAAACTTATAAGAACTTATTACTATTCTGCTCCATTGGATGTTGGTTTTAACCAAGAGACCTATATGAAACAGCAGAAGTTTTTTGATAAATTACGTAGAATACAGAACTTTAAGCTCGTGCTTTGTAGGATGCAAAAAGTAAAAATTGACGGAAAACTTATTTATCAGGTTAAAGAAGATGATATACATCTTGCAGTTGATATGGTGAAACTTGCTTATAATAATGCCTATGATACTGCTATTTTAGTTTCTTCTGACGGGGATTTTGTTCCTGCTGTCCAGGCAGTTAAGGAAGTCGGGAAAAATGTTGAAAATATTGGATTTGAGAACAAGTTTTCTTATCATTTAAAGCAAGAATGTGACAGATTTAGAAAATTAAACAAAAAATTTGTGAGGTCTTGTTTTAACTAAAATGAACCTCCAATTTTATCTAGAGAAGTTACACGCGTCAGATGTCTTTAAAGAGTTTATGAAACAGAATAAAGGGGCATATCTGTGTTCTGGTTTCTTTACAATGGATAAAGAAGGAAAGGATAATAAAAGGCATCTTGATTTTTTTGTTCCTGCCCTGAAAAAGATTTTTAGTTTTAAACTTGAAAATAGTGTTGATGTGATCCCTATAGAACTTGCAATTGAAAAAATTCCTGAAAAATTGTCTCTAGATCATGATTTTGATTTCGAAGAAATTCAAAAACTCATAGAAGAAGAGATGAAGAAACAGGGGATGAAGAATAAGATTCAAAAAATAATTCTTTCTCTGCAAAGCTTTGACGGAAAAACGTTCCTGGTTGGAACTGTGTTCGTTTCAATGCTCGGCCTCTTGAAAGTTAAGATAGATCTTGAAGACAATAAGCCAAAGATTGTTGAATTTGAAAAGAAATCTTTTTTTGATATGGTGAAAAGAGGGAAATAAGCTGATTTCTTTAATTTTTAGATATTTTTTCCAAAAATCGTGTAATTTTCCAAAAATCACAGAAAATTATATAAAGAATGGTGCTTTTTTATTAATAATTTTTGTTATTTAGTGATTGTAACAAAAGCTTTATAAATAAATGAAAAATGTATGAATAAAATGAAAATTTTACAAATATCACCATTTGACTTACCAACAAGAAATGACCTTATGTGCGGAGGTACTCAACGTGTGGTATTGGGTTTAGACTCGTCTTACGTTCAAAGAGGTCTAGAATCTTATGTAATTGCAACAGCTGATTCAGAAGTTAAGGGAAAACTTCTTTCAACAATTGAGCAACCTTTATGGGAATATGACAGAGAAGTTAAAGACTCTGAAAAAAAAGCTGTAAGTAAAAGACATTATGAGATGACTCTTGAACATATTTTAGGTACTAATCCTGATGTTATACACGACCAAGCCAGATTTGTATGTTCTGACGTATATAAAAGAGGAAGAGAGAAAATTAAAGCTCCAATAATAGTTAATATTCACTCTAATTTTGTTCATGAATCTGAAATAGCACATTTAAATGGTGATAAAAATATCTGGATTGTGGCATTAAGTAAGGATCATAGAAGAAATTTAGAAAGACACGGTTTAGATGTAAAAGGAATGGTGTATCATGGTTTAGATATGGATGAATATCCATTTGAGGAACATAAAATGGATTATATGTTTTCCATAGGAAGAATTGTACCTGATAAAGGACAAGATATGGCAATAAGAGTAGCAAGAAAGACAGGCAAAGGTTTAATAATTGCAGGGAAAATTTTACCTTATAATGGAGCTAATAGTGAATGGTGGGAAGAAGAGATATCAGGGAATATAGATAGATCTTATGAGATAGAAGACCAATCGATGGTTAGAGATATTATAAGGGATCTGGGTCAAGATATAATTTGGGTTAATGGTATCGGGGATGAGATAAAAAAAGAATTTTATAAATATGCATCTTGTCTTATAGCACCTTCAAGAACAGAGACTTTTGGTCTTTCTGTAGTTGAAGCCAATTTAACAGGAACCCCCGCAGTTGTATTGAATAACACCTCATTACCTGAAATTGTAATTAATGGTGAAAATGGATATTTAGTAGATGATGAAGGGGAGATGGTAGAGGCTGTTAGAAATTTGGGATCAATATCTCCATCGAGATGTAGGGAAACTGTAAGAGAAAGATTTAGTCTTGAAGCCCAAGTTAATAATTATTTAAGAATTTATGGGAATGCAATTGACCAACACAGGAATTGATTTCTAAAACGCCCTGACCTAACCACTTAATGGAAAGTTAAGAGCCTAAGGAAAATAGGTAAATTTTTGATTAAAAAGAGTGGTTATCTTCCTTTAACCAATATTTCATAACCTTCGCTTTTAGGATCCCCTGTTAATTCAGCTGATGAGATCACGAGATAATCTGTAATATTTCCCGCCTTCCTCAATTCAGCAAATCTAGGTAAAACTTCAGGTAAAGAATCTTCTGATAAACTTGTCCCTTGTTCATATCCTAATTTTTCCAAAGCACCCAAATTAAGACGATTGATACTCATATACTTTCTTGAAATAAATACTTTATAAAGATTTCTATTTGTAATAATTCAGAAGTGACAAATACGCCCCCACCGGGATTCGAACCCGGGTCACAAGGTTGAAAACCTTGCATTCTTGGCCTCTGAACTATGGGGGCTCACTCACTTTGCTCGTTCACCCTAAACCACCCAGGCTTGGTCGGCTTAAGGCATTATAAAAACGTATCAAAAATAGTTTTTAAAGATAACTAAAAGTTAGCTCGGACAATAATTAAGTTCTTATTAAGCAAACAATTATTCTTTAATTATCTTGCAAATTTGATTTTCAATTTCCTTTATTTTATCTTTATTAATCTTTCCCATCCGATATAGGATTATGGAACTTCTTAAAGTAAATAATATAGATGGTTTTATGAAACTATCCAGATTTAGTTTTCCCTGGGAGAAATCTTTTTGGTCCAATCTTATTTGGTACGGATCAGGATGTTTTTTTGATGTGATTTGACATAAAATTAAATCATCTCCTTTTAAATTTGCTATAACGAGCGCAGGTCTTCTTATTGAAGATTTTAGGTCTGAGAAAGGAAATAAGGTTACAACAATATCCCCTTTTACAAATTTTTCCATGCCTCATTATCCTCCGCGCTTAACCAACCTTTAGCAAGGAGTTCTTCATCAGCAAAAGTATTTGATCTAATGTTTTCAAGTTCTCTAATTCTTTGTTCAATGATTTTTCTTACAAACTCGCTCCACTTTATCTCAGAGAATTTTCTCATTTTTTTGTGAATTTCATCATCAATTGAAAGAGTTATATTTGTCATGATAAATTAAGTGAGCCCACTTATTTAAACTTTTCTAAAAAGATTATGAGCCTGCACGGATTTGAACCGTGGACCCCTGCCTCTCTCAGAATGTTCCGAGAGAAAATAATCCTTGCGGATTACATTCGTATAAGAGCAGTGCTCTGGCCAGGCTGAGCTACAGGCTCGCAAACTCACCCACACTCGTTTCCTTCATACTTTAGGAATGAGCTTACAGGCTCACAAAATTAAGTGTTTTCTATGTATTTAAAATTTACCAAGAACTAATTATTACCAGGAAATAAAGCTTTTAACATTTTTCTTAAATTTTCATCCAAAAAACAAATATCTTCCACAGCTATTTTTTCTACAAACTTCGTTAGGGCTCCCCTGCCCTGAAATCCTGTTTCACTTGCTTTCTGTAAAATCTTTTTTCTTGTTTCAGAATCTAGATATATCTTAATTGGTTGCTTCATCTTTCCTCTTTTCTTAAATAAACTAGGAATTTAGCTTTTATAAATTTTACTTACACACTTTTTAGTTAATTTTATCGACGGTGTTTTATTTTTCCTTTTTACTTACACATAGAAAATTGTAAGGTAACTTATATTTCCAGAAAATATGAGAAAAGGCCTGAACGTACCTATAGTTAGGCCTGAAATAGTCCCTAGTTTTTATCTTTTCTACAGTTCTCTTATTCTCATGTCAGGTAGTGTATGGTATCTTTCCTTTAGAAAGAAAAAGATAGAGTTTAAAAGATATCCTGGAAAGAAGAAAAGTAAAAAATTAAAGAAAAATAAATCAGGAAAAACAAAAAGTCTGATGATTTTCTTAATGTTTTCATTAGGAATCATCTTTTTTTTAAATCTAATTTCTGCAGCTCCGATTAATGATACACTGCACTTAAATCTCCAGACAACATTTTCAAACGGAACAATAGAAACAGGAACATTTACTTTTGGATTTAATCTGACAGAGAGTTCTAGTGCGAGTTGTTTAGGACCTGTTGTCTATAATCATTCTACAAGCTTGGCAACAGACAACAGGGGAATAGTGTCTATTACTCTTCCTACCTCTGGTTCAGGAGGGGGGAATTTAAGCACACTTAGTTTTGATAAACAATATTATCTCTGTTATTATCGTGATGGAAGTTTAAAGGATGTCACACAGATTGGTCGTGTTCCTTATTCTTTCAGAGCCACACAGGTTAATCTGAGTGAGATTTCTGTTGATTCTAACCTGACTCTAGGAAGCTTTAATGTCTCTGGTTCCAGTGGATTTTTTAGTTTTTTAGGAAGCTTGGCTAATAGAGTTACGAGTCTTTTTGTGCAAGATATAAATGCCAGTGGAGATATTAATTTTACAGGCCTCATATATGGAAACGGTTCTCAATTGACAGGAATAACAGCAGACAATTCAAATACTCTTGATGGCTTTGATTCCACGTTTTTCATGCCTTTGAATACTAGTGTTTATGGAGACTTTGACTTCAACGGAGGCTGGACAGGAGGAGGAGCAAGTATTGTGGGGGGCGATGGCTACTTCCAGACACTTTTTGTTTTTAATCTGACTTCCTTGAATGTAACACAACAGAACCTTTCAATTGTGGATGATTTGATTGTTTTTGGGAATACAGAGCTAAAGCAGAATCTGACTGTTGACACAGATACTTTGTTTGTTGATTCCAGTACAAACAGGGTTGGCATTGGGACGACTAGTCCTGATAGAAAATTACACGTCAATAGCGGAACAACAAATATCGCAGCAGTTTTTGAAAGCACAGATGATGAAGGAGGAATCAGTTTAATGGATAATGGAACTACTGATGATACCAATGTATTGCTTTTAGCAGATGATAATGATTTAGTTATGTGGGCTGGTGCAAGTGAAAGATTAAGAATTTTATCAGGAGGAAACGTCGGAATCGGAACGGACAGTCCTTCAACAGCACTTCATATAGATAATCCAACATTTGATAATCATTTAAATATATCTCGGTCAGGACAGGGTTCTTATTCTATGACTTTGAGTTCTAACAAGTTGATATTCATAGATAAGGATGGAAACCAAAATGTTGCCTTTGATGATGCTGGAAACGTCGGAATAAACACAACAACCCCACAAAACACACTGAATGTTGTGGGTGACTTGAATGTTACAGGCTTCAGCATCACCGATGACAGCCTAATCTCAATGGCAGACGGGAGCAAGAAGAAAATTAAAGATATTAAAGCAGGGGAAGAAGTTTTGAGTCTTGACGAAAAAACAGGGAAGATTGTATCTAACAAAGTACAGGCATTACTTGATCATGGAATCAAGCCGATTTATGAGATGACGACAGAATCAGGCAAAAGCATTAATACGACTGCAGAGCATCCTTACTATCTTAAATCTTTTGTTAAGGAAGGATATATTCTAAATGCAAAAGGAGAAATTATAAACAATCTTCCTTTGAATTCTGGTGGTTTAACTTTCTCAAATAATTTTGATAAGAGCGAGAAAGTCGTGTCAATTAAGGGTGGAGTGATTTTTAATACAACAATTCCGAAATATTCTTTAGGAGGAAATAGTCTTTTGTTGAGAAAATGTTTATCAAATGTCAATATAATTCGTGATTCTGATTTAGCTATTTTAGATAATTGTTTGTCGGTTGAACCTAGAGGAACTTTCTTGATATCATGCTTTTGTTTTATTAACAATTCAGTAACTTCCTTTGGAAAGTTTTCATCAGAAAGAAATTTTAATTTATTCTTGGAGGAGAACATGTTTTTCTTCCCCGATGAGTTTAGAAGCATATGTCATAACGGAAAAGATAGCAAGCTTTGTGAGCGATGGAAAATAATTTTGAAGAATCTCATCAATGCTGACACCTGCTCCGAGCAATTCCAGAACCTGCCAGACCATGACCCTTGTTCCTATAAAAGTAGGAGTTCCTCCGCAGATTTCACTGTCAGTGACGATGTAATCATTAATTTTAACCCTCATGTCGGTAGTAATGATAATGTAGTATTTAAAGATTATGATAATTCTGATGAATTAGGCACATGGATTGAAGTCCAGTATCTAAAAGTTGGAGATGAGATTGCTGTTCCAGATTATTCAACAGGAACAATAAAATGGGAAAAAATCACCTCAATTAATACCTTAGAGCCCCAACACGTCTATGATTTAGCAATAGAAGGCACGAGAAACTTCATTGCAAACGACATTGTTGCCCACAATACTTATATTGATGGTGTGAATGTTACAGGTGATTTTGTTCCTTATACTGGCGCAGACAAGAATGTTGACCTTGGTGCTAATAACCTGAGTGTTGATACAAATGTTTTGTTTGTTGATTCAAATAATGATGGGGTCGGAATCGGAACGGTTAGTCCTATAGGAAAATTGTCTATTGTTGGAACTGATGATGAAAGTGCTTATCTTAATTTTATGGTTGGAGGGGGAAATCGCTTGATATTTTCTTCAAATAACACGGCTCCGGCAAAAAATATTATTAGGGTTGCAAATAGTTATGATTTGGAGTTTCAAGATGATACAGGAGCAAATATTTTATATTTGGATGAAAGTAACGGAAACGTCGGAATAGGAACGGTGAGTCCTGGAAGCAAGTTTCACATAGATGCTGGTCAGTCTAGCACGGCAGTCTTTGAGGGTTCGGGAAACGTTTTTACAGAATTCTGGAATGATGACATTACGGCAGCCCTTTTATGGGGTGATGATGATGGTTCAGCTGTTGATTTACGATTCGGCACTGTAACTAGTCTTGGAGATGCTGGAGGATTTACAGAAAGAATGAGAATAGACTCATCAGGAAACGTCGGAATCGGGACGACGAGTCCAGATAAAGCATTAGATGTTTCAGCAAATGCAGGTAATGCAGTTGGAACTGTTGCTATATTTCAAAATACAGGAGCTTCAAGTGCTGATACTGGAGCAAGAATAGTTTTAGGAGCTATTGGTGGAGATGAAGGAGTAGGCATTGGTGCTTTAGCACAAGATGCTTCTGGAACGGGTAAAGCAGATATGGGATTTTATACTTCTGATGGAGCAGGTCTTGTTCAATTAATGACTCTTGACCGGGTAGGTAATTTAGGAATCGGAACGGCTAGTCCCGGGGCAATATTGGATGTAAATGCAAGTGCTGCTGCAAGATTTTCTACTGATGGGAATTTTCAATTGATATTAAGTCCGAGAGTTGCTCAAGGGATGGGTATAAATTATATTCAAGCAGCGAGTTCAGGAAAATATAATTGGTTTGCTGGAGCACAATTTAATGTAAATAATGCTTTTGAAATTACACCTTCTACTGCTCTTGATGGTTCTACATTTAGTACACCAAATCTAGTAATTTTACAAAGTGGAAACGTCGGAATCGGAACGGTGAGTCCTGGAAGGTTGCTTACATTGAAAAAGGATGGTAGTGCTGCAAGTATAGGCATTGATATTCATAATGAGGGAACAAACGCAGCAGATGATTCTATTATAGCGTTTGAAACTCAAGGACAGAGAGATTTTGTAATAGGTATAGATAGAACAGACGGATTTTTTCACTTCGATAATGCTGATGCATTAGATGGAACATCTGCAATGACTATAGATGGCTCAGGAAACGTCGGCATCGGGACGACTAGTCCTGAAACTAATTTAGATGTTAATATCGGTTCAGACGGGGTTCATGGAATCGTTTTAAATTCAGATGATGCAAATAACCAAAGTGCAAGGTTGTTGTTTTCCAACTCAAACGACCAAGCAAATGCTTTCTCCATATTCAAAAGACATGTGAGTGGAACTCCTACTCTTGCTTTTGCTTATAATGCCAATGTCGGTTCAACTTCAGGAACTACTGCCTTAACTATTGAAGATGGCGGAAACGTCGGAATCGGGACGGATAGTCCTTCAACAGCGTTAACAATAAAACCAGCAAATGCAGAGGGGTTTGAACTACAAGAATCTGATAGCACAATTGAGTCTTTAAGATTGGAGTCTTATAATTCAGGAGCGGTTTTCCAGATGTTTAGAGATGGAGTTGAAAATATACATATGGATTCTACAGGTAGTGGTGATGTTTGGTTTAATAATGACGGAAACGTCGGAATCGGAACGACTAGTCCAGCAGGAGCATTAGAGATACTTCATAGTTCAGGAGAAACACTGATTTTGAATAAAACGACTACTGAGCCTACATTAAAATTCATAGGAGACGCAGGTAATGATTTTACAATAACCATAGCAGGAACTAATTTAAGAGTAGCTAATGATGATGGGACAACTTCTTTATTAGAGATTGAACAAGGAGGAAACGTCGGAATCGGGGATACAAATCCTGATGTTTTGTTGCATGTAACAGGAGGGCTTGGTGTAGATGGAGCTTTGATATTAGAAGCAACAGGTGCTAGTAGTGGGTTCACAACTCAGCAGGTACAGATTAGGGCGGATAGTCGTGATACAAATGGAGGTCAATTAATATTTTCTACAGATACTACTGGTGGGGTTTTGACTGATGCTATGACAATAAGTCGAGAACAAAAAGTCGGAATCGGAACGAGCAGTCCTGGAGGCAAATTAGAAATTTCCGACAATGTTTCTGGAACTTCTGATACTTTAATATTGAATAATCCTCACGTTTCAGGAACTCAGACAAGACTTAATTTTGAACAACAAAGCGTAACCAAATGGATACAATATTTGGACCATGCAACAAACGATTTAAGATTTTTTGATTCAGGTGGAGATAATAGACTTTCTATTGAGTTTGGAACTGGCAACGTCGGAATCGGGACGACGAGTCCAGAAGCGAAGTTAAATGTAGTTGTTGCAAGTGCTGGAGCTGTAGCTCCTAATGCTGCAGCAGATGATTTTGTTTTAGAAATGAGTGCAAGTGGAGGAATGTCTATTTTAGGAGCCGACGCTACAGATATGATGATTGCCTTCGGCACCCCCAGTAACGCTTTAGGTGCTTTTATTAACTATGATTATGATATTGCTGGAGGTTCTAAACTACAACTATCAAATAATAATGCTTCAGGAAAAATGGAATTTTTAACTGGAGGAAATGTCTTAGCAATGATAATAGACGGTTCTCAAAACGTCGGAATCGGAACGGCTAGTCCTGATACGAAACTACATGTTTATGACACAAAAGGAACATCTGCTTTGAAAGTGGATTGGATTGAGGAAAATAGTAATACTAGTGATGTTCTTTCTTCAATAGAATTCGGAACACCTACTGGAGAAAATGCAGCAGGAGCGCAGGCTGTGTCGGCTTATATTAAATCTGTCTTTACAAGATCAGGATGTTCTGGGGGAGGATGTAGTTATGAAGATGCTGGTTTAACATTTGGAACACTTTCTTCCTCTGACTCAAGCGTAACAGAAAGATTAAGGATAACTGATTCTGGTCTTGTTGGAATAAACACAACAGGCCCAAGTAGTACATTAGAAGTAACTGGAAATCTTGAAACTACAAACCTATATGACAACGACGCATCAAACTTCTTCGATGGGGGATGTAGCGCCGACCAGTACATAAGCGGGATAGATTCTACAGGAGCAATAACCTGTGCTGGGGATTCAGGCACAGGAACTATGAGCAGCTGGACAATTGCGGGAGACAGCGGAAGCGAGACAGTATCAAATGGACAGACAGCCACAATTGCAGGCAGCGGAACAATTGATACCACAGAATCCGGTACAAGAACAGTTGTAGTTTCTGTTCAGGCAAACAGCATTGGTGATTCACAACTAGCATTCGACACAGGGCAGACCCTGACTACAAGCGGTACTCCCGCTTTCTCAACACTATCTTTGACAGGAACAGGAACAGCTTTAACTGTAGCAGGAGATATATCATTATCAGGCGATGAGGACATAATTCAGTTTGCAAGTGATGTTGGAAATAAAATAAATTTGTGGGGTACAACTTATGGTTTGGGTATTCAGAGTGGTGAATTGGTGACTTTTGCACCAGCAGGAAGCGATTTTAGATGGAGAGATGCAGTATTGGGAACCACGAAAATGGAACTGGATGTTACAACAGGAAACCTTCAGATAGATGGAGACCTTGACTTAGATGGTGGTAATTTATATGATAGTGGAACCACGAACTTCTTCGGAACATCTGGATGTGGAGCAAATACAGGTGTTAGTTCCATGAGCTCAGCTGGAACAATTACATGTACAGCCGATAGTGCTTCTGATAATTATGGTTCTTGGACACTCACAGGAGACTCTGGAACCCCTGAAACAATTAATAGTGGGAACACAGTAGACATTGCGGGCGGAACAGCGATTAGCACTGTTGTGGGGGCAACAGATACTGTAACTGTTTCTGTAACAGCAGGCAGTATAGGAGATACTCAATTAGCATTCGACACAGGACAGGCTTTGACGACGACTTCAAACGTGCAGTTTGACATATTCTCTATAGGAAGCTCTGCAACAAGTCTTAACAGCACTAATACGAATGGATACATAGATGTAGATGCTGATGAATATGGGTTAATAATTGAGGCGGGATTTGATAGTCCTGATGAGCCTGCAAGACTTTTGATAACAACAGATGCAGATGGAACAGATGATATTGCTATAGAGGTAAGAGGAGAAGCTACCGGCAGTGCAATCCACAATCCAACTTGGGGCACAGGAGTAGCATCTACAAGTAGCAGGTTTGTTGTGTTTGGTAATGGAAATACGGTCATAGGAAAGACGAGTGTCGGAGATAACTATGGTATGACTCAAAGTTCTATGTTAGAGGTTAATGGACTGATTTATGCTTCAGGGGATTTAGATGTTGGGGGAGGAGACATTTTTGATGATGGAACTGCTTGGTTATCTACCTCTGGCTGTTCACAAGATACTTATGTTAGTGGGGTTGCTTCAGATGGAACAATAACTTGTTCTGCCGATACTGGACACACGTCCTCGATGAGCTTTACCTTAGCGGGAACCTCTGGATCCAGCCAAACGATAACACAGGGAAATACATTATTAATAGCAGCAGGAAATGCAATAACGACAACAGGGGCGGCAACAGATAAGGTAACGATTGCAGTTGCGGCATTAAGCATAGATGATGCAGAGATAGTACAGGAGTCGATAGATGGGAGTGAAATAGCTAACGATGCAATATCAAATACTGAATTAGCAGCAAACTCTGTGGATTTAACAAGTGATGCATTAAGCACAGCTTATGCTGGAAGTGGTATAGGTGGGGGGGGAACGGCAGCGTTAAACATCGGAGCTGGTAATTGTATTACAATTGGAACAGATACTGTGGGTGTTGGTTCTCTTTGTATAGATGACGCTGAGATAGTTCAGGGTTCGATAGATTCAACAGAACTTGCAACAAATAGCGTAGCTGCTGATGAATTTAATGCAGGTGATGCTTCTTTAGAAAACGAAGTTGAAGGAATGATATTTGACAGTGATGCACAAAGTATAACAGGAGTATGGGAAGTACAAAACGATATCAACTTCCAATTTGGAAATGCCGCAGATTGGGCATTTAATTTTGACGATAGTGTTGACGATCAATTATTACTTACCACAATACTAACAACTGCAATAGCAGATACAGATCCTATGTTTGAGATACTTGTGCCATCAGCAGTTGACGCTAACCAACAAATATTTGGAATAGCAAAAGGAACACAAGCTTCAAATACTGAAATATTTTGGATAGATGAAGATGGAGATGCTGTATTTGGTGGTGCTAACGGTAAAATTGACGCCCTTACTTATGATCCTGTTTATACAATAAACAACATAACATACGCAACATATCTTCCAAGCATGGCAGGAGGGGTCAAGGAAGAAGTCACAGGAACAGTCATGCTAAACAGCGATTATGCAATAGACTTTAATAACTTGGAAATTGGCTCTGATTTGTGGCTTTTCTATCAGGTAACAGACTTTGGGAATGAAATGGAAAACTTACAGGTAATTCTTACACCATCCTTTAACGGAAACGTTTGGTATGAGAAGAATCCAACAGGAAATACATTAAAGATATCTGGCGACCAGTCAGGAGAAGTTTCTTATAGATTTACAGCAAACAGATTTGACTGGAAGAAGTGGGATGGCAATCATTATGTGGGGGGCGATACGGTAAAAGGAGTGATTCTTGAGGGGAAATAATTCTACTTATTTTACAAATTCAACATTTTTCTTATCTTTAAATTTTGAATCCCCTGTCAGGAATTTTATATTATTTTTAAGTGATAGGATATATCCAACACTGTCTGGTAGAGATATATCTTTTTTTCTATTATTAAATCTAAATTCTACAGCCCTAACCATAGAATCTTTATCTATTTCAAGGAGATTAAAATTTAATTTTTCTGCCCAATAATTAGCTGTTTGTTTCCCTTGATTCCTCAAGAAGATATTATATAATTCTGCAAAATTAAGGATGCTCGTAGTTATTATATTGCTTTTATATTTATCGTAATTTTCGTTTCCCTCTATTAAAGATATAATTGCGTATGTATCGTAAAAAAAATCCATTTGACTTTATTCTTCTGGCTCAAAATCTCTATCTGTTTCATCAAGTAGGATCTGGATTGGCTTCTTAAATTTTAATTTACCAAAAATATCTGCACCTGTTGTTTTTTTCCTACTTAAAATGTCTATTCTAATTTTTTGGTCTTCTTGTAGTCTTTCTTCTTTAACGATTTCTTTTGGTATAATTATTCCTAACGAGCTTCCCCATTTCTTTGTTTTTGTTTCAATTTCCATAATAAGTTATATAAATATAACTATTTAAATTCTTCTATTTTTATTTACTTTCTCCACTTTCAAGTTACTATGTAATGGTAACAAGAACAAAAAGCTTAAAAAGGAGGATTTTTATATTTTAATATACTAAAATTAATGTAAAATGGTCAGTTATTTAATAGATAAATTGAAGGACACTGCATATACTGTTGCGGCAGCTAGTGCTTTAGGATTGGGAGCAATTTATGGTTGTGGTGATAATGGTGTAGAACCAGTAAATTATGATCCGCAAATAACTCTCGAAGCTTCCCCGACTTCTGGAATGGTCCCTTTAGAAAGCACAATTCAGTATGTATGTACAGATAGGAATGGACCAGAAGATATAGCAGAATCCAGATTAAATGTTGGAAGTTATACCTCTGGAACAACCTCTCTTGATTCAACATTCACATTCACAAAACCTGGAACCCCCACAGCAGATGCATATTGTAGGGATCAAGGAGGAAAAGAAGTGCGTGCAGGACCAATTCATTTTGAAGTTTCACAACCACCCGTAAATCAATCACCACAAATAACACAATTCGAATTTTCTCCACTTTCTGGAGTGTCCCCTTTACATGTTAGGGGTCAGTATAAATGTGAAGACCTTGATGGACCAGATGATATAGCAGAGTCTAGATTGGTGGTTGGAAAAGATACATTGACGACAACTTCACTCGATTCAACATTCACATTCACAGGACCTGGAACATACACAGCAGATGCGTATTGTAGGGATCAAGGAGGAAAAGAAGTGCGTGCAGGACCTCTTGAGGTTGAAGTATCTTCTCATTCAGTGGAAGTGAGAGATTCTGTCAATGTAAGATATACAGCAACACTTACAAATGTTAATAGGGCGACTCTTAATGTAAAAAATGGAAATACCCTTATTTTTGCAGACACAATTACTACACCTACATATACAAAAGATCTTGGAGATATTCCAAGAGATAATCACTTTATCCTGACGCCTGATGGAATGGCTCCTGATACTGTGACAGCAGCTATTACAAATTATAAACCAACAATGGATTTAGAGGGTTTAGAGGCAGATGTAGATGAAGAATCACAGATTATAGTAGATCTAGAAGGAAGAACATCAGATGTTAACCCCGAGGATAATCCTGTTCCTATAATAAGTGCAACTTCCTTAGAAGGAAGAGTAACTCCAACACTAAATGGATATCTATTAACATTACTAGCAGGAAACTCGCTAGGACCCTATGAGGTTGAGATTAGGGCTGGAAGCGAAGAAGGTGGAATGGTTACAGATACTCTTCGAGGAGAAGTTTTGGAAGTCCCTGTTTCGCAGGACCAGATTGCATTTGGTGGGAATCGCATTAACTCTAGAGACCATATTTTTTTAGGAGATTTAATCGATAATCAACTAACAAACATTCAAAAACTAACCGATTATGACCCAATTGGTCCTGGTCTCCCAGATGATTATCATCCTGCTTGGTCTCCTGATGGTTCAAAAATTGCTTTTACGAGCTTCAGAGATGGAAGTCCTGCAATATATATTATGAATGCAGATGGAAGTAATCAGACAAGACTTACGGGAGATTTAAGACTTGCTTGGGAGCCAGACTGGTCTCCTGATGGTTCAAAAATTGCATTTTCTTATATTGATAGTAGTCTGGCTGGTATTGGTATTATAAATACAGACGGTAGTGGATTTACTAAATTACATAAAGTGCCTTGTCTTAGTAGCTGTAACCTTCCTAGTAGTGCATCCTGGTCTCCTGATGGTTCTAAAATTGTTTTTGATAGTAATGTAAGCGGGAATTGGGAAGTTCATGTAATGAATGCAGATGGAAGTAATCAAAAAAATATAACAAACCATTCTGCAATAGACGCGATGCCAGAATGGTCTCCTGATGGTTCAAAAATTGCTTTTGTATCCCTTCGTGGAAATGGCAGTCTAGATTTGTATTTAATGAATCCTGATGGAAGCAACCCTAGGAGATTAACAAGTGACCCAGGAGCAGAATTACACCCAAGTTTTTCTCCTGATGGAAGTATAATAATTTTTGCTCATTCCAGGAATTACAACCCCCAAATCTATTTAATGAATACAGATGGTACGGGAGAATGGACTCAACTTACTACAGGAAGGCCAAACTCAGCTCCTGCATGGAGACCTAGACAATAAGAATCTTTCTAAAGAAGGTTAAAATTTATAAATATTAAATCCTTAATCTTTTCATGTGGAAAAAAAGAGGATTATCTGGTGTTGTAACGATTTTAATAATAGTACTTTTGGTTTTTGTGGCAGTATTTATTGTTTGGACAGTTGTGAGGAATGTTCTTGAGCAGGGAGCTGAACAAATTGAACTGGGAAGATTTACCCTTGACTTGGAAATTAAAGGTGTTCAAATTGAAGAAGGTAATGATGTTACTGTTGTAGTTGTTAAGAGAAATCCTGGAAAAGGGAATATTATTGGAATGAACTTTGTTTTTTCTGACGGAAAAGAAAGTGAAATTATGAGGGAAGATATTGTCTTTAAAGAGCTGGATGAAAAAAGTTTTATTTTTACATTAACTAAAATAAGTACAGAAAATCTCGAAACAGTTTCTGTTGCCCCTATTTTTGAACTTAGCTCTGGGAAAGAATCTATGGGGGATATTGCTGATGCGTTTGATGTCAAAAAAGGAGGAAGCATTGCTACAGGGTTGGCTGTTGTAAGCAACTTTGAAAAGCTTGGATTTGTGGGGCAGGGAAAATCAGAATATTCTATTTCTTCACAATCAGAAGACGTGGTTAAATTTAGAAAAGCAATTGTAGACCCTTTAGATGTTTTGCCAGGAGACAATCAAACATTTACAGTTCATGTTTATTCCCCTCATGGTGTTGTCAGTGTTACAACAACGACAGAATTAGATAATAGTATTTTGAATTTAGATTTACAAGAAATTGGAGAAGAGAACGAGAACCAAATATTTTCAGCCACATGGACTGTTGATGATGTTCATGCTATAACTTACAGAACAACTATTGTTGCGACAGATGCGGAAGGAAATTCAAACTCAATAACTCTAACATGGACAGATTCTTGTCAAAGCCTGATCTCTTTTTCAGATCATGGGATAGCGACGAAAACCATATCAACAGACTGTACTACTACAGCTAGTTCTATTGGAGGAGTTGATGGGAGCAATATTATTATTGGAACAGGAGTTAATCTCGTTATAGCTGATGGCTCCCAATTTATATTTAATCAGGGTAAATCTCTTACTATATCTGCATCTGGTGCATCCATCACTGTTTCTGGAAGTGGTTCTTTTGGGAATGGCGACTTATATTATCTGGATGCTGATGGGGATGGTTATACATCTGGAGAAACTTTGTTAATTGGTTCTGGTACTGGACGTGTAAGGGCCTCAGACGTAAGTATTGTGGGAATAAATGATTGTGCTGATTCTTCTGGAAATCAAAATATTCATGATAACACTGTTACTACAGCTTCTGATAATGATCAAGATGGCTACACAGATACCTCTGGAACTGGCAATTGTGTTGGTGGTTCTGGAACAGTGAATGGAAGAACATATTATAGGGACACAGCTAATGCACTTACTTGGCTGACAGATAGCCAGAAATTAGGAACGTCTGACTGCAACGACGGGGAGACGCCAACGGGTACAAGATGGCGTAATAGATATCTTGATTCAGATGGAGATGGGGTTGGTGCGGGTTCTTTGGTTTGTGTGGGAAGCCATTCAGGTTATTCTGATAGTAACACTGATTGTAATTCTGGCAATGGGTTTGTTTGGACTACAAGCACTACTACTGCTTCAGATAATGATAATGATGGATGGACAGATACCTCTGGAGCCAATAATTGTAGAGGTAACTCAGGATCAATTAGTGGTAGAACATATTATGTGGATACTAGCAATACGCTTTCTTGGTTAACAGATAGTCAAAAACTTGGAACTTCCGACTGCAACGATGGAAATGGTAATGTTTATACCACAAGCACTACTACTGCTTCAGACAATGATCAGGATGGGTGGACAGATACATCTGGAGCCAATAATTGTAGAGGTAACTCAGGATCAGTTAGTGGTAGAACATATTATAGGGATACTAACAATGCGCTTTCTTGGTTAACTAATAGCCAGAAGTTAGGAATAAATGATTGTAACGATGCCAATAGCGGGGACTGGCGTCTTAGAAATGATGATACAGACCAGGATACTTATTGTACAACAATAACATCTGTTTGTGTAGGGGATGATGCGGGTTATACAGATTTCGGTTCTTGCACAGCATTTAGTGACTGTTGTGACAATGATAATAGAGCACACATAGGCCAGACATCTTATTTCACGACCAAATATACTGGCTGTGTTGCTCCAAATGATTTTGATTTTAATTGTGATGGTTCTGAGACAAAACAATACACTGCAACTGGTGGTGTATGTATAGAATGTTTCGACGCACCACCTTGTACAGAAACGACTTCCGGAGGGGTTGGTTATACAAGTAGTGTTCCTGCGTGTGGATCTTCGGGAACTTATGTTTCTTATGCTGGAGCACCTTGTGCTGTTAGAGATAGTTTTGAGTGTGACGGCACCCTGAGTTGTTCTTCAGGAGCAAGAACCCAGGCATGTAGATAAGTAAATAGAGTTTTATCTCAATTAAATTTATTAACGGGATTCTTTTTCAGAAATTCTGGGATCAAGGGTTGTTCATGTGGGCACGATTAGAAAGACTTATAAATATGTGCCCATATGGTTGCTTATGTCCCTTTTTTGATAAAAACGTTAGAGCAAAATTTAAAGGATTTTGATATGATTTAATATTAACTATTTTTATTTAATTAACAGACCAGAATTAAATTTATTATGATTTTTGGATAAAATTTTTATTCTTTACAGAGTTCCTTCTCCCGCTTCTTTTTTTGCCTTTCAAAATCTTTAATCTCTTTTTTCCAATACTCTTTTAAATGATCCTTTTTACCTCCATATTCGGAAATTTTCTTTTCGTGTTTCTTTATCTGCTCTTCAAAACTCTTAATGGCTTTCTTTATTTTTTTATTTTTACCCATTTTTCATGCTCTTTTAATTTTTTGGAAAGATACTGTAATAGTTTTTCCGCTTCTTCAATGGGAAAGGATTCTCTTGCCTTTTCATCATTTTTAACTCTTAGATAGCCCCCATAAGCTTCCCGGCTTCCGGAGATTTTTTTGATAAGGGAGAGAAGACCCTTATTGCTCCATTTTTGTTTCTTTTTTATGGAGTCTATGATATAAGTACTTCTTAAATTTAGAATTAAGGAATAGGAAACCGCATCGCTGCAATTCCTTGAGTCTCTTTCTTTATCGACTATTATTGATGCCTTATTTAATTTAATTGCTGATTTTGTTATACTGAGATACCATTGAAGATTCTTTTTTGACAATTTAATTTTCTCTTTGTATTCGTCAAGTAATTTACTGTTCAGTAATGCTTTAGCTTCTTTTAACATTGGGAGGATAGGTAAGGCATTATTTTTTAGGGCGTCATTAATATCCTCTTTTGTTATCAATAATATATCATATTTTCCTTTTTTTATTCTGTCAGATTTTCTATTTGTTACAACTAATACATCAACATCGCTTCTTTCTGTTTGTTCTCCTCTCGCATAACTTCCAATTAAATAAATTCCCATAATCTCTTTTAGATAAGATTCTAAAATTTCTAAGATATCTTTCTTTATATTTATTGGTTTGGCTATTAGTTTTATTCTGGCCATTCCGTGTATCCACTTTTTTGGCAGTAACACTCCTGCCGAATTTCCCACACGGATAATTGGTTTAATTAATTCTTGTTCCATGTTATAACTATGTTATAACTTTATTTAAAGCTTTCTATTTTTAAATACAGGCTATAATTAACTTTATTAATAATCTTATTCTTTGGATGATATGAAAGAGAAGAGGGATATTATGGACAAGCTCATTGAGGGAACTTTTAATGTTAAGCATCTTTTTGTAATAGTATTTTTCTTAATTTTTTTTACCTTTATTATTCCAGTTCTAAAAGCAGACGTCATCTCTGTTAATGCCGGAGGAAATCAGAATCTTGCAATTACCCCAGATTTTTACATAGAAGGGTTTTTTTCAGGAGATGTTGTTGCAGTGGGTGCTGTTTGTGGTAATAGTATTATAGAAACAGGAGAAACTTGTGATGATGGAGGCACTGTTTCAGGAGACGGTTGCTCTAGCACTTGTCAGACAGAAGTTGTTACACCGCCTGGGGGTGGAGGAGGGGGTGGAATAGTAGAAGCAGATATTCTTGTTGACCCAACAGAATTCAATGTTAGGATGGCTATAAATACTGCTAGAGAAGAAACCATAAAGGTCACAAATATTGGATCAGACACAACAACGGTTTCTGTAAGCCAACAGAGCTTGGATAGAAATGTTATCCTCGGAAATACATCTCTTACAATTACACCCGGAGAAACTGTTAATTTGGATGTAATTTTTGTGGCTTTAACGCAGACAGGGATCTTTACAGGAAGGATATTTATCGGAAACCAGGAAGTTTTAGTTACACTAAACATAAGAACAAAACTTATTTTATTTGATTCGAACATAGTTGTCCTGAACGAGAATTTCCAGGTGCCCCAGGGTGAAAAATTGAAAACTCTCGTAACTCTTATTCCCATGGGTGATCCAGAAAGATTAGATGTAACCCTTAATTTTGTAATAAAGGATTTTAATCAGAATATTTATCTTACAAAGAGCGAGACCATTTTAGTTGAGGAGCAGAGGGAATTGAATAGAAACTTTGATACAGGGTTGCTTCCTTTAGGAGATTATATAATTGGACTTGAGTTAATATATTCTAACGGTGTCGCACCTTCCAGCGCCCATTTTCAAGTCACACCCTCTGTCGGAATTTTTGGAAAAATAACCCTCTTTTTAATCTCTTTGATCTTATTATTGGCAATATTGATTTTGATAATCTTAATCTGGAGACGTAGGAAGAAAAAGAAGGAGGAAGAAGCACAATATCAGGGAGGGATAATGCAAACCCAATAGGAGGGATTATAAACTATAGTTATTCTATAGTTATATGGTAACAACCATTCAACTTAATGAAGATGTGAAAAAGATTTTAGATAGACTAAAAATCGGTAAACAAACTTATGAAGATGTAATTTTAAAACTCATGGAAATTGCTGAAAAATCTAAAAGAGAACAAGAGCAATTGCTTATAGAAGGTTGCAAAGAAATGGCGGAAGAGAATTTAAAGATAACTAAAGAATTTGAAGCAATTGAAGATTTAAGTAGGTGGGAATGGTGATTATCATAAAAAAAGGAGAAATTTTTCTATCAAATTTAGAGCCTGTAAAAGGTAGTGAACAGGGAGGAATAAGGCCTGTTTTAATAATTCAAAATGATAAATCTAATATGTATTCCTCTGTAACAATAGTTGCAGCGATTACTTCAAGGATATTCTCAAAAGAATTCCCAACAAATGTTTTTGTTTCAAGAGAAGATTCTGGTTTAGATAAAGATTCTACAATTTTATTAAATCAAATTAGAACACTAGACAAATCAAGATTACTCAAAAAAGTCGGCTCTTTGGATTCTTATATCATGCATAAGGTGGAAAAAGCGTTAGAAATAAGTTTGGCTTTGAATTAATATTTATAAAAATGAGAAATAAAAAATTAAGGTAATAAATAAAAATGATCCAAATTGGATTTATGGAGTTTAAGAAATGATTTTGGGTTTGGTAGGTAAGCCTTCATGTGGCAAGTCAACTTTTTTCAAAGCAGCGACTCTAGCAGAAGTTGAAATAGCATCCTATCCTTTCACAACAATAAAGGCTAATCATGGAGTAGGATATGTAAAAATAGATTGTATAGATAAGGAATTTGGAGTCCAATGTAATCCTTCTCATGGATTCTGCATTAAAAATAAGAGATTTGTTCCTGTAGAGCTCATGGACGTGGCTGGCCTAGTCCCCGGAGCAAGTGAAGGAAAAGGACTAGGAAATCAGTTTTTGGATGAATTAAGGCAGGCAGACGCATTTATTCATATTGTTGATGCGTCTGGGACAACAGATGTAGAAGGCAAGATTTTACCAGCACAAGAAAATTATGATCCCTGTGATGATGTAGAATTTTTGGAGGAAGAATTAAATAAGTGGTATTATAATATCCTTGTAAAAGCTTGGAAGAGCTTTGCTAGAAAGGCAGAAGTAGAAAATACTAGTTTTTCAGAATCTGTTTCAAAGCAGTTCTCTGGCCTAAAAGTCACAGAAGAACAGGTAAAGAAAACCCTGCTCAAATTAAATCTTCCAGAAAAACCAAGTACTTGGAAAGAAGAACAGTTAATGAAGTTTGCATCTTCCTTGAGAAGATTGAGTAAGCCAACAATTATTGCTGCGAACAAGGTTGATCTTGAAAAAGGAAGAGAGAATTATGAAAGATTAAAGAAAAAATTCCCTGATTTGACTATCATGCCTTGCTCTGCAGATTCAGAGCTTGCTCTTAGAGAGGCTGCTAAGGATGAATTAATAGAATATATTCCGGGAGAAAAAAATTTTAAAATTACCGGAAACTTAACAGAGAAACAAAAACAAGCCTTGGATAAAATTAAAAAAGATGTTCTGGAAAAATTTGAAGAGGGAACAGGAGTTCAGGCAATTCTAAACCATGCTGTTTTTGATTTATTAAAATACATAGCTGTTTTTCCTGCAGGAGCTCACAAGTTGGCAGACAGCAAAGGGAATATTCTTCCCGACTGTTTCTTGCTTCCGGGAGAAAGCACGGCTCTTGATTTTGCTTTCTTCCTGCATACAGATTTTGGAAATAATTTTATAAAAGCGATAGATGCAAGAACAAAAAGAGCCTTAGGAAAAAATCATGTTTTAAAAAACAGGGATGCTTTGGAGATTGTGACTAGGTAAAATGAAATACGAATTTGCATCAGACATACAGAAAGTTGCGGAAGAGATCTCGAGACTTTTGTTCCCTCATGTAAGGCTGAATCAGCTTAGGTGTTTTAGGAGCTGGGGAACAAGTTCTAGGGGGACAATAGCTAGATGCCATACTATTGGGAAACTGATGCAAAAAGCAATGAGGGTTGACGCATTTTATGCCTTGGAATTTTTATCTGAGAGATTTGACAAACTTGATGACGAAGAAAAAATAAAAGTTGTAATTCATGAATTGATGCATATTCCTAATACTTTTGGCGGCGGGTTCAGACACCATGACCACGTGTGCGATAAAAATATTGAAGGGTGTTATAGATCTTACAAGATAAAGAAAAAAGATTTGTTGAAAGAAGATTTCCTGGGGCTCCGAGAGCTGAAATGGAAAAATGAAGATAATTTAAAAGAAATTGAGAAGCAGAGGAAAGATGAAAAAAAGAATTGGTTTTAAAATGAAAAAATTTTCCTTTACCTTCAAGAAAAGGAAGTTTAATTTGAATGTTAAACATTTCGAAGGACTTAGAAATTTTACAACTGGTCTGATGTTTCTTTCTCGAAAAAAAGCTAATGCTCTTTTATTTGATTTTAAAAAACCGAAGGATTTTTCTTTCTCTGGTTTTTTTGTATTCTTTCCTTTCTTAATTCTTTTTTTAGATGAAAAAAATAATACTATTAAAATGAAGAAAGTTAGTCCATTTACATGGCATGTTCCGACGCCGAAACCTTATTTTAGAGTTTTAGAAATCCCGATTAATGGAAGATACAGGGATATTGTTAAGCTTCTCTTTTCGTAATCTCTTAGTTATTTATAAAACAATTTGTCCTTCGTGAAATTGCTCGTCGGTGACTAGAAACATTTAAATATGGAATTAGTTACAATAAGATATAATGTTCAAAAGGGAGGTGTAAAATGGGAAGAATTATTGTTAAAAAAGTTATCACAAGAAAACCAGGACATCTTTACTATATTGATGGTGCAGGTAATGTGTGCGAGGCAAAGATGGCTCGTGGGGGAAAGAAAAAGAAATCCAAAAAGAAAGCTGTTAAGAGAAAGCCTGCAAAAAGGAAGAGATAAAATTTTCCTTTTCATTATTTTTTTAATTAATTATTATTTTAGCGCTTTGTGGACGAGGGGTTCCAGTCTTTGGGCTAGATCTGTTGGTATTACTTCCCATTTTGAATCGTAGTACTCTAAATTCCCCCTTCTCTGATAGGATGCAACCATTTCTTTTCCCATATTTCTTAAAAGCAAACCACTTTCGTCGACTTTTTCTGGCCAAGGGAAATCCTTTTTTACTGTTTTACCTTTTTTAGAATATCGAATGTAAACTCTTGCTGTTTTTTCACCATCAAAGCTTTTTCTTAGAGCCACTCTTATATCATAAATATCTAAAGAACTCTCTCTTTCGTCCATGTTAATTTGTAATTAACCAATTTTATAAATATGCTTTTTCTACAGTATACATGATTGTCTTAGGCATTGAATCAACAGCGCATACTTTTGGGATTGGTATAGTTAAGAATGGAAAGGTTCTCTCAAATGTTCGGAGAAGTTATACTACTGAAAAAGGCGGGATAATTCCAATAGAAGCTGCAAAACACCACAAGGAAAATAAAGAGGAGATATATCTTAAGTCATTGCAGGAGGCAGGAATAGCGGAGAGGGAGATAGATGCTGTCGCCTTTTCCCAAGGACCTGGTTTAGCTCCTTGTCTTTTGGAAGGAGTCCGGTTTGCTAAGGATCTTGCTAAAAAATTGAAAAAACCATTAGTGCCTGTTAACCATTGTGTTGCCCACCTTGAAATTGGAATGCTTACAGGGGCAAAAGATCCTGTAATGTTATATGCATCTGGAGCAAACACACAAATAATTGCCTATGCCTCTGGGAAGTACAGGGTGTTTGGAGAAACCCTTGATATAGGAACAGGGAACTTCATAGATACTTTTGCTAGATATGCAGGAATTGGTTTTCCAGGAGGACCGAAAATCCAGGAACTTGCAGAGCAAGGAAGAGAGTATATAGAACTTCCTTACAGCGTTAAGGGGATGGATGTTTCTTTGAGCGGAATCCTTACAAACTTAAAACAAAAACTTGAAAGTGGAAAATATGGGTTGAAAAATCTTGCCTATTCACTGCAAGAGACTGTTTTTGCAATGCTCGTAGAAGTTTCAGAAAGATCTTTGGCCCACACAGGAAAAAAAGAATTGCTTTTGGGAGGGGGTGTTGCTTGTAATTCTCGGTTGCAGGAAATGTGTAAAATAATGTGTAGGGAACGCGATGCGAAGTTTTTTGTTCCAGATAAGTCTTTGCTCGTGGATAATGCAGCAATGATTGCTTATCTCGGAGAAATTATGTTTAAATCCGGAATAAGCTTTGATGGAAAAGAAGCAGAAGGTCTGGATATAAAACCAAGGCAGAGGACTGATGATGTGGTTGTTAGCTGGAAGTAAATTTTAGATTACAACAATTTTTTTAAACTGATTTATTTATGTGTATGAAGTTCCAGCAGATACATTTATTGAAACCTCAGAAAAGCATCAGTTTGTGTCGAAAGAAAAAGTTCCCATTCTAAAGACGCATGTATTCAAAGCAAAGGAATTAGCGAAATATTTGGGGTTGGCAACCGAGGAAGAATTTAATGGGTATAAAAAATTTCATAATTCTTAATCTTTCGTTACTACTTAAAAATTAATAATAGTAAAGGTTATAAATGAAAAAAATAGATAAAATAGATGAGCAAAAATCGATTTTACTTGATTGTGGAAGAAAGTATCAAAAATTTAAAAAACAGATATGTTCTTGACCCCGTAAATCAAAATGGAAAAAGAATATCAATATTCTAATGATCTTCAATTAATAACACAATTGAAAAGCTGGATGGCTATAAATCCCAGTTTTGGATGTATTTGGGATTGTGTATATTGTATTCAACATAAAGACAGATTTTTTGATACTTCAGATTATAGAAAGGTTCATAGAGTTAAAAGAGATGGGGTTGGATTTACACCAGAAGAGGTAGTTGCCGAGATTATGACAGATCCCCGTGTCACAAATAAGTCGCCCCTCACTTTTTATAATTTCTCAGATCCTTTTTTACCTCAAAATACTTCAGATTTAGTTAAAATATTGAAAGGTATGGATGAAAGAGAATTTAAACACGTAGTCGGATTAATCACTAGAACCAATGCACCAAATACCGTTTTAGATAGTATTGCTAATTTGAAACATTTAAGACCAATAATCTATGTAAGTTATGCGGGATATGAAGACAGGAAAATTGAATTAGCACCAAATAGTAAACGATTAGATTTAATGAGGAAGATACATGAGAGGGGAATCCCAACAATACAATATTTACGTCCAGTTGTAAAAGAATGGGTTAAAGAAGGACAATTTGAAAGAACAAGTCAAGAAGTGGACGGAATTGTTGATGGGGTTGTTATGAGTGGTTTGAGACTTACTCCTGAAATAATTAGTAAGATACAAAGTAGGGGTTTGCCTATCCCAGAAGTTCCGAATCATACAAATAAATATTTTCCGGTCGAATTACAAGAACAAATAGTCGAAGCCTATGGCGATACAAAGCCAATTTATAGATATACTAGTTGTGCAGTTTCATCAATTTTTGGCATACCAGATTACAATGCACATTTAGATTTTTTAAGAGTTATTGGAGAAGACGGCTGTGAAGACAGTTGTCCTCTTCCTTGCAGGCCATCACAGAAACAAAGATGTTCTGATTTTAATACTTCAGGTAATAGTCCCACAGAAGAACAGGTTAAGGGATTACAAAGCAAAATTGGATATGAAGACAGAAAATTTAGAATAACTGATGAAGGTAGAGTTATATTTAATGAACCCATGACAAAGGAAGATTTGACTTTTTTTAGACATAATTTAAGTAGACATGTAGATTATGAAAACAAGCAACATCACTTTGACCAAGTTTATAGAGATAATAGTAACAGAGGAAAGAAATGACAGGAGAGAATCTAATAAGACAATGCGAAAGAAGTTATGGAAAAAATGTTAGACTAAAACATCTACAAGAAACTATGAGAAGACACGCACCTTTTCAAAAAGCTGTTGAGTTAGGATGTAGAGAAGGTTGGTTAATTCATAATGTAGATGCAAGAGAAAAGATAGGGTATGATTTAACTCCAAAAAAAGTATTCGAAGATATTTATTATATTGAAGGGGACATTTTATGGTTGGGAAAGGAACAAGGAAATGCGGATTTAGTAGTTTGTAGTGAAGTTATTGAACATATTGAAGATGATCTGTGTGCAATTGAAGTTATGAATAATCAATTGAGAAAGGGGGGATTATTATTTTTAACTACAATAAATAATAATATTAGAGTAGACAAATCTGAACAAGATAGAAGATATGGACACATCAGGAGATATGGAAATGAATTAAAAACTTTATTGGAGGGTGGCGGATTCAAAACAATTGATTTTTATCCAATACGAAGTCCACATTATTATAGGCATAAGGGAGATCTTGAACATTATTCAATTAGTAAAGATAAACAAGAAGGAAGAGGTGAAGCTTCTGGTTGGGTTTATGTTGGTAGAAAGAATGGGGGCAAGAAGTAAAATGGATAAGGGGAAATTAATTTTTATTGGGGGGGCGAAAGGAGTAGGCAAAACCGCATTATTA
Organism: Candidatus Woesearchaeota archaeon; assembly: GCA_964385425.1. Taxonomy (GTDB): domain Archaea; phylum Nanobdellota; class Nanobdellia; order Pacearchaeales; family GW2011-AR1; genus ASMP01. The sequence continues at coordinate 58,693 of CAYLOQ010000001.1, read as the reverse complement.
GAGAGATTAGGGAGCGAAGAAGTAGTTAAAGTAGTTAATACTGGGAAAGTTAAAAGATATTCTATAGAGCGCGACATTGATTTTGGACAAGAATTAGATAGATTAATCTTAACACCTGAAAGAGTAATCTTAGATACACATTATGCTGTGTATAATGGCGAAGGGTTTAAAAGAAATGGCATATACGATTCATTGTATAGATTAAACCAAATAAAAGATTTGAGATTTGTGCTTATAGATTCAGATCCTTATACAGTCTTAAGAAGAAGAATGGGAGATTCAAGCAGAAAAAGAAAATTAGAACCTGAACATATTCAACAAGAATTGGAAAGAAATCGTCAATATTTTGGTGAATTTTGCAGTTGTTTAGGTATTGAAGGAAATGTTTTTATTAATGATGATTTAGAACAATCTTTCAAAAGCATAAGAGGGGTTCTTGCATAATGGAAACAAAAAAAACCCAAAAACAATTTTTTATTGTTAAATCTTTAATTATCAATGAAAAAGGGCAAATATTGCTGGTAAAAAGAGACCGAAAATGGCATAAAGAATCTCATGGGAAGTGGGAATTTCCTGGAGGAAAAATTGATTTTGGAGAAACACCAGAGGAAACCTGCATTAGAGAAGCTAAAGAGGAAAGTGGAATGGATGTAAAAATTGATTATCTATTACCAAAAATACATGTTGGTGGTTGGGTATATCCAGATAGGGAAACACAACAAATTATCATTTGTTACAAATGTATTCCTGTTGATGGAGAAATATCTCTTGAAGATCATGGAGTTAGTGAAGTCAAATGGTTTGAATTAGATGAAATTGATAAACTTGATTGTTTGCCAAGTACGATAAAATTTCTTGATGAATATCAAAAACTCAGAAAAAATAAATAGAAAATGGGTAAAATAATTATTCAAGAAAATTATTATTCTAAATTGCAAGATTTATTTAATAATAAACTTAATAAGCTTTATCTAATCATAGCCCCCCCAAGAAGCGGATCTACTTTACTTGAAAAAGTATTATCTGGATCAAAAAATATATCTGAGGATATCCATGAGCCCTTCATGGAATTTGGACGTAGAGAGGGGAATATTAATGAAGCGTATCAAAAAATATGCAATTTATTAAATAAATCACCAAATAAGTCAAAAAATATATTGATAAAAGAAATGTCTCAAGATATTATTCGCAAAAATGTTTTCAAAAAGCTTCTTTGTTTAACTAATAAAATAATAATACTTAATATTCGGGATCCATTTTTATGTGCTGAATCAAGGATTAAAGCAATGTTAAGAGCTTCGCCTATTGCCCTAAAAGATCCCACGAAAAAATTCATTCTAAATAAATTAAAAAAAAGAATGGAAAAATATGAATTTAATGAGATTTATAATAAATATCTTAAGAATGATTCAACAGAATTTAATCGAAAATTATTAGATGCATATGCAAAAATTATGAATTATGTCTGCTGGGAAGATTATGTTAATAATTTTATTGAGATGAGAGATTATAGGGAATTCGAAGATTTTTTATTCTCAGATAAAGAAAGATTTATGATGGGTTTTGGATGGGAAGAAATAAGTATAATTGAGAAATATCTTGAAAATAAAAAGATGACGTTGCTTATTATAGACAGTACAGATTTTAGAACCAATCCCAAAAAATATGCAAAACAGATTTGCAAATTGTGGGGAATAAAATATAAAAAAGATATGTTAACTTGGAAGAAAGGGGCGTATAAACATGTTGGGGAAGTGTGGTATTCATCAATTAATGATAGTAGTTTTGTAAAATCTCATATAGAAACTTCAATTACTATTGATAAATTTCCAGTTGCTGTTCAAGAGTATTTGAAAAAAATTGCAATACCAATTTATAAAAGACTATATTCAAAAAGATTGAAAGATGAAAATAAAAAATTACAAATTTAAAATAAAAAAACCAAAAGTTCTTTGCGTTTGCACAATGGGCCTTAACAGGAGCAAATATCTCTCCACATATTTGAAAAGAAAAGGTTATAAGACCAAATATGGGGGAATCGGGCCTTGTAAAATTGACTCTCAGCCAGCGAATCCAGTATGTCCAAAAGATATTGAATGGGCAGATGTCATAATAGCAGTAAGAAAAAAACATGAATCAATTCTAAAAGAATGTTATAATATCAAAGGAAAAAAATTAATTATTCTAGAAGTAACAGATTCACGAAAAAAGATAAGTGAAATTCATCCAGAGTTTAAGAAAATGAAACAGTCAATATTTAATAAAAAATGGACTCATCCTCAACTAAGAAAAGCAATTAAACCTTATTTGCCATTGAAGATTTGAGTTTCTACGATTACGAGATATATTATTCAAGAAAAATGTTGTTCCTTCTCTCAGATTGTTTATGTTTTTGTATCCTTTTTTTAAATTAAAAGCAATAAGATTTACGATAGGGAAACATTTTTAAATTGATTTTTGTCTTAATATTCATCCGATGAACGAACCTTTGAATTTCGTGAGGGTTTTGTTCTGGAATATAAAATGGATGCATATACTATAATTGAAAAAGCGAGAAAGACGGGGAAGGTAGAGAAGGGAACAAATGAAGTTACTAAGGCTATAGAGAGGGGAACAGCAAAACTCGTTGTTTATGCCACCGATGTAGAGCCAAAAGAAATTGTTCAGCATATTCCTGTTCTATGTAAGGAGAAAGGAATTCTTTGTAAGGAAGTTGACAGCAAACAAAAATTAGGAATTGCTGTTGGGATTCCTGTTTCGGCATCTTCTGTTGCAGTGATAGAGGCTGGAGAAGCTGAAAAAGATATTTCTGGGTTGAAATAAAATGGCAAAACAACAGCAACAAAAGGAAGGGAAACAGACAGGGAGTAAGGGAAGTGATAGAATTCTAGGGAAGGTTGTTCCCGCATTAGTTCAGGAATTAATAGGAAGAACTGGTTTTAGGGGAGAGATTACACAGGTCCGCTGCTTGATTACAGCAGGAAGAGACGAAGGGCGTGTAATGAGAAGAAACGTTAAGGGTCCTATTAGGGTGGGAGATTATTTAATGTTAAGGGAAACGGAAATAGAGGCAAGAAGAATTAAATCTAAGGTAACAAAGGGAGCATACACATGAAAGCATTTTTTATAAATAAAAAACACGAAGGGGCGTATACTTGAGATGAATAGGGTTGATCAAATAAAAAGTAAAATAGAAAGTCTTGTTGAAGAAGGAGATATTGGAAAAGGAGATATTATTAAGGTTTTCGATTTACCAGAAGATTTGATGATCTTAGTTCATGGTTGTTTTGCAGGGAATAGAGATTATGAGATTGAAAGGGAAGTAGCTATAGATGCTAGTAGTCCTAACCAGGTAACTTATAACTTATATTTAAAATACGTGGGAAAAAAACATGCCTAAATGTGTATATTGCGGGAAAGAATATGAGTTTCCTCGTGGTTTGACCCTTGTAATGAATGATGGGACTGTCAATTACCTCTGTTCCGGCAAATGTAGAAAAAATATGAAGATGAAGAGAAGGAAGGTTAGGTGGATTTCTAAGAAAAAGAAAATAAAAACTGGGGCTGAAGAGAAGAAAGAGTCTCAAAATTGAATTAGGATTGATAAAAATAATTAGTAAGATTTTTTTAAATATATATTGTATTATATATATTTCTATACATAGTTGATAAGATTTAAATAGTTACACTACCACATTTCTCTATTAAAAAGAGGGTTGAGATTGAAATAGAAATTTCGTCAAAGCCGTTTTAATAAGTAAAAACGTCTAATGGCTTATAAAAGGTATATTAAAAGGGGTGGGAAACTTTACGGTCCTTATGTCTATCATAGCAGAAAACAAGATGGTAGTGTAATTTCTGAATATAGGGGAAAACATCATAAAGATTGGGCAATAGCTTCCTTAATTATCGGATTATCTCTTCTTTTCCTTTTGATTTTTATATCAACTTTTGGTCCTACTAAAATAATAAATCCGTTTGGTTTAATAGTTTCTGAAGATATAAAAGATATTGAAACGGTTGAGAGTGAAAATACTGTATCTATAAGATTTGTAATTGAATTATCTGGGGCAGAGCACTTGGATTCAAACAAAGAATTCATAAGTGATATTTATGAAGAAACAAAAAAACTTGATGATATCTGGTCTGAACCTGTTTCAGATGAAGAATATGCAAGAGTTATATTTGAGCAACAATTAACTTCCAAAAACGATATAACAATTTATCCTCGTGTTGTTGATGGGAATCCAAGAATTGAAGTTTATGAAGAAAATGAGAATAACTTAATTGCAGAGTTTTCTAATATTAATAGTAACGAATATAACAAAGTTTTTCTTACAAGCCTACAAGGAATCCAAGACACTTTTGATTTAAAAGTTCTGGATGGAAGCTTGGAGTTTGATTATATTTTTGATCCATTTGTAAATTTAACTGTTACATCATGTGATGCTGATGATGTTGCAAGTACGCCTTGTTTTGATGCTATATCTGCTGATGGAGGAACAAGTTTTGTTATAGCAAAAGGAAAACATATTGATGCTCCTTTCCAAACACAAGGAGATGTAAGTACAGTAAATTCAGCCACGTTATTTTATGATTCTTCTGGAATTTTGTCTGGTGATTGGGCTGTTTTTGTTACAGATACAAGAGATGGAACAACAATTTGTAGTGTTGATCCTGCACCAGAGGATGCTTCTGAAACAAGAAATTCTCTTGTTTGTAATTCAATTACACCAACACAATTGGCTAACGGTGTGTGGTTAAGAATGAATAATAATGATGCAGGCGGTCCTCAAGACATAACTATTGATTATGTGTATCTAGATGTGAATTATAGTGGGGTAGACAATCCCCCAAAATGGTTTGATAATTCAACAAATTCCACTGCAGCAGGAGAAGCTGTAGAGCATAGAGTAAGATGGACAGATGAAACCAATCTTGCAGGATATATTTTTAGTTTTGATAACGGTGCAGGGACTTTTGTTAATGATAGCTTTGTTTCAATGACTGGAACAAACAACTGGAGCAATGTAACTAAGGTAGTTAATTCTACAGAAGGCTCAACAATAAGATGGAGAGTTTATGCTAATGATTCTACAAATCAGTTTAATGTTACTGATATTTTTGCTTACACTACAACCTCAGACAATCCTCCAGCATGGCAATTCCCCTCTGTAAATGACTCGACACCACTTCCAAACAGGGCTGTTAGACACAACATAAACTGGACAGATGACACAGCACTAAGCTATGCCACACTTGAGGTTAATGGAACAGAGGCAAGCTGTAACACTGCAGCAAATGTTTCTGAAACAACTATTTCAGGAGGTTCTTCATGGGCAAATTTAACATGGTTGGTTCCTAATGCGTGTGAAGGCAAAGCAATTGGCTGGAAACAATGGGCAAATGATTCTGCAGGGCAATGGAATGTTACAGACTTGCAGACATATACTGTTAATAATATAGCTCCTAATGCCTCATTTGGAACAAATCCTGTTGATAATTTTAATTCAAGCTCTGGCATTATTACTTTTGATTTAAAGGTTTCAGATAATCTTAATGTTGATGCCTTGAGGTTGTATGGGAACTGGAGCGGAAGTTGGGTTGCAAACCAAACAAACATGACTGCTATAAATGACAGCTATTGGAATATAACTGTTACAGGAATTCCTGATGGATACTATGTCTGGGCAGCATGGGGTAATGATACCTTAGGAAATGAGGATTTCACAGACACAAACAGAACATTTACAATTGATACTACAAACCCAAACATAAATTTTGTGGCTCCAACCCCAGACAACAACACAAACCAAACCGAAGATTATGTTTATGTGAATGTTTCAACAAGCGACGCTTCAGAACATTCAGCATTTATAGATTGGAACAAGAGTTTAGAATTATGGGCGAGTTTTGATTTCTTTAATACGACAGGAGTATTTGATAATTCTACTTATGATAAATTTGGAACGTTTAATGGAAATCTCGGGACTAATAATATAACAGAGGGTAAAAGAGGTAAGGCATTAGAGTTTAATAGGGCAGATTTAGATAATTATGTTAATTTCGGGAACGATTCAACAGTTGGGATGGGAAATGTATCTTTTACTGTTTCTATATGGTTCAAGCCAACAGGTCTTGTTGGGGGATCTAATCATGATTTAGTAAATAGGTATCAGAATCACACTACTGGGTACAGGTCATATAGCTTATTTGTTGATGGAGAAAATCCTTGGCCTGTCTGGTGGTGCTTATACTCCGGTAATCCTGCTATTGGAAGTTGTCTTTTTAGTAGTGGACTTAGTAACAACAACTGGTATCATTTGGTTGGAACCTATAACACAACAGAGACACGCCTTTATGTAAACGGTGTTTTGGAAAGTAGTAATTCATCTTATGGGTTTGGAACCCTTTATGCTCCCGAAATAAATATAACTGTGGGGGGTTCTCCAGAGGTTTTAGATTGGGCGGGCGGTTTTATAGATGAAGTCATGATTTTTAATCGTACTTTATCACCAGAAGAGGTTAACGCCTCATACCAGGCAGGAACTTACGGGCTCTCCAACAACTTCACAAACCTGGCTGATGGAGACTATACTTTTAAAGCCCATGTTATCGATGCTGTAGGAAATATAAATGAAACTGAAGAAAGAACAATTGGTGTTGACGCAACCCCCCCTCAGATAGAATTTGTGGCTCCAACAGAAGCTAATGGAACCTCTGTCAATCAAGATTATGTTTTTGTGAATGTATCTGTAACAGAAGTTAATTTCAAAAATATTACTTATGCTTTACACAATGGATCAGGAGTAGTAAATGAAACGACCTATACGACATTAATTACAACAATAAACTGGACAAGTTTGAATAATAGTGGTGTTGATTATTTCTATAACGTAACTATTTATGACACTGTAAATAATACAAATAAAACAGAGACGAGAAAAATTACTCTTATAACAGCAGACACAACTCCCCCAGTAATAACAATAATTTCTCCAACAAATTCGACTTTTGCAACTGGTAGTATTGATTATAACATAACTGTAGATGAAAGTTTAACCAACGCACTGGCATCTGTTGATGGTTTAGCAAACATGACCCTGACTAACGATTCAACTACTAATTTCTTTAATTTAAGTGGTGACCATCCAATACTTACAGATGGTTTACATAATATTACTTTTTATGCGAATGACACTGTTGGAAATGATAACTTTAGCACCATATTTTTTACAGTAGATACAACGAATCCAAATATAGATTTTGTATCCCCAACAGAATCTAACAACTCCCAACTTACCAGAGATTATATTCAGGCCAATGTAACTGCTTCAGACACGAACCTAGACATAATAACTATTTTTTTGTATAACTCAACAGGCTTGGTACAACAAAACATATCTTCGACCACACCGTTTTTTGTTAATTTCACAAGTTTGCCAGATGAAAATTATTATTTGAATTCAACAGCAAATGACACAGTTGGAAATGAAAATCAGACAGAAACGAGGACCATCACGATAGATACGATCAACCCTCAAATACAATTCGTATCTCCAACACCGCCAAATGCCACAACAACTGCCAATACAAGTGTAGAAATTAATGTAACAATTACTGAATTGAACTTAAACGAAGTCAAATTCAACTGGAATTCAACCAATTATACAATTTATAACGATTCTCTGGTTTTAATGATGAATTTTGATAATATTAGTGCCTTGGGTGAAAATGATACTTTTGTTGTTGATTTAAGTAAATATGGAAATGACGGAACTGTAAGCGGTGCAACTTTTAATTCAAGTGGAAGATACAACGGGGCTTTTGATTTTGATGGTGTTAATGATTTTATAAATGTTAGTGATATAGACCTTACTGAATTTACCCTGGAAGCTTGGGTAAACTTTGATTCTCTGGAAGAATTAGCACAAGATACAATAGTTGGAAAAAGTGGTGGGGGTGGTGGTTTTGCATTATTAAAAAGAAGCGGTGCAAACAATGCCTTTGCAGTATGGGAGGGGACTAATGTCTTATTATCTTCTACCTTAGCAACAACAGTGAGATGGTATCATGTTGTTGGGACACACAATGGTTCAACATTGAGAATTTATATTGATGGGATTGAGGAAAACAGTGGGTCTGCTGCAGCTATTGTACAAAGTGATAATAATGTTTTTATTGGAGATATTGGGGATGGCTCACAGAAACTCAATGGTTCAATAGATGAAGTCCGTATCTGGAATCGTTCACTTTCTGCAACAGAAATCCAACAACAATACTTCTCAAATTTAAGAAAATATGACACAGATAAATGGATTTTATACACGAATCAATCAAAGAATTCAACAGATGGTTTAGATGCTGGAACTTATACTTATTTTTCAACAGCCAATGATATAGCAGGAAACACAAATCAGACTGAAACTAGGGAAATAAATATTGATACAATACCCCCAAACATAGACTTTGTAGCTCCTACAGAAGCAAACGATTCTTCATTAACCAGAGATTATATACAAGTTAATGTAACTGCAACAGATAGTGTAGATATAATTACAATCTTCTTGTATAATTCTACAGGTTTAGTTACACAAAATACATCATCAACTTCACCCTTCTTTTCTAATTTCACAGAACTTCCAGATGAAGTATATTTCTTTAATTCTACTGTCAATGATACTCTTGGCAATGAAAATTCAACTGTAACTAGAACAGTCACAACAGACACAGGGCCACCGGCAATGAATTATGTTTCTCCAATAACTGCAACAGGAAATTATTCACAGAACTTTATAGAAATAAATGTAACAGCATCAGACCCTAAGTTAGATAAAATTTTAATCAGGCTCTACAATTCTTCAGATGAACAGATAAATTCTTCTCTAACTTCAACTTCTCCGAATTTTATCAACTTCACTGGATTGAGTGACGGACTTTATTTCTACAACGCCACAGCTAATGATACATTCAGCAATGAAGCAGATTTAGCAACTGTAAGTGTAACTTTAGATACGACAAATCCCTCACTGGATAGTTTAACGGAAAGCCCGAGTGACCCTACGATGTATGTTCAAGGAACAACTTATGAATTTAATGCAACAATAACTGACGACAACCTAGATGTTGTTTTAATTGAATTTGATGGAACAAATTATACTCCTACTAATTTGTTTGGGAATGTCTATAATTTTACTATTTCAGATTTAGCAGCAGGAACTTACAATTACAGGTGGTATGCAAATGACACTGTGAATAATGTTAATTCAACTTCTATTCAGACATATACCATAAGTAATGCAACAGGAGACATAACTCTATTAATCAATGGCTCTGCAGCAAATCAAATAGCACCATATAATACTCAAACAAATGCAAGCGCAGCAACACAATTTGGAGTGGTTACCTTGTACAGAAATGCCACCGATGTCACAGGAGATAATAATGTGTTTGTAACTTTAGGGGTCGAGTATTATAATTATACAGCTGTTTCAAGCGGAGATCAGAACCATAGCTCTGCCTCGATAACAAGATTTGTAACTATTACAAAAATAAGTAGTGAGGTAAACCTGACCTTAAATGTAACAGACGGGAATGTTACAATTGTTCAGGATTCTTTTATTTATCTTAATGCCACAACTGCAACAGGAGATTCTGGAGCAACTTTGAAGTTATACAATGCTGGAACTCTGATAAATCAAGGCGCAAGTCCTTTGAGTAACTTTACACAATTTAGTTCTGTAGGGATTTTTAATATAACTGGAATTTACGAGGAAAGTCAGAACTTTACAGGCAGTTTTGAAACCTGGTATGTAAATGTGACAGAAGCCCCTGATGAAACAAATCCAGGTGTTTCTTCCCTCACAGAAAACCCGAGCGACCCGGCTGTTTATTCAGAGGGAACAATTTATGAATTCAATGCAACAATAACAGATAATAGGGTTGTTGATACAGTGATTATAGATTTTAATGGAACAAATTACACTGCTGTTAATTTAACAGGAAATATTTATAATCTTACACTAACAGGTCTTTCAGTTGGAACTTACAATTACAGATGGTATGCAAATGACACTAGTGGAAATATAAATAGTACTGAAAATGGAAGTTATACGATAGATCAGGGAACACCTTCAATAAGCCTGTCAATAACTCCGAGCAATACTGTAACATATCTGACAGAGACAACAGCGAATGGAACAGGTTGCCCTTCCCAGTTAACCTGCACCCTATATAGAGACAGCATTTCTGTTGGCAATTCAGAAACAGCAACTCTTGGAGTGGGAACATATAATTATACTTTTAACACCACAGGAAATATAAATTACACTTCTGCTTCTGTGTCAGAGATTTTAACTGTCAACCAAGCAACAGGAGTTGTATTTACATACTTAAATAATTCAAGGGCAAATATAACAATTAATCAAAATGAAGAAATTTATTTGAATTCAACTTTAGATACAGGAACAGGGACTATTGAATTGTATAATAACGGAACCTTAATCAATCAAGGAACTTCTCCCTTGAGTAACTTAACCAACTTCACAGACTTTGGATTATTTAACATAACAACCATTTATGGAGGAAATACAAACTATACATCTGCAATAGAAATATGGTGGGTTAATGTTCTCGAGGTGGATTTAACTCCCCCAAACGTTTCTTTAGTTGAGCCACAAAACATTTCTTACACCTCTGTCCAAACACAGCTGAATTATACTGCTGTTGATAATCAAGCCCTAGATGTTTGTTGGTATTCGATAGACGGCGGAGCCACAAATACCACAATTTCTTGTGGTGTTAATGTTACAGGTCTTGATTCTGGCCAGGGAAGTCAGACATGGAGGATTTATGCAAATGACACGAGTGGAAATGAGAATTCATCTTCTGTAACTTTCTTTGTTGATTCAATTAACCCATTGATAGACTTTGTAACCCCGACACTTGAAAATGGATTATCTATAAAAGAAAATTCGGTTTATGTTAATGTTTCAACTTCTGATACTAATGACCATTCCGCATTTATTGACTGGAATTATAGTTTAGTGGGATGGTGGAATTTTGAAACTGTTTTAAGCAATGGAACAGTATATGATAATTCAAGTTATGGGAATGATGGAACTATGATTAGTTTTTCTTCAAACACAACTATTGATGGAAAATATGGTAAAGGAATAGAGTTTGATGGGGTTGATGATTCTATAAATATTACAGGTTTAACTCTTTCAAACGAAGACCAAATAACTACGGAGTTTTGGGTCAAACCAGATGCCTTAATACATCAAAAAGACTTTTTAGGTTGGTGGGATGGCAGTAATGGATTTTTTGTAGAAATAACTGGTGTTACTGGAAAAATATTAACCCAGATAGGTGCTGGTAGTGATTTTGGAACAACAGATAATAATGTTATTGCTGTAGGAAACTGGTATCATATAATTTCAGTATATGATGGTACCCAAGTTGCAGATGCAGACCAATTAAAAATATATGTAAATGGGGTTAATGAACCATTAGCTTTTACTGGAGATATTCCAACTACAATTACATCGACAAGTGATTTATTAATTGGAAACTTACCTAGTTTTTCAAGATATTTCAATGGTTCAATAGACGAAGTCCGTATTCACAATAGAGCCTTATCACAAGCAGAAATTAATGCCTCATATAATGCCGGTTTATACAGTTTATATAATAATTTCACTAACTTAAATGCTGGAACATATGATTACAAAGCTTATGTAATTGATATTGCCGGAAACACCAACCAAACAGAAACAAGAAATGTTTCTCTCGTTGCCCCAAATTTAACAATTATTAAGCCAGAAAATGAAACTTATATTACAAACGAGTCTCTTTTATTAGAGTATGTTGCTAGTTTAGAGGATTTTGTGTTTTATAATATTGATAATATACCACCGAATACAACGATAACTGGAAATACAACTTTTAATACTACAGAAGGGCAGCATACTCTTAAATTATATGCAAATAATAGTAACGGAGAAACTGTAAAAAATGTCACCTTTACAGTTAATATAACTAAATTCTCTGTAATTTTTGACGAATTTGGTGGTCTTTTAAAGGGACTATCAACAGCCTTTAATCAAACATCTCATGAAGATTTACAGAATTTGAGTGGCATTATTTTAGAAAGGATAAATGCAGGGAAAATAAATTTTAATGAAGCTATTAATGTAACAGACGACCTTAACCTAACAAACAACAAGGTTGATTTAGATATTCATGTAAATATTTCATCAAACAGAATTGAATTAAATTCTACAGCCCTTCCCAACTTCAACAAAAGTGCAACACTCTCCCTATATAATTTAACATTTACAACCCCGAGGATTTTGAGGGATGGATCTCTTTGTTCCTCATCAATTTGTACGCAGAACAGTTATTCTGGAGGCACTTTAAGCTTTAATGTAACTGGGTTCACTGTTTATTCTGCAGAAGAAACACCTGTAGACGATGATGCGGGTGATGATGTTGATGATGCGGGTGGTGGAGGTGGAAGCTCAAGCAGTGTCGAGTGTCTCAATGATAGTTCCTGTAGTGCTGATGAAGCTTGTTTTAATTATCAATGTATAAAACTATTTGATGTTAAGATAATTGATTTTGAATCTCCTGTAAGACTTGGAGAATTCTTTGAGTTTGTCTATTTTATAAAAGGTGTAGCTGAAATTAATGCAGACGTTGTGGTTAATTTTTGGATTGAGAAAGATGGAGAAATAGTAACCTCTGGTTTGGATACTATTTATCTCGGTAGTTTTGAAGAAAAAACAGAAACAACAAGGATCTTCTTACCATCTAGTATAGAATCTGGAATTTATACTTTTGTTGTTGAAGTCGATCATGAGAGTTATTCTGCAAGATCAGAAAGAACTATTGAGGTAAGGGTTGAGGGGGGTATTGCGATAATAACATCGAAAGACGTTGAAGGTATTAGGGTCTATGCGATTATTACTTTGATTATCTTAGCTGTCATCATAACCTTCCTCATATTCTATTTGGAAAGGAAGAAGATAAAGGTAGGACTCGTACGAGAGACAAGGTGGATTAAAAAACATAAGATTTCTGTTTTAGCATTTTCTTTATTTGTTGTACTTGGAGTTCTGACTTATTTCTTGAATATATTTTCCTTTTTATCATCGATAGTCAAGAGCACCGCTTTTAATTATTTCCTAAAAACACTTTTTGTTTTGTTTGTATTTTTCATCATAGTATTTATAATAAATAAAACCAATTTTTTCCAGAGATTCAAATCCTGGATGGCAGAAAGAGGAGCGATTAATAGATTGAGGAGAGCAAGAAGAAGAGAAACTGAACGGTTGAAGAGAGAGAGAAAAAGACTTAAAGCAAGGAGAGTGATTAAGGTAAAACCAAAAATAAAGTCATTAGTTGAAAGGCCTAGACAAAGGGGACAATTTAAGAAGATATTTATCAGGATTATTAGTTCTATCTCTGGATTTATTGAGAATGTGGTTATAGCACTTTCTAGATTCAGTGGAAAGGTGTTTAGGGCAATTAAAATATTTTCAAGAGCAATAAGAAAGAGAACAATCATTCTCTTTAGGGGACTCAAACATCTAGAAATAACCCCTGTTAAATTTGACCTATCTGGTCTATTTAAATTTAAATTAAGGGGGGAGAGAACACATATTGAAAAGAAGAAAAAGTTTAAACCGGTTAAAAAACCGAAACAAAAATTAAGAATAGAGCTTGGAAGGTTGAGGATAGGATTTAAGGTGAAGAGAATCTTAAATGCTATCTACATTTCCATTAATAGATTCTATAAAAGATTTAAAAGACAGGCAAAAGAGTTAGATAGATTTTTACTAAAGGCCATCAGAAGAGTATCAGAGAGACAGGATATCTTAGGATTGGGTGCTGATCAAAAAATCAAAGCATTTTGGGAGGTTGGGAGGAAACCTGTTAAAGAAATTAAGAAGCCGATTAAGAAAATTAGGAAGGGAGTTGAAAAAGGATTTTCTTTCACATCCCTTATTAGAAAGCTTACTAGACCATTAAGGTTATTTATATCAAAGGGTGAAAAAGAATTAGCAAAAGAAGAGAGAATAATTTCTAGGAGGGCAGGAGCAGCTATAGAAAGAATACATAGGAACACCTTTTATTTATTAAAAAAGATTTTCGGAAAAAAATCTCAAGAATTTCTTTTACGTGATTTTGAAAAAGCATTCGTTGAACCAGGGAAGTTTACTAAGAGACACCTGAAAACTCTGAGAGACATAATAAATGCACATATAGAGTTTAAGACAACCAAATCCAACCTTTATTACAATATTAATGAGATAGAAAAGGAAGCTAAAGTTTTAATCAGGGATTTGATAGATTATTTAGAAGAATCCAATACAGAAGAGAAGAAAAGAATAAAAGAAGAGGTGGACCAATACATGAAGGCTCCTGCAACAATAAAAAGATTATATAGAAAAGCCTTTAGAAAAACAGATTCTGGAGAAACTAAAGAAAAACAAGAAACATATAAGCCTCAACTCCCAGAATTAGAATCTGATGAAGAGGCTATGGAAGAATTAATTGGTGAAGAAGGGGAAAAGATAGAAAAGCCAGGGGAATCAGAAGAAAAGCCTGATGAAGAGTCTGATAAAAAAGAAGGTTATGGATTTGATATTTCTTAACAAAATTTCTCTCTTATTTCTTCATCTCTTGGATCTTCCCAATTCTTGGAGAGTTGAACTGTAGCCCCTGTTATTGGAGTTGTGCTGACTAATTTTTCTCCTTTACAGAAAATTATGTGGTCCTGACAGTGGTTATTTTCATCACAAATGGCTTTTGTCCATGAATGTGTGTAAGGTGGGTCCTGCTCTGCCGTTAAAAATATAATACTTGCTAAGGTTAGCATTAAAATTGACAGTAAAATTACTGTTTTTTTCATGAAGTTAGCATTTATTTAGGGTTTTTAAATCTATTGTTGTTTCGTAAGAAATTGGCCTTCTTTCAGATTTTATCGTCGGGAAAACTGTTTTTTAGGTAGAAAACTTTATAAAGTAAAACCTCTTTTTTAAGTATAGAATCGGTAGAAATTCGGATAAATTTTCTATCAACTTTTGCTAAAAAATATGAGGTTTTAGCAAAAGCTATATAATAGAAAAATGGAAGAAAAATATGGAGCATCTGAAATAAAGGTGCTTGAAGGGCTTGAAGGGGTCAGGAAAAGACCTGCCATGTACATAGGCGGAACTGGAAAAGATGGGCTACATCATCTGGTATATGAAGTTGTGGACAACTCTGTGGATGAAGCACTTGCAGGATATTGTAAGGAAATAAAAGTAACATTAAATAAGGACGGTTCTGCGACAATTGAAGATGACGGGAGGGGAATTCCTGTGGACCCACACCCTGTTTTTAAGATTCCTGCTGTCCAGGTCGCCTTGACTAAGCTACACGCAGGTGGAAAGTTCGATAAAAAATCTTATGCTATCTCTGGTGGGTTGCACGGAGTTGGAATTTCTGTAGTCAATGCCCTTTCTAAGAAATTAATTATTGATATTAGCAGAGACAGAAAGATCTATCAACAAGAATATTCGAGAGGAGACGCTAAAACCAGGCTAAAGGTTGTTGGAAAGAACGGATCAACAGGAACAAAAATAACTTTTTGGCCAGACCCTGAAATTTTTTCTAAATTAGATTTTGATTATAAGGTCTTAGAGACAAGGTTTAGGGAAATTGTGTTTTTGAACGCTGGTTTGAGGATAATTCTGGTGGATGAGAACCAGAAAAAGAAAGAAGAATTCTTTTCTGCAGGGGGTCTTATCGAGTTTGTAAAATGGCTGAATAAATCTAAGGAAGTTCTGCACAAACCAATATACTTCAAGAAAGAAGTAAATCATACGATTGTAGAGGCCTCTGTTCAGTACAACACAGGTTATCAGGAAAATATTTTTGGTTTTGTAAATACCATTAATACTGTTGAAGGGGGGACTCATGTTTCTGGTTTTAAAACAGCACTCACGAGAGTTATCAATGATTATGCAAGAAAGAAAGGCCTTCTTAAAAATGGCTCTCTGTCTGGAGAAGATGTTAGGGAAGGGTTAACTGTTGTTCTTAGTCTGAAAATGGGGGAGCCCCAATTTGAAGGACAGACAAAGACAAAATTAGGAAACTCTGAAATCAAGGGTTTTGTAGATTCTATGGTTACAACCGCACTTTCAGAGTTTTTTGAGGAAAATCCTTCTGTCGCCAGAAAAATAACATCTAAGGCTATAGATTCTTCCAAGGCCAGACTGGCTGCTAAGAAAGCCAAAGATCTTGTAAGGAGAAAGAACGCTTTCTCTCTTGGAGGATTGCCCGGAAAGCTTGCGGATTGTTCCAGTAAAAAATCAGAAAATACAGAACTTTATTTAGTTGAAGGAGAAAGCGCCGGTGGGTGTTTTTCTGGAGATACAAAAATCGCATTGGCTGACGGGAGAAACCTTTCTTTTAAACAACTAGTTGAAGAATATAAGAACGGGAAAGAAAATTTTTGTTATACAATAAGAAAAGATGCAAGTATTGGAATAGCCAGAATAGAAAATCCTCGGATAACAAAAAGAAACACTTCTGTTATCAAAGTTGTTTTAGATAATAATGAAGAAATTGTTTGTACTCCAGACCACAAATTTATGTTAAGAAATAAGGAGTATAAAGAAGCCAAAAATTTAACAAAGGAAGATTCACTAATGCCATTATATAAAAAAATTTCTAAGATGGGGGGGAGAATCACAATTGATGGATATGAAATGGTTTTAAATACAGATGGTAAATGGATTTTTACACATATGATCTCAGATGAATACAATTTGGAAAATAATGTTTATTCTAAAATTCAAGGAGATTCTAGGCACCATATAGATTTTAATAAACTTA
Source organism: Candidatus Woesearchaeota archaeon (assembly GCA_964385425.1). Taxonomy (GTDB): domain Archaea; phylum Nanobdellota; class Nanobdellia; order Pacearchaeales; family GW2011-AR1; genus ASMP01. The sequence goes on along the minus strand of CAYLOQ010000001.1, from coordinate 41,806 downwards.
ATAATAACCCGACGAATATTATACGGATGTCTAAAGAAGATCATTTAATTCTTCATACAGAACATTTAGAAAAGACCTTGCATAGGGAAGATGTTAAAGAAAAAGCTAGGCAAGCTCATAGAAAACCAGAATATAGAGAAAAAGTAAGGATGTGGGCAAAACAACCAGATGTAAGAAAGATGCTTTCAGAAAGGTCAAAACAATTATGGAAGAATCCAGAATATAAACAGAATATTATGAAAAAATATATGGAATTTTATAATTCCAATGAAGAATACAGAGAAAATTTAAAGAAAAGGCTTTATCAGCAACAGAAAGAATATTGGTCTGATTCTGAAAATAGAGAAAAAGCTTCTAAAAAAGTTAAAAAATTCTTTGAAGAAAATCCTGATGCGAAGGAATATCTTTCAAGTTTAGCTAAAGAACAATGGAAAGATGAAATTTTGTTAATTTGGAGAAGACAAAAAACCAAAGAGCAATGGACCCCCGAGTTTAGAAAGAGGAGAATGGAGACCTATAATCAAACCTATTATAGAAAAACAATTGAATTAGCAAAAAAAGTCCTTGAAAATTATGGAAATTTGGATAATTTTGATAAAATAAGAATAGGAAATAAAGACCGCTCTATCTTGAGTATGGAAACTTTTTGTTCAAGATTTTTTGATAAGAATAATGAAACTATGTTAGAAGCAGTTAAAAATTACAATCATAAGATAACGAAAATTGAAAGAGTAAATGAAAGAATGGATGTTTATGATTTAGAGGTTAAAGACACCAATAATTTTGCTCTTGAATCCGGGATATTTGTTCATAATAGTGCAAAAATGGCGAGAAACAAAGAAATTCAGGCTATACTTCCTTTGAAAGGAAAAATTCTGAATGTTGAGAAATCAAACCCCGTGAGGGCTCTTTCCAGTGAAGAGATTACAAATATGATAACAGCTATTGGAACAGGTGTTGGGGAAGGTTTTAACATAGAAAAACTGAGATACAATAAAATAATTATCATGACAGATGCAGATGTAGATGGAGAACATATTAAGACTCTGCTTTTGACGTTTTTCTTCAGGTTCATGCCTAAATTAATTGAGAATGGAAATATTTATGCTGCTATGCCGCCACTTTATAGAATAAGAAAGAAGAAAGACCATTACGTATATACAGACGAAGAATTAAAAAGAACTGTCGAGAGGCTGGGAGCGACCAATGTGACGAGGTTCAAGGGTTTGGGGGAGATGAGTTCTGTACAACTCTGGGATACTACCATGAATCCAAAGACTAGGAAAATCAAGAAGATATTTATCGAAGACGCTGTAGAAGCAGACATGACTTTCAGCATGCTCATGGGTGATGATGTCCAGGCAAGGAAACAATTTATTCAGGAAAATGCAATGGAGGCCCAGTTGGATATTTAGAATGAAAATTTTTATTGGTCAGGCTGTTAGCGGAGAAGACATGAATAAACTTTATGAGGAAATGGAAAAAATTTATACTTCTTTAGAAGATCATGAGTATTATTGTACTCTTCAAGAAGATGAAAAAGAATTCCAGAAAAAAAATAAAAAAGAAATGTTGAATCATGCATTTGAAGAGATAGATAAAGCAGATGCTTTTTTGGCAATTGTTAGATCTGAAAGAAGAAGCGAGGGTATGTTAATCGAAATTGGATATGTTTTATCCAAAAAGAAAAAATTAATATTAGCAATTAAGAAAGGTGTTAAAAATACTTATCTAAGAGATATGGCTGAGAAAGTAATTGAATTTGAAAATACTGATGATTTAATTAAACAGTTAGGGGATTTAAATTAAGATGGAAGCAGTAATTTTTGATATGGATGGTGTTTTAGTGGATTCTCCAAAATATAATTGGAAGGCTATGAATAAATTACTTGGAGAAGAAGGAGTTAATGTTAGTGATGGGGAGATTAAAAAATATTTGGGAAGATCCTTAAAAGATCAATTAAAAATGTTAAAAGAAGATTATGGAATAAAAGAGCACGATGTAAATGAATTTTCTAAAAAATTGGGAAGAATACAATTTGAGATTTATGAGAGAAACATTAAGAAGAATAGTGTTATAATAAACTTTTTAGAAGCTTTGAAAAGTGAAGGAATAAAATTTGCACTGGCTACTTCAAGCCATAGGTGGAGGTCAGATAAGATTTTGGAATTATTGAGTATAAAAAACAAATTTGATATAATTATTACTGCAGAAGATACAGAAAAACACAAACCAGACCCTGAAATATATCTAAAAACAGCAGAAAAGTTGGAAGTAGATCCTAAAAATTGTGTTGCTATAGAAGATGCTGTAAATGGAATTCAATCTGGAAAAAATGCTGGAATGAAAGTAATAGCATTATTAACGGATTTTCATACAAAAGAAGAACTTAAAGAGGCAGATTTAGTTATAAATTCTCTTAATGAATTAAACTTAGATTTAATAAAAAACTTAAATTAAAATGGCAATGAAAACACCAAACTGGATAAATGAAGGATACGACTCTAAAGCAGATTATGAGAAGGCCAAGGGTATTCATAAAGAAAAGAAGAAAGGCAAGACCTTTAGGGTGAAAAAATGTCCTGAATGCGGAAGCACAGAAGTAGAAGTTATTCTTAGTGGAGAGGAAGGAAAGGGAAGCAAGGGATGGGGATGTAAGAGTTGTAAATGGAAGGGAGAAAATCCAGAAGAAAAAGAACTTTCAGAAAACGAATTCATGGAGCATCTCGATAAGATGAAAGAAACTCGTCCTAGCGATGCCGAGTTAAGGAAAATAAAAAAATGACAGAAGAAAATCAAAATTTAAATAAAGAAACTTCAGAGTCTGAAGAAGAAAAAGAAGTAGAAGTTTTTGAATTCTCGTTATATGAAGATGAGATTAACGAACTCATTGCTAAACTCGTTGAATTGAAACACACAAAAACAAGTTTTGATTTTGAAGTCGATGACGACAATGAATTATTGATAAATTATGACGATGAAGAAGGGGAAGAAGAAAAGGAGGTAGAAGAATGAAAATTTTTATTGTTGGAAGCAAACACTTTTATGAAAAAATTGAAGAAATAAAATCTAAACTTGAAAAAGTAGGACACAAGATTACCTTACCTGTTAGTTTTGACGAACCTTTTGCCGAGTTTAAATTTAAGCAACAGGGAAAAGAAAAACATGCTGATTGGAAACAAAAAGCTTTTGTGGAAGCTGCTCAAAAAGTGAGAGATAATGAAGGAATTTTAGTTTTAAACTTTGAAAAAAAGAAAAATCTAAACTATGTTGGTGGAGCAACTTTTTTAGAGATGTATGAAGCATATAAATTTGGAAAAAAGATTTTTTTGTATAATCAAATTCCAGATAATATTTTAAGAGATGAAATTGAGGGATTTAATCCCACAATAATAAATGGAGATTTAAGCTTAATAAAATGACAGAAGAAAATAATAACAACAAGAATGTTTTGAACACAGAAATATCAGGGGAAATGAAGAAGGCATATCTGGACTATGCCATGTCTGTCATTGTATCGAGAGCATTACCCTCTATAGAAGATGGATTAAAACCTGTTCAAAGAAGAATTCTTTATGCAATGCATCAAATGGGGTTGAAACCAAATACCCAAACTAAAAAATCTGCACGAGTGGTTGGAGATGTTATGGGTAAGTATCATCCTCACGGAGATAATTCTATTTATGAGGCTATGGTTAGAATGACTCAAGATTTTTCGTTAAGGTATCCTCTCGTCTTTGGTCAGGGTAATTTCGGGAGTGTTGATGGGGACAGTGCAGCAGCCATGAGGTATACTGAGGCAAAACTGAAAAGTATTTCAATGGAACTTCTTCAAGACATAGACAAAGAAACAGTTAAGTTTGTTCCTAATTATGATGGAAGTGTGAAAGAGCCAGAACTTCTTCCAGGGAAACTTCCTACATTGATGTTGAACGGAGCTTCTGGTATCGCTGTTGGAATGGCGACAAATATTCCACCACACAATCTGACAGAAGTTTGTAACGCAATTATTGCTTATATTAAGAAACCAAAAATGACCATAGAAGAGCTCGCTAAGATTGTGACTGGTCCTGATTTTCCTACGGGAGGAATGGTCTTTGGAGATATGCTTGAACTCTATAAAACAGGGAGAGGAAGAATGACTCTCAGAGGAAGAACAACTACAGAGATGAGTAGAAAGAAAGAAGCGATTGTTATTACAGAGATTCCTTATATGCTGAACAAATCTTCCTTGATGACACAGATTGCTGATTTAATCCAGAAAAAGAAGCTCAGAGATATTTCTGATTTGAGGGATGAATCTTCTAAAGGAAAGATAAGGATAGTTATCGAGATGAGAAAAGGAACCAATTCTAAATTTGTGACTAATGCTCTTTTCAAATACACCAGACTCCAGGATTACTTCAATGTTAATTTCCTGGCATTGGTTAAGGGACAACCAAAAATTTTGAATCTTAAAGATGTTGTTGAAAATTATGTAGATTATAGGAAAAAAATAATAGCCAATAGAGTTGGATTTGAGTTAAAGAAAGCAAAAGAAAGATTAGAAATTGTTGAGGGTCTTTTGATTGCTCTGAAAAATATCGATGCTGTTATCACAACGATTAAGAAATCAAAGGCAACAACAGAAGCCTTGGAGAATTTAGTTAAAAAATTCAGACTCACAAGGAAACAGGCTCAGGCTGTTTTGGAAACAAAACTCCAACAGCTCACTTCTCTGGAACAGGATAAACTCAAGAAAGAATATAAGGATTTGAAAGAAAAGATTTCTGAATTTGAGAAGATTTTAGGAGACATAAAAGAAATTCTAAAAATCATTGTGAAGGAAGTTAACGAGTTAAAGAATAAATATGGAGATAACAGGAGAACATATGTTTTACAGAGGCTTGCAGAGATCTCGGAGAAAGATATAGTACAGAAGAAAGAAGTGATTGTTACGATAACAGAAAAGGGTTATTGCAAGCGAATGGATGTGAAGACTTACAGAGAACAGAGAAGGGGTGGAAGAGGGGTCATAGGAAGCAATCTAGCAACAGGGGATTTTGTAAAGCAACTGATAACTTGTTCGACTCATGATTATTTAATGTTCTTTACAACCAGAGGGAGGGTTTTATGGTTGAAGGCTTATGATATTCCAGAGGCAGAGAGATACAGTAAAGGAAAGGCGATGATTAATCTACTGAATCTAAAAGACGAGAGAGTTACGAGTGTTATTTCTGTAAATAATTTTGAAGATGCTCTTTTTATGGCCACGAAGAAAGGAATAGTTAAGAAAATATCTCTGAACAATTTTTCAAAACCAAGGGCTTCTGGGGTAAGAGCAATCAATCTTCCTGCAGACAATTCAGATATTTTGATTGGTGTGCATGTTGTGAAAAAAGGAGAAGAAGTTCTTCTAGCCACAAAGAAGGGGCAGGCAATAAGATTCAATAGCAAGGATGTCAGAGAAATGGGAAGGGCTAGTTATGGGGTTACAGGAATAAAAATGAGAAAAGAAGATGTTGTTGTGGGTCTTGAAGTTTTGAGAACTCAGGCGATACTTACGATAACAAAAAACGGATATGGGAAGAGAACTGCTGTCAAGGATTATAGAAAGACAGCGAGAGCTGGTAAGGGTGTTATTAATCTAAAAGTTACTCAAAAGACTGGAGATGTTATAACAACAGTTTCTGTTAATCCTGAAGATGGTATAATAATCACGACTGCTAAAGGAATGGTAATAAGAACTTCTCTTAAGAATATAAGGGTCATGGGAAGAGCTACCCAAGGAGTCAGAATTGTTAAGTTACAGGAAGGCGACACTGTTACTGATTTAATCAAGGTTCAAGAAGCTAACGGAGAAGAGAATTAATCAAATTCTTTTAAATTCTTTTGTACTGGCGGTCTCCCAACCCAGGCAGGACAAATATCTTTGTATTGACACCAATTACACAAAGGACCCTTGTTTGGGGGGAATTCTGTTGTTCTTTCAATTTCTTTTATGAGTTCTATCGTTTCTTCTTTCAGGTTTTCTAGCTGTTCATTTGTTCTTTTGGAAATAAGCCTTTTATTGTGTGCCAGATAGTGCCAAATCAGAGAAACTTCCTTGTCTTTTCCAAATAGCTCTTTTATTGCAATTGCATATAAAGCGAGTTGTCTGTCGTTGTCTATTTTTTCTTTAAAGGGAAGAGAATTACTTGTTTTATAGTCATGGATTTCATATTCGCCATTATCAAGATTGTGGACAATTCTGTCTATAAATCCTTGGATCCTGTATTTTTCAGAGCCGTCTAGATTTATGATTATCCTTTTTTCAATTTCTATTGTATTGTCCTCAAAAGGTTTGTTTGATAAGTAGTATTCAACGAGAAATTTAATTCCTTGGTTAAAATAATCTCCAGGAGTTATATTTTTCTTAACAATCACCATTTCTGGCCTATAATTTTCTTCCCAGATTCTTCCATAACGAGAAATAAACTCATCGATAGGAGGTATCTTTTTTTGCTTTACTTGGCTGTAGAGCCATTCGAGAGCTTTGTGAACAGAATCTCCGAGGTGGACCTCAATGCTTCTTTCAATCTCGGGAATTATTTTATCTATGTATTTGAATTTATATTTAAGCTTGCATTGCTCAAACATACTTAACTTTGAATGAGAATATATTTTCATTCAATTGAAAAAGAAAAACCCTTTATAAAATTTGATAAGAATTCTCAAGCAGTTGCGTTAGTCTCGGCTACTGATATACCTCTATATACAGGAATATACAGGACAATTTCCACTCTGAGGATCTCCAGTTATTAATGTTGTTCCTGTAGAACATGTTGGAGCATCAGGACATTCTATTGTCTCGTTATCTTCTTCAGAATTATCATCTACAATTTTGTATTCAATTCCATCCCAGAACAAAACCTTTCGGTTTGCATCGTATTCCCCCTCAACCATCAAACCATTGAAACCATTGAGATCCGCCTCTATTTCCCCTCTGTCACAAGTAAAAGAGCCAACCTCTGCAACATCCGAATAAGACCATTGCACTTCATCATTTGAAAAACTTACAAACCAATACCCAAGTACTATTCCATCTGAACCAAGACCCCCTTCATATTGTTCAGTTGATTTAAATTTCACATCAGAGAAAACTTCACACAAATCCTCCTCCGCGCTTTCTATTTCTTCTTTTATAACCAGAACGTTGTTAATCGTTTCTTCTGTAAGAGAAGAAAGTTTTTCTGATATTACATTGACTATTTCTTCTCTGTTATCATTATCAAAAAAGAATTTCCATTCAAATTCAACCTCCGTTGTCCCGTCTTCAAATTCTATTTCAAATTCCAATTTTTCTTTGTTCTCTATGGGCTCATCACTTACTTTCATTTCAAGAAAACCATCTATTTCTTCTGAACTTAATGATAGTTTGCTTAAAACTTCCATGACAATACTGTCTGTGTTTTTTGTTTCGGTATCAAATTCAAGTTCTATTTTAATTTCGGAAACTCCGTTAAATGTTTCAGCTTTTATTTCTAATTCTTCATCTATCTCAATATCCCCGAATTCATCCTCAAGCTCCTCATCATTTGCAACTACTTCTTCTTCCAGAGTCTCATTCCCTATTATTTCATCTGAATCAGCAATTCCTTCTCCTGTTATCAGGAAAGCCCACCAGGGCACATTTACACTTATAATTTCTCCTGTTTCTGGGTCAACAAGGGTTTCGGCTTTCATCGAAAGTTTAAATATTCCTAAAAATCTTCCAGGGTGCTCTGAGTTAACCTTGTAAACAATCCTTGGGATGTTTTTGTGTTCTACTTCATCCAGAGAAAAACCAGTTACGTTATCTGCCCCTAATCTTTCCCTCATTAATATTCTTAGCCTTTCAGGAGTTACCCTTATTCTATGCCTTTCTCCATCAGAATCCACAACAGACAGGTTTGAACCTTTTCCCTCAACTTTTAATTTGGTTCTAATTTCAACCTCACCATCTCTTATTCTTATTTTTCTTTCGACTTTTATCAATCTTCCATCTGCAGTTCTTATTTCTTTTCTGGATTCTATTTCAACCTCACCATCTCTTTCTCTTATTCTCTCTCTTGTTCTTTCCCTGGTTTTTTCTTCATCATCCTCATTTTTGTCATCAGAATCATCATCGGAATCGCTAGGGCCAGAACTATCAGAATCACCATCTGAACTTCCTGAACCAGAATTGTCATGGCTTGAAAGCTCAATCACCTTTTTGTTTTTTGAATTATCCTCATCATCTGCTATAAGAATCGGAGAATTAAATGCAATTCCAAATATTAAAAGAGCTAAAAAAATAATTAATATGCCTTTTTGCATTTTTTATATTATGAAGGTTTATTTATAAAACTTCCCCCCACCCAATTAATCTCCAATGTCCTTCAATATTTCTGGCAATTCCTAGGTTATCACCTTTTAATGCAAGAACAGGAATATTTAAAGAAAGTTCAATCTCGTCTTTTGATATTTTCTCCACAGTTCCCACTGTTATTGTTGTATTGATGCTCAACATCAGGATTTCTCTTATCTTTATGGGATCAACTTTTCTGTGTTCCCCAATTCCCAATACCTCTTCAAAAAGCCTTGATTTTATCTTTATCTTATAGCTTATTTCAGGAAGATTTCCTTTAAGAGAGACTAGGCAGCCTGTTAAAGAATCTGTTTTTGCTAAAAAAGGATCCAGAGAGGTTTCAATAGAGATGCTAACTCCTGGAGAAACTTCTTTTACAGATTCTTTTCCTCTATGCAGAGAAATAATTTTTGTATTTAGTGTTTGGTAACTCATTTCTCCATGTGGTTTTTTGACATTTAATCCTGGTTTTATCTCTATCTCGTCCCCTAATTTCAGTTTACCCTTTTTTAAGATTCCTCCGAGCACACCGCCTTTTAATTTATCAATAGTTGTTCCAGGTCTATTTATATCAAAACTTCGAGCTACTAAGAAAATTGGCTTTTCAGTTATTTCTCTTTCTGGAATTTTTAATTTTGCAAGCTCTTCTATTAATGCATCAATATTTATTCCTTGCTGTGCAGATATTGGGATTATGGGGGAATTTTCCGCTATTGTATTTTTTAGAAATTCTTTAATTTCTTCGTAATTTTTAAGGGCCTGTTCTTTGCTCGTGAGGTCTATCTTATTTTGAACAACAATTATATTTTTTATCTTCTTTGCTTGAAGCGCTATGAAATGCTCTCTAGTTTGTGGTTTTATTCCTTCATTTGCAGCAATTACGAGTATTGCAGCGTCGATGATTGCAGCTCCGGAAAGCATGGTTGCCATGAGCATCTCGTGTCCTGGCGCGTCTATGAAACTGATGTATCTTACTGGAACACAGGCTTTTCCATCTATTTCTTCTTTGTTTGTGAATTTTTCCCCGCATTCATAGATTAACATTTCTGTATAACCTAGTTTGATTGTAATCCCCCTCTTCAGCTCTTCTGAATGAGTATCCGTGAATTTGCCTGTCAGACTTCTGAGTAGCGTGGTTTTTCCATGGTCAATGTGACCTACAACACCAACGTTAATTTCTGGTAGTTTTGTCATGAAATATGATAATAGAAGCAGTTTTTTAAGGTTTGGGTTTGATTTTTTTGCTAATTCTCTGCAACAGATTTTTGTTCTTCTGTTTTTTGTTCTATAGGAGCTTCTTGTTTAGGTTCTTTCCCTGTGGTTTCTTCTGGTTTTTCTTCTTCGGTTTCTTTTGGTGCTTCCTGTGTTTTCTTTCTTTTCAATGCCCTATTTTCTTTGGGTTCTCTTTCTTGGTTTTGATCAGGGAAAACTTCTGCGAGGCTTTTTGCTCCAGCCTTAAGTATCTTTAGGTTAATCTGAGTGATTTCAGGAGAAATAACTTGGCCACGAACTGTTTTTCTTAGCCTTAAACCTTTTGGAGTTGGGTTTGATCTCTTTTTTTTCCCTTCTCTTTTAGGTCTCTTCTTCATCCCCTTCCCGTAAGTCAATAGAACTCTTTTTAGCCCAATACCTGGAACGTTTTTCATTACAGTAAATCCAGATTTATCACTGGCTCCTGAAATTTCGAATTCATAACCTTGAAGATCTGGAAGAAGTTCTTTTCCCTCAATCTTGTCATGGAGAGCTTTTCCCATGAGCTCCTCTGTTTCGAGTTCTAACTTGAATGTTTTTCCATTCTTATCCGCAATATTTATCTTAAACATGGTAATTATTATTTCAGGGAGTTTTTAAAGTTTGTTGGAAGGTTTTTTAATACTTCTTATATTACGATAATCTTTCAAATTCTTCTTCACTTAATTTAGAATCTTTTATTATTCTTGACAAGGTTCCTTTCTTTAGTCTATCATGCATAGGAACTGTTAACTTTATTATTTTTCCACCAGTTATCTTTTCTAATCTAACATGGCTTCCTTTTTTTCTCATCACCCCGAAACCAGCTTTATTAAGAATTTTTATAAGTTTAAATCCAGAAATCTGGGGAAGTTTCATATTTCTATATTCATAATTTTTCCCTTGCCTTTTATCTCTTCCGCGTTGATATCCAAATATAATTCAATAGCCTCTTTAATATTTTTTAAAGATTCTTCTATAGTCTCCCCTTGTGAAATACACCCGGGTAATGAAGGAGCATACACTGTAAACCCACCTTCTTCTTGATCTTCTAAAACAATTTTAATGTCCATAAAATATTATAAGATAACCATTATTTAAAATTTGCTGTTCTAAACATTCATTCCGATTAAAATTAAGATAATTGCAACGATAAGTTCAACTAATCCTGCTTTCTTTACATTTTTCTTATTTTTTATCCATCTTCTTCCTATTCTTATCGACCAGTTAGGAAATAAAAGAACAATGAGGCTCTCTAACAATGCTAGGATTCCAATAATTATCAGGACAGTACTTAATGCACCCATTTTATGCTTTTATTAAGAGGTTGGGATTTATAAATTTGTTGTTATATTAAGCATAGTCTATAAAGTCTCTAGTGTCTATAAAAGGAAAAGAATTTTTTGTATGGATGTGCTATATTAGGGGGGGTTAATTAACTTAATGCATAAGCACCCTGCATTTTTTCTCTTGCAGCTCTATTAATCACTCTTACAGTTCCTTCAGCTAGAGACTTTGTTGCTCCGAATGCATCTTCAGTAGGTTCTCCTCTTGCATAGATTTCAAATGTTGAAAATCCACTTGAAATTTCTGAAGCTGCCTTCATCATATTTTCTAATGCAGTGTGGTATTCAACAAATTTTTCTTCAGGAGACATTTGACTTGCAGTAGTTTGTCTTAATTTAGCTGCTGCTTCATCGAATTTCATTTTGCTATCATAAATTCTTGTTCTTGCTGGTTCAATAGATTCTCTTGAATGTTCACTAAATTGAGCCGAATCCATATTAGTACCTTCAATATTCTGTACAAGAAGACCATATTGTCTTTCAACCTCGGGTATAAAAGAAGGTAACATTTGTTCGACCATTGTAACGTATGCTCTTGCAGAATCTAAATGTTCAGCATTTATTTTTCTGCCTCTAAATTTTGCTAACAAACCTGTTGGTTTTTCTGTTAATACCTCGTATGCTCTTTTAAAGTTTCCTGCTAAATCTCTAAAAAGTAAAACCCGATCAGAATAATCATTTATTACTTGTTCCAGTACAGGTGTGATTGATAGACTTCCTTGTTCAATTTCTTTTAAGAAGTAACCTGCATCAAAATCAATATCTTTTTCTTGCATAAGTCTTATAGCATCATCAAAAGAAGGCAGTGGAGCCCGAATAATTTCTTGTCTTTTATCTGCTCCAATCATTTCGTTAATATCATCAATATATTTTTGATCTGAATTGTGAACATCTCTCTTACCCGCATACCAACAAGCTGCCAAAGTTCCATGACCAAATTGCGGAACTTCTTCAGCAATTTTCATACCCCTATATGAGGCAACAATATCACGAGGACATACAAGACCCCAAACAGAACCACTTTTCTCATTAGGGTAGATCAATCCAACTCCCATTTGTGAGAATTCTCCATCCCTATCTGTTCCAGCAAAAGGGATTACTTTCTTTTCTTTTCCATCAACATTCTTTGTTGATTCTTGACCTTTAAATATTACCACCATAAAAACCTCACAAATTCTGTGTTTTTAAACATTTCTGTGATAGAAATCGCCCATGCTAGAAATTAATAGAAGATAATTAACCCCCCCAATCAGCTTTCTTTTTCCAACCCCCTTGTTGTTTCAAGAGTTTGTAAAAGTGCCCTTGTTTTTTAAGGAGTTCATCATAGGTTCCTTGTTCAATTACTCTGCCTTTTTTCATGATGAGAATTTTGTCCATATTTTTAAGCGTTGTTAATCTATGAGCCGACACCACAATGGTCTTCCCTTTTATTTTGTCTAATGAACCTTGAATTCTCCTTTCAGTCTCATAATCAAGGTTTGAGGTTGCTTCGTCAAAAATTATTATGTCTGAGTTTTTATATATGGCTCTTGCAATTCCGAGTCTCTGTCTTTGTCCTCCTGAAAGTCTGAACCCTTTTTCTCCAATAATTGTTTTATCTTGGTCTTTTAGATTTTTTATGAAGTTGTCTAGTTGAGAAACTTCGAGTGCTCTTTTATAGAGTTTTTTATCAAATTTACTGTTTCTTGAGATTGTTATATTTTCTTTTAGTGAAAGGTTGAAAACTTCAGTGTCTTGTAAGACAATTGAGATTTTATCTACAATTGAATCCCTCTTAACTTTATTAATTGGTTTTGAATCAAAGAAAATATTTCCTTTTTTTGGAACATATAGTTTTAATAGTAATTTGAAAAAAGTGGATTTTCCGCATCCCGATTTTCCAACAATACCTATTTTTTCTCCACTATGTATTGTTAGATTAAGATTTTCTAAAACTGGCTCATCTTTATATTTAAATCCCAAATTTTTTATTATGATCTTTTTCCAAGATTTTAGTGGTTTGGCTCCAGGGTCATCATTTGATGGGTGAAGGTTATATATTTCCATCATCCTGTAGATACCATATTTTGCTTCTATGAGGCTGTCAGATTGGCTTGAGATTGTATTAAGCATACTCCTTAATTGGTTAAGATAACTAACATATATTATAATAGAGCCTGCCGTAAGTGCCCCCTGGATAATATCTTTTCCAACAAAAAATAAAAACAGGGCAAAAAAGATAGCGGCGATTGATTGGATTGAAATCCATTTTGTGTTGTTTATTTGTCTTTTCTCTTTCTTGCTTCTAAGTAATTTTTCTTCTATTTTGGAAATCTCTTTACTCGAGAATGATTCTATTCCTAAAGCTTTGATTGTAGAGATATTTGATGAAATATCAAATTGTTTTCCTGTTGATTTTTCCCTTATAATATTTGTATTGTATGTCTTAAGGGCGATTCGTTTGTTAAATTGGTATTCAACTAATAAATATGTTATAATAAATAGTAGTGCAAGTAAGAGATATTTGATGCTAAAAAAGGTAAACACTCCTAGAATACCCACAAAACCAATAACCATTGATACTCCTTGATTGTTATAGAAATTGTTGAATTTGTCAAATGCCCTTTCCCCTTCATGGAGTTTTTGGATTTTTGATCCAATCATAGACTCTTCGTGCCAGAGCATGTTGGCTTGCATTATTTTATTGAATGATTCTACTTTTGCATCACGTTGTATTTTATCCCTAATTCCCGTGAGATTATACTTTGCCCGTAATCTGGTAACTGATGAAAAGATTTGCAACCCTAGAAGAGCTAGAATATAATAATAAAAGACAGAGGGATCTGTGCCCTCTGTAATAAAGAGATCAATCATTTTTGCCAAGATTAATGGGGTAATTATTGCTGTTGTTGAGGCCAGAGCAAGCAGAAAGGTGAATAGAATGAATTTCTTTTTGTGCTTACTATAAAAATGCCAAAGGTCTTTAGCAAATTTCCAATTAGAGTATTTTGGTTTATCTCTTTTATCTAAATTTTTTGTTCCCTTCATTGTTTACTTTAATTTAACTACCGGCCTTTTATTTATAAATGTTACTTTGGGGTAGTAACGGAGAAGAAAAGTTTATATAGTCTAGATGTTTAGAAGGCATAGAAATAGATTAACTTCCCCATTCTGCTTTTCCCTGCCGCTTGATTCCTGCGATTTCCTGGAGAAGAGAAATTTCTCTCTGAGAAAGCAGATCTTTGTTTTTCTTGAAATTACGAAACTGGGCCTCTGTAATATTAGGGTACATAAATTCCACATTTTTCATCCTCCTATCAAAATTAATTCCTGGAACAGAAATTGCAAGTTCTTTTCCTTCCCCAGCTTCTTCTACAGATTTATTCTCTGCTTGCATGTTTTTTATTCTTCCGACTTTCTCCCCTTTTTCATCTATGAGATTAAGTCCTGGAATTATTTTTCCTGCCTCTACCCTGACTCCGAAGATTGCAGGACTCGTGTTTCTGAAAACATACTTATGAAGAACCTTTATTTTTCCCAGAGTTGTTAGCCCCATCATCCTATTTTTCTCAATCTCTCTCTCTTTGTTTTTTCTAAATTCTACCAGCTCTTCAACTAGTTTGTAAATAACATCGTCCATAAAAACACCAACGTTTCCTTTAATCTCTTTTGCTTCTTCATCTAGATCAGTGTTAAATCCAACAACTAAAGCGTCCAACTCGTTTATTTTTAGGTTTGCTTTCGCATAAGTTATATCAGATTTGTTTATCTTTCCTATACCTGCTTTTACTACAGGAATTTTGTTTTCTTTTAGTATTACTAAAAGAGCTTCAAGGCTTCCTAGAGAATCTGCCTTAACAATGATTCCTTGTTTTTCTGTTTCGATAGTTTTAGATAGGTCTTTCTTGAAATTATTTTCTATCTTTTCCTTGTCTCCTTTATAAGCTACAAAAGGCATCCCTGGAAGAATTTCGGCTTTTTCAACAATCTGCATCCTTATTCCTGTAGATGCCTGAACTTTTTCTACAGGGGCAAATCGATCACACAAAGCTTGCACTTCTTCCAAGACTCTTATTTTAGTTACTGTTGGCCCTTTTTCCAAATTTGCAATAGCTATTTCGTCTTTTTTTCCTAGTTCACCATCGTATAAAATTGCCTCGATGTAATAACAATCTCTCTCCTTTTTTATTTCTAGGACAACTCCTCTGGCCTCTTGTCCCAACGTGAGTTTGTTTTCTAAATATTTCTTACTCATTCCACACAACATCATGATTAACTCCGGGATCCCTTCTCCTGTTCTTGCAGAGCAAGGCACGAGAGCTATCTTTTTTGTAAAATCTTTTATGTTGTAATAAAGGTCTGCATCAAATTCATAACTATGTAAGGATCCGATTAGTGTTAGATATTTTTCATCAAAAATCTGTTTTATGTTCTGTGCCTGGGATTCAATGCTTTTTTTTAGATCTTCGTCTAATTTCCTCCACCCAGAAATATTGTCTATTTTGTTCAGGGCGATTATGAATGGTGTTTTGTTCATCTTTAGGATCTGGATGACTTCTGCTGTCTGTGGTTTTATTCCTTCGTTTATGTCTATTACAAGAACAGCAAGATCCGCCAAGCTTCCTCCCCTTTTTCTGAGATTAGAAAATGCTGCGTGTCCTGGTGTATCGATAAGCAAAAATCCGGGAATACTGAGTTTTATTCCAGACTTATCTATCAGATGACAGGCTGATTTCAGTTGGTCCATTGGATAAAGCGTGAAAGATATTTTTTGAGTTATTCCTCCAGCCTCGCCGTCCTGAATACAGCTATCTCTAAGACGATCAAGGATACTTGTTTTCCCATGATCCACATGCCCTACAACAGTCACTATTGGCTGTCTTATTCTTGGTTTCATAGTATATTTTTGAGAATACATTCATTTTTAAAGTTTGAGATAGGGAGTTTATTGGAAAACATGGTGATTCAGAGGGTTCCTGAAACTTTGGTAAAGGTGGGGGGTATATGAAAATCCCCTGGCTGATGCCGTCGAGAAATCTAGTGAAGATCTCTTAGAGGTGACTTTTGGCCTAGGGAATACGGTTAAGTATGCTTTTTTAGGGGAAAATCCAGATTCTTATTTGCTAATGGTTTCACAACAAAAAGAGAGAAGACTATCACCTTTAGGATATAACGTTATATTGAGTGTTACTTCTCGTTCCTCAGATAGAAATAGAGAGATTGCAGATCAGTTTGAAGAGGAGACTGGAATGGATTTAAGTTTAAGAGTACCAGAATCATTACAGAGTCAAATGGATCTAATAAGTAGGCTCTTTTTTAAATTTTAAAATATAGAGAAAAAGTCAAGGGAAAGAGCGACCGAAGCTGGCAAAGCAAACCCGAAGATCAACTTTAACCAATTGTTCCGCCCCCCTCTTAACTAGGATATTATCCTGTTTTTAGAGTTTTTAAGGCTTTTGTACTACCATAAAATTATGAAGAAAGCTTAATAATCAGGCTTTACTTAAATAGCTACGGGGAATTTAGAGTCGGGGAAATCCCAGGTTCTTTTTTTTCAGAAATCCCCATGCAATACCAAGTGCAAAAGGAATAGCAGACACTATGTAAAGGATAGAAGAATTATTTCTCGTCTCTTCCCTTCTTTCTCTTTCACTTATAGCATTTACCGCTTCGACGGTGTTTTCCAGTTTGTCCCTCCTTCCTTCAAGAGAATCTCTCGTTGTTTGAGCATCAAGATATGTTTCTGAGCCTGGTTTTGGGTGTGAATCTAGGTAGGCGTTTATGTCAGAAACTTCTTTCCTAGTTTGATCTATCTCTTCTACTACTGGAGGTGGACTATATCCTAAATTTTGTATCATGTTTGTAAAGCTTCCCCCAACTCCTAAGGCACCGATACCTGCTACCAATAACGGTCCCCTATATTTCATTAAAGTATCTCTTAACATAGAACAAATGTAGAAAGATAGTTTTTAAAGATTATTGTTCTAATAATCAGGCATTTCACTTGATTCTTCTTTTTCTGTTCCAAGGGTCTTTTGTCCTTTAGGGGTTTCTTCTGAACTTTCAGGTTCTTCTGGCTTCTCCCCTTCTTTTAAATCTTCATCTGTTATAGAATTTATCATTTCTTTGAATTCTGGAAAACTTTCTGCAGGAATTCTCAATCCCTTTTTTGTGGGTCCGGTGTATCTCTCACTTGTCACGAATTCTCTTATATCAACACCAACTCTTCCATTGTATTCTCTGATTCCTATAACAACATCGGTAACTGCTCCCTGATATTCACCTTTTTTTATTTTTCCAATGTCTTTTTCCATGTTTTGGTTATGAATGGGTGTTATTTAAAGTTTTTGACTCTCATAGACCTTACGGACAAGAATGACCGATTATGACAGTATCGCATAAGGAAAATACTCAGAAATCTTTCTTCTTGTTTTACTTGGTTCTTCTTTTAATGTTCTTTGATTCTGTATCCATTCTTCAGGATTTTGATTGAAAACAAATTGCACATCTATTGGTCTGATGGCTGGAAAACAAACCCTTAGTCCTTTTGAATTCCACCAACCAAAACTTTCCAAATCAGATTCTAAAGTTGTTATTAGGGGTTCTTCTTCCTTTGTACCTAAAGAATACTTCTTATCCCAGTGCGCAAAAGATCCACTTCCCCTCCTATCAAAACCTGCCTCTTGGCTGTTTAATCCAAACTCAGAAACTAATTTTTGATGTAATCTTTCAAAATATTCTTGAACAGTACGTGTGAATGCTGTAACGTGATCAAAATCATGGGTTCTTTGTGAAGCTGGTTTACTAGTATAATTTAACCCAACAACAGCGAGGTCAATATCCTGAGCCATTCCTGGATGTGGAAGCCTAAAAATTCCTCCAACACCTGCAACCAGATAATTTCCTTCTCCAACCTGTTCAGATATATAACTCTTTAAACTGTCAACAATTTTTCCGACTGCTTCTGGCTCACCATTATTTAATCTAGAATAAAATGCTTCTGGGGGCTGTTCTAAGCCGTCTAATTGTTCTAAATATCCTCTTACAATTGTAGAAAGCATTGATCCTTCCATAAAATTAAGACGATAACTCCTTTTTAAATATTGTTGTAGTAAAAGATAAAAAACGCCCGCGCCAAGAGAGGCATAAAAGTGTCTCAGTTAGGGGGTTAACACTTTTTCTTAAGGGTCGGTTTTTCCTTAAATACTTTTGTTCTCCAAAATTCCATGAAGGGTGTGAATATGGGGGATGTTACCATTACTACTGCTAGGCCTGCCGGAAGTGCGTATTTCATTTCTTCTAACGAGGCTCCTGAAAGGGCTAAGAACAAAGCATAAGTTGGGGGATGAACAGGTACAAATGCAAGAGCATTAAGCGCTCTTTTTTTCAATTTGCTACTATCCTCTGTTACATTAAACTTTCTTCCAAAATATTCTCTTGATTTTTGATATAGGGGCAAACCAATTAAGTGTCCGAAGCCAGCCATGGCTCTAGTTTTTAGCACTTCTCCCCCATCCATACCGGCCCAGAAATATTCAATCGGAGCCATAATTGGTGTGTAAGCAACCCATCCTGCGGTTGTGCTTGCAGCAATATCTTTTACGGTCGCACCAACATGTTTTACTTTTTTCAGTAATGAAGATTCTTTTTCTCTAGAGCTGTCACTAACTGAAGTAGTGTCATGATCATTATTATGGTCTGGTCTTCTCTCTTCATAATCCATACAAATTCAATTAGATAGTGATTTTTAAACCCTTCCTTTTGTCTTAACTTAGAAGTAACATCACGCCCGCACCAGGAATTGAACCTGGGAGCCCCGAAGGGCCAAGAGTTCCAGTCTTGTGCAATAACCACTATGCGATACGGGCTATAAAGACAACCAAGGTTTTCTTTATCAAACTTTCCTTTAGGTGAAAAAGAGAATTATTTAAATTTAACCGGATGCAGAGCTTTTTTGAAGTGTACCCTAAGGAATACATTTGTTTAAATATAAATTTTCTCTTTAAATCAAATGGAAAATTTTTCTCCAGAAGAGGAGGAGTCATTAAGGAAATTTTTATTTACTAATCCGGGGGGGGATATAAGTTTTATTTATCCACAACCACTAATTGCAGGAGAAGAACTTTCCCCTTTGATGTCAGCCTATTCTAAAACGCATATGCCCTTCCAAGATAGAGTTTTACTTTTTCTTGATAGAGATAAAACAGAGCAAGCAAGGGCAATACTACCTATGATCCCTAGTTTAATGGATATTTTTAGAAATCCTGATGGTTCCTTGAAAATGTCAACTAAAACAGCCATGTTCAATAAACAATGGCCCTTAAAACATGGTCATTCTTCAATTAAAGAAGAAACACCCTTATTTGGTCACTGCGAAAATATTTCAGATATAACGGGTAAGAAAATTACAGGTCATCCCCTCAACAGACCACAAGTTAAATCTACGAGATATATCTCTTTTGGAAATACTCTGGAATTATCTCTTGCAGATCCAGATGTTTTGAGTCTTGAAGGAGCAGAAGATTTTGTGGATTACATGTCCTATATGAGTCAAAGATATGTCGAAGTTACAGAAGCTTTGGCAGATAGGGTTTTTGATCATAGATACACCGGTTTAGTAACAAGTTTTTTGAGCAGACCAGAAAATGTTGAAACCGAGGTTAAAACGAGACTTGAAGAGCGGATGGAATTTACAGAAG
This sequence comes from Candidatus Woesearchaeota archaeon, assembly GCA_964385425.1. Lineage (GTDB taxonomy): Archaea > Nanobdellota > Nanobdellia > Pacearchaeales > GW2011-AR1 > ASMP01. The sequence goes on along the minus strand of CAYLOQ010000001.1, from coordinate 22,204 downwards.
GGTTTATTCCCACTCCAACAGATTTTGAAAAAGAACGTTTGAGAGTTTTGAAAGGTCTCGAAGAAAGATCTATAAGAAGAGATATAGGAAAGTTTGTTTTAGATTCATCAAGAGTTTATTTGTTAGCTTCAACAAAGACGTCAATGGGATACTCTATAGACGCAAGAGTATTGGAAGAAGTTATTACAGGGCTGATTTCAAGTCCAAGATTGGAGGATCAGGATGTTGGGAAAAGAATTTGGGGGGAAGCAAAAAAGATTTCTCCCATACTGTTAGGAGATCAAAGTCATGTAAGGGTGGATAACTGGGTAGTTTCTAACGATAGAGAGTTTAGAGAATATGCTCAAGATAGATTTGGACATGTTGTTCCTAGAAATCATAGTGAAGGAGTAGTTAATTTACTTTCCCCGAGAGATATTGAAATGTATACTGACAGGTTTAATGCAGCGCTTTCTTTATTCCCTCATTTAGATGCATCTATTGTAGATCTGATGGAAGAAATTTCCGAGAGAGATGTAAGAGATGTTCTTGAGCGAGTACATAAAGATAGGGGAGGGTTTGATGTTTTACACCCTTCCATATCTCATGGAGGATTAATGGTTGAGTTAGTTATGGCATATCATGGGTATAGAGATATTTTTAGACATAGAAGAGGTCCTAGGTCAAATCAACTTTTAACTACGAGACTTGGATTTGAAACCCCTGAAATTTTTGAAGTATTTGGATTTGACGAACAATATAGATCAGATATGGGAGAAGCAGCAACTTTTTATGAAAGTGCAAGAGAACAAAGTCCTCACGTTGCGGAAAAACTTGTTCCTTTTGGAGCTAATTGTAGGTCTCTTTATTCTTGGCAACCTAATCAAATAGGGTATGTGGGAAAAATAAGAGGGGATATTTCTAAAGGTAACTTTTCTTATGTTGGAATGGCTAGGGAACTTGTAGCAAAAGCCAGGGATTTAATGCCTATTACAGGAGAATTTTTGAGGGTCGATGAATCTGAATATCCTGCAGAGCTTTGGAAAAGAGGCTATGGCTGGTTTGATTCCGAAGGTGGTGAAGAATAATATATCTTGGAGAATACAATATTTTAAAAAAATTAAGAACAAATATGTTAGATGGAAAAAATAGAGGTGCTAAGAGAGATACCTTTTAGTGAATTGGCAAGTATGGTTCGTTCAGTTCCTTTATCACAAAAAGGAGAATCCGGAGAGCAAATTTTTGTTTACCAAAATGCAGAGGTTGGTTTAAGAAGATCTGGTTATCAAGAAGTTAATCCGACAACATTCTATGTTTTAAAAGAAGGTCTTGAAAGACAGAGGCTGCTGAGACGACTTCTTATTAAATCATTTGGTTTAGATTCTTTAATGTTAGAGGGTGCTTTAGAAATAAAAAACGATCTTGGAGAGATATGGACTTTAACACCCCCCATAATTGAAGTTACTCGCCGAACTATTCAATACATCCCTCAAGAAGGGGAAATAAGGTATGAAGACCCCACAGAAATCCAAATTCCGGTAATTAATGATGGAGCGCACAGGGTTTTTATGGCAAGAGAAGAGGGTTTAGAATTTAATGCTTTATTTATTAGTGGTGCTGATGAAAGATATCCTTTTTATGCACATCCAAATTCTTGGGACGAGGTTTCTGTTGTTGACGATGTTCCGTCTGATAAAAGAGACAAAAAATTTTATTCTAGAGAAAATTGTTATAGATTATATAGAGATTTTGGAGTATTAGGTTGTGGAGCTCCCAGGGGGACTTCAAATGGCTAAAATAATTCAGATTGTTGGTCCTTCAGGGTCTGGAAAATCACAATTGCAAGGTCTGTTGACAAATTGGTTAGTTGATTCTGGATTTAAGGTTAAAAGAATAATAGAGCCCGGACCTTTAAGAGATCTGAGCAAATCATATCTGTTAAGAGGAGATAAAGACCCCCTTACAGAAGCATACATTTTTAGTCTGGATCGGTTGATGACTTATTGTGAAAGTGTTTTTCCAAGAATTAATGAACAAGATTTATATTTTTTATCAGACAGGGGTTTGTTTGATACTTTTGTTTATCAGGGCTTACTTGGGGGGGTTAATCCCGAAACCATTAGGTTACTTAATTCAAGAATACCTTTTCCTGATTTGACATTAGTTTTAACCGTAAGAGGTGATGTTGGCTCATCAAGAGTCCATCGTAGAAGTGATGTAACAATGGAGACAACCAGTAGAAATGAAGAGGCAGATAGGATTGATTTATTATCAAAATATTACGGCTCTCTTCAAAGTCTTTTTCCTAATTTACAAATGGAGACTCTTGATACATCTGATCTTACCTTGGAGGAAGTTTTTTTACATTGTAGTGATATAATAAGGGGGGCTTTTTTATGAGTTTAGAAATTGTTTCTCTGGGATTTGATTTGGATAATACCCTTTATGATGGTGCAAAAACAAACGAAGCAATTCAAGACCATATTTGTGGACAAGCCAGTACCTTTTTAGATAGACCTTATGAAGAGATAAGAGAAATTTTTAGGGATCACTATGAGAGAACGCAAAGCGCCAGTGGTTCTCTCACATTAATGGGGATTGGTTCATCCAAAGGGGTGGAGATAGTTCAAACCTCTCTCGAAGAGGCAGATGTTTCTCCATCTTTAGAGAGAGATGAAAAATTAGTTGGAATGTTTGATAGGCTTTCTCAAAGATACAAACTTTTCTTAATAACTTCAAGTTCAAAAAATACAGCAAGTAAAAAATTATCTGCTTTGGGAATTGAATCTTCTTTGTTTTCACCCTTTCTTTACAGAGATTCTCCGTATCTCAGAAATGATGGGTCTGCTTTCGAATATGTTGCGTCCAACCACAACGTTTCTTTTGATTCTATGATGTTCGTGGGTGATAGAGAAAAAGTGGACATCATTCCTGCAAAATCTCTTGGAATAAAAACAGCTATTGTGAATGCTACGTCGGATGAAGCTGATTATCAACTGAGAAACATATATGAACTAGAAAAATTTCTTAATCTTTCATCTCAATCTTAATATTAACATTCTTGGGGATCTGCATCCTCATTATGTGGTGAAGGACTTTTTCGTTTGCAGGCAGGTCAATAAGTCTTTTGTGGATTCTCATCTCATAATTATCAAACGTAGCTGTCCCATCTCCACAAGGAGACTTTCTTGTTGTTACCTTTAGCCTTTTAGTCGGGAGGGGAACAGGGCCGCTTATAGCGATTCCTGCTCTTTTAGCCACATCTCTGATAGAATCACAGATATTATTGATCATTTCTATGTCTGTACTGTTTAGTTTTATTCTTACCTTTGGCATGTAATTCATATAAAGAATCAATTTATAAATCTTTCCGGATATACAACTAAAAATACTTTTTATAGAAGGAAAATTGTTTTTCTATAAGATTCTTAGTGCCAGGAGAATACCGATGAGGATTATTACTAATCCACCGATTCTTTCCGGGTGTGGAAACTTTTTTAGTTTGTCGGCCAGGAAGTATGCTATTGTTAAGGATACAAATGTAGCGATTAACACCCCTATGGAGATTGCTAACCATGCTCCTTTAGCCATTATTAGATTTGAATATGTAATTATGTCGTCAATTCCTGTGGCAAAAAAGAGTACCATACCTAATCCAACGAATTTTAGATTGCTCTGGTCTGCTGGTCGCGGGTGCTTTAAGTGTCTCTCTATTTTTGAGAGGTGGGCTTTCTTCTGATGCCTCGACCACTTCCCACGAGCGAACATGAGTATTCCAAGCGAGATCAATACTGTACCACCTATCAAATGTTTGGAGGGTAAGGCATCCATTAAAGAACCTGCAAAAATAGCTATGCCGAGTGCAATAAGAGTTCCGAGTATCACACCAAAAGATATTGATTTCTTGTGGTCTTTTCGCCCGCTCTTCAGATACGAACCAGCATACGCCACCGTATCGTCTATGCCTGTCGCAAAGAAGGCCACAAATCCAATTGTTAAAAGTATGAGTGTTTCTACCAATCCCATTTTAAAATTAAATACTATATTCTTTTTAAAATTATGTTTTTGTTAATTGCGTCGCTGTTTATTTATTTTTTATCCTGCACTTTCCGTCTCTTCCTTAATTTCTTCTTCTTTTATTTCTTCTATTCCAAATAGAGAGAAAAGAAATTCAAATACTCTTAAGATAATTTCTAGAATTATGATAAACGCTAGGTAAATCAGTATCTCTTGGAAGAAAGAAGAGATTTCCCCTAGGCGCGAGGTAATCCTGATAATAAATTCTTTTGAAAAAAAGCTGGGATTAAGCACGGAGATTGCTAGTAAGGTGAAGGGGAGTATCTTTGCAATTTCTTCTGCCAGGCCTTTTTGATAGTAAGAGGCCATTCTTATTGCAGCTATTACAACAGCAGATATGACTAATATCGTACTTACTCCTATGGCTTCGTCAGTTAAGAGTATTAAGAAAAAATTAAAGATTGCAAACCAGAAAAATATTAAGAAAGGCAAGATAATTATGTATTCAACGAGATAAAGTCCCCCCGCGGTTAGTTTTGTAAGAAATGGATGTTCTGCTTTGTTATATTTGTTCAAATCCAGGCCAAAGATGTTTTTCTCAGCAATGAATTTGTAGAATTTCCAGATAAAAAGGGAGTAGACGAATATGACTAAGACCAACAAGAATAAATTGATAAAACTTTGGAACGCGATTGGCAATGTAGAAGTAAATGAATTATATGCTTCTAAGAATTGAGAACCAAGATCACCTGCCATTAATTAATTTAGACAATGTTATTTTTAAATCTATTCAATAAATTACTAATCGTAAATTATATAAACTTTCATTAACATTATCATATATGGAAATGATAAAAGTCCCAAGGAAAGAATATGAAAGATTAAAAATGGAAGCGAAGTTAGCAAATGTAGATTCAGAACTCTTAATACAATTAATAGATGGTTTTAAAGATATAAAAGAGGGTAGAGTGAGAAGAGTCAAATAGAATTTTTATTGATTAAACTTTCTATTTCTTCTTTGAATAAATCAAATAAAAGTTTAATGGTATTTATTACTCTTTGCTGATTTTTCTTTTCACTTAAAGCAACCATAAAAATAGATTTAAGGTCTTCGTAAATTAAATAATATATTCTATATTTTTCGTGTCTTTTTTCTCTGAACCATTTCGTGCCAAGAGGTTTACCAGAATAAGGGTTTTCAATGAGCTGATCCTCAATTCTATCTATTATATCCCAAAATTGTTATTAAATTTTTCTAAATCTTTATCAAATCTTTGAGAATGATACAATTTATATCTCTTCATAACACAAGAAAAAATCCGGATTATAAAAATCTATTCAATAAATTTAAATAGAATATTTCTCTCTCTGTTTTATGATTGATATAAATCTAATTAGGGAAAATCCTAAGTTAGTAAAAGACAATATAAAGAAGAAATTCCAGAAAGAAAAACTATTTCTTGTTGATAAAGTCAGGGAATTGGATGGAGAATGGAGGAAATTGAAATATAAGGCAGATGGCCTGAGAAGTCAGAGGAACAAAATTTCTATGGATATTAACAGAGCAAAAAAACAAAAAAACGAAAAGAAAGCTAAAGAGCTGATAAAAAAAGCAAAAGAAATTCCTGGAAAAATTGAGAAGATAGAAGAAAAAACCAAGAAACTTCGGGGAGAAATAAGGGAAATAATGCTAAAGATTCCAAACATAATGCATCCAAAAGTCCCTATTGGTAAGACAGACAAGGATAATGTTGAGATTAGAAAATGGGGGAAACCCACAAAACTTGGTTTTGAGCCCAAGAATCACGCAGAGCTTATAGAAGCCATGGGTTATGCTGATTTTGATGCTGGAAGAAGTAATTCTGGACAGGGTTTCAATTATCTTTTAGGAGATATTGCCCAGTTAGACCATGCTCTTCAGAGATATGGAATGGATTTTATTATAAAAAAAGGATTTGTTCCTGTTGTTCCACCAATGCTCTTAAAGTTTGAAACTCTTTTAGGGGCACTTAACGGATTACAGGATTTTGAAGATGTTGTTTATAAGGTAGATAAAAAAGATTTATACTTGATAGGGACCTCAGAGCATTCTCTGGTTTCTATGTTAAAAAACAAGGCAATAAATAAAAAAAATCTTCCAATAAAATTTTGTGCTTTAACACCTTGTTTTAGGAAAGAGATAGGAAGTCATGGTGTTGATACGAAAGGATTATTCAGGATGCACCAATTCAATAAGGTGGAGCAAGTCGTGTTCACAACTCCTAAAAATTCCCCAAAGATGTTAGAAGAAATACAGAAAATAACAGAAGAATTTTTTAAAACCCTAAAAATTCATTATCGGGTTGTTGAACTTTGTTCTGGAGATTTAGGAGATAAATTTACGAGACAATACGACATTGAGGCGTGGTTCCCAAGACAGAAAGCATACAAAGAAATAACGTCTGCAGGTAATTGTACAGACTTCCAAGCAAGAGCTTTAAACATCAAATATAATGAAAAAGGGGAGAAGAAGTATATTCATGTTTTAAATAATACAATGATTGCTACATCAAGAGCGATGGTAGCCATAATAGAGAACAACCAGGAAAAAGACGGTAGCATAAAAATCCCTAAAGTTTTGCAGAAATATATGAATGGCAAGAAGAAGATCGAAAGGAAAAAGTTTAAATAAAAATAGAAATTCAATCTAATATGAAAAAGAGGACTTTAGAAATATTTCAAATCATCGCATGGATTTTGGGAATTATCGCCTTGGGTTTATTAGTTTATGGGATAATAAGAGCGATAATATAAAATGAAGGTTGGGGATGCGTTATCTATCTTTTCACAAATAATCAATTTTATTATATTCATCTACTTCATAATTCTTTTACTACAATTAAATGCTTTAGACAATGTTGGATTATTAATTGCTGCTTTTGGGTTATTCTCTTCTATTATAGCAAATATTGTTTCAACCATTGAACCATAACCAATAACCTTAACAAAAACTTTAAAAACAAATTCTAACATTGATGATTGTGCCTACGTGGTCTAACGGCTATGACTCATCCCTGTCGCGGATGTAACCCGGGTTCGACTCCCGGCGTGGGCGTATATACTTTGTGTTACAATTCCTTAGAGAAGTTCAACAGCTCTTGGGACATTCAAGGATAGATACACAACAATTTATACTCATATAAGCCCTTCCGATTTACAGAATAAGTTTAATGCTTTATGGGAATGAATTTCTTATTTGAATTAGATTCATAAACAACATGAATTAGACTTTTGTATACTTGTTCCAACATCTTTCTTACATTGTCTTTGACATTCGTCTCTTTAAAGAATTTTTTGGATTTTGCTTTAAGTTTTAAATACTCATCGCTACAAGAACGAGAAATAAAGTCTATATTTTTAAAATCTATTACTATATCCTCTGCTTTTTCCTTTTCTACTTTCTTAAAAAATTCTCTCATTCGATTACGAATCACCACATTATTTTGGAAATAATCAAATAAAAGAAATGTTTTTTTTTTCATATTACTCTGTATATTCATGGATATTTAAAGTTTTCTTAGGAACCCTAAATCTAAAATATAACATTGTTCCTTTGAAGGATTTTTTTATCAGAGGTGTTCTCTCTCCTTCTATTCTCCTGGCATTAAGAGATACAAAACCATTTCTTGATATTATATGTAATTCACCTCTCAAACCCCTTAGAATTAATTTTTTAGAGGTTCTCAATCCAAATCCTCTTCCACCTTCTTTTTTTGTTGAAGTTCCACCAAGTGCTTTATGGATAGCATCTCTATCACTAATAAAATTAATCTTGTTTTCTCTAAAAAGAGTTGGAATTGTAATCCCATCATCTAAAATACATATGTCAAGAATGTGATCTTTTCTATAATATTGAGCCATTACGGAAGCGTATTCAAATCTGGAATGTTCTTCAACATTATCAATTACCTCTGATAATAAATACATCACCCCTCCCCCAAAAGCTTTCGGTATAACCCTATTCATAGCATTAATCATATCATTTGTTATTTTAGATAAGTCTTCTTTGTTTGTAAAAGAAGCAATAGGATAACAATTTTTTCTTAGCTTTCCATTCCACTCAGATCCAAAGCCCAAATCAACAAGGTACCTTGAAATTAAAAGATTTTTAGGATAGATTATGCTAACTTTTTTTCCTTTTTTTCTACATTCAATTATTTTATTTGATAAAAGAACAATTGAACAAGGTAAAAGTTTTCCAATTCCAGATAAATCAAGTCTTATTTCAGAACCTTTCTCTGCAGAATCCAGTTTAGAGGTTATTTTCATACTCTCTTTAAATTGTGTATAGAGACTATCTTTATTAGAATAATTTGCTTTGACAATCATATACAAATTTAAGATATTGTCTCTTTTAAATATTGCATATTATAAGTATTTTATGCAATTCTGAAGGAGATTTCAAAGCAAAGCAAAGATATAAAATTACACAATTTGTGTTAAGTTTATGGGAAAAGAATGGAATAGAATAAAAAACTGGTTTGAAAAAAGAGATTACAAAGCTTTTGACAAATATCTTGATGAAGCGGAAAGGTGGAGACATAGAAGAGCAAGGAAAGATGAGAGAAATTATCCTAATGGTCTAGCTCCCAATTATGATGATAGACTCCAGCGACAATATCTTAATTTTAAAACTCATAAATTTCAATTAAGGTTGACAGTATTAACAATAATTGGAATGCTAGTTTCTGGGCTTTTAAGTGGTTGGGTTGTTTTTAAATTAACCAATGAAGAGAATCCTTTGATTGTTGTATCTGAACCAGTCTCTGATCCCATTAAAAAAACATTAAATATATCTGTTAGTAATTCGAGAGATAACCTCGCCTATAATGTATTAGTTTACTATCGTATTCTTGGTTTAGAGAGGGGTGGAATATGGATAGGAGAGATTCCTTCTTTGTTTAAGGAAACCAAACAGCTAACTTTAGATTTATCCAGCACCAATTCCATTATTATAAGGGAAGCTGAAGCATGGTTTCTTTTATATTACAAAGAAAATAATTCTGTGGGAATTGGGGAATCAAAAGATTATATCATTTCTGGACTTGGATTTAATACAGAATATAATCTACAGATTTTAGTTTATTGTAGTGGTGGTTGTGATACAATCCTCCCAGAACCAATTGACTACGAACCAAACATTTATTGTAAAATTGAAAAAAATATAACTAAATGTGATATAAGAGGTAGTAGTGGACTCTGATTAAATGAAAACAAAAACAGCATTATGGGTTATTGGAATTGTTCTTGTTTTCGCATTTGCAGGAATTTTTCTTCCAGATGAAGAACCTACAATCACTTCTAATGTTATTAAAGAAGAAGCGTCTGAAGAGGATATTCAAGAAGAAACTATACCTGAGAAAACTGAAGAAGAGAGAGAAAACCCGATACCAACTGGGAAAATTATTTCTAACATTGGAGAGGAAAATTGTAAAGCAGAATATTTAGATAAATATGGATGTAATGGGAATTATATCCAAAAAAAATATCAATATTCAGATTGCGGCACTTCGTGGTTTAATAATTATCATTGTCTTTATGGCTGTGAAAATGGAGAATGTATCCAAGAGCCAGAAGAAGAAATTGTTTCTGATGAAATTATTGAAACTCCAACGTTTGAAGAAACTAAAAATTGGTATAAAGTAACAAGAGTTATTGATGGGGATACTATAGAATTAAGTTCAGGTGAAAGAGTAAGATTAATTTGCATTGATACCCCCGAGACTTATGAAGATGGTTATCAAGAAGCAAAAGATTATCTTACAAATCTTATTTTTAATAAAGAAGTTTATCTTGAAAAAGATATTTCAGAAACAGACAGGTATGGAAGATTATTAAGATATATCTATACTAAAAAAGATTGCACAGATTTAGCTAATTGTTTTATTAATCTAAGAATTGTTCTACAAGGTTATGGGAGAGCTTATCCTTATTCTCCAGATACTTCTAAGTGTTCAATAATAGAAGATGCAGAGAGTATTGCAAAAGGTAAAGAAATAGGGATATGGGATACTTCATCTGCAAAGACTGATGATGTTATAGTAAATACGGTTGGCTGTGGAGGAAATGTTTACAATTGTGGAGATTTCAATTCTTGTTCAGAAGTAATGGATGTATTTGATGCTTGTAGTTATGATGTTAATGAATTAGATGGTGATGATGATGGAGTTCCCTGTGAGAGTTTATGTGGTTAAAAATGAAAGAAGAAAATGAAAATTTTATAAAAATGGCCTTAGAAGATTTGGAGTCTTCCAAGATACTTTATGAAAATGGAAAATATCCTCAATCTATTTTCTTATTACAACAAAGTGTGGAAAAGACAACTAAAGGTATTACTGGAATCTTCAAGCATGGCCATAAAACTCTAGATATTTACAAAAATATGGTGAATGACGATTTGAAAGAAGAAACTAAAATTTTAGAGAATACTCCTATAGATAATGAAAAAATATTTTTAGCTATCATAGAAGTAATCAAATCACTATTATCTGAAATAGATTCTGGTAAATCTAATTTAAGGGTTGGGAAAATTACTACTCCAAATTTTCTCTTACAACAAATTTTATCATCTCATGTAAATTCTTCAAGATATCCAAAAGGAGAATACAGTCCTCTTAATAGATACACCAATGATTATTTTCTAATCAAACATTACAATAAAATCTATAGCTTTCAAAAAGAATGCTTAAATGAGTGTTTTAGATTTATTTCTTGAACATAACATTTAGCAAGGTATAAATAGGCAAATTCAACACCATATTCTATGAATGAAGATATATCAACAACAAGTTTAGGAAGAATTGCAGAAGATTATATTGTTTCAAAACTTAAGAAAGAAGAAAATCAAAATGTTGTGAGGGTTGATTTTACTAATGATAAAGTTATAAGCCCAATAAATACAACCATGATTGGAAGAATCCAAAATATGATGATTTGGGAGGAAATTGATACAAAGAGAATTAAAGAAGTTATCAAAATAATAAAGGATAATATTCTTGGTTTTCCTGATTTAGTTTGTATCGATCAAGACACAAAGGAAATTTCTTTTGTGGAAGTAAAATCAAATTCTTCCCATCTGGATAATCAACAAAAGAATACAATACATAAATTGAGAGAATTGGGATTTAAAGTAGAAGTAAGATATGTTGATGTTGATTGTAATGTTTCTGAAAGAAGTAAATAAACAATTTAACTCCCACCAAATCTAACAAAAAGTTCTATCCCCGGCGTGGGCGCTTTGTTACTCAAGAATTAAGACAAAATAGAAAAGTTTATAAATCACTTATTATCATTTATTTCCATGGCATTAGAAAATTTTTTGCATGATCAAAAAGAATGGTATAGTGCTAGAAGCAATGACGAGCTATACGATTCTCAAAATAGAAGTAATGGAGAAATAATCCGAAATTATGCTGTTCAGGGAGCAATTTGTTTAGGTAGCTTTTTAGCACCAGGGGTATTAAGAGGTCAAGAAATTGAATTATCAAATGTTGCACAAATTGCGATTTATACTCCTGGATTACTTGCGGTTATAGATAGTTTAGCAAAAAATTTTCAACAGGGTTCTTTAGTTGGAGCAGTTAAGAATTTATTATCGGTTCAGAAATAATTACTATTGAGCTTCTATTAAAGGTGAGTTTAGATTTATATTAACCCCCCAACTGGGACACTTTTATCCTACCCTCGGCGTGGGCGTACTACATTTTTGCATTTTAGTGGGGTGTACAATAAACATACAGGTTCTATAAAAAGATCTGTAAATTGTACACAATATGAAACGAGATCCATATAAACACATAGAATAAACCTTCTCAACGCCCTTTCTGGGAGAGTAGAGGGAGTTTTATTTATAACTATTCTTCTAGAGCTGGCCTAACTCCAAATAATTTTCTCCATTTATCTTGGCACAAACCATAGGGCCTACCTGTGATTGCGGCTGTTAGAAGTCCTCCCCCTAATGCTGCAAATGTTTCTTCCCATGAAGCCCCATGGGATTTAATAAGTCCAACATAAATAGGACCATAAAAAATAGCACCTGCTGTGGTATCACTAACTGCCTTGTAAAATCTTGAACTATTTGGTGTGGCCTTCATTACATTTTTTGTCCAATAATTTCTAAATTTTCCAAATACCCCACCAAACGCCAAATTAAACAAACTCATTCCTACTCTTTGTTTAACAAATTCATCCCCCCACAAACCACCTAAAACATAATCACCTGGTGCAAAAACAAGATTACTCCATAGAACTGCTATGGATGTATCTACAACCCACCCCCTCGCCTTATCTCTAAATGATTCGGGGGTTTCCATACTTCCTTGCCCACTAATTATTTCAAGAGGACTAACTTCTCCATTACGATTATCCATAAAAAATAAGCTGGGTTAAGTCTTTTTAAAATTATCCCAACGCTCTTTCTGGGCTTTATTGAAATCTTTTTGATATCATAAACCGATTAAAAACATTTATAAACTATTGTGCACCAATAATAAACATTAAAGATAATTAATAAAGATAACTTATATCATTAAACTTTAAAAATGACTTATAAAACAAAGTTTTAAAGATAACTTATAAAACTAAGCGTTAACGCACAATGAAAACAAAAGGTGAATTAGTTAAGAGTCTTCTAAGAAAAAATACAGACGGACTTACAATAATTGATATTGCAAGAGGTTTAAAAATTTCTAGGAACACTGTTGCCGTCGTTCTTGCAGAATTAAAGGGGGCAAAATTAATTAGAATTAGGCCTGTTGGTAGAGCAAAATTACATTATTGGGAGGGGGGTAAAAATGAAAACTAAATTTGTGATCCTACTTTTAGGAATATCTTTGTTTTCATTTATATTCTTAATAAATTTTGTTTCTGCTTCAACGGCAGTTTTAGATTCTGAAGTCTATGTTGAAGGTTCAACTGCGACTTTAGAAATGGAAATAACTACAGGAAATGAGAAAAATCAAGCATATACTGTGAATTGGACAAATGCGACAGGTCATGTGGTAGATACTTCAACAGGCACAACTCCAAGTTCAACTACATCTCCAAATAATGAATTCTTTGAATCTTTCGTAATTAATTCTTCTTATATATCTGTTTATGGAAATGTTCTTAATGCAACACTATCTGGTGGAGGAGGTTTAACAGGACAAAGTAATGCAACAATAAATGCTGCAACAGGAAGTGATTTATTAATAGAAGAGATTGTAATAAGCACTCAAAACTTCATTGGAACAACTTTAGCAATTTCTGCAAAAGTAAAAAACGGAACAGAAATTGGAACTGCTGGTGCTTCTTGTAGAATCGATATAGAAACAATTGGTGGGAATACTATTGTTTCAGGAATAGAAGAAATATCAAATCATAATGGAGATTTAGATGTAGATTTTGAAATAGATGATGCCCATTTTAAAGCAGGGGTTCAATATCTAACAGATATTAATTGTTTTTGTCCAACAGGGAATGACAATAAATGTTCTAACTCAGCAGAGGGTTCTTCAGGGGAGGGAACTAGGGGATTTTTAATTGATGATTTAAATGATTTTATGATAAATAAAAAATGGGCTAACGCTACAGGATTCCATGATGATTTTACTGCAAGTCAAGGGATGTACCCTGCTGTTTATTTAAAAGATGAATTCGGTGGAAAAATTCAAATAACAGATGGACCAACAAGAATAAACCAAGAAGATATTTCTTGGGGTACTTTCAATAATTCTGTAGAAGGAAATAAAACTACAAATGGTCAAGGATTTTTAACTGGTGGAAAACCTGCATCATTATGTATATTATTAAATAATACTTTCACAGAAGAAAAGTTTATTTTTGTGAATGAAGTAAGTTTTGATGATGATACCTTAGAACAACATTTTTTCCCAATAAGTTTAGACACAGGGGAAACATTACAAGGAGAAAGTGTGATCATGAGGACTTCTGTAAAACCACAAATTGATGAGGGCGTAGTTGAAAGATGTTCAGAGGAGTTTTTATTACCTACACATGTGGTAGGAGGGAATGATTTTGATATTAATTTTCATTTACATTTAGAAGATTTTGATCAAGATTTAGAGTTAGAATCAGATGAATTTAATTATTATGGGCATGAAGTTGGAACACCCTATATTAAAATAATTGATGTTGTGAATATATCTACAAGTGCATTTGATTCATCAATTAGTGCTTGTAATGAATTGGAGGTAAATATAACTTATGATTATTTTGGAATAGACGAAACAAAATTTATAGCAAGATATTGTTTTGAAAATACAGATAGAGATGTTATAGCAGGATGTATAGAAAAAAGAATTGAAACTGATGCAGGAAGTTCAAGCACAATAAATGATATAATTACAATACCTTATTTTAAACACGCAGGAACTTCTGAAGTAGATGTTTCTTTCTTTGAAGAAACCAATAGAATGACTTTAATTGGATTTGCAGATGTAGAACCATATAATACTTTCACAATAATAGTAAATAATTCAGATTCATGTAGATATTCAAGTGATTTAAATTTACAAGTCCAACAAAGACAAGCTTCTGCTCTTGAAGGAGTAGAATCCAAAACAGGGACTTTCCATCTTTCGGTTGATTGCCCTGCCCAAGCAAGTTCAGGAAGCGAAATGACTTGCTCAATATCTGCACAAGTAGAGGACTCTCAGGTTGTTGAAAAAGAAGTTGATTTTACTTGTTATTTAAATGATGGAGTTAATAATTATAACTCATTTAATTTTAATCAGATGATTAACAGGACACTTCTTAAGGTAAATAAAGCAATTCTTGTTCCTTCTACATTTATAGCAACTCAATCATATATTTTCCAATGTGAAGCAGGATATTATAATTTAGGGAGTAGAACTGATAAATTCTTTGACACCTTTACCATAAGTGGTGCTAGTAGTTCTGGTGGGGGTAGAGTAATAGATAATGAAGGAGATACACCATCAATAACAGGAGGAATTATAGGAATTCCTGATATAGGAGAATATTTTCCATTTGGTCCTAAAGGAAAAATTCCTATTTTATTTATTGGAATCATATCTTTATTGGCAATAGCTACTTTTATAATAATTTCAGTGATGAAAAGGAAGAGAGAACCATACAATTATCATAAGTCAAATTTTGGAGGAATCATAAAAACAGTTTTCATAATCATAATTTCTTTGGTTTCAATAATTGCATTAATCATTTCAATATATTATGGCTCTTCTTTCCTTATAGAAATCCTATCAAATAACATTAATACTCAAGAAAATTCATCAATATTATTTGGGAGTTTCACTAAATTAATTTTGTTAATAGGGTTTATTGTTTTAATGATAATTGTCCTTTTCAAATCTCTTAATATCCGTGGAGAAATAAGGTTTGGGCAGGATTATTCTAATAAAAGATTTTATGAAGATAAGAAATCATCAAAAATGCAGCAAAAATTAAACAGGATGATTCTAAAAAATGAAATTAAAAGGGAAAAGATTAAGAAACATTATAAAATAAGAAAAGTAACATATAGATAAATTTATTTTTATACAAAATTATTTAAACATTATTCATTTAGTCATTTAAAGAGGCACAAAAGTACACCTCTTAGATATGCAAAAGTGTATTATTCTCGGCGTGGGCGTATTTATATCATAAAGTTTAAAAAGGAAGAATTTGTGTGGGAATTATGGAACAAACAGAAACCAGTGTTGAATTAAGACCAATAACTGCAGATGAAATTATGCGGATATTGAGTGGAAGAAGAGATTTCTCTAGAAGAGTGGGAAGGAATTTAAATTTAAGTGGACATCCGAGCTTTAGAGTATTAAGAGAGTATTTAATTAATGATTATTTCAGAGAGAACCCAATAACAATAGAAGACTCTAATTTTCAAGGTTTAATTGCAAGAGATCTTCATATGCCTTATTTAAGGGGGGTAAATGCAAATCTTGAAGGAGCGGATCTTAAAGGAGCAAGGCTTTATCAGGCTAATCTTAAAGGAGCAAGGCTTCAAGGGGCTGATCTTAGTTTAGCAAATCTTGAAGGAGTAACTCTTCACATGGCTGATCTAAGGGGAGTAAGTCTTAGAAAGACAGAACTCCGTGAAGCTCAGCTCTATGGAGCTGATCTAAGAGAAGCAGATTTTACAGATGCGAATCTCTATGGAGTAAGGTTTGGCGGGGCCGATCTTAGAGGATCGGTAGGTTTATGGGATAATCCCTGGATACAAGCGGCAATATTTGGAGAGGGTGAGTTTGAAGATAGGGGGTATAGAAAAACTATTGTAACGAATAGGGAAAAAAAGATTATATTAAAGGCCATTACACCAGAATTTGATTTTCGTGAAGAATAGTTAAGTGGTTAATACAGAACCATTGAGCTATGGAGGGATTAAAATTCTCCAACTATAACACTCTTATACTACTCCCAAACTACTATCGGCGTGGGCGTGATTCCCTAACAGGGAGTCGAAGTCCTACACCCCATAGCACTCGGCGTGGGCGTATGTAGACAATACAATAGAAAGATTTATATATGTAGTCACCTATTTGTTGTTATGTATGTCGAGAAGAGAAAGGAAGGAAACAGAATAAAATATTATTTAGCACATTCTTTTAGAGAAGATGGAAAAGTAAATAAAATAAGGAAGTTTCTAGGAAAAAATATAAATGAAGAACAGTTAAAAGGAAGGCTAGATAAAGCAGAAAAAATAATTCTCGAGGAAATTGAACAATATAAAATAATTAAAGATCCTCTTAAAACACCGTTATCAAAAAAAGAAATAAAACTGATTGAAAATCTAGAAAAGAGTCAGAAATTAAGAATAATCCATTTATCGGAAGAACAATGGAGAACTTTTTCAGAGCTTTTTTCGTATAATACTAATGCAATAGAAGGTAGTGAAATAACAAAAAAAGAAGTAAAAGATATCTTGGAGAAGGGAAAATGGCCAAAAAAATCAAAGCAAGATATAGCAGAAACTTATGGTGTGAATGATGCTATTAAATTTATAAGAAAAACAGGGGAACATATATCAATAAAATTTATTTTAGATTTACATAAAATTGTTTTTAAAAATTCAAAAGATTTTGCAGGCAAATTCAGAATTAAAGGACAAGAAGTTGTTGTTAGAGATGGCTATGGGAATATAATTCATTTTGGAGCTCCTCAATCAAGAATAAATTCTTTACTTAATGAACTTATCAGATGGTATAATAAAAATAGATCAAGATACCCTGCACTCGTATTAGCATCTGTTGTTCATAACCAATTTGAAAATATACACCCCTTCGCTGATGGGAATGGTAGGGTTGGGAGGTTGTTGCTGAATAATATCTTACTTAAAAATGACTTTCCTCCAGTAAATATTGATCTAAGAAATCAAAGACAATATTATGAATCCTTACAAGAGTATCAAACAAAAGGGAATCTAAGGCCAACCATTGATTTATTGATCAAAGAATATTCAGCTTTAAAAAAATTAACTAGGTGACCACAAATTTTAGGGGTGTAGACACCTTTTTCTTTACCCTAATGGGGACACTTTTGTCCTACCCTCGGCGTGGGCGCATCTTTATATAATAAGATTTCTAAATAATTATATGAAAAAACAATGGTATGTTTATATTCTTGAATGTGGGGATGGTTCGTTTTATACAGGGGTGACGATAGATGTTGACGCGCGGATGAATACGCATGCTGAGGGGAAGGGAAGTAAATATGTTTTTCAAAAAGGTTTTAAGAAATTACTTCGGGCTAAGCAGTGCAGGGACAAATCAGGTGCGTGTAAATGCGAGTATGCAATAAAGAAATTGCCAAAGGACGAGAAGTTGGGTTGGTTTGATTGAGGAAAGGAATTAAAAAATAATTTTCTTTAATCTTATCATCTTCCTTGACTTCCACCACTTCTAAAATTATGTTTTCTGTAATTTTTTCTTTTAACATTTCCTCTTGTTGGATGTCTTCCAAAACTTTTTCTTTCTCCTCTATCTGCTTTATTATCACTATATTTTCTTCCACCACTAAAACTCCTCCCTCCACTTTTACTTCTTCTGCTATCTCTTCTTTGTCCATTACTTCTCCCACGACTTTGGTATCTTTGCCTTGAATCAGAATATCTTTTTTTATTTCCAGTTTTAGTAATCATTCTAACTCTTTCAAAAAAGGGAGTTTTCACCTCGTTAATTTTTAATTCTTTATCTCTTAAAATATTCCCAAAGTTTTCATAATCTCTGCTGCATAAGATGCTAATTGCAATTCCATCTCGTCCTGCTCTGGCTGTTCTGCCGATTCGATGAATATAATCTGAACTTGTTTTTGGTAAATCATAATTGTATACGTGGCTCACCCCAAAAATATCAAGTCCTCTTGCAGCTACGTCTGTGCACACTAAAACATTCACACCATTTTCTGAATTAAACTCATCCATAACTCTTGTTCTTTTATTTTGGATCATCCCTCCGTGAATCGCCTTCGCATTAATTCCAAGATTAATCAGATTATTTGCAACAAAATCAACATTACGTCTTGTTCCGCAGAATACCATTACTAGATTATTTTTTTCTTTTTTTAACAAATAAACAAATAATGAAAACTTCAAACCATCTAAAACATTGTAGTAGGTTTGTTTAAGTTTTGATGGGTCGATGTGTGATTGAATAGAAACCTCTGCTGGTTTTTGAGTGTATTTTTTAGCAAGATAATTTATTTCAGCAGATATCGTCGCTGAAAAAAGCATTGTCTGTCTTTTCTTGGGACATTGACCAAGAATTCTTTCAACATCCCTTTGAAATCCCATATCAAACATTCTATCAACTTCGTCTAAAACAAGAGATTTAACATAATCTAAATTTAAGGTTCCCCTTCGCATGTGGTCTAAAATTCTTCCTGGAGTTCCCACAATGATATCTGTGCTATGAATTTTTCTAATCTGAGATTTAATATTAACTCCTCCATAAATAGGAAGAACATTTAATTTTTTGTGTCTGGAGAATTTTGAGATTGCATTTGAAACTTGTTCAGCAAGTTCTCTTGTTGGTGTTAAAATTAATGCTTGAATTCTTCCGCTTTTCTCAAGATTTTCTATCATGCTTGAGGCAAACGCAAGAGTTTTTCCAGAACCTGTCGCAGAACCTCCAATCACATCTCGCCCTGCTAAGACTATGGGAATTGTTTTTTCCTGAATTTCCGAAGGAGTTGTAATCTTGTCTTTTTCAAGCACAGATACAAACTCACTACTTAGTCCGAGTTCTTTAAACGTTTTCATTTTAATTAATTATTATTTTCAAGAATTATTCTTGAAACCAAGCCTTTGTAGCTAAGCTCCAAGACTTTAACAATATATAATAATATTAAACAAAATTCTAGGTTTATAAGATTGTTGGTTTGCGTTTATTTAATAAACTATTATCTCTTTAATTTTTTATGGCAACAAGGAGACAAGCTCGTTCTGGGAAAAGATTAAAGAATATCAGAAAGCAGAGAGGGAAATATCCTGAGTTATTGGGGGAGATAATTGAGACTTCTGATATTGTTTTAGAGATTCTTGATGCGCGGTTTGTGAAAGAGATGCAAAATAAAGAAATTGAAAAGGCGGTTTTTGATAAAGGAAAGAAAATGATTTATGTTTTGAATAAATCTGACCTCACGCGAAAAAAAGACAAGAGTTTGAATCCGCGAGTTTTTGTTTCATGTAAAAAGAGAACAGGAATTACAGAGTTAAGAAATAAAATTAAAGCAGAAGCAGCAAGGGTGAAATTGGAAGGAGATTATCGTCGTGTTCGGGTGGGGGTTATTGGGTATCCTAATACTGGGAAGAGTTCTTTGATTAATCTTTTAATTGGAAAGAATTCGGCGAAAACAAGTTCTGAGGCGGGGTTTACAAAAGGGATTCAGAAATTAAGACTTACAGAAAGTATAGTCTTGTTAGATTCTCCAGGGGTTATTTCTTCTGACGAATATTCTACGACAAATGAGGAAAAAATAGCAAGGCATGTTAAGGTTGGTGGGAGGTCGCATAATCAAGTTAAGAATCCAGAACTTGCACTTAATGAAATTGTAAAGAGCGATAAGAAAGAGTTAGAGGAATTTTATAAAATGAAATTTGATAATGCAGAGGATTTAATTGAAAAGATTGGAAAGAAAAAAGGTTTTTTGAAAAAAGGTGGTGAAGTTAATTCTGATAGGGCAGCAAGGGATATTTTGAAAGATTGGCAGAGTGGGATATAGAAAATACAAAAAATTTTGAGATGATTTCATCTTCCGCACCCCATTGGGTAACAACCCCATTTTAAAAAGGGATTATACGTGTATATTTTAAGATAAAAATAAGGGCGTTAAACAAATCTTAACCGCTCGGCGTGGGCGTATCTTTATATAATAAGATTTCTAGGAATCTAGTATGGGAATCTTTGAATTATTCAAAAAATTATTTAGGCAAGACAAGGCTGAAGAAATCGTTATTGAAAAGCTCGCTTTTTCCGAAATTAAAGGTTGGATTGAAAATAGAATAAAAGAAAATGAGGTTAAAGAAAAAGAAATACTTGTTATAATTAGGGAAAAAATTAGAAAATTCGGTAAGGAGATTAGAGAAAAGATAGTTATTTTAGAATCTGTTAATATTGAAGCAAAAAAAGAAAAAGAGGAGATTAAGGGAATTGTAAATAATAGTAGAAAAGATTATGTTAAATCAGTTGAAAATTTTTTAGAAAATTTATACAATCTAGAAATGGATGAATTTGAAGACTCTATGAAAAAGATAAATAAGATTTTTCTTGATTTTAATAAAAGCTCATATAAGAATTATGAAAGGGCCACAATATTGGTTGGAAAAGAAATGGCAAACGTAAAAGAAGGCTTAAAAGTTTTTTCTAAAGAACTTATAAAAACTTTTGATGAAAGTAAGGGGGTTGTAGATTCTTTTAAAGGAACCTCCTTAGTTAAGTCAAAATTAGATGCAATCCAAGTCATTGATAGAACCCTTGGAAAAATTAGTGAAACAATACCTGCCCTTATTGAAGATATAAAGGGTAAGGAAGAAGAAAATAAAAAACTCTTGGAAGAAATAGAGAAAATTAAAAGGGGTTCCAATTATTTGGAGCGTTTGAGAACCCAAAAAAAGATTGAATCTCTGAAAGAAGAGTTAAAGAGTGATATTTTTAAGTTAGAGCAACTTCTTGATTTTAAAGCCCTCGCTAATTTTCATCACATTTTTGAAAAAGAAATGAGTGTAATAAAGGAATATAAAGAGAATTTTAAACAAGCTTTCCAGAAAGATAATGGAGAAAACATTTTAAGTTTACTAAATGTGGCCAAATTAAATAGTGAAATAATCCAAGAAAAAATAAATTCGATCAGAACCAAAATAGAAGAAACCTCAACTTATGAAAGAGAGATTAAGGAAGATGAAACACAAGAATTACATTCCCAAATAAAGATAGTAGTTGTGGAAATTGATAACCTAAAAATTGAGAAGGTTAAAGAAGAAAAAAGAGATGAAAAGATCGGTGCAAATAAAGAAGAATTGATTGATTCATTAAAACAAGAGCTTGGTAAGGTGAATGTGGAAGTTATTTGAGTTTGGTGTGGGCTTTGGAATTTGTTTTTAATTGATGACTCTGATTATGTGGGGAAGAATTGATTATTCAGTAAAATCTACAATTTCTACAGTTTGTTCTAATTCAAATTTGGCCCTTTTTCTAGCCCTATCTTTTAATCTAGTATTAGCAACCTCAACTTTATGTATATCTTCTATTCCAATAGGATTAAACCCTCCTCCAACTATTATATCACTTTCTGATAATAAGTAATGACTATCTATTATGGTAGCCCTCGCACTATAAACAGATTCTCCGTCTTTTGTAACTTTATATTCCCAGGTACGGCCTATTTCCCCTTGAGGAATAACGGTTATCCTTATCATAATTTCTCCACTATTTATCTATTTTTAAGCATTTCTATACTCGATTCTTCTCCATTTCATAAGGTTTAAATAGGGTGGGATTAAGGGAGATTTATGGGAGAAAAACAAGCATATATAGTTACTGCAGATTTGGAAGGGCAAAGAAAAAGATATCGTAGAGACGAGTCTCATCAGGAAGTAGTCCACCAAGGAGATAATAGAGATGAGGCATTTGAAATTGCTAAAAAATATCGTCATATGTGTTTATATACCATAGAATATGGAGACGGGAAA